>NZ_JBALEO010000073.1:0-246398 GCF_036918015.1 Nostoc sp.
GGATGAACGAGTCTTTTATATGGATTCATCCAGTTCAAAGGTGGATGAACGAGTCTTTTATATGGATTCATCCAGTTCAAAGGTGGATGAACGAGTCTTTTATATGGATTCATCCAGTTCAAAGGTGGATGAACGAGATTCTAACTCTCCTTCATCCCCAATCCTCAATCCCTAATCCCCATTCACTGAGACAACCGCCAAATCTTAATCGTGTTATCTTCACTACCGCTAACAAGGGTTTTGCCATCAGGAGTGAAGGTAACAGATGTGACGGTGTTGGTGTGCCCCGCCAATGTGAGAATTTCTTCTCCTGTTGCTGTATTCCACAGTTTGATAGTGCGATCGCGGCTACCACTAGCAATAATTTTACCATCGGTACTAAAGGCTACGGATGTGACAGTGTTGCCATGTCCCGCTAGGGTGCGAAGTTCTCTTCCGGTAGCTAAATTCCAAAGTTTGATGGTGCGATCGCGGCTAGCAGTGGCTAAAGTTTTACCATTTGGGCTAATAGCCACAGTTGTCACTGTTTGAGAATTTCCTTCTAGTGTGCGGATTGGGTATCCTTTTGCTAGATTCCAGATTTTGATCGTCTTGTCAAAACTGCCACTGGCTAGAATCACACCATTAGGACTAATAGCCACCGATCGCACCCAGAATGTATGCCCTGCTAGTGTCCGAATTTGCTCTCCTGTTGCCAAATCCCAGATTTTTATTGTGTTGTCATCACTGCCAGTCACTAGAGTCTCACTATCAGCACTGATGGCTAGGGCATGAACTGAGTCAGAATGCCCTATAAGAGTGCGAATTTGTTTGCGTGTTGCCAAATTCCAGATTTTAATGGTGTTGTCATCACTGGCACTAACTAGAAGTTTGCCATCTGGACTAATTACCACGACATTCACCTGCTGAAAATGCCCGTTGAGTGAAGCGATCAGTTTTCCGGTTGCGAGATTCCAAAGTTTGATTGTGCGATCGCCACTGCTGGCTATGGTTTTACCATCGGGGCTGATGGCGACAGATAAAACTGAGTTTTCGTGTCCTTGGAGGGTGTTATCTAAGGAAACCTTACCCAAGCTAATCTGACTCAAAATCGCGTCATTTTTACCAGGACTATTGTGTTGAATCAACCTGGAAACCAAACTGGTTTGAATCCGGCGAAAATTTTTATACCAAGATTCGCTGAATCCAAATAACAGAATGAAAGCACTTAACAAGATTAAAATTCTCAGTAAGGGATAACTTTTTGGTAAAACTGGTGCTTTAGTTGGTGGTAATTTCCCAGATGACTTACCCGCAGGTGGCAGGGCGAGGAGTTGTTTGGGAGTCAAGTCTCTCAGGACTTCTTCGGCTGACTGGTAACGTTCCTGGATATCTTTTTTTAAAAGCTTGTCAATGACAAAATCCAACTCAGGATTTATCGGACTCCGCAAATATTCCCGCCAATTACTTACCCAGGCGTATCCAGATTCCATCCACAACTGAAACGGGGAATTTCCCGTTAGCAGATGAAAGCAGGTAGCCCCCACACCGAACAAGTCGCTGGCGGGGAAAGCTTTCCCATCTCTAATTTGTTCTAGGGGAGAATAACCATGTGAACCAATGGATGTGCCAGATTTCTGCTGAACTTTGGCGGTAAATTGCTTTGAGGAGCCAAAATCAATCAGGCATAATCGCCCATCATTTTTATTGCGGATAATATTTTCTGGCTTGATGTCTCGGTGAATAACTTTGCGATCGTGGATAAATTTTAAGATGGGCAGTAAATCTAGCAAAATAGATTGAATGTCTCTAGCGTTATAAGTCTTGCGCTGTTGCAACTCCTTTAACAAATTATCTCCATTGATAAACTGCTGCACCAAATATAGGCAGCCGTCTTGCTCAAAGTAAGCTATCAAAGTCGGAATTTGGGGATGTTCCCCAAGGTCTTGTAGTCGCTGCGCTTCTTCGGCAAACAACTCCATCGCCTTTTTTTGCGACCAAGTTCCTTGGAATTTTGGAGCTAATTGCTTGATAACACAGCGTTCATTGAGTTTATCTACGTCTTCTGATAGATAGGTTCTGCCAAATCCCCCCTCATCTGAAAGGACTCGGATGACACGAAAGCGATTTCTTAAAAGTGACACCAGCGGGGTGCTACAACTTTGGCAAAACTTCTTTCCATTGGGATTCAGGGGATTTGAGCAATCGGGATTTAAGCAGCAGATCATGATCTGACAGGCGCGACTGCATGACAACTTAGGCTAAGTTTGCCCCGAACTTTCCCTTAAAATAATTGACTCTCGCTTACTTGTGGTAGATAAACCCTGTTCTGGGGATTGGGGAATTACTTATATAGTTAGCTTTTGTAAATAGTAGTCAGTCTTCCTCATCTGTGGAAAACTACGAGAGCCATAAGATTAATTATGCTATCGATTATATAATAATCTGAATAAAAATATTTTTTGGAACTTTTAAACCTAGTAATTTTGCTTGTATCTTGGCAAGCGAGAACTGACTAAGTATTGAAGATAAACCCCGATCAATTAATCATTACTGACTATCAAATATAGTTAAAATGCTTACTAAATTTGTTTTGGGTATTTTAAATTGCCCATAATTAATTATTCATTTGATACTTCAGGTAAAAAGGCTGCAACTTACAGCAGATTTCAAGTTGTTGAGGTACACAAGCTAAGTCTGTTACCCAGTTATAAAGCGTGTTTTACTCCTGTTAGCGCAGCGGGGCGTAGCCCATTCTGAATTCTGAATTCTGAATTCTGAATTCTGCTATATGTTATCTTGTTTCCTTGAATCTTGCTCTCCATTTCCGAATGGCACTAGCAGTTCTGGCTACAGGTGGCATATATACATCATAATTTTCGTGTTGTGTAATTTCATGTTGTGTAATTTTATTTTGTGTAATTTCGTGTTGTGTAATACTTTTATTATTTAATTTTTGGGTAGTTAGACAGTTAGCCAAAGTAGGCAAATAACTTTCACTACTTAAAGCTTTTATAACTTCATCGGCAGTCTTAAACCGATCCTCTAAAGTGATTTTCAGCATTTTTCCTAAAATCTGGGCAAAACTGTTGCTGATATTTACCTGTTTTTGCCAAGATATTTCACCAGTTTTTGGATCGTAGTCCAATTCTAAAGGACTTTTAGCAGTCAACATATAAATACAAGTTACACCCAGTGCATAAATATCACTGGCATAAACTGGACGTAGAGAGAACTGTTCTGGTGGTGCAAATCCTCTAGTCCCAATAAAGTTGGTATTTGCAGCTTGATTGATTGAGTTTTCACAAGCATCAACTAATTTCTCTTTCACCGCACCAAAATCAATCAGCACTATGCGCCCATCATATTCACACCGCAATAAATTCTGAGGCTTAATATCCCGATGAATCACATGATGTTTATGAAGATAGTGTAAGACAGGTAATAATTCCTGTAAGAACTGCTTAACTGAGGCTTCACTTTTAGGCCCATTTTGCCGCACTTCTCGCGCCAAAGTCAAACCCGGCACATATTCTTGAATTAAAAAGAACTCCCCATTTGCCTGAAAGTAGTCTAATAGCATGGGAATTTGCGAATGACTACCGAGTTGCCCCAAAGTTCTTGCTTCTTTTTCAAAGCGCATACACGCCCTTTGCCAACTTTGGGGACTAGTCACTTTTGGACAAAGCTGTTTAATGACACAAAGTGGATTCCCAGGTAATACGGCATTTTTGGCTAAAAATGTTACACCAAAACCACCTCTACCTAAAATTTGCAGTATTTCATAGCGATCGCGAAATAGCCGTTTGGAACCACACATCTGACTCAACTGAGTTTGTTGTGAAATGCTCTCTTGATAATTCGTTGTTTTTTGAGAAAAACGATTCATTAGTATAAAGTATCTGCTTTTAAATGTCTCTAATTCTATGACAATTCTTTATTGGCAACAGTAAGATTACTGAATCTTTGCCAAATCCTCATTACTCTTCAAAAAGTAGCAATAAATTTTTATAGAACTAGCCCTTTTACGGATGTGTCACAAGCTAATTTGTAGTTTGGTAGAGGTGAAAGTCTGTTGGTGGGTATTTATAACAATTTTGTATGAAGATGCACATAATAAAACCCCTCTAGTTTAGCAAAAGGGGGACGGCGTAGCCGGGGGTAAAATATGTAGTTTCACACTTAGTACATTTATAAAAATGCAAGTCCTTGCATTCTTTCGTTCGCGGAGCGTCCCGCAGGGATGGGATGTTTTTTTGACTATACAGCAGACTTCAAGTTAGTGAGGTACACAACGATTCGTCTGTTAGCTAGGTATAAAGCGTATTTTACTCTTGAATTCTGAATTCTGCTGTAAATACCTAAGCTGGTGGAGTTTGTGAAGAGAAAATATCTGTGAAATTATCTTCAACCAGCAAATCTGGTGTTTGTATAATAAATGGGAGTTCGGCTCCCACAAGACCTCTTTGGATGCGTTCTAAAGTCTCACTAAAAACGATAAACAGAGGATATATTGCATTAGCTCCTTCACTCAAAATATGACTGTGACGGAGAGGCATCAACCACTCATAATCGTTGTCCAGACAAACTTGGGTTTGTCGCCAACGTCCTAATAAATCAGAAAAATCTTCGTGAGCGCGATGAATAAAGACTAAAATTTCTGCTCCAGTTTTGATTTTCCACTCTGGATCGCACATCAAAATTGCCACATCACAGGGTAAGCAAATCGTTTGTGGGGCTGTTGTAGCAGTATTCCGAAGCCGGACAATTGGCAAAGGTATAGTGATCACACTTTCATCAGGACGGCGCAGACTGGGAATCATCTCCAAGTATGGCCGATATTGCTTTAATAAGGCGATCGCAGCTAGATGATTGCTGTACTCTGCCAAACTTGCTTCGTACTGAGATTTTTGCACAGTCATAGTTTATTAAATAGTGAGTAGTTAGCAGTTAAGAATAAAATTAATCAGTTAGAAGTTAAAAGTTATAAATAAAATGTTTCTATTCCTAACTCCTAACTTCTAACTCTTAACTATTAATCCTTTATCCCAGCTTTTCAAATACCGCAAACATCGGCAGATACATCGCTAGCAAAATGGTTCCCACCATTCCCCCTAGAACTACAATCATCACCGGTTCTAAAATACTAGTCATTGCTTTTACTGCTTGCTCAACTTCATCTTCATAGAAATCAGCAACTTTCATCAACATTGCATCTAATTCTCCAGTTTCTTCTCCGATACTAATCATCTGAATTGCCATAGCCGGAAAAACGCCATCACTTTGTTGTAAAGCAATGCTAATCATACCTCCTTGTTGAATTTCCATGCGGGCTGCATCTATGGCATTGGCAATTATTTGGTTTCCTGATGTATCTCGGACAATTTCTAAGCAAGTTAAAATTGGTACACCTGAACGAGTTAAAGAACCAAAAGTCCGGCTAAAGCGGGCAACTGAAGATTTTTGAATTAAGTCACCAAACAATGGCATCTTGAGGGAAAGACGATCAATTGTCATGCGACCAACAGGAGTTTTACCGTATTGTGTAAAGGCAATTTTCAGTCCTATAAGAGCAGCAAGCAGGACGAAAGCACCCGGACTTCTCAAAAACTTACTAGCATCCATCAAGAATTGCGTTAGAGGTGGTAATGAGATTCCAATTTGTGTAAAAATAGTGGCAAAAATCGGAATCAGAAAAATAGTCATGCCAAGAAAGATCGCAACTGCGATAAAACCCACAACCGTTGGATAAGACATTGCTGATTTAATTTGGTTTTGTAGACGAGCAACATCTTCTAACAACTTAGCTAAACGATTCAATACTTCGTCTAGAACACCACCAACTTCGCCAGCTTGAATCATACTCACATATAATCCATCAAAACAGTCAGGATGCTTCCGCATTGCCTCTGAAAGATTCATTCCACTTTGAACATCGGTGCTAATGTCCACAAGGGCTTGTTTCAATTTAGTATTACTACACTGTTCAGAAAGCACCCCCAGACTTCTAACGATCGCAACTCCCGCATTCATCAAAACGGCAAATTGACGCGAAAAAACGGCTTTGTCTTTCACAGAAACCTTAACTAAGGAATTCTGGAAATTTTTGAAGGCAACATCTGGCTGAAATCCCTGAGATTGCTTGAGTTCTTGGATTACAAAACCTTGATCTCTGAGATTAGTCCGAGCTTGTACCAAGGATTCGGCAACAATTTTTTCGGTTCGAGATTTTCCTTGCGAATCCCGAACACGGGCAACGAAGTTTGGCATAAAATAAATTCAAAATAGTTGTTATTAATTGGGCATGGGGCATGGGGCATTGGGCATTGGGAGGTGTGGGGGGTGTGGGAGGAGAGGGAAGCAAAATTCATCATCTCCCCACACTCCCCACACTCCCCACACTCCCTCATCTCTCCACACTCCCTTCTCATCCCCAGTTTCTTTAATGCGCTTTGGCAGCCGCACCAGGTTTCGCACCTGCTCCCTGTGGTGGCACAGAAGTACCGATGAGACGTTGGATTTCATCTGGCTTAGAAGTCTTAGACATGGCCGCTTCAAAGGAAATGGTTCCATTTTTGTAAAAATCGGCTAAAACCTTCTCTAGAGTTTGCATCCCCAATTTGCCACCAGTTTGAATAGCTGAGTAAATTTGAGATGTTTTGCCTTCTCGAATCAAGTTAGAAATAGCGGGAGTGACAATCAGAATTTCTTGAGCCATTACCCGACCATATTCACCAGGTTTAGGGCTTTTCTTGGACACTAAGGTTTGGCTAAATACCGCCACTAACGAGTTAGACAGTTGCACCCGCACCTGGGTTTGTCTTTCATGGGGAAAAACGTCAATAATCCGGTCAACCGTTTGTGCAGCAGAACTGGTGTGTAGCGTACCAAATACCAAGTGTCCTGTTTCTGCTGCGGAAATCGCCAAGGAAATCGTTTCTAAATCGCGCATTTCCCCTACCAGAACAATATCTGGATCTTCCCGCAAAGCTGCTTTCAAAGCATTAGCAAAGCTCTTAGTATCTTCACCTAGTTGCCGTTGGTGAACCAAACTTTTAATTGGTTCGTAGACAAATTCAATTGGGTCTTCCACCGTCAAAATATGCTCTGCTTTGGTGCGGTTAATCAAGTCAATCATTGCCGCTAGGGTCGTTGTCTTCCCGGAACCTGTAGGGCCTGTCACCAGAATTAGCCCTCTGGGCTTATCTGTCATTTCCCGCACGATATCTGGCAGACCTAACTTTTCAAAGTTAGGAATCTTAGAACTTAATGCCCGTAAACAAGCAGCATAAGAACCACGTTCTTTATAAACATTGACCCGAAAGCGAGCCAAACCCTTAACACCATAAGAACAATCCAACTCCCAGTTCTGCTCTAAGGTTTTACGCTGGGTGTTGTTGAGCATACTAAAAATCAGCCTTTGACATTGATCGGCTGTCAATACATGCTCACCTATGGGCGTAAGTTTGCCACTGATGCGGAAGTAGGGAGGCAAACCTGCGGATAAATGCATATCCGAGCCACCCAATTCAATCAACTGCTCCATCAAGTCTTCAATCATCATTTCCATAGTTCTGCTTCCTTTTAATGTTTTTTATTTGTCATTTGTCATTTGTCTGTTGTCATTTGTTTAAAGTTATTAAGCATTCACCAATGACTAATGACTAATGACCAATGACTAATGACTATTAGTCTTAAAACCGAGCTGTCATACAGTAAGGACAATCCAGCCATTCTTGTTTCAATGTGGCATCGCAACTCCGACAGGTAAGACCAGTCTTGCGTTTGGCTTTTAACTCTGCTTCCAAACCAGTATCAGTAAACGTCACTCGTTCTACTTCTTCTAAAGTGGTGGAACCTTGGCGCACTAAGTCTAAACTGTAAGACAGCAAGGTTTTCATCCCCTCTTCTATTGCCACTTCCTTGATGCGTTCGGTGGGTGCATCTTCGTTAATGAGAGTTTGCAGGTTTTCGGTGACTCGCATAACTTCATAAACACCACAACGCCCTTTGTAGCCGTTGCCATTACATTTTGGGCAAAGGTGATTTTTGGCTTTGGCATCTGCGATCGCATCTAATGTCAAGGTGTTAGCTTTGTAGAAGGTGACTCCGACATCAGAGGAAGCTGATAGACCATAACGAGCCAGTTCCTCAGTTGTGGGAGTGTAGGGAATGCGACATTCAGAACAGACACGTCGCACCAAACGTTGAGCTAGAACGCCAATTAGGGAACTAGAAATCATGAAAGGCTCAATCCCCATTTCTCCCAAACGAGCGATCGCACCTGGAGCATCATTGGTATGTAAGGTAGTTAACACTAAGTGACCGGTCAAGGCAGCTTCAATTGCTGTTTTTGCCGTTTCCTTATCCCGCGTTTCACCCACTAGTAGCACATCTGGATCTTGTCGCAAGAAAGCCCGCAACGCAGTAGCAAAATCTAGCCCTTTTTCCCGAATCACCTGTACTTGAGTAATCCCTGGAAGACTGTACTCGATTGGGTCTTCTACAGTACTGATATTAATTCCGGGATCGTTCTTTTCTGACAGTGCAGAATACAGCGAGGTTGTTTTCCCAGAACCAGTTGGCCCAGTTACCAAAATTAGCCCAAAAGGGCGGCTAACCATATCCTGGACAATATGTAAAGTCTCTGGATCGGTAATTAACTTATCTAATCCCAGTTGGGTTGAGGAGTTATCCAAAATCCGCAGTACCACCTTTTCCCCGTAGCGACTGGGTAAGGTATTCACCCGGAAGTCCACCTTACGTCCCTCAAACATCCGGCGGATACGTCCATCTTGGGGCATACGGCGTTCAGCAATGTCTAGATTGGAGATGATTTTAAATCGGGCTGTCACCGCCGGGATGATTTTTTTCGGTAGGGGATCGAAAGCTTCCTTCAGTACGCCATCTTTGCGGAAGCGAATGCGTAAGTTTTCTTCTTGCGGTTCGATATGAATATCAGAAACGCCCTCATGCAAGGCTTTAGCCAGGATTCTATTGACTAGGTTGATGACTGGGGCATCCTCTGCACCCTTCATCGCTGCCCCTAGATCGGCCTCCATTTCTTCAGGAGCATCCGAAAGATCGAGATTTCCGAGGTTTTCTAAATCCTGATTAATATCTGTAAACTTTTCTTGTTCCAGATGCTTCTGCTTAACAGCCATTTCATCCAAATATTGGTTGATTAGCTGCTGGTAATCTTCCTGGGTAATCACCATGCGCTGCAAGGCCAAACCTTGGGGGCGCAATATGCGGTTCAGGTCATCGGAAGCTTCTAGATTATCTGGAGCAACCATCGCCACTAAAACTGAGGGCGGGGTTTGGTCTTCGTGTTTCGACAGTGGTACTAAACGATGGCGACGGCAGATATCCACTGGGATGAGGGTTTCAATCAGGTTCCCCATCATCGTGTTGCCAACGGAATTGACTTCTGGATCGAGGAATTCAACTCCGTATAGTATTTTCAGTTCAAATAGCTGCTGTTTTTTGTATTGCCTGAGCAACTCAGGCGATAGTTGTTGTCCAGTAAGTGACTCTAATACTTCCGTTAAGGGTCTGCCAGATTTGCGGCTTTCAATTAATGCCTGCCTCATCTGTTCGGTATTGACATAGCCAGATTGTACTAGCTTGTTGCCGAAGGGCGAAAACTCTGTTCTGGTAGTTAGAGCGGTACTGCGCCGTTGTGGTGACGAGTTCATAAATGAGCGAATGAGTAGGGGGAACCTCTGCTTAAAGTATTCCCAGCCTGGGAGATAGAATTCTCATTTTCCAAAAAAGCGAGTAGAATTCGCTGCTACACAAACTCTCGTCCGCACAACTCTTGGAGACGCTGCGCGTAGCTTGCTTCCACGTTCGCGCAGCGAAGTGGTACGACAAGCTCAGTGACCACCTGCGCGGACTAAAGAAAAATTGAGTGTTTTAAGCCTCGTGTAGAGGCGGTTTCTAACTGCCCTTTTACTAAACCCCTACAGCGCGGATCTATTTACCAATTTCCCCAGTCCCTAATACCCAGTCCCCATTCCTACTCGTTCGGGTTCCCGCCTTAGTAGCGTCTGGGCTAACGTGTTCACCATTTGTCACAATAAGAGGACGGTTATATAACTTCCAGGAACTTGTCGGCAATAAAATCAGCCTCAGTTGCAAGTCGTGGATGACGACGGTTGCAAGCTGTAGAGATACACTGCCATAAATAGGATCTGGAATGAATAGACAATGATCGATGAAAATAAACAGATAAACAATACAAGCCAGCAATTGGGTGAACCAACAGAGGTAAAGCAAGCAATGAAGAGTGACTTCCCAGCCCAAACTAATTTCAATGAATCTGGCAGCGAGGTGACAGAGCAAGTGGCAGCCCAAACAAATATATCAGGCGATACTGCTGTCAATCCAGAAAATAGCGTCGCTGCAACTGAGAAAACTGAAGTAGAAAGGGCAGCTTTGGCAGAACTGAATCAACAAATCGAGTCCGTTAAAACGCAACTAGAAGAGCGTAGTACTCAATATATGCGGATTGCCGCTGATTTTGAGAATTACCGAAAACGCACTAGCAAAGAAAAAGAAGACCTAGAGTTGCAGGTGAAGCGGAATACGATTTTGGAATTGCTGCCAGTAGTCGATAATTTTGAGCGGGCGCGATCGCACCTCAAACCACAGTCTGATGGTGAAATGACCATGCACAAAAGTTACCAAGGCGTTTACAAACAATTAGTAGATAGCCTGAAACGCTTGGGTGTATCGCCAATGCGTCCCGAAGGTCAAGAATTCGATCCTAACCTGCACGAAGCAGTAATGCGGGAACCTACGGATGAACATCCTGAAGGAACAGTGTTAGAAGAGTTAGTGCGCGGATATTACTTGGGCGATCGCGTGCTACGCCATGCAATGGTCAAAGTAGCTGCTCCCAAGGAAGATACACCTTTTGCACCAGAAGATCAGTCGAGTTCAGCCAGCAGTTAGCTGTAGTCGCTCGCCTCGCTGACCTCAAGTGCCTGGGTTATAGCAAAGACGAGCATCGCGTACCTAAAACTTGGACAAGGCTTTGGATAACTCTCTGTGTTTCAACTTCTATCTTGCTATCAGCAACAGGGGTTCCACAGACGTTATCCGCTAGCCTTTGTTCTTAGCAAACAAGTTAGTCCGCGACATATTACAGCAGAAATTTCAGTAAAAATACTGGCAAATATGGGAAAAGTTATTGGGATCGACTTAGGCACTACTAACAGTTGCGTCGCAGTTTTGGAGGGTGGTCAACCACTTGTGATCTCCAATTCTGAAGGTGGACGAACAACTCCAAGTATTGTGGGATTTGGGAAGAGTGGCGATCGCTTGGTTGGTCAATTGGCAAAACGCCAAGCCGTAACCAATGCTGAAAACACGATTTACAGTATTAAACGATTCATCGGGCGGCGTTGGGAAGACACTGAAATAGAGCGCGATCGCGTCCCCTACAACTGTGTCAAAGGTCGAGACGAAACCGTTGATGTCCAAATTCGCTCAAAAAACTATACGCCACAAGAATTATCTGCGATGATCCTGCAAAAGCTGAAGCAGGACGCGGAAAACTTTTTGGGTGAAGAGGTTACTCAAGCAGTGATCACCGTACCAGCATATTTCACAGATGCCCAAAGACAAGCAACTAAAGATGCTGGCACAATTGCAGGTTTAGAAGTCCTGCGAATCATTAATGAACCAACAGCTGCGGCTTTAGCTTTCGGATTAGAAAAGCAAGACCAAGAGCAGCTAATTTTAGTATTTGACTTAGGAGGCGGTACCTTCGACGTATCGATCCTGCAACTTGGGGATGGCGTTTTTGAAGTGAAGGCGACTTGTGGTAACAACCACTTGGGTGGAGACGACTTTGATAATGCGATCGTCCTTTGGATGATGGAACGTTTCCAAGAACAAGAGAAAATCGACCTTTCCAAAGACAAGATGGCGCTGCAACGCCTGCGGGAAGCTGCGGAAAAGGCAAAAATTGAACTCTCCAATATGATGAATACCTCTGTCAACTTGCCCTTTATCACAGCGGATGACACCGGGCCAAAGCATCTGGAGATGGAACTCAGCCGCTCTAAATTTGAAGAACTGGCCGCGAAATTAATTGAAGCGACCATCGAACCACTGATGCAATCGCTCAAAGATGCGGATCTCAAACCAGAAGCCATAGATCGGATTATTTTGGTAGGTGGTTCTACCCGTATTCCGGCAGTCCAAAACGCCCTAATTAAGTTTTTCAACGGCAAAGCTCCCGATCGCTCCATCAACCCTGACGAAGCCGTAGCATTAGGAGCAGCTATCCAAGCAGGTGTGTTGGGTGGCGAAGTCGATAATCTTTTACTATTGGATGTCACCCCTCTGTCCTTGGGAATTGAAACTTTGGGTGAAGTGTTCACCAAAATCATTGAACGCAACACCACAATTCCTACGAGTCGGTCACAAGTTTTTTCCACCGCCGTTGATGGGCAAACCTCAGTGGAAATTCACATCCTCCAAGGTGAACGGGCAATGTCACGGGATAACAAGAGTCTCGGCAAGTTTTTGCTAGCAGGAATTCCCCCATCGCCCCGTGGTGTACCGCAAATTGAAGTATCCTTTGAAATCGATGTCAACGGCATCCTGAAGGTTTCTGCCCAAGATAAAGGTACTGGTAGAGAACAGAGTATCAGGATTACCAATACAGGTGGCTTGAGTACCAACGAAGTAGAACGGATGCGCCAAGAAGCCGAACTGTTTTCCGAAGAAGATAAAAGACGTAAAGAACTGGTTGAACTCAAAAACCAAGCAGATAATTTGTTATTCAGTTATGAATCCACCATCAAGGATAATAGCAACTTTATCGGCGACCAGATGAAAACCTTGGCCAGTGAAAAAGTTGAACAACTCCAAGCTGCAATGATTGACTCCAGCATTTCCACAGTGGAATTTAAGCAGCGCTTAGACGACTTCCAACAAACCTTATTTGCAATTGGTGCTGATGTTTACAATCGAGCTAACAGCCAAACTGATGAGATTGAGGGGGGTTCATCTGGTCACTTTACCCCAGAAGTAGACTCACCAATGAATGGCACACTAATACCACAATTCAACTTTGATTTTGACGAAGAAAGTACAGCTCAGGCTGATTATGAGGCGATAGATTAGGGGTTGGGCATCCCTTCGGCTTCGCTCAGGGCAAGTGGGTATTGGGCACAAGAGGCAGAGGGGCAGAGGGGCAGAGGGGCAGAGGGGCAGAGGGGAAAAACTTACTGCAACTTCTCCTCTGCTCCCCTGCTCCCCTGCTCCCCTGCTCCCCTGCTCCCCTGCTCCCCTGCTCCCCTGCTCCCCTGCTCCCCTGCTCCCCTGCTCCCCTGCTCCTCCAGTCCCCTGCTCCCCCAGTCCCCTGCTCCCCAATCCCCTAAGTTGCAAATTTTTATTAAGACATTTTTATATATCTAAATATTTAGCGAAGTTTCACAAGACCCCAGCGGTTTGCTAGATTGTAGAAGCAAATTACTTTGGGCTAGGCAATGTGCAAGTTCAGAGCCACTTCCATTGCATAAGGGTGGTTTTCCACACCTAATGGTGCGGCTAGCCCCTCTGGTTGATGGGCGAGGTTTTCCTCTCCTACGTAGCACAATTGTAAAAGAGACAGCCGACTCGGCAGTGAGAAGTCTGAGCAGAGGCTTCCCCTGTTCCTAACTTCTATAGCTTTTGTCGTCTCCCACGAGGAAAGCATCTGTTGCTCAAGATTTGTCGGTGATTTTTGTAAAAGGTAAAGGGTAAAATCAGTTATTAACAAAAATTAATTTTATCTTCTGCCTGCCTTCCGGCAAGCCACCCTCTAACAGGATAATGTATTGCTCTTGCATATCTGTAGGCAAAACACTTAATCCATAGGGTAGCAAGTGACCGTGAATGACGTTCTACTGACTTCTGCTTTCTTCCTTCTAACTTTTACCTTTGCTATATGGCCCGCGACTACTATGAAATCCTGGGTGTCTCTCGTGACACTGACAAAGAAGAAATCAAACAAGCCTATCGCCGTCTAGCCCGGAAGTATCACCCAGATGTGAACAAAGAACCGGGGGCGGAGGATCGCTTTAAAGAAATTAACCGCGCTTATGAGGTACTCTCAGAACCCGAAACCCGCGCTCGTTACGATCGCTTTGGCCCAGAGGGTGTATCGGGTGCTGCTGGCGCGGGCTTTCAAGATGTCGGCGATATGGGTGGTTTTGCCGATATCTTTGAAAGCATTTTTAGTGGCTTTGCTGGCGGTATGGGTAATCCCACCCAACAAAGACGCCGCAGTGGGCCTGCGAGGGGTGATGACCTGCGGCTAGACCTGAAGTTAGACTTTCGGGAAGCGATATTTGGCGGCGAAAAAGAAATTCGCATTTCCCATTTAGAAAATTGTGAAGTTTGTAGCGGTTCTGGTGCTAAACCTGGAACCCGCCCTCGCACTTGTTCGACTTGTGGCGGATCGGCTCAAGTACGGCGTGTGACTAGAACACCCTTTGGCAGTTTCACCCAAGTCTCGACTTGTCCCACCTGTAATGGAACAGGGATGGTAATTGAAGATAAGTGTGACGCGTGTGATGGTAAGGGCGCAAATCAAGTCACAAAGAAACTCAAAATTACCATTCCAGCGGGGGTGGATAATGGCACACGTTTACGGATTTCTAGTGAAGGAGATGCCGGTCAACGTAGTGGCCCTCCTGGGGATTTATACGTTTACTTGTTCGTGAATGAGGACGAGGAATTCCAACGGGATGGAATTAATATTCTCTCGGAAATCAAAGTTAGCTACCTGCAAGCGATTTTAGGTTGTCGGTTAGAGGTAGATACAGTAGATGGCCCGGTAGAACTAATCATTCCAGCTGGAACTCAGCCGAATACAGTGATGAAGTTGGAAAATCGCGGCGTACCCCGCTTGGGTAATCCCGTAAGTCGTGGGGATCACATGCTGAATGTATTAATTGATATTCCCAATAAAGTCACCCCAGAGGAGAGGGAACTGCTGGAGAAGCTAGCTAAAATTAAGGGCGATCGCACTGGTAAAGGCGGTCTAGAAGGATTCTTGGGAAATTTATTTAAGTGATGATGCCCTCTTCTGTTTTAACTCCCGATGCTCAACTTGATTTACGCGGCACCCCTTGCCCGATTAATTTCGTGCGGACAAAACTACGTCTGGAGAAAATGCCATTGGGAGGTTTGCTAGAAGTCTGGTTAGACCCTGGTGAGCCGATTGAGCAGGTTCCTGATAGTTTGACAATGGCAGGTTATCAGGTGGAACAAATTACAGACTGCACTAGTTATTTTTCTCTGTTAGTGCGCCGTCCAGTTGCTAGCCAATGACAGGGGAAAATTTTGCCGCAACTGGACAGTTATTGGGTACGGTAGTGGCTGTACAGGCTAATTTTTACCGAGTACAGCTGGATCAAGAGGCAGGGGAGCAGAGGAGCAGGGGAGCAGAGGAGAAACTGAATTTAAATGCCTCTTTGCCCTCGCCTCCTCTGTTGCTTTGTACCCGAAGAACACGGCTGAAAAAAATTGGGCAACAGGTGATGGTAGGCGATCGCGTTGTGGTAGAAGAGCCAGATTGGGCTGGAGGCCGCGGTGCGATCGCTGAGGTTTTACCCCGTCAAAGCGAGTTAGATCGTCCGGCGATCGCCAATGTCAATCAAATTCTATTGGTATTTGCCGTTGCCGATCCACCTTTGGAACCTTATCAGTTGAGCCGATTTCTAATTAAGGCTGAGTCTACTGGCTTGGATGTGCTTTTATGCTTGAATAAAAGTGATTTAATTTCACCGCAGGAGCAACAAAAAGTTAGCGATCGCCTGCTCGGTTGGGGCTATGAACCAATATTTATCAGTGTTAAAGATGGTATTAATACTGAGCAAGCAGCCAGATATTTGAGCAATAAAATAACTGTAATCGCTGGGCCTTCTGGTGTAGGTAAATCCAGCCTGATTAATACACTAATTGACACGGCGAAGTTGCGAGTTGGAGAAGTTTCTGGCAAACTAGCTCGTGGTCGTCATACCACTCGCCATACAGAATTATTTGAGTTACCTAGCGGTGGAATGCTTGCAGACACTCCCGGCTTTAATCAGCCGGATATGGATTGTGTCCCAGAAGAATTAATCCATTATTTCCCAGAAGCAAGAAAACGGTTAGCAGTTGCTAGCTGTCGGTTTAGTGATTGTCTGCACCGAGACGAGCCTGAGTGTGTGGTGCAGGGAGACTGGGAACGATACGAACATTATTTAGAATTTTTGGACGCTGCGATCGCTCATAAAACTCAGCTACATCAACAAGCCGATCCAGAATCTACCATGAAGTTAAAAAGCAAAAGCAAAGGCAAAGGGCAGAGTCAATACGAACCCAAGTTAGAAAGTAAAAAATATCGCCGAATTTCCCGAAAGACTCAGTTACAGGACTTGCAAGAGTTATATCGGGATGAGGAATAAAGGAGTGTGAGCGCACTTCTATGCAAAGGTTGGTCACGATAGCATAGATACAAATAGAAAAAATATCTTGTATGTCTCAGCCCCTTGCCATCACCCCTAGTTTAATTGGATTGCAAATTGGCAATTACAGCAGCTAGAAGTTTATCGCCGAGAAGCTGCCCAATTAAAACTGATCGCAACCTTGTTGGCTGATGACGAAATCACATCACCACTTTTACCAGATTTCGGCGTTCGAGTTCAGCGTTTTTTTGGATAATTTTAGCGTAGGCGTAGCCCGCTGTAGGCAAAGAGCAGAGCCAGTACAAACCCAAGTTAGAAAGTAAAAAATACTGCCAGATTTCTCGGAAGACTCAGTTATAAATGACGTTTTTTTAAACCTAAGTGAGTCTCTCACAGAAACGCACGTTAACCCAGAATATTGCCGGGAGAAGAAGCAAACCCGAAATTGAGTAAGTCGGCGCTCAAAAGTCAATGTATATGAAGAAATATAAACTTGAAGTAGGGTGTGTTACGCCGTAGGCTAACGCACCTTGAATTGTTGAGGTAAGTTGGCTGAAAAATTGGCATAACGCTTACTAGCCAAAGGTCTTGAACCGGAATAAATATTTTCAGTGCAGGATTATACAATAAACAAATAGGCAGATTTTACAACTAGTTAACAACAAAAGACGATGGAGGTATAACAAATGTTGTACCCTCACAAGCACTGTAATTAACTCAATTGAAAACTATTCTTACGATCCCCATAAAGTCTTAAAATATTGTTAATTTCAGCCAAACCTCTCGACCTTCAACTTACAAGTATCACCCCAAAATCACTATGGCTATCGGCTACGTCGCGCTTGTACTCCACGCACATCTACCCTTCGTTCGTCACCCGGAAAGTGACTACGTGCTGGAGGAAGAATGGCTCTATGAAGCCATCACAGAAACCTACATCCCCTTATTGAAAGTATTTGAAGGCTTAAAGCGAGACGGTATCGACTTTAAAATCACGATGAGTATGACACCCCCTCTAGTGTCGATGCTTCGCGATCCTTTGCTTCAAGAACGCTACGAAGCACACTTAGCTCAACTAGAAGAACTTATAGCACTAGAAGCAGAACATAATGTCAACAACGGGCATCTTCGTTATTTAGCCGAACATTACGCGACTGAGTTTAGCGAAGCGCGTCAGCTATGGGAACGCTACGGCGGGGACTTGGTAACAGCTTTTAAGAAGTTCCAAGATAGTAACAACCTAGAAATTATCACTTGCGGCGCTACTCACGGCTATTTACCGTTGATGAAAATGTATCCGCAAGCAGTGTGGGCGCAAATTCAGGTAGCTTGCGAACATTACGAACAAACTTTTGGAAAAGCACCCAGAGGCATTTGGTTGCCGGAATGTGCCTACTATGAAGGTTTAGAGCGGATGCTAGCTGATGCTGGGTTACGCTATTTTCTCACTGATGGGCATGGCATTCTTTACGCCCGTCCCCGTCCCCGCTTTGGTACTTATGCGCCAATTTATACAGAAAGTGGTGTTGCTGTCTTTGGTCGAGATCATGAATCTTCCCAACAGGTATGGTCTTCTGAGGTGGGCTATCCTGGAGCGGCAGAATATCGAGAATTTTACAAAGATTTGGGCTGGGAAGCAGAATATGAGTACATCAAGCCCTATATTATGCCCAATGGTCAACGGAAAAATACGGGCATTAAGTATCACAAAATTACAGGCCGTGGCTTAGGTCTATCAGATAAGGCACTCTACGATCCTTATTGGGCTAGGGAAAAGGCCGCAGAACACGCTGATAACTTTATGTATAATCGAGAGCGGCAATCTGAGCATCTCTATGGTATAATGCAGCGCCCGCCAATTATCGTTTCGCCTTATGACGCAGAGTTATTTGGACATTGGTGGTATGAAGGCCCTTGGTTCATTGATTACCTATTCCGCAAATCGTGGTATGACCAAAAAACATATCAAATGACCCATTTAGCAGACTATTTGCGAGATCAGCCAACTCAGCAAGTGTGTCGTCCTTCGCAGTCGAGTTGGGGTTTCAAGGGTTTCCATGAGTATTGGTTGAATGAAACGAATGCGTGGATTTATCCGCATTTGCACAAAGCTGCTGAACGGATGATTGAAATCTCCCATCTGGAACCAGAAGATGAGTTGGGGGAAAAAGCATTGAACCAAGCGGCGCGGGAATTGTTATTAGCACAATCTTCCGACTGGGCATTTATTATGCGGACGGGAACGATGGTACCCTATGCAGTTAGACGGACGCGATCGCACCTAATGCGGTTTAATAAGCTCTATGAAGACGTTAAAATCGGCAAAGTTGACAGTGGTTGGTTGGAAAAAGTCGAGTTAATGGATAATATCTTCCCCGAAATTAACTATCGCGTTTACCGTCCGTTGTAGTCTCACAAAAAATAATCAACAGCTGTAAGGTGGGCATTGCCCACCTTATATTAGTAGTGAGGAGCGTTCGTTTATTTTACCAACAACAGAGCAAGCCTTAGTCTGTGTAAGGGTTTGTCAAATGCTGTCAAATCTTTACAAAGACATCCGCTTATTTCGATTTGACGACAAAACAGGGCAAGTTTACATGCTAGCTGGAGATGAACTCCAAGTCATTGTACTAAGTAATGGAATCTGGGATTTTGTCAATGAACCAGAATTATGAGCAAATGAGTTTTACAGAGTTGAGAGCTTACGTGGTGGAAAATCGCGAAGACATTGAAGCTCTACGTTTTTTAATGAGCAAACGTGACCCTAATTCTAAAGGCTATCCTATGCCTGTGACAGAAGCTGATATGCAAGCCCAGATGGAAATTATCAGGCGTAAGATTAATGGAGAACTTTGAGATTATTGTCTAATTCACTGCTGCTTAGTCCAAGTTCCTGTCGTTCGGCACCCAAAAAACGCTACCAGTGCCATCCACCGAGGTTCTACGGAATCAACCGATCTGCGCGTAGTTGCTCGAACAGGTCAAAAAACGACTCGTCCATTTTCTGGTATATGGAGAAGCCGCCTTCTCTTCGAGACACTAGGTAAACGCGCAGCCTCTCGTAGAGAAGAGCGCCAAGAGAAGAAGGAAAGAAGTTCACTAATCATTTAGGACGGCTATATTTTACATCCAGATTTGGATATTATTGTACAAAATTTTTCCATATAACTACTCTTTAAAGGGTAATTATAGGGAAAAATTCCATATAATTCTTGGTGTTATGCATAATTTTATTTTTCTGTACAACATCCTGAGAGTATTAAACGGAAAAATTCTGGATAAAATTGCTTGGGAAAGTCGCCCAAAAAAGCTGCTGGCTGGAATATATGCAGAATTTTAATTGACATACATTAGTATGTTTAAAACACTATAGGATTACTATTTGATTTTTGAACAACACATAGGGTGTGTTATCGCGAAGCGTAACGCACCATTTTCAAGGGTTTGGTGCGTTAGACTAAAGTCATAATGCACCCTACAAATACTTAATTTTTTTCAGAAATAAAACCGGATTTCCATAGTACATTACTTATTAATAGATTTTATTTAAAACACTTATTCTTCCAGAAGTTATTTTTGAAAAAGGTTTATTTTGTTTGTGTTTTTAAAGCATTTACGCTCAAATACTAGCAGTTAAGCCCCAAATTTTTAGGCTTTGTGTAACTAACATTAAAAAAGACAGGCAAGATGCCTGTCCTACAAGTAATAATTTAGCAAAGAATTTAGAAATTCATTTCAGCAGCTTGAACTTTCTCAACCTGCTTCTTCTTCAGCACCAGCATAACTTGAGCTAACATTACAAGAGCGATGAATGCAATCATCCATTTGACTCTGGAAGCGTCTTGTAATACGATTTCTGCATCTATTTGACCGAATCCACCGACGTTCGGGTTGCTGGTCAAAGCATCACCAGTTTTAACTGCTTGCCCTTCGGAAACAAGCAAGTCTGGCCCTAAAGGAATCGTATCAACGACAACATCACCCGATTCCGGTTGGATGTTGACTAGATATTTAACGTTACCGTCTCCATCTTCCTCTTTGGCAATCTTGGTAATTGTGCCAGTAGCGGAAGCGTTGTAAACAGCGTTATTGCTCTTTTCGCCTGTGGGATAAACTTGTCCGCGTCCCCGATTACCACCTACGTGAACTGAATATTTACCGAAGTGGATGTTTTTGTCGGTTGCGGGGTTGGGAGAAAGAACTGGGAAGACGATTTCCTGATACTGTTCGCCGGGTAAAGGACCGACGATGACGACGTTATCTTTGCCTTCGCTGTAGGGTTGGTAGAAAGTGTCGCCAACTTCTTCTTTAAGTTCTTCGGAAAGACGGTCTTCAGGAGCAATCTTAAAGCCTTCGGGTAGCATCAGTACTGCACCGACATTCAAGCCAACCTTAGAACCATCGGCACCAACCTGCTGGGCGCTTAGATCGTAGGGGATTTTCACCACAGCTTTGAATACAGTGTCAGGTAGCACCGATTGGGGAACTTCCACTTCTGTAACCTTGGCGGCTAGGTGACAGTTGGCACAAACAATTCGCCCTGTTGGTTCGCGGGGGGTTTCGGGATAGGTTTGCTGTGCCCAAAAGGGATAGGCGGCAGCTGATTGGGGAAGGGCTAGATCGCTGGTGAAGTAAAATGTCACAGTAGCGATCGCTATGAGCAATGTTTTTACAATTGCTCTAGCACTGCGAGTTAACCTCGCTGTTAGGAAAACATTTCTCATCTCTAATAAGGGCGACGATTGAATTAGTCATTAGTCATTGGTCATTAGGAGTGCTGAGTACTTAGTGCTGAGTGCTGAGTTAGGAGTTAGCAGTTAGGAGTTAGGAGTTAGGAGTTACTATTATCTCCTCTGCCCCTCTGCTTCTTCACTCCCTTACTCAGCACTCAGCACTTTGCACTCAGCACTGATTAACCCCACCAAGGTGCATCACCTGTGCGGAAGTCGGTTTCAGTCCAAGGGGTTAAAACGATTTTGTCGTCGGTTACGTTGGTATGGGCTAAAGCCAGAGACAGAGGTGCTGGGCCCCGAACAACTTTACCAGTTTCGTCATACTGGGAACCGTGACAAGGACACTTGAATTTGTTCTCAGCAACGTTCCAGGGGACGACACAACCTAAATGGGTGCAGATGGCGTTAATGCCATAATCTTTGATCGCCTCTTTGCTATCTACCACAATATAGGTAGGATCTCCCTTTAGTCCTTGGACTAGGTTGCGATCGCCTGCATTCCGGTTTTCGAGAAATTTAGTGACGCTAACATCATTACCTAACTCATCTTTTGCCGTTACACCGCCACCTGCGCCACCTGCTGCTGGTGGAATAAAGTACTTGACAACGGGATACAATGCACCCAGAGCCACTCCAGTGACAGTCCCAAAAGTGAGCAGATTCATGAACTGACGACGCCCCATATCGGGCACGTCTGCTGATTCAGAAAATTGAGCCATAATCTACGCGCTCTTTGTGTATTTTGTTAAGCATTTTGACAAAAGTACTAGTACTTGAGCAACTCTTGTCTAAGTCGAAATGCTAGCGCTCACAACGATGCCATCATTCTTTGTTCCAAGATATAAAAAGCATCTTTTCTGTTAGCATTACATTTCTTTATATCCTTATCATACTGGAGTCACGGAACTTAACATCATAACTAAATGTAAAATCTGATTGAGAAAAGCTATGACAGGACAGGAATTACGTCAGATATTGCTTGAGAAGTGGGGATATTCTTACGATGTCCAGTTTCGGCGGGCACAGGGAAAGATATTTTTGCAAGTCATGTGGAAATATCTGGAGCAAGCTTCTTTTCCCTTGAGTGAGGCGGAGTACCAAGAGCATCTTGACACCATTGCCAATTATCTTCATGCCTTGGGCGGATCAACACAGGTACAAACTTTTATTTCCCAAACACGCGATCGCCCCCGACTCGGTAAAGCTGTCAGTATTCCTCTAGATTTGGGCGATCGCGCTTCGGAATGGATATTATGAAACTGATTCAAGGCAATTTTCGTTGTCTGAATTTTCAACTTAAGAATAAGAATTAAATAACACACAATTTATGTCCGGGACTTACCTCACCCTCAATCCCTCTCCTTATAAAGGAGAGGGAAGCTAGATACAGAATGAAGTTTTGCATTTTATTTAATCCACGTTCCTTAGCTGAACTTTATCCAAAATTAAGAACTCGGTTTTCTTTATCTGACTTTTCACGTTATGTGGAAAAGTCCACCAAAAACCTAACCCCCTAACCCCCTTCCCAACGCGGGAAGGGGGAAAATTCAAAGTCTCTCTCCTTTGAGGCTCGGTAATTACCCCCCTTAATCCCCCCTTATAAAGGGGGGAAACAAGAAATCTAGTTCCCTCCCCAATATATCGGGGAGGGTTAGGGTGGGGTAAAACCTTGGGTTTTTCATCTATTTCAGACTTGTGTGTACACCGTAGCCTTAAAGGAAGAGAGAAATAGAAGTGAGGTTTTCCAGATGACCTGAATTGTCAGTTTCTTTATCCGGTAAAAACCCTGGCTTTTTGGCTTTTTAGCAAATACTTTTTGAAGGTCATCGATTATCGATGAACTTCAAAAAGTAAAACTACTCTCCCACGGAGGTTTAGCGATCGCGATCGTGTAACGACTCCGCAGGAGTATCGCTCTGTTGAAAAAAAACTTTTTGATTTTTAAATTCACAATTTTAATTATGCAATCACCAAATCCGATCTCGCCCTCCTCGATCGCGTCTATATTGACGGCTTTAAAAGTGTGCAGTGATGAATCAGTGTATGCTCCCGGTTATATTCAGCCATACGGAATGTTGCTGATGCTGCAAGAGCCACAGCTAACAATCTTGCAGATTAGTGAAAATGTGGAACAGTTTTTTGGGATTTCGGCAGAAGCATTGCTGGGTCAACCTTTACAACGGTTGTTTTCCCGCGCTCAAGTGCAGCGACTTGCTGGCTATCTGGCTGAAGATAACTTAGAGTTTTGCAATCCGTTTGAGCTAGAAACGCGACGGGTTGCCGAGACTGATGGGCAACAGAAAAACCAGGCATTTACAGGTGTAATGTACCGGATATTAGATGGGTTGATCCTGGAACTAGAACCTGTGCGATCGCTCAAAAGCATCGATTCAATCCAATCATATCACCGGATGCAAGCCGTGATCGCCAATTTCCGTAATGCCACTAGCCTGACGAATCTAGCTCAAACCCTTGCCAGAGAAGTCAAAACAATGACTGGCTTTGATCGGGTTATGATCTACCGCTTTCTCGCAGATGACAGTGGCGTGGTGATTGCGGAGGAGAAACAGAGGCATCTAGAAAGCTACCTGGGACTGCACTATTTGGCCATAGACATTGCCGAACCAGCCCGCAAGTTGTTTTGCCGCAACTGGATGCGATTCATTCCCGATATCAATTACACCCCTGTCTGCCTGATTCGCACCAACCATGCTTCGACGGATACACCCCTTGATCTGAGTAATTCTGTGTTACGAGGAGTGTTTCCGTGTCATATTGAATACTTACAGAATATGGGCGTTACTGGGTCGATGACGATTTCGTTGATCAACGACAAAGGACTTTGGGGATTAATTGCCTGTCACCACTACAGCCCGAAACTAGTGGATTATGAAACTCGCAAAGCCTGTGAATTTTTAGGACAGTTTGCCTCGATCGAGGTGGTGCATCAGCAAGACCGAGAATCGGATGTTTACCGAACGCAGGTGAAAGCGATTCAGGATGAACTGCAACAGACGTTATTGCAGGAGTCCAATTTTATTGAGCAAGTGTTGATCCGAAATACTTCTTACTTGCTTTCTCTAGTTCATGCTCAAGGAGCCGCGATTTTACTTGATGGTCATCTGACATTAGTTGGTCAAACGCCATCGGCTACCCAGGTGCAGGAGTTGGTGATGTGGTTGGTGCAACACAAGGGGGAACGAGTGTTTGCTACCGATTCCGTCTCACGTTTATATCCAGAAGCGGAGGCATTTAAAGATCAAGCTAGCGGCATTCTAGCAATTTCAATTTTATTCAACCATGCCAAACGAAAGTCTTACCACATTATCTGGTTTCGACCGGAGCAAATCCAGACGGTGAATTGGGCAGGCAACCCCCAAGATACGATAACAATCAACGAAATTGGAGAGATGCAATTGTCTCCTCGGAAGTCCTTTGCAATGTGGAAGGAAACGGTGCGGGAAACTTCCTTGGCTTGGGAGGTTGCGGAAGTGGAAGCCGCTACTGAGATGCGAAATACGCTGATGCTGGCAGTGCTGGAGTTTTCCCAGATTGCTCTAGAACAAGCCGCAGAACAAGCCGCGATCGCTAACCGCGCCAAAAGTCAGTTCCTCGCTAAAATGAGCCACGAACTACGGACTCCCCTGAATGCCATTTTGGGATTTACTCAGTTGATGAACCGCAGCGACAAAATTCCATCGGAGTTTCAAGAAGATTTAGGCATCATCAGCCGCAGTGGAGAATACTTGCTAACTCTGATCAACGATGTGTTGGAAATGTCCAAAATTGAAGCGGGTCAGTTACACCTAACAGAAAACTCTTTCGATTTGCATCAGCTAATCCACTCCATCAGAGATATGGTTGCCCTCGAAGCTTTAGACAAAGGAATTGATCTCAGAACAGAACAGCATTCCAGCGTTCCTCGCTATGTGTATGGTGACGAATCAAAACTGCGCCAAATTATCCTCAACCTCTTAAGCAATGCGATCAAATTTACGACAACAGGCAGTGTCACCCTGCGATTACAAGCTTTGAACGGGAGAGTTGATTCAATTTCTACCGATGATTCCAAACCAATCATCACCCTTCATCTGGAAGTTGAAGACACTGGATGTGGTATCGCTCAGTCCGATATCGAGGCTGTATTTCAAGCCTTCACGCAAACAGAATCAGGTCGGCAGGCTAAAGGTACAGGCTTAGGCTTATCGATTAGCCGTCAGTTTGCCCGTTTAATGGGTGGTGATATTACAGCGCGAAGCATCCTGAATCAGCAGTCAACCTTCATTTGTGAGGTTTTACTGACTCTAGTAAACTCAGTGGATATCATCGTGCCGGAAACAACTGGCGCTGTTATTGGTCTGGAACCGGGACAGCCCACTTATCGGATTCTGGTGGCGGAAGACGTTAAAGAAAATCGTCTGTTGCTCGTCAGGCTATTAGAATTAGTTGGGTTTGAGGTTCGTGCAGTCGAGAACGGAAAGGAGGCGATCGCTCTCTGGTCAGAATGGCACCCTCACTTGATTTTGATGGACATTCAAATGCCCGTGATGGATGGCTATGAAAGTACCCGGCAAATTCGAGGGATGGAGGGAGGTAAAGAGGTGGTGATTATTGCGGTGACAGCTTATGCCTTTGAGGAAGACTACACCACCAGCATTCAAACAGGCTGCAACGACCACATCACCAAACCATTTATAGAAGCTATCCTATTTGATCGAATTGCTCACTACTTGGGAGTCCGCTATCGCTACAGCGAAGAAGTTTTACCAGGGTTAGACCAGCAAACCTTACTTCATAAATCCCTAAGCGCCAAAGATTTACAGGTAATGTCGCCAGAGTGGATGATTCAGGCACATCAAGCAGCCTTGGATCTCAACGATACCGAACTCTACAATCTCATTGCTCAAATCCCCAACCAGGAGCAAATTCTTGCTAACGATCTGAAATCTCTGGTGGATAACTTCCAGATGGAAGCGATCGCAACTCTGACCGAAACAGTGCTGAGTGCTGAGTAACGAGTGCTGAGTTCCGAGTTCCTCGGCTTAGAGTTAAAAGACCGCCCACGAACGCTAGTGCGTCTTGCAGAGAGGGGCGGGGCTTTGCCCATTGGTGTCAACTTAACGTAAAAGCCGTGTCCCGCAAGGAACTGAAGTTCCTTGCTAATAGCGAAAGTCATCTGAAGATGACTAAAATATACCCAAAATCCTTAGTCTACTTCAGTAGACTTTAGCTATTAGCCCTGAAATTTATTTCTGGGCGGGTATTGAACAACGTACTTATTTAATTGATGAACATACTACGGAAAATTACTTAGAAATTCGTGAAGTTTCTACAGGTTTTGTGCTGACATCTATCGAAATTTTATCGCCGAAAAATAAACGACTAGGCGAAGGTAGAAAAGCATATCGGCTGAAACGCAAACAAGTTTTAGCTCGTCTTTCTCACTTAGTCAAAATTAATTTACTCAGAATTGGAAAACCTATGTTAATTTTAGGGAAAATTCCGTAACCAATTATCAAATTATTGCTAGCAGAAGTGAAACACACCCTTAAGCGAAATTATACGTATTTAGTGTCAGAGAAAGGATTTCCGTATTTCCACTACCTTTACAATCAGAAGATATAGAACCGATTGTAGATTTGCAATTTTTATTGCATGGCATATACAATCGTGCAAGATATTACTTAGCAGTCAATTATAATAAAGAACCAGTACTACCCCTAGAATCGGAACATGCTGTATGGTCTGATACCCTTTTACGCAAACAAGGGTTAAGAAATAATTAGTTTTTTAATATTCCCCATTCTCCTATGGTTAATTTACTTAAATCCCCTTCGGAAACGAATATCCTCGTCGTAGACGATACCCCCGATAATCTACGGTTGTTAGCCAAAATGCTAGAGTTGCAGGGTTATACCATCCGTAAATCCCTCAACGGGAGAATGGCATTACAAGCTGCCGAGCGACATCCCCCGGATCTGATTCTGCTTGACATTAATATGCCCGGAATGAATGGCTATGAAGTTTGTCAACAGTTGAAAGCATCAAAAATAACAGATCAAATTCCGATTATTTTTATTAGTGCCCTTGACCAAATCAATGATAAATTGCAGGCTTTTGAACTGGGTGGACAAGACTATATCACCAAGCCATTTCAAGAACTTGAAGTGCTAATGCGAGTCAAAAATCAGCTACTCATCAAACAGCAATACCAACAACTTCTTGAACAAAATCAAAGCCTAGAGGGTGAAATTCAGGAACGCCTGAAGGCTGAAGCAGAGATAAGGCAGCTATCTTTAACTGATGAATTGACAGGATTATATAATCGACGTGGTTTCTTTTGGCTGGCAAATCATCAATTCAAAATTGCCCGACGCACAGAAATATTTTGCTGTCTTTTGTTTGTTGATTTAGATGGTTTAAAGCAGATTAATGATTCTCTAGGGCATGAAATAGGAGACAGAGCGATCTTTGACACAGCCCAATTACTAAAACAAAGCTTCCGTGAGTCGGATATTGTTGCTCGTATAGGAGGAGATGAGTTTGTAGTATTTGTTTCTGTCTGCTCCCCAGGCAATACAGATGAATTTCGTCCGCGATTGCAAGAAAATATTGATCGCTTTAATCAAGAGCATAATTACTCATATCAACTATCCATAAGTGTTGGTGCCACCCAATGTGCTTTAAATGAAAACGTTTCACTAGAAGAATTGCTAGAAGAGGCTGACAAGCTAATGTATGAGCATAAACGCGCTAAACGCCTTGTAGATTGGAAGCAAAGGGAATGACAATTCAAAATTCAAAATTCAAAATTAAAGACATTTTGCCGTAAGAATTCACGAGTCAGAATTCACAATTCAGAATAGTTAAAGAATCAGGAGAACATTTGATGAATAAATATACCAATCATTCTAGATTCCTGATAAATTCTGGCTCCTGACTCCTGGGTGCTGAATTCTTACTTATTCTAAATGTTATTTACCTGTGAGCTTCACCAGTCCAACACCGCCGAAATAAAGCGCTAAAACTGCTCCTGCTAAGAGACTTTGAGTCAAGGGGTCAGTAGAAGGCGTCAGGACGGCTCCTAAAACCACTGATCCCATAATTACGTAACGCCAACCAGAAACCATCCGTTCTGACGAGACAATGTTCAAATTACCGAGCAACAGTTGGATGATGGGAATTTGAAATGCTAAACCAGTGCTGAATAACAATAGCAGCACAAATTCAAAATATTTATCAATTGACCAAAGTTGTTCGACTACATCTGCTCCGTAGCTAATGAAAAATTTCAATGCGGCGGGGATAAGAAGTAAATAGGCAAATACTAAACCCGCTCCAAACAGCACACTCGAACCCAAAACCACAGGCCCCAGTAAACGGCGTTCGCGGCGAGTCAGTCCTGGAACCACAAACTGGATAATCTGGTAAAGAATGAAAGGACTAGTAAGTACGAAGCCAGTGTAGGCGGCAACTTTCAGGGAGACAAAGAAATATTCTCCAGGTGCAAGTTGGAGAAATTTTACTCCTTGTGCTGGAACCTCAAGTAACTGGACAATTGGCTTAACGGCAAAGAAACAGCCAATAATGCCCACCGCTACGGCAATCAACGAATAGAAAATTCGTTGCCGCAACTCTTCTAGGTGGTCGAAAAGGGACATTTCGATTTCACCTGGCAACTCATCAAGAGGATCGGTGTCTGAGTTGCCATATCCTTCTGGGTCGAGGTTAGGAACGTTTACAGTATCTACGTCTTGTGAAGGCGTCACGTCGCTTCGCTCCGAATTCAAAATTCAAAATTCAAAATTAACAATAGCCTAAATTTATTTATGGGCTTGTATCATGAGTGTTTGTCGGTCATCGACCATTTCGGTGACTCAGCATTCTTCATTATTTTATCTGGGGAATGCAGCTACTAAGATATGTTTTTGGGTGCTGTGGGTTTTTTGTCCTGTTTTTTGGGGTTGCTATCTGCATAAGTTAGTAGGAAGCCATCTTGTAGGCAATGCCTAACCTAAAAAAAGGTGGAACCATTGAAGAAGAATTCAGAAGTCAGAATTCAGGAGTCAGAATAAATCAGTCGGGGATTCAGACCCGTGACTTTCTTGTTGACCACCAAATTTTCAATTTGGTGGGGGTCTTAAACCCGATTATTCATCCGCCAGTCGCACAGAATTCATTCTGAATTCTGACTCCTGACTCCTGAATTCTGTTCGATAATTTAGAAATCACGTCTCTGCGGATAGTAGCGCTGCATAAATTAACACAACATCAACATTTAGTACTCAGTTTTAAAAATCCGGTTCGTCAAGGTGGCATCTATACATATCGTAATCGGAAATTGTTAGCTGAGGTTGGGTATGAACCGGATAATTTGCATTGTCCTTATGGCATTGCCTGTTTATTTATACAATGTTGAGCTGGGCAATACTTCTAGTAGTAACGTGACAATTGTTAAAAACCAGTTTCCCACAATAGCTGCTCTAATTGCTTATAGTACAAATGCTCAGTTAGGCATTTTGCCGTGGCAAATATCAGCTAGAGATGACCAAACTGAAGATTGCCTTCGGTTTGGTACTTGCAAAGATTGATACTAATTCGTAATTCGTAATTCGTAATTACGGCAGCCCCATCATCAAAGAAAATTAATGGTTGTAGAATATCAACGTACAGTAGTGGTTACAGGAGCCTCAACAGGAATTGGTCAAGCCACTGCTTTGCTTTTAGACCAGTTGGGCTTCTCTGTTTTTGCTGGAGTGCGTCAAGATATTGATGCTCAAACACTTAAACAGAAAGGATCGCCAAGGCTGATTCCAATTTTTTTAGATGTTACTGATGCTGAATCGATCGCAGATGCGGTTGATATGGTAACAAATGCAGTTGGTGGTACGGGAATTTTAGGTTTAGTGAATAATGCCGGAATTGCTGTGCCTGGGCCGTTAGAATTATTAGCGATCGCAGAATTTCAACACCAGATGCAGGTTAATGTCACTGGACAATTAGCTGTGACACAAGCTTTTCTGGGTCTTTTACGCCAAAGTCGGGGTCGAATTATCAATATGGGTTCCATTGCTGGTAGGAGTCCAACGCCGTTTTTGGGTGCTTATAATGCTTCTAAATTTGCCTTGGAAGCACTCACTGATGTGATGCGGATGGAGTTACGACCTTGGGGAATCTCGGTTTCAATTATTGAACCTGGTTCTATTGCTACCCCAATCTGGGAAAAGTCTCTTAGTCAATCTGAAGTAGCACAATACGATTTACCACAATCGGCACAAAATCTCTACGGTCAAGCGATGAATATTGTCCGCAAAAAAATGCAGATTCTCGCATCTAAGGGAATTTCTGCGGATATTGTGGCTCAAGTTGTTGTCCATGCGCTGACTGCAAAACAGCCCAAGACGCGCTATCTTGTTGGACAGGATGCCAAAATTGGAGCGCTGATCAAGCATATTTTGCCCGATCAGCTACATGACAAGATAATTTTATACTCAATGGGGTTGTAGATTACTGGTTGTCAATACTTCAGAGTTCGTCACTCTGAATGCAAAGGCTGTCATTAACAAAATCATGATTTTCATTGACAAAATCATGGTTTTCATTGACAAAATCATGATTTTCGTTAACAAAATCATGGTTTTCATTCACAAAATCATGATTTTCGTTCACAAAGTCATGATTTTCATTGACAAAATCATGACTTTCATTGACAAAATCATGACTTTCATTCACAAAATCATGATTTTCATTAGACCTCTTGCATAAATCAACAATAAGAAAGAACCCCACCCCGCCAAAGCTACGCTTTGTCTCCCCTCCCGAAGAGCGGCTACGGTGTACACACAAGTCGAATTACCCCCCTTAATCCCCCCTTGTAAAGGGGGGAAACAAGAAATCCAGTTCCCTCCCCTTTCTAAGGGGAGGGTTAGGGTGGGGTAAAACCTTGGCTAATCAGTATTTCAGACTTGGTGTACACCGTAGCTTGTAAGGGGAAACAAGAAATCCAGTTCCCTCCCCTTTCTAAGAGGAGGGTTAGGGTGGGGTAAAACCTTGGTTAATCAGTATTTCAGACTTGGTGTACACCGTAGCTTGTAAAGGGAAACAAGAAATCCAGTTCCCTCCCCTTTCCAAGGGGAGGGTTAGGGTGGGGTAAACCCTTGGCTAATCAGTATTTCAGACTTGGTGTACACCGTAGCCGCTCTTCGGGAGGGGTTGGGGGTGGGGTGTTAGGGACTTTTGCAAGAGGTCTATTGACAAAGTGACTCTAAACCCAAGTTGAATTAACCAATATTTTTGCTAAAAGTCTTATGCTACAAGAATTGTAGATTATTTTTTTGTAAAATTGACGAAAGCTCGTTAATAAATCAAGCTGATGATGAGTTCAAGAGAGCGACAAAATTGTACTTAACAGTACCTTTTTTTGTGTTGGATATTTTTAATATTCATAAGAGTACCTTATTTAAGCTTAGATATTTTTGCTATTTGTACTTATAGTAGTATTTCTGCTTACTTTAACTAAAACATCACCATTAATATGTGCTATATCGAACATAGATATAATTAATTATCCTGAATGCTGCTAGTTTAGTTAGTAGTTTGATTAAAATAAGGCATAAATTACCTTAAATCAATATATTTATCTAGTAAATTTTTGCATCCCCATTCCTGAGTGAACTTGATTAGTTATGCTCCTAGATTTAGAAAGATTTTATCAGGCTTGCAATCCGAGCAGACCTCTAATTATAGGAAACCCTAGCGATCGCAGGTACTATATCGATTTTGCTGCGGTGCGGGGTGGCAAAATTATCGAAGCTTTGCAGCGGACGATCGCTAAAATATCGCCGGATATCCCAACCTGTCAACTATTTACCGGACATCTCGGCTGTGGAAAATCAACGGAGCTGTTGCGCCTGAAAGCTGAGTTAGAAGTGCAGCAATTTCACGTAGTTTATTTTGAGTCTACCCATGTCTTAGAAATGGCCGATGTGGATGTGACTGATATTTTGTTGGCGATCGCTGGACAGGTGAGTGAAAGCCTAGAAGCGATGAAAATTAGGCTCAAACCTCGCTATTTTACCAAGTTGTTTGGTGAAGTTGTGGATTTCTTGCAGACACCAATTGACGTTGGGGTAGAAGCAGAGTTGTCTGTAGGGATTGCCAAAATTACAGCTAAAACAAAAGAAAGTCCCCAATTGCGGCGGCGGTTAAGAGATTATCTAGAACCACGAACCGCAAATATTTTACAGTCAATTAATCAAGAATTACTAGAACCTGCCACCAAGGAACTGAAAGCCAGGGGTAAAAAAGGATTGGTGGTGATTGTTGATAACTTGGATCGAGTCGCAATTCGACCTTTACCATCGGGGCGATCGCTGCCAGAATATTTATTTATTCAGCGTGGCGAACAGTTACGCAAACTAAGTTGTCATGTCGTCTACACTATTCCCCTAGCCTTGACTTTCTCTAACGATAGCGCCGAACTTCAGCATCGTTTAGGCGGTGGAGTCGCACCAAAAGTTTTACCGATGATACCTGTACGTCTGCGCTCTGGCGAGATTTTTCCTCAAGGGCTAGCAATGATGCGGCAAATGGTGCTAGCTAGAGGTTTTCCAGACATTTTACCTAGCGATCGGTTAGGCTTAATTACAGAGGTGTTTGATAGTTTAGAAACCTTAGATCGATTGTGCCTAATGAGTGGTGGTCATGTCCGCGACTTACTAGGTTTACTGTTTGACTGTTTGCGAGAACAAGATCCACCCTTTGAGCGGGAATGTGTCGAACTGGTGATCCGAAGACAGCGCGATTACCGAGCTAACGCTATCGACCCCCATGAGTGGGAACTAATCTTTCAGGTGGTGCAACAGCAACGAGTTAGAGGTGATATAGAATACCACACCCTCTTGCGAAGTCTATTTGTATTTGAATACCGCGATCATCAGGGAGCTTGGTTTGCCGTCAACCCAGTTTTAGCAGAGACGGAAAAATTTAAATCATGGTTGAACGACACGCACAAGTAGATATCAGAGCAGCTAATGAGCGGGCTTTACGAAGTTTGGGGAGAGCAATTACCCTTTCTAGCGGTCAATTTTCCCTGGTTTTGGTGTGCTGCAATTATCGAGTTTTGCAAGAGCAAATGCTGCAACGACTCGAAGAAATCTCTTCAGGAGTACACCACATTCAAAAGGTAATTCTGCCGCATAATGCCAGAAGTCTTTACACAAGTATTCATTTACAACTGCTAACCGAAGCTAATCCGCCATCGGCGTTGATGATTTTGGGTTTAGAGTCAGTAGATGGACTCGACGATTTACTGAGTTCTATCAATCATATTCGGGATGAATTTCGCAAACGCCACCCATTTCCGATGATTGTCTGGATGAATGAGGAAGTATTGCAAAAGGTAGTCCGTTTAGCACCAGATTTTGCTAGTTGGGCGGCGACACCGATTCGGTTTGAAATGACAACTCAATCACTGCTGGAATTTCTGCAACAGGAAACTGACTCTTTATTTGCCACGGTGTTACCAAACGATGCTGCACCACACCAACCTCCTCAAGTTGCAAAGCATTATTCCACTGTCGAGCAAGTCTGGGAACATAGCTATGAACTCCACTTTGCGATTAAAGAGTTGCACAATCGTGGTATTACCTTAGAGCCAGAATTACACGCTAGTTTAGAATTTGTTTTTGGTCTAGATAATTATATTAGCGATCGCATCAATACAGGTTTAAGTCATTTTCAGCAAAGCTTGCAAGTTTGGCAAAAGTTAGGGGAAGCAGGGGAGCAGGGGAGCAGGGGAGCAGGGGGAGCAGGGGAAGCAGAGGAAGCAGGGGGAGTATTTTCTTTCCCTACGGCTCCTAATCGCCCATCTCCATTACTGCTGCGACAGGGAATCTTGCTGTTTTATATTGGGCTGTGTTATTGCCGTTTTGCAGAGCAAAATCAAACAGAAAACCGCCGCCATTGGTATACAGCTAAATCTTATTTTCAGCAATGCTTGCATATCTTACAGGTGGCTGGGCGTTTGGATATAGTTGCTGGATTTATTAATCAACTTGCTGAGGTTTTGCAATATCTGCAAGAGTGGGAAGAATTGCAGACTGTTGCTCAAAAGTCTCTGGAGTTACATCAAACTTATGGTACTCAAATCCAATTAGCTTGTGATTACGGTTTTCTGGCGCAAGTGGCTGTGCAGCAGTCGCGGTGGGTACAGGCGAGTATCTTAGCACACGTATCACTGCTGAAATTAGGTGAGGCGCAAAAGCAGAACGACCCTTATAACTGCTTATTTCCATTATTATTGGCGCAAATTTACTATTTAGTATTGGCGAAAGCACAGCGAAATATCGGTGAGCTAGTAATCGCTCGTGAATACTTAGATAAAGCGACAAAAGAACTGCCAGCAGCCTTAGAAAGCAGTGCCCATCAATACGATGCCCATCGTTATATTCGCTTATTGCGGAGACTGCGATCGCTCTACTTTGAAGAAGGACGATATCTAGAAGCCTATCACATTCGACAGAAACGGCGTTCTGTTGAGCAGCAGTATGGTTTTCGGGCTTTTATTGGGGCTGGACGTTTGCAACCCCAAAGACAGGCGACAAACCCAGCGTTAATGTCACCTTCTGGGAGTAGTAGCGTTGCTCTAGAAATTGCGGCTTCTGGTCGAGAGCGTGATATTAATAACTTAATTGGCAGAATTAGCCGCGCCGATCAAAAATTGACGGTGATTCACGGTCAATCAGGGGTGGGTAAGAGTTCCACCGTGACGGCGGGTTTAGTTCCAGCACTGCAAACTCGTGCCATTGGCGATCAAATAGCCGTGCCTGTGGTACTGCAAGTTTATACCGATTGGGCACGGGAATTAGGGAAATCTTTAAGTGAGGCGATGTCTAGTGATCCATCCCTGGCGATTTATGCTGATATTAAGCTAGAAGCAGCCATCGAATCGGAGGCTTTGCCTTACTCTGACACACCGTTTACCATCGGTGGCATTTTACAACAACTCCAAGAAAATGCCGATCGCCATTTGATCACAGTTTTAATTTTTGACCAATTTGAAGAATTTTTCTTTGGTTATAGCGATCGCAATCAAAAGCAAGAGTTTGATAAATTTATTAGTGATTGCCTCAATATACCCTTTGTCAAAGTCATCCTTTCCTTGCGAGAAGATTATTTACATCGGTTATTAGACTTTAAACATCTTTCGGCACTGGAAGCGATTAATAATAATATTCTCGACAAGCATATTCGTTATCAGTTAAATAATTTTTCGCCGGAATATGCGAAAGCAATTATCCAAAAATTGACCGAGCGATCGCAGTTTAATTTAGAACCCGCTTTAATTGATGCCTTAATCGAAGATTTATCCACAGAATTTGGAGAAGTCCGCCCTATTGAATTACAAGTTGTGGGCGCGCAAATTCAAGATGAACGCATTACTACCTTAGAAGAATATCAGCCATATAGACCGAATAAACTCATCGAACGATATATTAAGGAACTGATTAAAGACTGCGGTCCAGAAAATGAACGAGCCGCGTTACTTGTCTTATACTTATTAACAGATGAAAGTAACAACCGACCTTTTAAAACTCGTGCTGAGTTAGCGGCGCAGCTATCAGAATTAGAAGATGCTGACAAATTAGAGTTAGTCTTAGAAATTTTAGTTAGCTCCGGTTTAGTAGTTATCTTTCCTGATGTACCAGAACGCTATCAACTGATTCACGATTATTTAGTAGACTTGATTCGCTATCTGCAACAACAAGAATCGAGCTTACAGGTACAACTAAATCAGTTGCGCTACAAAGTAGAACAAAGTAAAGCTGAGATTGAGCGACTTAAAAGCGAACTTAGTCAAAATAAGCAGCGTTCCAAATTGGTAGCTCCCCATCCCCAACAGGGATTAGACTTATTAACAGAATTGCGAGAATTACACAAACGGGAAGAATTAAGTCAGTTAGAAATTGAGCAATTACGAGCTGAACTTAAAGAAAAAGAGTTAACAGCTAAACTTGCAGAAAGTCAAAAGAAACAAAGGCTCAGTGAAGCTCAATTAAATCGTTCGCTGAAAATTGCCCTAACCGCTTCCGTTCTCGCCATCTTGGGATTAAGTGTTTCCATCGTGACAGCGGTAGATAGCGAAATTAAAACCCTCAGTGCATCCAGTGAAGCCCTCTTTGCCTCACAAAAAGGTATTGATGCTTTAAAAGAAAGTTTAAAGGCAGGGAGAAAATTACAACAAACAGTCTGGGTAGATTCCTATACAAGAGAGCAAGTACAGACGGCACTCTATCAAGCAGTTTCAGGGGTAAGAGAATATAACCGCTTGGACGGGCATATATCTGGGGTAAATAGTGCTACATTTAGCAGCGATCGCTCTTTAATTGCCTCAGCTAGTGCGGATAATACAATCAAACTCTGGCTTCCCGATGGTAGCTTAGTTAAAACCTTGTCGGGGCATGAAGATGTAGTTAATAGCGTCAGTTTCAGCCCAGATAGTCAAATCGTTGCTTCCGCCAGTCAAGACAAGACGATAAAACTTTGGAGTCGAGAAGGTCAACTGCTTGCTACCTTATTAGGTCATCAGGGTGTGGTGAATAGTGTGAGTTTCAGCCCAGATGGTCAGATTATTGCTTCAGCGAGTACAGACAAAACAGTGAAACTGTGGAGTCGCGATGGTAAGCTGCTCAAAACTTTGCAGGGATATAATGGTGCAGTCTTGAGTGTCGCTTGGTCAGCCGATGGTCAAACCTTAGCTTCTGGGAGTGCTGATAAGACGGTGAAACTGTGGAGTCGCGATAGTAAACTGCTCAAAACCTTGCAGGGACATGAGGATGCAGTCAAAAGTGTAGCTTGGTCGCCCGATGGGAAAACAATTGCATCTGCCAGTTTAGACCAGACAATCAAGCTGTGGAATGTTGAGGGGAAACTACTGCGAACCTTATCAGGTCATAGTGCTGGAGTTACCAGCGTCAGTTTTAGCCGCGATGGAAATACGATCGCTTCCGCCAGTACTGATGAGACAATCAAACTCTGGAGTTCTGAAGGTGTGTTGCTGGGAACCCTGAAGGGACATAATAATTGGGTTAACAGTGTCAGCTTCAGCCCAGACGGTCGCACCCTGATTTCCGCCAGTCGGGACAAAACTATTAAACTTTGGCATTGGGACGATGTGTTACTGCGAAAGCCGAAAGCTGAGAATGATGACTGGGTAACTAGCATCAGTTTTAGCCCAAGCGATCGCACCTTAGCAGCCGCAAGCCGAGACAAAACTGTAAAACTTTTCAGTCGAGACGGTCAACTACTGCGTATCTTGACGGGGCATCAGGGTCAAGTTTGGGGTGTAGCTTGGTCGCCCAATGGTCAAGTAATTGCCTCCGCTAGTAAAGATAAAACAGTAAAACTTTGGAGTAGTGGTGGTCAACTGCTCAACACCTTACAGAGTCATAATGATACCGTCTTGAGTGTAGCTTGGTCGCCCGATGGTCAAGTAATTGCCTCAGCTAGTAAAGATAAAACAGTAAAACTTTGGAGTAGCAACGGTAAACTACTTAACACCTTGCAGGGACATCAAGAAGCGGTGAATTGGGTAAGTTTTAGTCCTGATGGCAAGTTGTTAGCCTCAGCCAGCGATGATAAAACCGTGAAAATCTGGAGTATAGAGGGTAAATTACTATACACATTAACTGGTCATAGCCGCCGGGTAAATGGGGTTGCTTGGTCGCCTGATGGTCAAAGCATTGCCTCAGTTAGTATTGATAGCACGGTGAAGATTTGGAATCGAGACGGTAATTTACTAGATAATCTCACGGGCGATGGCGATAGTTTTATCAGTGTCAGTTTTAGCCCCGATGGCAAGACTCTGGCAGCTAGCAGTGATGACAAAGTGAGGATTTGGAACCGAGAAGGAACGTTGCTGATAGCTTTGAAAGGCGATAAAGATGAGTTAACCAGCGTCAGTTTCAGCCATGACGGCAAGACTCTGGCTGCGGGTAGTGGCAATGGCACAGTAATTTTCCGAGATTTAGCAGATATCCAACTGGATAAATTACTGGCGCGGGCTTGCGATTTGCTACATGATTATTTGCAGACTAACCAGAAAGTAATTAAGAGCGATCGCGCCTTGTGTTCTGGTAGGTGATGGAGATTTTGTTCCCATTCAGATCGTTAATTTAAATTGCGTGAGGGATTATTTGCGCTATTCTGCCAATGTGAAAGAGGATGAGTAGCATTTGTGTGATGAGTCTTTCATAGGCGATCGCATTACCAAAAGCTCTCATTAATTTAGCAGATGGGGCGATACTCACTAACAAATATTGCTTACTTAAAGCAATTAGCACCCAAATTCTTCTCTAAGCCTGCGCCTTAAATCTCCAGAGATAGGTAGCCAGTTAATTTCTTGGCAGATATTGTTACGAGTTTCCCCATTTTGTAGGCGCTGTCTATAGATGGCTATTAACAATGTCTCTAGGCCAAACTTAGATAACATATCAGCTGCCAAGCCTATTATTCCCAGCAGAACTATACCACCTATCATCCCTCCTGGCCCCAATATTGCTAAAGCTGCTGTAATAGCAGCAGCTCCGGTAAGACCTGTAGTAGCCAATCGTAATTATAAGTACAATTGCAGGCAAACCTATTCCAGCTGCTTTCCTTACGAATTCATCCATACTATATCCTCTAGTAAATACTGATATAACAGACTTATTGGGGTTTCAAGTTTAGTGTTCCCCGAAATTTGTACGGCTCAACATCAAATAACAATTGTTCTATAGCGCAGTGATTTGAGGTTGATTATGGGGAAATATATAACAGTACAATTTCTAGCAGTTATAGCTGTAATTACTCATGAGTATGCTTGTATTCTTTATCCACGGTGTCAACACTCATAATTCTAGATATGCTGACGTACTCATAAAAAAAATCCATAAAAAACTAGCAACACCTGCAAACTTTTACTCAAGTTTCTGGGGAAACTTATTCAATAATAAGAAACATCAAACTATTGGATGTATTGAAAAAGATTTTTCTAGAGTTTGTGAACACCATAAAGAATATAAAAGTTCGTATGATGATATTTACAGATACAAAAAACGAAGAAATGAGATAATCAGTAATTTTTTAGGTGATTTTTTAATCTATCAAAATCCTGATCGTGGTAAAGCAATACGTAAAGCTATCGTTGAACAACTGAGTCAGTTCTTAAATGACCACTCAAATCAACAAGAAATTCATTTGATTGCTCATTCTCTAGGTAGTTTAATTCTGTGGGATCTCATTTTTTCAGATACTTTAGGCAATGATGATCCAGCTTTTATTTTTCGTGAGAAACTAAATCTGTTAAATTTAGCTAGCATTACGACACTGGGTTCTCCTCTCTTATTCCTTAAGCAAATGCTAGATATTGATTTCTCGGTTATCAATTATTATTTTAAAAATTCTAATAAAGAAGAAACTGCTGGATTGCAGAAGTTGAGATGGGTAAATATAATTCATTCCTCTGACTTAATTGCCTATCCTCTCAAAGCTGCCATAGAAGATGAAATTAGCTCAGATTTATTATTCTGCGATCAGTATGTGTGGCAGTATGCAAACGGGATGGAGAAAACATTAATAAATATGGGTCAATCAGATATGGCAATGGTTGTTGGAGCAGAAGATGCTCATTCTTCCTACTTTTGCGATAATCTGGATGGTGATATCACATCAGAAATTATTGCATATAATTTGTTAGGAAAGACACAAAAACTTTTAGAAAGGTATGTGCATCCAAGACCTATGGGATGATTGAAGCCATAGACAAAGCTGTAGATATTGGTAGCATTGAGTGAAGTACCCGTCAGCAAGGGAGCGAGGGCGATGTACGCAACCGTCACACAACCACTGACTTTTGAAGAGTTTCTTGCCTGGGACGATGGTTCAGGCAGAGCGTTTGAGCTATTGGATGGGATTCCCGTGCCATTATCAGAACCAAATGCAAATCATGAGGATTTGATCGAGCGACTGTGTACCTACTTAGAAAATCACTGCCAAGAAAATGACCTGCCTTACGTGTCGCGCCAGTCCAAACAGGTTCGGCTCAAAATAGCACCAGGAGAAAAGGAAAAAAGCCGTAAAGCAGATATTGTCATATTTGCAAGAGTTGAATGGCAGAGGATGAAAACTAGCTCTAGTTCTGCTGCTGCATATATTCCACCACCCGGAATCATTGAGGTTGTTAGCAACAACTGGAAGGACGACTATCTGACAAAACTTGCTGAATATGTTCGCGTAGCGTCTCGAAGAGAGGACTTGGGCGTTTTCGAGTACATCATTGTAGACTATGCTGCTTTTGGTGGCATTCGGTTCATTGGCTCTCCCAAACAGCCAACTATTACAATCTACCAACTTGAAGGTGCAGAGTATTTACCCCCAAAGGTGTTTCGAGGGGAGGATCGAATTGATTCTAGATTGTTTCCTAACATTCCCTTAACGGCTGAACAGATTTTTGCAATGAGTCGCTGATTAGCAACGACGATTTTTAACTACCACTAACCAAATGCTTTCTGTCTCAGCTAACGTCGGAGCTGTCAGTTCAACTTCTGGCGATTCCACATTTTCTATTATTGGGATTTCTGGAGGATTTTCTGACATCACTCAAATTTACATAATACTTTGAGCAGATGCAGCGTGCGATCGCACCACAAAAAATCCTTACATAATTAAATATGCGACATTGGTGTATGTATTAATACGACACAACAACACGGAAAGCCGATTGCCTCAAGGTAACAAAGACACGTAAGAGCGATCGCTATTATCACAGCACAAGTATTTCCTGTATAGGAAGATACTTGTCGTAAACCTTGAAATAGATTTTTTTATTTTACCTAAAAATCTAGGTAAACATACTAATACACTGTGACGGAAATTTGCTTACCTTTAACAAGGGGTTTGAGTAGGGCAATTCATGAATTGCTCCTACTTGTCTGCTTGCTTAATTGAGATGGTAGCTGGATTTGCACCGCACTCTATTAGGCTGTGATTTGTTTTTTATTCTCAGCTTAATTTCTGTCTAATCATGATCAAAAACACTATTCTAAATCCTCTAGTAACTGATATTCGGTGTGAAGAAATTTGTCAGATTTTGGGAGAGACTTACAACCAGGAACACTGGAACGATTGGCGCTGGCAAATGCGGCATCGGTTGACTAAGCTGGAACACTTTCAAAAGTTATTAAGGCTTAGTGCTACCGAAGAACAGGGACTTTTAATTGCACCAGAAAAGTTTGCTGTAGCTGTAACCCCATATTTTGCATCGCTACTCGATCCAGAAGATCCGTTTTGCCCCCTACGGTTACAGGTGATACCACGGCAAGAAGAACTAATAGTTAGCCCAGCAGACATGGTAGATCCATGCGGTGAAGATAACGACACTCCAGTACCAGGACTCGTACACCGCTATCCTGATCGAGTGTTGCTGCTTGCCCTAGATAGTTGCGCTGCTTATTGTCGTTACTGCACCCGCTCTCGTTTGGTGAGCCAAGGTGAGATGTACCCAGTAACGCGACGGTTGGATGCGATCGCTGCTTACCTAGAGGAACACACCGAGATCCGTGACGTGCTAATTTCCGGTGGCGATCCTCTATTGATGGCTGATGAACCTTTAGACAATTTGCTTAGGCGGCTGCGTGCCATTAAGCATATTGAATTTATCCGCATTGGTTCTCGTGTGCCGAGTTTCTTACCGCAGCGAATTACACCAGAACTGGTTGCCTTGCTTCGTAAACATCGTGTATGGCTATCTTTGCACTTTTGTCATGTGCGGGAACTTACCCCAGAAGTCGCACAAGCTTGCGATCGCCTCGCTGATGGCGGCATTCCTCTAGGCAGTCAAACCGTGCTGTTAAAAGGTGTGAATGATTCTGAAAAAGCCCTGAAGAATCTGTTTCACGGTCTTCTTAAGCTGCGTGTGCGACCTTATTATCTTTATCAATGCGACCCTGTTGTTGGCACTGCACATCTGCGAACAAGTGTGCAAACTGGGCTTGATTTAATCTCTAAATTACGTGGTCATACTACTGGCTACGCTGTACCAACCTATGTAATTGATGCCCCTGGTGGTGGTGGCAAAGTCCCAATTCAAGCCGAGACTCTAGTTGCTTATGAGAATGGTACAGCTACAGTGCAAAATTGGGCAGGTAAGACGTACACCTATACAGATCCAGTGGAGCAGGGATAATATCGTGTCCGGCTAAAGGTTCTTGGCAAAGCAAAAAACTAAGTAATAGCAGGAGATTAGTTGGAATGTTGATTGTTGGTAATACAAACCTAAAAGGTCGAGGTGTCTTCGCACAGAAGCGCTTTTTGAAAGGAGAACTCATTGAGAGAGTGCCAGTTGTTGTTATACCCGCAGAACAGGTTGAATTCCTAGATAAAACAATTTTGGGCAACTATTACTACGATTGGGAAGATAAAGCTGCGGCGATCGCTCTAGGTTTATCTTCTTTGATCAACCATTCTTACCATCCCAATGCTTATTATGTGAAAAAATTCGCCGACCGAGAGTTGGATCTGATTGCCTACCGAGATATAGAAGCGGGAGAGGAAATTACTGCCAACTATAACGGTTCTCCTGATGATAAATCTCCTATATGGTTTGAGGTTGTTGATGAGATATTTTCACTTAATTAAGGATTTAGTAATCGAAATTCTTTAATTAAGACACCTAATTTGTACATTAAAGCTAACAGAGAAAGCTTTCTCACTGGGAATTATCGGGGTATGGGATTATTCATTGGTCTGTGTTTTGACCTGAAGGCAGACTACCTTAAGGCTGGTTTCAGTGCCTCTGAGGTGATGGAGTTCGACGATGAAGAAACTATCATCGGGCTGGAAACTGCACTATTTCAGTTAGATCATCAGGTTGAACGTGTTGGCAATGGTAGAGAACTTGCTGGACGCTTGGCAAAAGGCGATCGCTGGGATTTGATTTTCAATATTGCTGAGGGTTTAAAGGGTCGCTCTCGTGAAGCTCAAGTTCCGGCAATCTGTGAATTATTCGCTCAACCTTACACTTTTTCCGATCCGCTTACCTGTGCCCTGACGTTAGACAAAGCTCTAGCTAAAAGAGTAGTTCGCGATCGCGGTTTGCCGACAGCCCCCTTTGAGGTCGTAAATACTACCGCAGAAGCAGCATCTGTGTCGCTGCCAATGCCACTTTTCCTCAAGCCTATGGCGGAAGGCAGTTCTAAAGGGGTAACTGGTCGTTCTCTTGTCAAAGAACGCGAGGAACTAGTAAATACTTATCAAGCGTTACACGAACTTTTTCAGCAACCAATACTTGTAGAAACCTTTCTTCCTGGTAGAGAAGTAACAGTAGGCATTGTTGGCAACGGTAGCAACTCACGGGTAGTAGGTGTGATGGAAGTAATTTTTACAGGACAAGCGGAAGGCTTCGCCTATACCACCCTCAACAAGGATGAGTATCTAGAACGGGTATCTTATCGTTTACTCATAGATCCTGAACCACTGGCAGCACAGGCAAGGCAATTGGCGCTGGATGCTTACCATACTCTTGGTTGCCGTGATGCTGCCCGCGTGGATCTGCGTTGCGATGCTAGCGGTACGTTGCAGTTTATGGAGGTTAACCCATTGCCAGGGCTACATCATATCCGCTCAGACTTGCCAATGATGGGACGTTTGGGTGGTGTGAGATACACAGAAATCATTGCTCAAATAGTCGAGTCTGCATGGCAAAGATATAAATGCTGAACAAAAGGCAGGGGGACAGGCTGACAGGTGTGGGAGGTGTGGGAGGTGTGGGAGGATGGGGAAGAAGTCTTACCCCCCACACTCCCCACACTCCCCACACTCCCCTGCCTACACTATGCGTGAGAAATCCGGGTCAGTTACTTCCCCCTCATCTCTGCCCTTTTTTATGCAATATGAAGTTGCTCAAACTAAACTACAGAGGGATGTTAGGTGATACGCTCATCTTATAATGTGTTAAATAGTGTTACCTAACTGTGGAGAATATACTCATGAATTTATTATTTATGCAAACAGCAGCACCAGCTATAGATGCTGGCCCTCATTTTCCTGTTGCTTTTACCTTGGTGTATGTCGTTGGTTTTATTGCTGCTGTCACCATTGGGTCAATAGCTTGGTACAACTCAAAACGCCCCGCAGGTTGGGAAAGCAAAGAACGTCCTGATTTTGTGCCTAAAATTGATAAAGAAGAAACTCCAGGTCTGGGTGAACCTAAGTAATAAGCAGTGATGAGTGCTGAGTTTAATAATCAAACTTACAGCAGTTTTGATTTATTTTGAACCAAATTTTACATTATCCAGAACCCTTGTAGAGACGTAGCACTGCTACGTCTTTACATTTGTGTATTAACTCCGCAAAGAAGTTACATTCATATATCGTTCAATCTGCGAATCAGACGGGATAACTCACGAATGATATTGACCGCAATTTCGGGAGTTTCTTCAATCGCATCATACAGTTGCTCTTGCGTTAGTTCTAAAAATTCACAAGGTTCCAGAGTTGTGGCAGTGGCGGAGCGAGGTTGAGTATCAAATACTGCCATCTCACCAAAGTATTTTCCCTGTTCCACTTCTGCAAGTTGTTTGTTTCCAATGTGAACTTTAACTCGACCTGACACCACAATATAGAGCGATCGCCCTTCTTCTCCCTGTCGAAAGATGGTGTAATTAGCTGGGAATGACAATTCGTTCATCACTGAAGTGAGCCGCACAATAAAATCATCCCGCAATTCCTTAAAAATCGGGACTCGCCGGACAAATAATAAACGGTCAACACTGGTTAGCATAATTACAAGTTAAAATTCCAACATTACAGAACATCTCAAAACTGAAGTCAGAGGGCGATTAGTCATATTACCGATGTTGAATGCTAGCCGTCAAGGATATCTGAGGCTTTACCAATCTGACAAGGGTTCTCTTCAATAAGAGAAGAGCGATGCCTACGGCGGTAAACTACGCGCCTAAACTTCTCAGATATTAACTCAGTATTCGGTATGACGAACTGCTACTTTTCCCTATGCGGTTTAGCCGGAAGTGTTTTCGTCACTTACAGTACATTTGTCAATCACTTTTATTTATCCTTTTAAGAAACAAGAGTATTTGATCTTATTTCCTTGAAAGTCATAATATTGACTCCATGAGCTCCCAAGGTACCTTGCTGAGAAAAAAATCACCAATTTGATTGCAGGCGTAGTTTACCGCCGTAGGCATCGCCTCTAAAAATTGGGTAATTGGCTGATTAATAACGAATATCGATCGGTTGTCGTTAGGTGAAACAGCCACAAAATTTCCTTAACTGCTTCTCATTGGCAGAAGCGGAGAAGGACTAAGACAAACAGCATTGAATTACTGTGAGTAAGAATCTATGAGTTGGCTAATTAGTACGTTAATTATTGGGATCTCCGTAGCTTTTGCAACCACCTTTGACGATAACTTATATTTGACGGCTTTCTTCGGAAAAGTCAATCGCAGCTTTCGGCCTAAGCATATAATTATCGGTGAATTTCTGGGATTTACAGCCTTAGTGTTTGCTAGTCTGCCTGGTTTCTTCGGTGGTCTGATTATTCCAACTACCTGGATTGGTTTGCTGGGTTTGCTTCCCGTCGCCATTGGTATCAGTAATCTCATCAGTCGAGAAGAAGAGGGAGAGACAGTACAAGCTGTATCAGTTGACTTAACCTCTCCTGCAAAATCTGTACGCCAGAAGAAATCACTATTAGCAACCATCCGCGATCCGCAAACCTACCGCGTTTCCAGTGTCACCATTGCCAATGGAGGAAACAATATTGGAATTTATGTACCGTTGTTTGCCAGTAGCAATCTTCCAAGTTTGGGCGTAATTCTCTGTGTTTGCTATTTCACTGTTGGGGTGTGGTGTTTCCTCTCTTACAACCTGACTCGTAATCCTCTCATGGCTCCCGTTTTAACTCGCTACGGTCGAAAAATCTTCCCCTTTATCTTAATTTACTTGGGACTCTCCATCTTGATTAAAAGTGAAACATATCGACTTTTACCTAGTCTGGCAATGCTTGGGAACTAAGTATGAGGCGATGTATGAGGCGATCGCCCTCTCCAGTGGACGCTCCACGCGATCGCAATTCCTGATGTCAGCAAAAAATCAGCGATCGTTTGCCATCCAAAAAGATTTCTTAATCACTTAAATTTATCAATATGAATAACAATAATATTTGCTCTTATCAATCAAGTTATCTAAAGTGAGAATAAAGCACATTATCGATGGCTCTTATAAAAGCAAGCCCACCAATAGGAATCAGATTATGAACGAACTAATGAATCAATCAAACTCTAAAAAATTAACTCAGTGGCTCGTAAAAGCAGTGTTTCTGGTAGTTATAGCGGGATTTACTCTGCTTATCCAGCCCAGCGCTAAAGCACAAACACTAGCTCCATCCATAGCTACGGAATCTGAACTAGCTCCACTTGAATCACCAATGGAGCCTCTAACCGCACCAGCAATATCTCCGGTTGTATCACCAATGGAGCCTGTGACAGCACCAGTCATATCACCGATTGTATCGCCAATAGTGTCTGTAGCAGACAACGTTAGACATTTATTACAAACCAATGAATGTGTCGGCTGTAACCTTGCTGGAGCAATGTTAAAGGATGCAAACCTGCAAGCAGCAAACTTGGAAGGTGCTAACTTACAAAATGCAGACTTAGAAAGGGCTAACTTGCAGCAAACAAACTTACAAGGGGCTAACTTTCAAGGAGCAGATTTAGGCAAGGTAAACCTTTGGGGAGCAAACCTAGTAGGAGCAAACCTTTTTGATGCAGACTTAGAGAAAGCCAACCTCTTGGGAGCAAATCTGCAAACTGCTAACCTACAAAACGCAGACTTGGAAAATACAAATCTGACAAATGCAAACATCCAGGGAGCGAACCTAATGGGCGTTGATTTGGACGATGCAATCAGACCAGAAGGATTTGCTATTCAGTAACATCTTTTGTAAGGGCGCAAGGACTTGCGTCCCTAAGTGGAATGCCCCAGATTCTGAGTCTGTGACTTAACAGAAAGATGATTTTAACAGCGTAAGCCGTCGCATCAATCAAAAATTAAGAAACGCTTGTGATCTCAAAACTGTAGATAGCTGACCACAAGCGTTTTTGCTAGGTAATGCTGTGCAACACTTTTGCGCTGTCGGGGCTATTACTTTTGGTATTAACCACTCTCTACGCGCTTATAAGCGTATTATTAAGTGTATATAAACATTGGCAAATAATCCTGGTCGAAACGGATGATTGCAGACTGGTTGATTATAGCCAAAAAGTACACAACTAAATTTGAGTTTGGCAATACTATGATAGATACGCAAGAACAGAAATATCTCTACCGTTTCAGCAAAGCACAGTTATTCTTTGAAAGCGTTGGTAGTCAAGAGAAACTAGAAATGCTTGCAATTCCCAGCGGCATTTTTCAAATGGGATCTCCAGAAACAGAAATGGGGAGGGATGAGCATGAAAGTCCAAGGCACTTAGTAAAGGTAGCGCCTTTCTTCATGAGTAAGTATCCAATCACCCAGTTACAGTGGCGGCTCGTAGCAGCCCTACCCCAAATTAACCGCCCACTTGACCCTGAACCATCCGATTTTTTAGGAGACAACAGACCAGTCGAACGGGTCTGTTGGAATGATGCGGTAGAATTTTGTGCTCGGTTAGCCAAACAAACCGGACGAAATTACCGACTACCCAGCGAAGCTGAGTGGGAATATGCTTGTCGTGCCGGAACCACGACCCCTTTTCATTTTGGTGAGACTATAGTCACTGAATTAGCGAACTATAATGGACGCTTCACCTATGGTTCTGCCCCTAAAATTATATTGGCTCCTGAAACAGCAAGTTTTGAGACTTTTGCAAATGGCAATGGCACTGGACGTGGGGACGATGGCTCTGGAAGTGGGGATAACGATCGCTCTGGAAGTGGTGACAATCCCAGTTCAAAAAATCACTGTGGGGAAAATATATCTTCCTTTCTGCGGAAACACCAAGACGAATATCGTAAACAGACTACTCCAGTAGGAATTTTTCAGGTTACTAATGCCTTTGGCTTATGTGACTTACATGGTAATGTCAGGGAATGGTGCGCTGACCACTGGCATGATAACTACGAGCAAGCGCCGTCAGACGGAAGTGTATGGCTGTCTAATGATGAGAATCCATTCCGAGTGACGCGTGGGGGTTCGTGGAGTGATTACTCAGAGCTATGTAGGGCAGCAAGCCGCGCCAAGAGTGGATTGTACGACATAAGCTACTACATTGGCTTCCGAGTTGTGTTTACCTAAGCGGAAGTCTGTCAAGCTAGAGCCACTAGATAGAAATATATTGGCGTTGCTGAATAATAGGATCATTGAGGCAGACGCACAGACACAAAGACGCGGTGATTATTTATTGATGTAAATTCTCAAATCATCCCGCAATTATGCAACGCCAAATTATTAACAGACTTAGAAAGTCAGTGTGAAAAATGAAAGGTTTGCAGGGGAGCATCCCAATTTTGCACAAATAAATGCCGAACGACTATAAGTCGTGCCCCACATGATTGACTGCACCAAGCCACAGGGTGAGGCGCTCCCGCAGGGTACGGCAGTTCGCCCCCATCCGTGTACTTCATTTGCCAGAGAAATGCTATAAGTGCTTCATAACTATGCATAATATATTAAATAACTGATTAGTGATGGATAGACAGCTAAACCCGTCTTATGAGTATCAAGTTGGTGGTACTTTACCAAGCGATGCACCAACATATGTGCAACGGCAAGCTGACCAAGACCTGTATGAAAGCCTAAAAGCAGGACACTTCTGCTATGTCCTCAACAGTCGGCAGATGGGGAAATCAAGTTTGCGGGTGCAGACTATGCAACGTTTACAGAAAGAAGGAATTGCTTGTGCTGCTATTGATATCAGTGTTATTGATGCAACACAAGAGCAATGGTATGCTGGCATAATAGACAGTATTACTAATAGCTTGGAATTATATAGTTTTGATATAAACACTTGGTGGCAAAGCAATAGATTTTTACCATATGTTCAAATATTCAAAAAATTTATCCAAGAAGTATTACTAAAACTAGTTGAGACAAAAATTGTTATTTTTATTGATGAAATTGACAGTATTTTAAGCATAAAATTTAATACTGATGATTTCTTTGCAGTCATCCGAGAATGTTATAACAGCCGTGCAGACAAACCAGCATATCAACGCCTTACTTTTGCACTTTTGGGTGTGTCTACTCCTTCAGACTTAATTGAAGATAAGCAACGGACACCGTTTAATATTGGTCGAGCCATTGATATAACAGGATTTCGGCTGGAAGAAGCACAGTTACTAGCAAAAGGGCTAGCTGCAATAGGTAATTTACAAGACTTGATGCAAGCAATACTAGATTGGACTGGAGGACAGCCGTTTCTAACTCAGAAAGTTTGTAAACTGGTGGCACAATCTGCAAAGGAAATCAAAGCGAAAAATCGGAATATAGCAGAAGACACAGAAGCACTAAATCCTGATTTTCAATCTACAACATATAAACCGCAAGATTTTGTTGCTCATGTTGTACAAACTCATATTATTAAGAATTGGGAAATGCAAGATGAGCCAGAGCATTTGAGAACAGTACAACAAAGACTGTTGCAAAGTAGCGAGCAACGTACTGGAAGATTGCTAGCTTTGTGCCAACAGATTTTACAACAGGGAGAAATAGAAGCTGATGATAGCCCTGAACAAACTGAACTGCGGCTGACAGGAGTAGCAGTTAAACGCGATGGTAAGCTGCGAATTTACAACCGTATCTATGAGCAAGTATTTTCCCTAAATTGGTGCGAACGGGAATTAGTGAAACTACGCCCTTATGCTAATGCATTGAGTCAATGGCTCACTTCTGGATGTCAAGATGAGTCGCGTCTGTTACGAGGACAAGCCTTGCAAGATGCACAAGCTTGGGCAGCGGGAAAAAGCTTGAGTGATTTAGATCATCAGTTTTTAGCCGCCAGCCAAGAGCTAGACAAGCAAGAAGTCAAGAAACGTCTAGATGTAGAAGAAAAAGCAAGGCTTTTATTGGAGCGAGCCAACAATGTTTTGATAGAAGCAAATCAAAAAGCTAATCGGCTGATACGTATAGGTACTGTAATCTTTGGGCTAACTCTTGCAGGTTCTGTAGTACTGGGAATAGTTGTTCTACGGGGTATAGCAATACGTGATATTAATTCCCTTGTTAATGCTTCAGATGCTGCATTGTTGAACTCCTCTCCAGAGGAAGCTTTGAAAATAAGTTTAAAAGCTGTTGTGCAAATGCAACGTACACTGTGGGTAGATGCCGATACCCGCAGAGAAGTAGAACTAACATTACTGCACACAATTTACAACTTTGCGGTGCCAAATACTTTAGGAGGACATGCCAAGGGAGTTAGTAGCGTCAGTTTCAGCCCAAACGGTAAGATCCTGGCATCTGCAAGTAGTGACAACACTGTGAGACTGTGGGACATTGCCACTGGCAAAGAAATTAAAACTCTCACTGGACATACAAAGGGAGTTAATAGCGTCAGCTTCAGCCCAAACGGTAAGATCCTGGCATCTGCAAGTAGTGACAACACTGTGAGACTGTGGGACATTGCCACTGGCAAAGAAATTAAAACTTTCACTGGACATACAAAGGGAGTTAATAGCGTCAGCTTCAGCCCAAACGGTAAGATCCTGGCATTTGCAAGTAGTGACAACACTGTGAAACTGTGGGACACTACCACTGGCAAAGAAATCAAAACTCTTACTGGGCAGACAAATCCAGTTATTGGTATTAGTTTTAGCCCGAATGGTAAGATACTAGCAACTACAAGTTCTGATAGAACTGTGAAACTATGGGATATTACTACTGATAAATTACTCAAAACTTTTGAAGGACATAAAGACGGGGTTAATAACGTCAGTTTCAGCCCAAATGGTAAGATACTGGCATCTGCAAGTTCTGATAGAACTGTGAAACTATGGGATATTACTACTGGTAAGTTACTCAAAACTTTTGAAGGACATACAAACAGGGTTAATGACATCAGTTTCAGCCCAAATGGTAAGATACTGGCATCTGCAAGTTCTGATAGAACTGTGAAACTATGGGATATTACTACTGGTAAAGAAATCAAAACTTTTCAAGGGCATACAAGTAGGGTTAATGAAATCAGTTTCAGCCCAAATGGTAAGATACTGGCATCTGCAAGTTCTGACAGAACTGTGAAACTGTGGGACACTGCCACTGGTAAAGAAATTAAAACCCTCAGTGGACATACAGACGTAGTTCAAGACGTTAGCTTCAGCTTAGATGGCAAGATGCTGGCATCTGCAAGTCGTGACAGAACTGTGAAATTGTGGGATACCACTAATGGTAAGTTACTCAAAACTTTTATAGGACATAAAGAATGGGTTTTAGGTGTCAGTTTCAGTCCGAACGGCAAAATACTAGCATCTGCAAGTCTTGACACCACGCTGAAACTATGGGATATCACTACTGGCAAGTTACTTAAAACTCTTAAAGGACATATAAAGCCTGTTAATAAAGTTAGCTTTAGTCCAAATGGCAAGATATTGGCATCTGCCAGTGCTGACACAACGATAAAATTGTGGGACAGTGCCACTGGCAAACTACTCAATACTCTTAAAGGGCATAAACTTGAAGTCTGGGGAGTTGCCTTTAGCCCGGATGGTAAGGTATTGGCATCTGCCAGTGCTGACAGAACAGTGAAAATGTGGAATATTACCACTGGCAAAGAAATCAAAACTTTTAGTGGACATAGAGACGAGGTTAATAATGTCAGTTTCAGCCCGAATGGTAAGGTACTAGCATCTGCAAGTTCTGACAATACAGTGAAACTATGGGATACTACCACTGGCAAAGAAATCAAAACTCTTAAAGGACATACAGAATGGGTTAGTCGTGTTAGTTTCAGACCAGATGGTAAGGTACTGGCATCTGCAAGTGCTGACAATACGGTAAAACTGTGGGATGTTACCACTGGTAAGTTACTCAAAACTCTCACTGGACACACAAACTGGGTTCATAGCATCAGCTTTAGCCCAGATGGTAAGGTATTGGCATCTGCAAGTGCTGACAATACCGTGAGACTGTGGAGATGGGATTTTAATTATTTACTGAACGAAGGGTGCAATTTTATTGGCAAGTATTTTCAAACTAATCCTCCTGACGATCAAAGTGACATGCATATATGTGACGGTTTAAAGAGAAACTCTGACTAAGTGTTACTTACCTTAAAATACATATTCTTATGCCCTAAACAGTACTAACATAATTTTATAACTAACGAGATTTAAACATCTGAAATTTTATTATTTTCAAATACTTTTAGGAATATTTTGGAGTAGAAATTTTATAGTCATACTAGATAGTGAACATACTACGAATCAGTACATTCGTTGATTGAATTTTTAAATGTCAAAAAATAAACATAATAAAATTTAAAATTAATCTATTAGCGTATCCTAAATTAATCCATGATTTCTAGTGAGAGTAATGTGAAGGGCGTGATGTACAAAGTCGAATATTAGAAGTATAATCCCTCTTTTGTCACTTTCGGCAGAGAATAATCTGTAACTCTTGCCCAGACAAGATTTTGCCTATAGAGCTTTGTTTGGAGGTTTCTATTAGTTTGCGATCGCTAATCTTCTCACTAAATCTAGGTTTCATCATTTAGGCTCAATTTTTATTTCCCCAGAGTGACAAAAGAGGGATTAGGCTTGCTTTTAGGGAAAACAAAGCATCGCTTTAGTTATTTGGGGTTGAATTAGCAAAATATTTTCAGTCATTTAATTCCATCAATTCTTTTGTTTTCAAATCATCTGCTATGGGTTGAGAACACGCAATCTGAGGAGAGATAGAGCAAATCGCCTCTGTGGTTGTTTCAAAACAATTTGATAACCCAATTGTATTTAACAATCCTGTACGTTCTAGTAGTTGTTGGACTTCGGGTTGTAAACCTGTGAGAATTAAGCGGCAATTGTGCCGTTCTAAGTCGTGATAAATATCTTCTAAAGCTACTAACCCAGTTGTGTCCATATTTGGTACAAATCGCAACCGCAGAATTAAATACTTTACTTCCGGTTCATCGCGGAGGAAGGTAGCAAACCGTTCAGCAGCACCAAAAAATACCGGGCCATCTACCCGATAAACGGCAATTTCCTTACCTAATTCCAGAGGAGTACCAGGGGGAAATACTTCGGTTTCAGGTATTTTAACTAAACTTAAATCGCTCATCCGTTTGATGAACAAGGCTCCGGCTGCAATTAATCCCACTTCGACAGCGAGAACTAAGTCAAACAAGATTGTCACTAGCCAGGTGAGAATCATCACCGCAAAGTCTGAGTAGGTAGCACGCATTAATAAACCAATGGCTTCCCACTCAATCATCCGCAGGCTAACCACCATGAGAATGCCAGCAAGTGCTGCTAAAGGAATCTGTGCTGCTAGGGGTGCTAAAGTTAAAACAATTATGGCTAAAGCAAGTCCGTGAATTACCCCAGATAGTCGGGTTTTGCCGCCAGAACGGACATTCACAGCAGTCCGAGCGATCGCACCTGTGGCGGGAATGCCACCAAAAAATGGCACAATCATATTAGCCAAACCTTGACCAATTAATTCGCGATCGCTATTATGTTTCTCGCTGACAGTCATCCCATCAGCCACCACTGCCGATAGCAACGATTCAATACTTCCCAGCGCCGCTAAAGCCAAAGCCGGGTTAATTAGTTCTCGAATCACACTAAAATCATTCCAGTGGGGAATACCTTGAGGCATCGGTAAAGATTGAGGAATCGTGCCAATTGTTGGTACATTTAGATGAAAAGCAGAAGCGATCGCAGTTGCTAACACTAGTCCCACTAAAGAACCTGGTATTGTCGTATTGATTCTGGGCCATAAAACATTAGTTGCAATCACCACAACTGCTAAGGCAACTGCTGCCCAATTTAGAGCTTCTACATGAGTTAGACTTTGCCAAAGTCCGGGTAAAAAATGTTCGCTACGTGGTAATTTTAAACCAAAGAAATTATTTAACTGACCACAAAAAATAATGACGGCAATACCATTAGTAAAACCCGCCGTCACCGGATAGGGAATAAACTTCACTAACTGTCCCAGTTTGGCAACCCCCAAGGCAATCTGGATAATCCCAGCCATTACCCCAGCAATCCAAACTTTCTCAAGGCCGTACTTGGCGACAATTCCCACCAAAACTACAGCCATTGCGCCTGTTGGCCCTGTAATCTGTACTGACGAACCACCAAAAATTGCGGCGACAATTCCCGCCACAATCGCGGTGTAAAGTCCGGCCTTTGGTTCCACGCCACTGGCCACCGCAAAGGCTAAAGCCAAAGGCAATGCTACCACTGCTGCTGTTAGTCCTCCCGTCAAATCGCCACGCAGTCCACCAAACAAGCGACTCAAGCGCAAAAGCAATGGTTCTTTGAGGATATTAGATGTTGCCATATCGTCATTTTCAACTCTTGTATACAATTTGTTGAAGCACACACAAATGTTATTCCATCTTTTCGGTAGATTTCATCAGGGTTGTTGATAATTTCCCGATTGCGTATGGGTTTTGGTTCAAGTTTGCCTATTTGCTGATTAATAAAAGTGCAGGTTTGCTTGACATGGTGTATATAGTGTGTATTGTATGGTGTGCGATCGCTACAGAGTTACTTAGCAGAGCTACTGCTGGTTGGTTTGATAGCTTTGCGTGTTTTGGCAGATAAGCTCGAACATGGGGAAGTAAGGCACGGTAGCAGCTAGCGTCAGTGCAGCCTAACTAAAAATTTGATGTTTTTAAGCAAATTGGTATATTTTTAGTATTAACTTTATAATTTATATGAGTAGAAATTTGGTAAATACTAATGTTGCAATCGATTGAAGGAGTGTACAAGAACGGTAATATACAACTTTCAGAATTACCATCTGATGTATCAGAAAGCCGTGTTATTGTAACTTTTTTAGAACCCGACAAATCTCAAATCAAAAAGCAGATAATGCGGTTTGGTATGTTTTTTGGACATCAACAATCAACAGAAAAAGATTTTCAAATTACTGAATTTCATGGAGATACTGAAGACGGCTTAAACTGGTCATAGGTAATTATGAAGTATGTGATTGATACTCATGCTCTCATTTGGTTTCTCGAAGGAAATTCGCGGTTGGGTGCGAATGCCAATGCTATTCTTTCTAACCCTGATTCCCAGTTAGTTATACCAGCTACAACATTAGCCGAAGCTGTGTGGATTGTTGAGAGAGGAAGAACATCTATTTCTTCTGCTAAGAATTTACTTTCAGTAGTTGAATCTGATCCTCGTGTCGTAATTTATCCACTTGACAAAGATGTAATTGAAAAAACCATATAGCGTTTCCTAATCACATGAGGTACATCTTAGCCCCCTCCTCGCTTGCGGGGAGGGGGTTGGGGGTGGGGTTCTTGTACCTAACTCAACCGAGAACTGCTATAAGCTTATCTGCTATTAATGAAATGCACGATAGGCAAATTGCTGCAACTGCGCTAGTTTTAGCAAGTAAAGGTGATGAAGTGCAACTATAGGAATCCGGTTTGATTTCTGAAAAAAATTAAGTATTTGTAGGGTGCGTTATGACTTTAGTCTAACGCACCAAACCCTTGAAAATCGTGCGTTACGCTTCGCGATAACACACCTTACGTGTTGTTCAAAAATCAAATAGTAATCCTATATTAACCTGTGATTCAAATATAATCGCATCAGGATTAGTTTCGATTATTTGGTAATGAATGCGTAAAATCGTAATGAACAACGAACATTGCGGTAAAGCTTTAAGTCTTTTCTCAAAATGAATTCATACACTGAAACAGAATTCTTTGTTGGTGCTATTCCGTACCAAATGTACGTTCGATATTACCGGCCAAGTCAAGACCAAAGTTTAGTTCCGATTGTGCTTTTACATGGTGCTTTTCATACAGGTATTTGCTTTGTCAAAACACCCGATAATCGTCAAGGTTGGGCAGCATACCTGGCAGAACTTGGCTACCCAACCTATATTGTTGACTGGCCAGGGCATGGTCGCTCGGGCTTTGTGCCAAACTTCCCTATGATGTCATATCAACGGGTAATCAATGCTACAGTCGCCCTACTCCAACAGATTGGCCCGGCTGTGATTCTTACCCACAGTATGTCTGGTATCGTTGGTTGGCAGACGGCACAAACTCATCCCAAACTTGTTAAAGCTATTATAGGCATTGCACCAAGTCCACCAGCCAATCTATTACCAGTTATCACAAAAAACTCTTCTTTGGCTTTTCCCGAAGACCGTCCACGTATCCAGTCGCGTGAAGATGCTAAAAAGTACTTCACCAACTCAGATAGTTTTCCGCAAGAGGTATTTGAGAATTACTTTTGTAGTTTGATTGCTGAGAGTGCGCGGATGAGCAATGAACTCAGAAATGTTGAAGGACAAGGGCTTTATATTGGCGACCCTCAGATACTATATGGTATTCCCATTTGTGTGATTACGGGCGACCAAGACCCGCGCCATCCTCGTGAGATAGATGCAGAAACTGCAAAATACTTGCGGGGTGATTTTATTTGGCTTCCTGAAGTTGGACTCCCTGGCCACGGTCATTTGCAAATGCTTGAACATGGTAACTTAGCGATCGCTGACCTGTTTATCAATTGGCTGCATAGCAAAGGGTTATAGTTAAAAGCAAAAGTCAAGGCTTAAGTAATTTTTACGAGGACGCAACAGTATTAATTAGTCTAGGCTCTGGGTAATAAGCCTACTCAGATAAATTCATGGGACTTTACGACCAAAATCAATTATCACAGGATGCGTTACGAAAGTTACGCGAAGGAGCAAGCCACTCCAGAGTAGCCCAAGAAATTGCTCAACGAGACTATGCAAAAGCTCAAGCCGAAGCTGATAAATGGGAACAAGAATATCAGCTTGCTTTGCAAGGAAGTAATCAGGATTTAATTAGTAAAGCAAAATTCCAAAAGGAACGATACCAAGCAATTACTAGTAGACTAAAAAAACTTGTAGGGGAGCAACAACCACAAGTAGACGCAATTAAAAGTAGTTTGAAATCTTGGGAGCAAAAGGTTTCAGAAGCAGAGAATGAAGTATTAAGTAGCAAGCCTAGTAACAGTGAGTTTTCACCGACATTCATTAAGTTTGAACATGAAGATATTAATGTATGGGTTGATGATGAATTACAGCAGATGAAAGAAGCATTATTGCTACCATCTAAACCTCAAGAGCAAACTAAAGCTAAAAACGACAGCAAAGTGCTTTTAGCAGAGGCTATTCATGAGACACAAGAAGCTGTGAACAGTGCTGTTACTAATCAAGAAAGTATTGAAAAAGATTTTGAAAACGCCCAGAAAGAAGCTAAATACTGGAACGAAACATCTCAGACAGCTTTGAGAAACAATGATGATGATTTAGCCCTTTAAGCTGTAGTGAATAAAAAAATACAAAATAAAATTGTGCTTATTCTTCTAACTCAGCTTCAACAACAGCAAGCAACAGTAGCTTTGCTCAGACAAAATCTGATGACTCTAGAAAATTTCAAGAAAACATTAGGCAATGACACAGAATTATAAAACAGGCGCAGCATTTATTGCAGGCGGAACCATAACAGGTGTTGGTGTTTCCGCAACGGTAGGCGGGATGGGGCTAGCAGGCGGATTTGGTGCAGTCGGCATTGGTGCGACTCCTGTAGTCGGTGCTGGGGCAGTGGCTGGTGCAGCTGCTTATGGCGCTTTTAAAGCCGTAGCAGAGGGAGATGCAGCTGCGATCGCTACAATGGGAATTGGTGCAGTCGGTGGTGCTGGTGTTTATAGCATCGTCGGTGGTATGGGTTTAGTCGCACCGAAAGTAGGGCTAGCATTTGGCATTGGTGCAGTACCGATGGCAGGAATTGGTGCAGTAGTGGGACTCGCCGCCTATGGTATTGCCAAACTGTTAAACGAATCGGGAATTAGCGAAACTCCAGCACAGCTTTTTGAGCGGATGGAAGAGAAAGTTTTACAGATGGGCTACTATTCCGAAGCAGTGATGGAATTAGATGCATTTTTATCTGGTGACGATCTCAACCAAAAATTTGCTGTTTTGGAAATCGAGGATGAGTTACAAGCGCTTAAAGCTAAATTCAAGAAAAAATCAGAATTTGCTACGCCTAAACCTTCTACTCCCAATATTGAAGCAGAAAAAATATCTCTGACAACCCAGCTACCTGAAACTTGGAAATGTGTACGCACACTCAAGAGTCACCTAGCGGCAGTTAATGCGATCGCAATCAGTCCTGATGGTACTACCTTAATCAGTGGCAGTAATGACAGACAAGTTAATTTGTGGAATTTGAAAACCGGAAAATGGCTTTACACATTCTCTGGACAAGCAGAGGCAGTTTTATCTGTTGCTATCAGCCCTGATGGACAGCAGATTGCAAGTGGTAGTGTCGATCGCAAAATCAGCAGTTGGCAGATAGACACAAAAAAATTTCTCCGCACATTCTTTTATTTAAACTCTGCTTATAGTCATAATGGTTTTGTTAACTCAGTAGTCTACAGTCCTGATGGAACAATTCTTGCTAGTGGTGCTGCCGATAAGACGATTAGAATTTGGGGACGCTCCACGGGAACTTTAAAACGCACCTTGAATGGACACTCAGAGGCAATTTTGTCTGTCACCATCAGTCCCGATGGTAAAATTCTTGCAAGTGGTAGTGCCGATAAAACTATTAGGCTTTGGGATGTCAAAACTTGGGAACAACGCTATATTCTCAGTGAACATTTGGCAGCAGTGAATACAGTTGCTATCAGTTTTAACAATCAAACTCTTATTAGTGGTAGCACAGACGCCACAATTAAACTGTGGAATCTCCCAACTGGAGAATTACTTTCCACTTTGACTGGACACTCAACGGCGGTTTTGTCTGTTGCCATTAGCCCTGATGGAAAAACCCTTGCCAGTGCCAGCCGAGACGGTACAATCAAACTTTGGAACCTCCAAACTGGGGAAATACTACAAAATCTTTCTGGGTGTAATCCTGTTGTTTTCAGCCCTGATGGTAAAACGCTGGTAAGTGGCGGTAATGGCGGAAGCATCAAGATTTGGAATGAATTTACTCTCGATTCTGGATTATCTGGGGAATGGTGGGAAGTCTTGGGCGTAAATCAGAGCGATCGCCCCAATGTTGTTAAAATTGCATACCGCCGATTAGCAAGATTGTATCATCCTGATGTTAATAGTTCTGCGATCGCAAAAGCTTCAATGCAAGCAATTAATCAAGCTTATAAAGAATTCCAGCAGCAGGTAATATAAAGTTAGCAGTTTATCGATGCCAGTCAAAATATGAATAATATTTGAGGAAATAGTGTTATGTTTCAACATTTAGTAGAAGCGATAAATTTTGAAGAATTTGTCGAATGGAAACCGGAGAATGGCAGATATGAATTGCATAAAGGAGTAATAGTTGAAATGCAGCCGACTGGGGAACATGAGTTAGTCAGAGCATTTCTAATTAGAGAACTCAATTTTGAGATTCGCAGGTTTAACCTAGCTTATTCGATTCCTGCTCAAGCATTAATCAAATCTGTTGATAAAAAATCTGGTTATATTCCAGATGTGCTGGTATTGAATCTCCCTAACTTAATTAATGAACCACTTTGGAAAAAATCATCAACAGTTACTCAAGCCGCATCAATTCCATTGGTAATAGAAGTTGTGAGTACAAATTGGCGAGATGATTACTTTCTAAAATTCGCGGAATATGTTCGCGTAGCGTCTCGAAGAGAGGAAATTGGTATTTTAGAATATTGGATTGTTGACTATGCTGCTCTTGGTGGAAAACGGTTTATTGGCAATCTGAAACAACCGACAATATCTGTTTACAGATTAGTGGAAGGTGAGTACCAAGTAACTCAGTTTTGTGGTAATGACCAAATTCAATCACCAACTTTAACAGAGCTAAATCTAACTGCTGAACAAGTGTTTAAGGCTGCTTCGGGAGAACAGTAATGAACATCACTTTGCTAATCTCAGTACCTATATACTTTGTATATTCTCTGTACCTTATGGGCGGTATTTCGACTCAGTACTCTTTATTATTTTTGGCTTTACTCCCATAAATGTCCCGTTTCATCTATCAGTAGGGTAAGATATTTAACCCTTGAGAAGTATTGACATATTAAAATTTATAGCTTTCATCTTGCATATTCAGAAAAAACGTTATAAATTATTAGATAATAGGGGAATAATCTGACTTCTTAGTGTCAAAAACTAATCCTGTTCAAGTAAATATACTGCAACCAGTTTTAACTTCACACAAACCCTAAACAGCACTGAAGATATGTTTTTGTTTGGTAAAGCAAAGATTCTGGACAGACAAGGGAACAATAAATAATCTAAAAGTATATCTTAGGTGACTGTTTTTAGGGATCATGTTACTACTTGCGGTGGAGAACAACAATTATAATTCACCAAAATAGTAATAGATTACAAGCAATTAACTAACAATAAAGTTGCATAAATGTCAGCAAATTTATTTCTTGTTAGTTGATTATTTTTTTGCACAATTATCTTTGCTATTCAAAGAATCGTTTTTGTTATGCTGAGAATAGCAAAAATAATAAATGAAGACACATCTACCACAAATTCACAATCCTTATGGAGTTATTCTGTCAATGCACCTAAACGAATTGGAAACTACTGAAAATCTAAAAGAAGTGGAAGAAGCATGGCTAGCACTAGAAAAATCAATTCTCTATTATCAAGGTCGCCCTGTTGGGACAGTAGCGGCTTATGATGCCTCTGTAGAAGCGCTCAATTACGATCAGTGCTTTGTCCGGGATTTTGTTTCTTCTGCTCTAATTTTTCTGATTAAAGGTAGAACCGATATTGTTCGTAATTTCTTAGAAGAAACCTTAAAGTTACAGCCAAAAGAAAAGGCATTAGATGCCTATAAGCCAGGAAGAGGATTAATCCCAGCTAGCTTTAAAGTAGTATCAGAAAATGGACAAGAATATTTAGAAGCAGACTTTGGTGAACATGCGATCGCTAGAGTTACACCTGTAGATTCTTGCCTATGGTGGATTATTTTATTGCGTGCTTATGTAGTTGCCACAGAAGATTTTTCTCTCGCCTATCAACCTGAATTCCAAAATGGGATCAGGTTAATCATGGAAATCTGCTTGGCGAATCGTTTTGATATGTACCCAACGCTATTGGTTCCAGATGGCGCTTGTATGATTGACCGTCGTATGGGCATTTATGGGCATCCTTTAGAATTACAAGTCCTCTTTTACACGGCATTGCGTGCATCTCGTGAACTGCTAATTTGTAAAGGTAATTCTGATATTGTTGAAGCCATTGATAACCGATTGCCTCTTTTATGCGCTCATATTCGCCAACATTATTGGATAGATATTAATCGTCTGAATGCAATTTATCGCTTCAAAAGTGAAGAATATGGCAAAGCTGCTGTTAATCTGTTCAACATATATGTAGATTCTGTCCCCTATTATGAATTAGATAAGTGGCTGCCAAAAAAAGGTGGTTATCTAGCAGGAAATGTTGGCCCCTCGCAGCTAGATACTCGCTTCTTTTCACTCGGAAACTTAATGGCAATAATTTCAGACTTAGCCACCGAAGAACAGTCACAAGCGATTATGACTCTCATTGAGGAACGATGGGATGATTTGGTGGGAGATATGCCAATGAAAATTTGTTTCCCAGCTTTGGAACATGAAGAATACAGAATTGTAACTGGATGTGACCCCAAAAATATACCTTGGTCGTATCATAATGCTGGTAGTTGGCCAGTTTTAATGTGGATGTTGGCGGCGGCGGCTGTGAAAACTAATAGAACAAGTCTTGCACAAAAGGCGATTGAAACTGCCCAAGGACGCCTCAGTACAGATGAATGGCCAGAGTATTACGACGGTAAGAAAGGGCGACTGATTGGGAAACAAGCTAGGAAATATCAAACTTGGACAATTACTGGGTTCTTATTAGCAAAAGAACTGATGGCAAACCCCACTTATTTACCATTAATCAGCTTTGGAAAATTACCAGCAGAACAGGTTTCTAGAGCGTGTGAGTTTGAAATTGCCAGTGTAGACCCATATATGTCTTGATAGAAAAGTTAGGAGTTAGGAGTTAGGAGTTAGGAGTTAGGAGTTAGGAGTTGGGAGTTAGAATACAAAAGCCTCTTGACTACTGAATCGTGTTTTCATGACAAACCCCCGTCAACTAGCTTTTATCGCCCTGCGAGATGTTCATAAGGGGGCTTATGCTGATGTTGCCCTAGATAGAGTACTGCAAAAATTTAATTTGCCTGATTGCGATCGCCGCTTAGTGACAGAATTGGTTTATGGGAGTGTCAGAAGGCAGCGCACTCTTGATACTCTCATCGATCAACTCGCTAAAAAGAAATCTCATCAACAACCGCAAGACCTCCGCACCATCTTACATCTGGGCTTTTACCAACTGCGTTATCAAGAGCGTATTCCCGCCTCAGCTGCTGTTAATACCACAGTCCAACTCGCTAAAGAAAACGGTTTTTCTGGACTCACGGGTTTTGTTAACGGTCTATTACGCCAGTATTTAAGACAAGCAGGGGGGCAGAGGGGCAGGGGGGCAGAGGGGCAGGGGGGCAGAGGGGCAGAGGAGAAAGATTCTTTGTTACTTCCCCAGTCCTCAATTCCCAGTTCCCAATCCCTTGTTCCCGATTTTGATCCGTTAGAACTTCCAGAAAACCCTGTGGAACGCTTGGGGATTTTACACAGTTTTCCTGACTGGATTATTCAAGTTTGGTTAGAACAACTGGGTTTGGCCGACACAGAACAACTGTGTAAATGGATGAACCAATCACCAACAATTGACTTACGCATCAACCCACTTCGCACTTCAATTGAGGAAGTTGAGGCGGCTTTGCAATCTGCTGGTGTTTTGGTGAGACGGATTCCTCATTTACCCCAAGCTTTACGATTTATTGGTAATACTGGATCAATTCAAAAACTACCGGGTTTTAAAGAAGGTTGGTGGACTGTACAAGATGCTAGCGCTCAATTGGTAGGTCATTTGCTCGACCCCCAACCAGGTGAGGTGATAATTGATGCCTGTGCAGCACCAGGGGGGAAAACAACCCACATTGCTGAATTAATGGCAGATGAGGGTAAAATTTGGGCTTGCGATCGCACTCCTTCTCGTCTTCGCAAACTCCAAGAAAATTCTCAACGGCTAAATTTACAATCTATTCAAATTTACACTGGCGACAGTCGCCACTTCAAGCAATTTCAAAACACCGCAGACCGCGTATTACTCGATGCTCCATGTTCTGGTTTGGGAACCATGCACCGTCATGCTGATGCGCGTTGGCGACAGACACCAGAATCCGTCCGAGAACTTTCGGTACTGCAACGAGAATTGTTGACACATACATCAACTTTTGTCAAACCGGGTGGTGTATTAGTTTATGCCACCTGTACATTGCATCCAGCGGAAAACGAACAAGTAATTTCGGCGTTTTTAGCGGAGTCACCTCAGTGGCAAATTGAGTTTCCCAGTGGCGTGGAGTTACCTGATTCTACTGAGAGGACACCTCAAGGTTGGTTTAAACTTTGGCCCCATCGACAGGACATGGATGGTTTTTTTATGGTGCGCTTAAGAAAAACCAATAATTCCGAGTGAATACTGTTTAGGATTGTACGATTTGGTGGAGGCCTGAATCTACCAGAGGAGGCAGCAATGGTTTCCCCTTCCAATGTAAAAAATTTAGTTAAAATCCTGATTGGAGCCGCCTGGATCGATGGCAGAATCCAGCCAGAAGAACGGCAATATCTCCGCGAAATAGCTCAAGCAAAAGGTTTGGCTAACGACCCAGAAATTAAGCCTTGGCTGTACGAATTAGTTCCTGTGCAGCCAAAAGAGTGCTACGACTGGGTGCGGGAGTATCTAGGCGATCGCCCCAGTCTTGAAGATTGCGAAAATCTGATTGAAGCCATCAGTGGCTTAATTTATAGCGATGGTGAAGTTGCCGTTGAAGAAGCCAGACTCCTGACAGAATTGCAGGATATAGTGAAGCCGAATGAGTCAACTCAACCAGCTCACACTACGCTTCTCAAACAAATTCAAAAGCTTTACCGCCGTTGGGTTGAAGTCCAAAACTAACATGGAGTTATAAGTTGATCCAAGAGGAGGCGGTGAATTATCTCACTGCCTTTTTATGTCTCTTCGTCCCTACTGGAGTTTAGACTAAAAGCGATATGAGAGAACGCAAATCAAATGGAATTAGAGATTAAAAATATTATCTTGTCAGCCTCAAAGCGTGCGCGGTCTTTGACAATTCTGTAGTATATTTGCTCCAAATAATAATACAAAAATCTTATAATCTGCTGTTCGAGTAATTCTGTTGTCAATTAACTCTGCTGCGATGGCGTACCCGCCCGCCGTAGGCGATCGCAAATTAACGCTTGTGTTAGTCCCAAACCATCGGCTAAAATCCTTATTCTTCCGTTAACTTACCAAAGTTTTCGATCTACTGAAATATGCCGCACCAGTATAATAAATAGTTCCTTATTGTCTAGTGCTTGAAATAACTGTACCGGTTGGAATCCGGCTTTTTTCCATGCTTTGAGCGCACGTTCATTAAATGCTGCCACTGTAATGCGAAAGAGGATGGGATTAAACTTTGAACGTGCAAAATTGAGGACATCTGCAATATACATCTGTCCCCTTCCCTGACTCGTGAGGTCGGGGCGCACTCCCAAACCAATGTCGAGTGAGTCCTTTCCATAATTACCTCCTGGGACTTGAGCCTCCTTACCAAAGCAGCAAAAACCAACCAGTTCCCCATTGTCGAGAATGCTATAGTAAGCGTTTTCAGGGTCTACAAACGACCTAATTAGTGTTTCATTAGATGTAATGTTATACATTTGGTAAGGTGGCTGATAATGCCAGCGAGTAAGTTTTTCTGCCTCAGCCGCATTCATCGGTTCAAAGCAAAAGTGCATTGACATACTCCCAACCGCTCACCCTGTAACTTCTGCTAAAAGTATACTTCTTCTCGTTATTGACCAATAACCTCTCGCCATCAGGAAAAGTTACAATCTGCTGTCAAACGTCGTTGAATTGCCCAAGTGCAATCGCTCTCCTCTAACAATGACAGCAGGCGCATCGCCTGTATGTGAGTCTTGCGTATAAAGTTATGTTAAAGTGTGTGCGAGTCTGAAGTGCGTTTTCCTAAATGCGAATGCTATTAATAGCCAATACTGTTTTTGAAATAGGAATTGGTTGCGTATTTCTCTTGTTTCCAACTTTGCTTACCCTGGATAGCCAACTGTCTATTTCTTTACTGCGGGTAATTGGATGCGGTGCTTTATCTTTGGGGACTTTGAGTTTTTTAATGCTGGATTTGACTGATAAAAAAGAACTAAAACCGGGATTAATCACTTTGTCTATTTTTCATAGTCTGGTAGCGATCGCCCAAATTTACAGTTTTGTTGACAGCATGATTAATACACTTGTAATCATTGTACATTCAGTGTTTGCAGTGTTATTTATCAGTGTTTTCTGGCAGCGAATTAAATAATTAAAAGCGCTTCAGTTCATAGCACATCCGTGTAGAAGCGATCGCTATGTGATACTGAAGACTTGCCGCCCTGGGCTAAACTTCAAGCAAAGTTCCCTGAGATGTATAGCAAGTAAAGGGATTTACAACATTCGACTTTTAACATCTCCTCAATCCAGTGAAAGATTAGCCTATCCTGTAAGACGCTCGTCCATGCTTCTCCAGATATTGCTGATGATACTCTTCTGCTCTGTAGAATTGCGATGCAGGTACAATCTCCGTCACAATTGGATTTTTGTGATCACGAGAACTATTTTCAAGCTGCTCCTTGGAGGCTCTTGCTAATAATTCCTGCTCTGGAGTGTGGAAAAATATTACTGACCGATATTGATAACCAACATCTGGCCTCTGGTGGTTTGATTCTGTGGGATTGTGCTTATTCCAAAACACATTTAGCAGTTCATCATAAGATACTATTGCTGGATCGTATTCCACTTCCACTGCCTCAGCATGTCCAGTTTTGCCTCTACAGACATCTTCATAGGTTGGATTCCCAAAGTGCCCGCCACTGTAACCAACTGCTGTAGAATTTACTCCCTTTACTTGACGAAATGCTGCTTCAACTCCCCAGAAACAGCCTGCTCCAAATGTCGCTTTTTCTAGATTAGCGTTTTGCATATTTTTGACAACTCTTTTGCGATTATTTTAAATGAAACTCATCAAATCAGACAGGTAATTGAAAATAAAATATTTTCTAAATCTGAATCTTCGTTTTTTGCTACTTAGTCTAAACTCCAGTCCCTATGCTCCGCGATAAATCAAGATACGTTGAAGAAGAATTCAGGAGTCAGAATCAAGATGTAACACCAAGCTAAAACACATCTAATTTGCAGATGAAAATTTTCTCAATATCTTGTGGGGTGCGCATCTTGCCCGCCTTGATTATGCAACTGAATACTGATTAGCTTATCCGCTTTTTCGGTCAAAATTCATTCTGACTCCTGACTCCTGACTCCTGAATTCTGTTCGAGAAATCGCGTCTCTACATGAGGGTTTTGGGGTTATCTCAACTGTATTGGCTTAAATCCACGTTGCTGAAGATGCTACTTTTAGACATTGTTTAAGAAACTGCTGGGGAATTTCTCTACTTTCTCCCCAATGCAGATGAACATAAGAAGCATGAATATTTGCAGGTAAACCCCATCCTTCGCGTCCCATATTTTCTTCGCAATCGTAGCGAGAGGTTTCAAATAGGGGCTGAGTGGGAGTTAAGGTTAAATGGGAACGATGAAACTCATGTCCGTAAACAGTTGTATTTGCCTTAACTAACAAATTATCTTGCAAAGCGACTGCACGACGATAGCCCAAAGTTAAACGTCCACCCATCACAGCAGATGTTGGTAGCACTCCCGCCATCGACCAAGATTTACCTTCAAAATCGATAATTTGCTCACACAAATACATCAATCCTCCGCATTCGGCAACCGTAGGCATTCCTTTAAGTATTGCCGTTTTCACTGCATCACGAACGTTAGAATTTTCTGCGAGTTGCTGGGCAAAAACTTCCGGGAAACCACCGCCAAAATACATTCCCTGGATATCTTTTGGTATGTCAGCATCTTCTAAAGGACTCCAGAAAACCAATTCTGCACCAAGCTGTTGCAGCAAATCGAGATTGTCTTGGTAGTAAAAATTAAAAGCGCGATCGCGGGCTACTGCAATCCTAACTGGGAATGAGGGAGATAAGGAGGGTGAAGCAGAGGGAGAAAGGCTTTCTGATTTTAACAGAGGTAATAAGCGTTGCCAATCGAAGCAAGTATCTCCTAAATCCGCGAGGCGATCGATTAAAGCATTGAGTTCGGGAAGTTCGGCTGTGGGTACTAAACCCAAGTGGCGATCGGGAATTGTGATATTATCTTGACGGCGCAGTACGCCAAGAATAGGTAATTGTAAGGGTTCTAGAGAATCTTTGAGAAGAGAGAGATGGCGATCGCTGCCGACGCGATTTAATATTACCCCAGCTATTTTAATCCGGGGATCAAAAGATCGATAGCCGTGAGCGATCGCAGCTACAGAACCAGATAAACGACTGCAATCAATCACCAACACCACAGGCAAATCTAACAGCCGCGCAATGTGTGCCGTACTTGCAAAATCAGTAATTTGTCCTTTGTCATTAGTCATTAGTCCTTTGTCATTAGTCCTTTGTCCTTTGTCCTTTGCAAATGACGAATGACTAATGACCAATGACGAAACACCATCAAACAACCCCATCACCCCTTCTACTAGGGCATATTCACTCAGTTGACTATGACGGGCAAAACATTGCTGAACGTAGGCTTCAGAAGTCAATACGGGGTCTAAATTGCGACAAGCGCGACCAGTTACGTGTCGATGAAACATCGGATCGATGTAATCTGGCCCCACCTTAAAAGATTGCACCAAGCGATCGCGACGGCGTAAAGATGCTAAAAGGGTGAGCGTGACTGTTGTCTTACCCACCCCACTACGTTCCCCGGCAATGACTAAAGCCATAAATGAAACAAATTAGGTTTTTATGCAGCAACTATTTCGATTCTTGTCTGTGTGTCTATCGTTACTTTTTGCAAAAGCAGATGCACCAGTTTCTCAAACCGACTAACTCAAACTTATACCAATTAGAAACAAGAAAACCACCCAATTAGGGGAGTTAGGCTGGAAACATCTGTTTAATAATACAGTTGGAGATTAGGTGAGATCGGATAATAATCAGCTACCACAAGAGGAACGTTTTATGATAGTAGTGCATCATCTTAACAACTCGCGATCGCAGCGTGTGCTGTGGCTGCTTGAAGAATTAGGTATCGAATACGAGATCAAATTCTATGAACGCGATGCCAAGACGATGATGGCACCGGAGTCGCTGCGACAAGTTCATCCCCTCGGCAAGTCACCAGTAATCACAGATGCAGACTTGGCGATCGCTGAGTCGGGTGCAATTATCGAATACCTAATCGAGCGCTATGGTAATGGTCGGTTAGTCCCAGCATCCGGTACGCCAGAGTATCTGCGCTACAAGTATTGGCTGCATTACGCCGAAGGCTCTGCAATGCTACCACTGGTAATGCGGGTGATATTGAACAATTTCGGAGCAGGCGACGGCAGCGTGGTTAGCGGATTCGTTGCGCCCCAAATTAAACTTCACTTTGACTACATAGAAAGCGAACTCCGTAAAAATACGTGGTTTGCGGGCAATGAATTTACCGCTGCCGATATCCAAATGAGCTTTCCTCTAGAAGTGGTGGCTGCGCTTCCCGAAGAGATCAACAACCGACCAAAACTGAAAGAATTTGTCGAGCGCATTCATGGACGACCTGCTTATAAACGCGCCCTGGAGCGTGGAGGTAAATACGAGGTATCCTTTCAATAGATTTCTTGCATGAATCGAAACCCTCACCCTAAATCCCTCTCTCAAGCAAGGCTACGGTGTACACAAAAGTCTTCTATAGCTGTCCCACATCTTGACCTGTAATGCCAATGCATCGACCTGCTATGCCAATGCATCGACTTGCTATGTTAATACATCGACCTGTTATGCCAATACATCGACTTGCTATGTTAATACATCGACCTGTTATGCCAATGCATCGACTTGCTATGCCAATGCAATACGGTTCGGTTAAGATTTTTTGATGAAAATTATTGATCGCCAAAGACGTGATAAATCGCCGTATATAGCGTTTCCTAATCATACAAGGTACATCTTAGCCGCCTCCTTGCTTGCGGGGAGGGGGTTGGGGGTGGGGTTCTTGTACCTCACTCAACCGAGAACCGCTATATACAAAGGATTGATTCTTGTAGAGACGGCGATTCATCGCGTCTCTTGCCTCCAAGGAAAATAGAAAAACCCTCCAGATTATTGAAATATCCAAAAATCTGAAGAGTTTGTGTTTGATTTTCGCAATTTTGGTAACTTTATTGTTTCCAGGCGCAACTAACCATTTGTTGTCAACTTGAAAATATTCGCTGTCACTCCCAGACTTTCTTCAAAAAGTGACTCACGACCCCAGCGTTGTACCTGCTGACTCAGCAAAGCTTCCGCCTTTTGTTCTGAAAGTGAAGTCACCTGTTGAAACAGACCGGCAGATTGGGCACCACCGTGGGTTTCCATCCGCATACAACCACCAGTTTCCGAGCAAATTACCGTACCACAGTCTGCCTTCGGATTGGTCGAACTGAGGCGCAAAGCAATCAAGTCGCCAGCAATATCACCCACATCAGCAAGGGGAACGCCCGCTAATTCGGTTTCTATTTCCCGTTGGTCTTGGGCAATAAAATGAATGCGAGTGATGTCATAATCTCCGGTTTCCTTTTTATACGAAACTGGCTGCCATGCTAGACGACTTGCCAACCAACCCAAAAACAGCAATGCTTGTCCGGGATTGCCTTTTTCGTAATCAATAGTTACTCGGTCAACTTCCCGCAGGGCAGCCCGACGGTGAGGTGAGTCGTAAGCTTCAGCTGTCAATTCCTGCCATGCTGAGAGACGACGCCAGTTGAGGTCAGCTAGGGGAACACCACTGTCCACCAATTCTTGCAGGCGGAGTAAGTCACTTTCTGGCTCGTTAAAGCGGCAAGAATCCACAATCACATTATTGCAGACGGCTGCCAACCGCTTGAATAGACTGTTATTGGGGTCTGGTGTTGCTTTCCACCAGAGAAACTTTGGTAAACCGCCAATCAACAATGCTGGAATCATACCACCGATGCGTTCTAGGGCAGCAGCAGTACCACTGAGAGTGATGTATTCGCAGCAAATTAGTGTACTTGAAGATTGCTTTTGGATGGGGCAATAGGCAGAAACCTGAGCTTTGACCCCTTCATCTTCGCCAGTAATGGGAAATAGCGCGATGATGCGGCAAGGGTTGCGGAGGGCGATTTCATCAGCAATTCTAGGGCTTGGGGCATTTAAGCTGGGAAGTTCAATAGAAGCATTGTCTCCCGCAGCACCGTTTCCTTGACGTTTGATGAATTCTTCTCTCAAGATAGCCAGAGTTTGAGGTGTTGCGGTTCCAGTATCTGGTAGTGCATATTTTCTCTGCACTTGCCGCAAGGCAGCTACCATCTGAGGCCCTAAAATCCCGTCAAGCGGGCCGTTGTAAAATCCCAAAGTAGCCAAAAGATATTGGGTTTCTTCGGGTTCGTAAACCACTAAGGTAAATGTTGTGGCGCGAGTAGCAGCAGGAAGCCCACCGTCCTCGCCAGTAATGCCGTAACTTTGCCAAATTTGATGAAGTTCCGCTTCTATTTCGTTAAGCGAAATATCTTTTGGCGCCTGAAGTGAATAAATTGTAGAAGCTTGGGGAGCCATAGTAGTTTTGAGTTGTCAGCTTTGTTTGGTGAATCAGTTAGGAGTTAGAAGTGAGAAGTTGGGAGTTAGGAGTTAGGAGTTGGGAGTTAGGAGTTAGGAGTTAGAATAACTGAAATTATTAACTCAAAAACTCATAATTTATTACTCCTAACTATTAACTCATCACTCCTAACTTTCTACAGTCTGCGCCAGCGACGGCCATCTTGGTTAATTAAGAATTCTGCTTCTGTTGGTTCCCAGGTTCCAGCTTCATATTGGGGAATAGTATTGGCGTCGGCGGGTGCATCCCAAACGGAAAGGGCTGGCGTTACTACCTGCCAAGCGGCTTCTACTTCATCCGCGCGGGTGAACAATGTTTGATCGCCCATCATACAATCAAGGAATAAGCGATCGTAGGCATCAGATGTGGCTTGGATGCCAAAGGAACCATAACTAAAGTCCATGTCAACGGAACGGGTACGGAATTCTGCCCCCGGCATTTTCACATCAAAACGCAGGGAAATACCTTCATTCGGCTGAATCCGCATCGTCAAAATGTTGGCGTTTGTTTGTTGGGCGGCAGATTGGAACATCCGAGATGGAACTTCGCGGAAGTGGATGGAAATCTCACTGACTTTTTTCGGCATCCGCTTCCCGGTACGCAAGTAGAAAGGAACACCTTTCCAGCGCCAGTTATCTACCAAAAACTTCATGGCGACGTAGGTCGGTGTGGTGGAGTTGGGAGCAACGCCTGGTTCTGTCCGATACCCTGGCACTGCTTGGCCCTTCATCCAGCCAGCACTATACTGACCGCGAACTGCTGACCGCGACAGATTGTGAACATCAGCTAAACGAGTAGCTTGGAGTACCTTCACTTTTTCTGTGCGGATGCTGTCGGCATCCATTGCGTTGGGTGCTTCCATCGCCGTTAGACAGTAAAGTTGCATTAAATGGTTTTGCAACATATCCCGTAGTGCGCCGGCACTTTCATAGTAACCAGCCCGGTCTTCCACTCCCACGGTTTCTGCCACGGTAATTTGCACGTGGTCAACAAATTGACGATTCCACAACGGTTCAAAAATTGCATTGGCAAAGCGAAACACCAGCAAATTCTGGACTGTTTCTTTACCCAAGTAGTGGTCAATGCGGTATACTTGGTTTTCTTTACAATATTTCTGTACCACTTGGTTAAGACTTTGGGCAGAAGCCAAGTCTCGACCAAAGGGTTTTTCAACTACTAGACGATGTTTGTAGGGATCTTCTAGCATCCCGGCGCTTCCTAGCTGCTTAATAGCTTCAGGAAAGAATGAGGGGGCAACCGAGAGGTAGAACATTCGATTCCCTCGCGTGCCCCGTTTTTCGTCTAATTCACTCAATAAGTTTTTTAGTTTCTGGTAGCCTTCGGGGTTGTCTATATCCCCAGGACTGTAGAACAGACCTTGAGAGAAATCTTGCCATAGTTCCCCTAAATCGACATCAGAATGTGCCTCTTCCATGCCCTTTTGCATTTGTTCGCGGAAGTACTCATGGCTCCATTCTCGACGTGCTACACCGACAATGGTCGTTTCTGGGGGAATACGCCGTTCTCGCCGCAATTTGTAAAGTGCTGGCACTAGTTTGCGCCAGGTGAGATCGCCAGAAGCGCCAAAAATGACTATAATCTGGGGTTCGGGCATCCCTTGTTGTTGCAGACCAACGCGCAAGGGATTTTCTAGCAGACTAACCATAACAATTTTGGGTTTTGGATTTTGGGTTTTGGATTGGGGATTAGGGATGGGAAACGATTTTAGATTTTAGATTTTGGATTTTAGATTGAAGTCCAATCCAAAATTGCAAATCCAAAATCCAAAATTCCCAATCCCCAGTCCCTACACTGGTGACAATACCTTGATCTTGTCTTCTAAAGAGTTCATCAAGGACTGGAAGGGCTGGATAAACTTGTCAATACCATCGACTAACAGTTCATCCATGACGTTATCGAGATCGATGTTGATGTCGGGATCTTTGAGGTTTTCGATCAGCGTGTAAGCTTTGTCTACATCTGTTTCTAAGCGATCGCCTACGTTACAATGATCGGCACAAGCTTTAATTGTCGCTGGTGGTACGGTGTTGACGGTATCACGGCCAATCAACTCTTCGATATACATCACATCTCTGTAGTTGGGGTCTTTGGTGCTGGTGCTAGCCCAAAGTAGCCGTTGTACTGTGGCCCCTTTTGCTGCCAAATCTTGCCAACGCTCGCTTCTAATGATTTTCTTGTATTCCTGGTACGCAATCTTAGCGTTAGCGATCGCTACTTTCCCTTTTACAGCTCTTAGCTTTGCTTCCACAGCAATATCATCAACGCCTTTTTTCAACTTAGCATCAATCTTGCCATCAATGTTGCTATCGATCCGGCTGAGGAAGAAACTAGCGACTGAAGCAATTTTACTAATGTCCTTACCTTCAGCCAGCCGTTTTTCTAAGCCCCGAATATAAGCCATTGCTGTGTTTATATAGCTTTCTACAGAAAACAGCAGCGTAATATTAACATTCATCCCTTCGGCTATTACCTGTTCCACTGCTGGCAAACCAGGTTCTGTACCAGGAATTTTAATCATCAGATTTTCCCGACCAATTTCTTGGAAATAGCGGCGGGCTTCGGTTATGGTTGCTTCAGTATCATGGGCAATGGTTGGCGGTACTTCAATACTCACATAACCATCTAGTCTATTGGAGGCTTCATAAACAGGGCGTAAAATATCACAGGCATTACGGATATCTGCAAAAACGAGGGATTCGTAAATTTTGTCTATGGGTAAGCCAGCCCGAACTCCGGCTTCGATATCGGCATCATAAATAACGTTACCAGCGATCGCTTTTTCAAAGATCGCTGGGTTAGAGGTAATCCCAGAAATTCCTTGATTTTCCACCTGGTCTTTAAGTTCACCTGATTGAATGATGTCACGAGTCAAATTATCCATCCAGATACTTTGACCGTATTGGTTAATTTCTAGTAGATGATTGGTAGACATAGCTAGTTTATTTCACTCCTGTATAGTGATGCTTCTAAGTAAATTTGGCAAAACGCATCAAATATTGATGGTTACTTTTGAATTGTGGCGTTGCCAGTTACTTATTGCATCGGCCAGCTGAGATAATCCTTAATTGATCTTCAAAAAGCGCTATTTTGCATTCCCAATCCTAAGTCACCATGATTAACGTTTAATTAATGGCAGATGAGAGTACGGCACAGAGGAAATAAGTCACCTTTATAAAACGTCTAAAACCCTTACGTAACAGTAATTACGAATTACGAATTACGAATTGTCTTCTAGTGTCCGTTTTGAATAAAAGACTCCACCTTTGCTACATCCTCTTTGCTACCAATAATTAAAGGTGTGCGTTGATGCAGTTTTTTTGGCACCACATCCAAGATATTTACCAGTCCTGTAGTAGCACGGCCGCCTGCTTGCTCAATCAAAAAGGCGAGAGGAGCCGTTTCATAAAGCAAGCGTAATTTCCCTTCTGGGTTTTGAATTGTGCCTGGGTAGAGAAACACGCCGCCTTGAACCAAAATTCGATGGATGTCGCTCACCATTGCGCCGCTATAACGAGCGCTGTAGCCTTCTGTGCGGTGAACGTAGCGAATGTATTCTCGGATTGATTCTTCCCACTGCCAAAAGTTACCCTCGTTCACGCTGTAAACAGACCCGTGGTTAGGAATGCGGATATTTTCTTCTGTGAGAATAAACTCTCCTAAGCTGGGGTCAAGAACAAAGGAATGAACCCCCTTACCTATAGTATAAACCAGCATTGTGCAGGGCCCATATAGGATGTATCCGGCAGCGAGTTGCTTACGTCCGTTGGTGAGCAGGTCAGTTGCCTTACCATCGCTATCAGTTCCTTCTTGTTGGCGAATGGCGAAAATGGAACCCAAGCTGAGATTATTATCAGTATTGGATGAGCCATCAATTGGGTCATATAGCAAGGTATAGCGCCCAATGGGGCAATTTTCCGGGATGTAGTAAGGATTTTCCATTTCCTCAGAAGCGAGGCGACAGACTAAGCCGCTTTGCTTAAACACTGAGATAAATACATCATTGGCATAGACATCCATCTTTTTAACGGATTCGCCTTGGACATTAACTTCCCCAGTAAATCCCAGAACACCTTCCATTAAACCAGCGCGACTCATGCGACGAGCAACCAGTTTTCCGGCCAGGGCGATGCGATTCATCAGCGCACTTAAATCCTGTGCATCTGGCGAAAAACTCTGAAGTTGTTGCAGGACGTGACGGGATAAGGTTGTACAGTCACGATCTAAGGCTCTGTCTGTAGCATCGTAGGCAGATAAGTCTAAAGATTCCGGCGCTTTAGTCATTTTTATGTTCTCCGCAGCCACTAGCTGTTAATTGGGTTTTAGTCATCTATAGCAACTTATAGTTGCTGCTTCTATCTTAGAAAGGTAATTTGATAACTTAGATGCGACTTTAGATAAACTAAAGAAATGAATCTTCTGTTACCCCTACATCCAGAGCCTAGCTACTTCGACTTAAGACGACTTTCTGAAGCGGGCGGGTATGGCTACACATCCTATCAACAAACTAAAATCCCCACATTTGCGGCAGGGACTATAGCTTTACTCTGAAACATTAATACGAAACTACTATCAGATTTGCCCAAGGCAAGCAATCTGCCTGGTTAACTAAGATACTTTTGGTTGCTGCCAGATGATGAGTTTCAATTCAGAGCAGTAGTAAACCTCATCACTGATTTGATGTTCGTGATCAGCTATCCAATCATAAATTTGTGTTGCTTTTGCTAATGCCACTTTTTCTGAACGATAAAGCTGAGGAGTAGGGCAGTAGGCTTGGCCATTGATGTGTATAGCTGCAATCTGCCAATAATCGCTCTCTGGTACAACTTCTAAAAACCCGTTACTGTAAGGCTGGATTATTCCTATGTTCATCTACAACCATCAAACTTTCTAATATTGGCCACAACAAAGCCGATACCAGCCAATTCTTCCGAGTCAAAGCTGGAATCACCAGGGAATGCAGTCGCAACCCCTGCTAATGATTTTGGGTTCGTAGTCAATGGAAATCTGAATTATTGGTCACTTTTTAGGCTTGATTCCCTTATTGGCAGCAACAATAGCACAAGGGACTGGTCGGCGCGGCTATATTGTGATTGCCTAAACTCAGAGTGTGGCTGGATAGATGATAATCTGTAGAGCGAACCAGCAATTCGCATTACTCATTCAAAATAACCGCACAACAGGAGTAAATTTATCATGTCCCGTCTGCTAACAGCATTCCGGCAGCGATTCTTGCGGAGTATCGCTTTTGCAATACTTTTAACTTTGATTAGTAGTTTAATACTTCCTGGGGCTACTTGGGCTGCCTCTAGCTTGGGAGTTGATAATGGTCATCTTAGTTCTTGTCCGGCTTCAGACAACTGTGTTGTCAGCCAAAACGCAGATGAAAAACACGCCATCGACCCGATTCCTTATCATGTAGACCGTAATGCAGCTAGAGAAATCTTACTAAAAGTTATCGGTGTTGTTCCGCGTACAGAAATTGTAGAACAAACAGATAATTACATCCACGCTCTTTCTAAAAGCCGCATCTTCCAATTTGTTGATGATGTCGAATTTTATTTACCTCCTAATGAGTCAGTAATTCATCTGCGCTCGGCTTCTCGCGTGGGAGAATCCGATCTTGGTGTCAACCGCAGACGAGCCGAGCAAATTCGTCTGGCTCTACGCGATTTAAATATTTGATTTTGTCGCTACTTATTCTCATTTAACTGATAGAAGTGCGATCGCAATACCATTTAAATAATTTATACTTATATACTTAGTGGAGAAATGTCCGACTATCTGCAATGATTGTGCTTTCCATACCTTAGTAGAAGAAGCGATAAAGTGCATTCACCCTGACGAATTTGGGGTTAATTGTTCTACCGTAGTTTTCTGCAATTCATTTGAGCCAGCACTCATAATTGACAGTCCTTGCGTGACATACGGCAATGATGAAGAATCACTTCAATTGCGTAGGCGCAGCAAGTAAGCCTTTGGCATTTCAACTTATGTTGCTATTTAGTAAATTATGGTAATATAAAAGGTCTTGGGCGATTAGCACAGGGGTAGCGCACATCCTTCACACGGATGGGGTCACTGGTTCAAATCCAGTATCGCCCACTTATTGACAACTTGGTATTAAGAGTGATTAGCAATTTGTACTCAATGGGTTAGAACTAGCGAAGATAGCGTAGTCAATTATCAAGTCCAAATTAAACAGTTTAGAAAAGCGAGAAAATTTGACTTGAGTAATTCAGGTTAAAAGTAATAAATAATACTAAATTCAAACAATTGTCGATAGCTGTTTTGCAAAATAGGCCTGGTAGAGTCCGTAACGAGGTAAGACGCGATCGCCCTCAAAGCGAATTAATCCCAAACTTTCAAGTTTGTAAGTCTCAATAGGATTAAGAGAAATACCTTGCTTTGCTGACAGAATTTCAGCATAATTCTTTGCAAGTCTAGGATTTTCTTGCAGTTTGATCAACTGTCGCCATAAATGATCGCGGTAGATGCCACCATTGGCGATCGCTTGCTCTATTATTTCTTGTAGGGTCATTTCTTGAGACCTAAGATAGTACAAACTAATCTGAATTAGTGCTGGATGTCCTCCTACTAATGACATTAATTGGGCAAAATCTTTAGCTTTCAACGAGTCTAAACTATACCGCCTAGCTAAATCTTCTACTTGTGGTTGAGTAAAATCGTTCAGACGAATAGGTAGACCAATATTAAAAGGAGAGAGGTTGATATCCATAGAGATGTACTCTTCCGTTGAGTAAACCATTACTAACCTCAGCTTTTGCCACTTGGGATTGTGTCGTGCTTCCTCACACCATGACCGCAACAAAGCAAAAAACTCTTGACAAATGTGAGGATATTCAAAAAAACGGTCAACTTCATTCAACACTAAAACCACTGGGCTTTGACATTGTTCGAGCAAATAGTTTTCTAAATAGAAGCCGCTACTCAAGTTGTAGCCAATTTCTTCATTCCATTTTTCTTTGAGGTTGGGGTCAATACCTAATTGAGTTGCAATTTTCCAGCAAAGACGACGCAACAGTTTATTTAAATCAGTTAGACACTCACTATCGAATTGGTAGCAATTCAGATTCACAGTCTGATACCCAAGTTTCTGTGCAAACGCACAAAGCCGCAACACAAGAGAACTTTTACCCATCTGTTTGGGGGACTTAATCCGAATCACGCAGCCACTAGTAGTTACTTCTCGATAAACTTTTCTCTCTAGTGGAGGACGTTCAATATAAAAGTGAGAATCTAAAGGTACGGGGCCATCCGGGTATGACCAAAGATTTTCTATCTGTTCAGTTTGTGTGTCATGTTCTTCGACAAATGAGGTCAATTCGGAACGTTGAGATAAATCTTCTTCTATATTTGCAATAGACAATAACTCAGATGTTTCAGTCTCATTTGCTTTGTTGACTATGGTGTAGTCTTCGCTGTGTAATTCTAGATTAAAAGCGCTAAAGCAGAGTTTTATAGTTTTTTGATCTACATTTTCACTTAAAGACCATAATTTACTCAAAGTTCTAGTAGAAACATGAATGCGCGAGCTTATTTCTTCTAAACTCAAGTGTTCGCCTTTATTTTCTACTATCTCTACAGAAAGAATTGCTGATTGCAACCGTTGAATTCCTATGGAAGTTAGTACAACTCCTCGCTGACGTTTAGTTTTATACATTGCTGTCCCAGGTATTTATGAAATATGAGTGTCACGAGCAACAATTTTTTCTATTCATATACTGAAACTATAATTTAGTGTAGCAATTTTTTATACAGTGTTATCTCATTTTTTCTGAAACTCCTTGGATCTCTAATAAACTAAGTTACATTATACTAGCTTGATAATAAACACTGACCTCAATTGTATATTTTTCCTACTTTTCCTACCTTTCCTACCTTTCCTACTTTTTCACTTGATGTTTTGATGGTTGTCTTGCAAAAACTCTCTGAAGAAATGAAGTTCTTGTATTTACCTGAATTTGTACAAATATGATTGAATAAACAATGTAATATTTTTAACTTATATAATTTATGACTTTTTTGTTGGTGTGTTGCAAAAATATTACTGCTTTAGTAGAACTCTAAATACTGAGTATTAAGTAAGCAGGTGCAATTAAATATAAGATGTCATTGCGTACTCCTTTGGAGAACCCGTAGGGTACGGAACGAAGTGAAGCGTGGCAATCTCAGTCTTTGCGATTGCTTCACTTCGTACCCTTCGGGTTCTCCAAAGGAGTACGCAATGATGAACTATCTTATATTTATTTAGATCCACCTACTTAATAATTACGGACTACTTGTAATCAAGACTTGGTTGAAAACTTGGCATAATTTCTGCACAAGCAAAGTCCAAAGATATACGACTAGATTGATATATTATTAAATAACAATTTATACTTATTAGACCTCTTCCAAAACCCCACCCCAACCCTCCCCGCTCTTCGGGAGGGGAGACAAAGCGTGGCTTTGGCGGGGTTGGGTTCTTTCTTATTTTTGATTTATGCAAGAGGTCTATTGTTCGGGCAAGCAATGCAGAACTTATCTAAATAGATGTATTTTGATTACTAGCTCCTACCAAGAAAAGGGAAGATTTTCTAACTGTCTTGATACCCATTGAGGAGTGAAAACACTCCGGTAAATCGGATTTTTAACCCTCAGATAGCCGTTAGAATTTTCCACTAAACCAGATAGCAATAGTTCTTTCTGTTCTTTACTATTATTGGCTGGTATCAAGTTATCTATCGGGTTCCTATTCCTTAGTTCTTCTACTTGTAACACCTGTTGATAAATGTTTAATAAGTTTCCTGCTTTATGTTCGTCAAAAAGTAAGCGATCTCTTATGGTACGGAGATGTTCAGGTTCATCTTGGAATTCCCAATGTTGAATAATGCGCGATCGCACCAATTGTTCTACCCAATATCCTTCAGTACCATTCGGTATAGTAATCGTTCCTTTATAACTTTCCAAAGCAACTTGCACAACTAACTGACAAAGCTTTTGGGTGAGAAACGGCTGTCCTCTTGTCCAATGAATAATATACTGCAATATTGCCTGTGGCTGGCTGACTACTTCTTCTAAACCTTCAAGCAGGGGCATAGCTTCATGTAATTGAAAGTCACATAATTTAATTGCTTGACCAATCTTAAAGGGGGTTTGATGTCGATCGGCAATTAGGTTAGATGGACTGGCTACACCAAACAAAGCAAAACCCAAGCGTTGAAAACTTGGATTGTGTGCTTGCTGCTCATAACAGTAACGAATCCAGATAAAAAAATCGTTAACCGGAAAATTCAAACTTAGCAGGCTATTAATATTATCGATAAAGATGAAAATGCGATTGTTTGGAACTTCTCTCAGCAACACCTGTTCAACAAATTGATACAGTTGTTGTATAGGATCAAGCTCTGATTGTTGCTCCCACCAACTTTCAAAGTTGAGCCGCTCTGTCAAATTTAACTTGTGAAACAAGCTGACAATAATGCCCTTATACCATTGTATAAGTGTAATTTGATTAGTACCTAATAGGACTGAATTCAGAAAAACACATATATAATTTTCTTTTTCTAAGCGATGAATAGTCCGGTGTAGTAGAGATGATTTACCTGTTTGGTGGCAGTTGAAAACGTAACAAAAATCTCCTGTTTTTAATCCAGTATAAAGTTGTTCGTCTGCTTGACGGACAATATATGTAGAATCATCATACTTCAGGCTACCACCGACTTGATATCTCATAGTCAAGTCAATTATTATAAATAGTGATACTTGTAATTTTGTAACCGATACTATAATAAAATGAAGACAGGTCAGGTGAGACGTTTACCTCATACCCCATAAGAGGTTAATTGTTTTTGTGAGGTGGGCATTATGGTTGCATAGTCAATAAAAAAGCATTTTATATTTAATTAAGTTCATCTACTTATTGCCAATGTAAACGAGAATATAAATCAATATAGTTCATAATTTTTCACAGCAGATGTGTAGTGGAAAATGACAACTAAATTAGCCTATCAAGAAAGCAAATTATTTGAGAAAAAATTATATATTTTTAGATAACTAAAGAATAATCGATCAAGAGATAGTGCCAAAGTCGATCGCTCTATCATGTGCAGAGTTATCTTCTCTTAGCTAAAAATAAAAATCAAGGAAAGTTAAGACATTTAAGTAAATTCTTGAGATGTTAAGACAGCAGCACTGCTCAGGTAAGGAAAAAAGTAAGCTGAAACCCTTGAAATATCGTTGTCTATAATGCCCAAAAGAGGCTTAACCGAGCAGTATTAGTTAAGACAGTAATTCAGAGGGTGTAGGGAACCCACATTTAAAAACGTGAGATTGAAAACTTGGATGCAATGCAAGTTGCGCTACGCGTCTCGATACAATTCTTTTTTAAACTGAGCTTTGAACTCAGCAACAATAGGTTTTTTATTTCTTCTTTTCTACACCCGAACCTGCAACCCTTTTTTTGTAAGTTGTGTTATTAACTAAAAAATTCTTACAATAATGACACAACCATTCTAAATCAAGAAAATGTGATTGTTCTCTGGTAATAAAAAGCCTGAGCTTACTCAAATTTATAACTGGTCTTGAAATTTTCTTTTTGACGCTTTGCTTTAGTAACTACTACACTTTTTAATTCATTAAGTGATTTTAAAATTAAATCTCTCAACCATAGGCTCATCGCTACCACCAGACAGAAATCCAAGGGGTGTCGGCTTCCGTCCCGTAGAACTGGCGTTAGCGAGTCTGCATACTCCTGCGGAGAAGCTACACATAGCACAATACGGTTCAGTTAAGCATTTTTTCTCTTCTCTCTGTTTCCTCTGAGCCTCTGCGGTAGCCTGCGGCAAGCCGTTCGCGTAGCGTCTCGTAGAGAAGCGTCTACCTTCAAAATTGACTTTGGTAAAGAGTTTTAGCCTTAACTGGTAAATATTTTAAATATCTATCTTCTTAACCTTCTTAACTTTCTTAACTTTCTTAACTGGTTTCTTGACTGGTTTCTTAAATGTCTTAACTGCTATTGCGTTTTATTTAAAAAGCTGGGATTATCTACTTGATATATCTACTGGATAATTACAAAAATATTATGATTCCGCTTCCAAATTAGTAATAATTTTAATTAATAGTAAGATTGAAGTTGAAAATAGAAGCTAATGCAGTTAGATAATTATAATAAAGTTTTAGCAAATTTAAGTAATAAAAGTTTTACATACAGAGAAATAGAAGTTGCTATTCGATCGAGTTTAAGTGTAGATGACTGTGTAGTTATAAAGAGAGAAACAGAAAAGCTAAAACAGGAATTAGTTGCCTACATAGTTCCATCAAGCTTATTTGTGCCAGAACAATTGTTGTCTCACCTGCAAACAATTCTACCTAGCAATTTTATACCCACAGCACTAGTACCAGTCTCTACCATACCCCTAACAAATACAGGGCAGGTAGACGAAGCTGCTCTAGCCAGTTTAGAAATTATTGACTCTGACTTAATCGATCGCATAGAGGAGCAATTAAAGTCATTGTCAGAAATTGAACGTGTTGCGGTGGTTGTTGAACCCTTGATTACAAGTATTCCTCCTGTCCACTTACAAGATTTGCTAGACAACACTCAAGCGAACGCCTCTGAAGATAGCCAGCAAAAGGTACAAGCAACTATACTCAGTCATAAAATAGAAGACAAGAAGCTGTCCTCGTCGAAAAAGTTAGCTATTAGTCACGGAGAATCACTGCAATACTCCGAAGACACTCCTAAAACTTTAAAGGAACTATTACAAAGAACTGCTAAACATTCAACTCAAGGTATCATCTACATTCAGTCTGATGGTAGTGAAAAAGTCCAATCTTATGGAGAATTGTGGCAAGATGCTCAACGGATTTTAGCTGGATTCAGAAAGCTAGGACTCAAGCCGCAAGATAAAGTAATTTTTCAACTAGAAAACAACCAAGATTTCTTATGTGCTTTTTGGGGTTGTGTGCTGGGGGGCTTTGTTCCAGTGCCAATATCCATCGCCCCGACATACGAACTAGCTAATAGTATCGCCAGCAAATTTCACAACACTTGGCAGATGCTGGGTAAACCCCTTGTACTAACCAATGCTTCTTTAGCTGACAATATTGATGACTTATCAAAGTTTCTGAATTTAGAAAACTTTCAAATTGCAACTGTTGAGAAATTGCGTGAGTGCGAAGCGGATTTCAACTTGCATCAAAGTCAACCAGAAGATTTAGCGATTTTGTTTTTGACTTCTGGCAGCACTGGTATACCCAAGTCTGTGATGTTAAATCATCGCAATTTATTGAGTATGACGGGTGGCTTAGTTTTGATGGGCAATTTTTCCAATCAGGAAAGCATTTTAAACTGGATGCCTCTGGATCATGTGGGTGCGCTAGTTTCCTTGAGCATTATGGCTGTTGACTTAGGTTGTCAGCAAATTCATGTACCCACTAACTTGATTGTGCAAAATCCGTTGTTGTGGCTAGATTTGATTGATAAACACCAAGCTACGATTAGTTGGGCACCTAATTTTGCCTTTTCGCTAATCTGCGATGTCCTTGGCAACCTGCGGTATCGCAGCATCGAGATTAACCAAAAACTGTGGGATCTATCTTCGATGCGTTTTATAATCAACGCTGGAGAACCCATTGTCACTAAGATAGCCAGGAGTTTTTTAAGGCTGCTTCGCCGTTATGGTTTACCAACGAATGCGATTCATCCAGCCTTTGGAATGAGCGAAACTTCTTCTGGTATTACTTACTCTGATAGCTTTTCTCTAGAAACTTCATCAGATGATGCTTTATTTGTAGAACTTGGACTTCCAATTGCTGGTGCTTCACTGCGGATTGTTGATGAAAACGAACAAATAGTTACAGAAAATACGATTTGTCGTTTACAAGTAAAAGGTGCATCTGTGACTAGTGGTTACTATCAGAATCCACAGGCAAACCAAGAAGTTTTTACCCCCGATGGTTGGTTTAATACAGGAGATTTAGGATTTCTTGCTCAAGGGCGTTTAACTATTACTGGACGGCAGAAAGATGTAATTATCATCAATGGACTCAACTACTACTGTCACGAAATCGAAGCCGCCGTTGAAGAAGTTAAAGGAGTAGAAGTTTCTTATACAGCTGCCTGTGCAGTGAGACAACCAGGAATCAATACTGATAAACTAGCTATCTTTTTCAATACTTCCCTTTCTGATGATACCAGCTTAGTAGTTCTGCTTAAAGAAATTCGCACTTCTGTTGTCAACAAGGTGGGAATAAACCCAGATTATCTAATTCCAGTAGACCAAGAAAATATTCCTAAAACTGCTATTGGTAAAATTCAGCGATCGCAACTGAGTCAGCGCTTCAAAATAGGTGAATTTCAATCCATTATAAAACGAATTGATATATTACTGGGTAACGCCAATACTATTCCCGACTGGTTTTACCGTCAAGTATGGCAGCCTAAAAATCCGATTACTTATAATTCTTCTTTAACTGTTATTAATTCCACTCTAGTATTTATAGATTCATTCGGCTTAGGAGCATATTTATGTCAGATATTATCAGAGCATAACCTGTCATATATAACTGTTTCACCCGGAGAAGATTTTCGTAAAATTAATCGTTCAAGCTACACAATACCTCCAGGACAATCCAAGGACTACCAACTATTATTCCAATCCTTGGCGGCAGATAAGATTATTATTGGACAAATACTTCACCTATGGACTTATGACCGATATAACGGCGAAGTCAAAAGTTTGGATGCTCTCGAACAAGCACAAGAAAATGGAATATTTAGTCTATTGTTCCTGGTTCAAGCTTTAGCCAAAGTTCAAGGTTTTGACCATTCGGTGCAATTATCATTTATTTCCAGTCATATCCAGTCCATTTCCTCATCTGACCCAATAGCTTACGAGAAATCAGCAGTATTAGGGCTTCTGAAAACCATTCCTCAAGAATTACCTTGGTTAAACTGTTGTCATATTGATTTGCCTTTCACTGAAGTTGAAACTAATGGAGCTTATATCTTACAAGAGATGCAAGTTTCCTCTAAAGAACGAGAGGTAGCTTACAGGAATGGGCAGCGTTTAGTTCCTCGCCTAGAAAAAGTTGATTGGACTAACAAACCTAAATCTCCAGTCAGCTTCAAGCAAGGAGGAACTTATTTAATCACCGGAGGACTCGGTGGTATAGGTATTGAAATTGCCCGGTATTTGCTGAAATATTACCGAGCTAGACTACTGTTGGTCGGCAAAACTCCTCTACCAGAGAAAAGTACTTGGAATGAGTATCCAGAACGCCTGAAAGCTTATCAGGAACTAGAACAGCTTGGAGGAGAAGTAATTTACGAAGCTGTTGATATTTGTGACTGGAAACAATTGCAGATAATAGTTGAAAAAGCTAAATCTCAATGGGGTAAGAACCTAGATGGAATAATCCATTTAGCCGGAACTTTCCACGAGCAGATTGTACTTGAAGAGACTCAAGAAAACTTAGCAGCAATACTGCGTCCCAAGGTGTTGGGTGCTTGGGTACTGCATCAATTGGTGAAAGACAATAAAGGCAGTATTTTTATCAACTTTTCTTCAGCACACGGTTTTTTTGGTAGCACTGCTGTTGGAGCTTATGCTGCTGCGAATAGTTTTCTCGATCGCTTTTCTGATTACCAAAATTCCCAGAGTAAATTAGCAAGCTATTGTTTTGCTTGGAGTATGTGGGATGAGACAGGGATGAGTCAAGGATATCAGATGAAAAATCTGATCCGTGCCAAAGGTTTCTATGTGATGTCTTCTTCTCAAGCAATATCTTCAATGCTTGCCAGCTTACAACATCAGCAAACACATCTATTAATAGGTTTAGATGGCAGCAACCAAAACATTCAAAGTTGGCAGTCATCAGCTTTTAATTTGCAGAAGTTAACTGCTTATTTCACTGCCAGTAGTAACGAGGTGCAATTACCAGATTTGCGAGTGCAAGACTACTTTGGAAATTCCTGCACTTGCAAATTAGTAAAGCTTAAAGAAATGCCCTTAACTCTAAGCGGTGCAATTGATAAAGACAAATTAGTTCGACAATTTACCTATCAGGAAGTAAACACTCATGTACCACCTCGGAACGAGTTAGAACAACATATTACTAAAATTTGGCAACAAATTTTGGGAAGACCAATTTTTAGCATTCACAACAACTTCTTTGAATTGGGAGGAAACTCCCTCTTGGGGACGCAGGTAATTTCTCGGTTACGCGATGCTTTCTCTCTTGATTTGTCTTTACAGAGTTTATTTAAATTTCCTACTGTGGCTGAATTGGCTCGTAACATTGCGGTACTGCAAATCTTAACAGCAAATGAAGATGCACTTATTACTGACACAGAAGAAGATTATGAAGAGGGGTGTTTATAAAGTGACAACATTTGAATTTTTGACTTCGTATATCTTTAACTTTATATAAAATTTTCTGTACAACAGCAATAACGTAGTAAATACAATCCTGTGAACAATGCACTCTATTCTTGATACAGAAAAAGGATATTTATAAAATGACAGTATTTGAATTTTTATCTTCATTAAACAATTTAGATATAAAAATTTGGATTGAAGATGACCAGCTACGATATCGCGCTCCCAAGGGAGTAATGACTCCAGACATCAAGCAGGAGTTGATGAAGCGAAAGCAAGAAATCTTGAGTTGTCTTCAACAAGCAATAACTACCAAAAAAATAGCCTTTGAACCTATTTCATCTATTGAGCGAGATTGCTATTTACCTTTATCTTTCAGTCAAGAAAGGATTTGGTTTTTGCATAAGTTAGAAGGTGAAAGTGGTGCCTACACAATAGCTTTTGCTGTAGGACTTGAAGGAAATCTCAATATCAAAGCTTTGGAACAAGCACTTGGGGAGATAGTGCAACGCCATGAAGTTTTACGTACTCGCTTTGAGATTAAGAATGACAAACCAGTACAAGTAATAGACCCCAACACAACCATAAGGTTGCCAGTAGTGGATCTACAAAATATGGCAAATCCTTGGAAACAAGTGGAGCAACTGGCAATAAAAGAAGCCTACAAACCATTTGATTTAGCGTGTGATTCTGTGTTGCGGGTCAAGATGTGGCGAGTTTCTCAAGACGAGTACGTACTACTATTTACCATTCACCATATTGCTGCTGATGGTTGGTCAAAAGGTGTTTTAATCCGCGAACTTTCTGCTTATTATCGAACCATTACCACGGGGAGTTCTGTTGCATTACCAAAGTTACCTATACAGTATGCCGACTTTGCCATTTGGCAACGCAAATGGCTAACAAATCAGGTATTAGAGCAACAATTAAGCTACTGGAAGCAACACTTAACAAAAGCGCCACCTTTATTAGAACTACCTACAGACCGCCGCCGCCCGGCTATACAGACTTTTCGAGGGGGTATAGAGCGATTTCAAGTAGATGTTGGGCTGAGGCAACAGCTTAAGCAACTGGGCCAAGATTCAGGAAGCACGTTGTTTATGACACTGCTAGCGGGTTTTGTCGTATTACTGTCTCGCTACAGTGGACAAACGGATCTTGTAGTTGGCTCTCCAATTGCGAATCGCAACCGCCAAGAAATTGAAGGTTTAATTGGATTTTTTGTCAATACTTTGGCATTAAGGTTCAATCTGTCTCAAGAACAATCCTTTAAAGCGTTACTAGAGCAGGTGCAGCAGGTTACTCAAAACGCTTATGAGAATCAGGATTTGCCCTTCGAGATGTTAATCGAAGAGTTACACCTTGAGCGAAACTTAGACCGTAACCCACTGATCCAAGTGATGTTTGCCCTTCAGAATGCTCCGACCAATCCCTGGGATCTGCCTGGTTTAAAGGTTGAGGAAATGTCTTGGGGGTTGGATGCAGTGAGATTTGACCTGGAAGTTCACTTCTGGGAGGTTCCCCAAGGTCTTGAGGGCATTTGCTATTACAGCAGTGATTTATTTGATGCGGCAACGATCGCCCGCATGATGAAGCATTTCCAGAATTTGCTAGCGGCCATTGTCACTAACTCAGAACAACCAGTCAGCCAATTACCTCTACTGACAGCACAAGAAAGGCAGCAATTGTTAGTAGAGTGGAATGCCACCCAAACGGATTATCCAGCAGACCAATGTATCCATCATTTGTTTGCAGATCGAGTAGAGCAGTTTTCTGGTGCAGTCGCCGTGGTTTTTGGACAACAAAAGCTCACTTATCAGGAGTTGAATGCACAGGCAAATCAATTGGCACATTATCTGCAAAAACTGGGCGTGAAACCAGGTGTGCTAGTGGGCATTTGTGTGGAGCGTTCTGTATCTATGGTTGTCGGCTTGTTGGCAATTCTCAAGGCAGGTGGGGCGTATGTACCTTTAGATACAGAATATCCTCAAGAGCGTTTGGCTTTCATCATAGAAGACACCCAGATATCGGTGCTGTTGACAACACATAAATTAGCTGATGTTGTTCCCAAACACCAAGCGCGTGTTGTCTGCTTTGATACTGATGCAGCAGCGATCGCTCTAGAGAGTGAGCAAAACCCCACGACGGAAGTGACATCTGATAATCTCGCTTATGTCATCTACACTTCAGGTTCAACAGGGAAACCCAAAGGAGTCGCTGTCGATCACCGAGCCGTGAACCGCTTGGTAATGAACACAAACTACATCAACATAGAACCAAAAGATGTAATTGCCCAAGCCGCAAATTACGCCTTCGACGCTGCTACCTTTGAAATTTGGGGTGCGTTACTTCACGGAGCGCGATTGGTAGGGGTGAGCAAAGAGTTGGCACTTTCGCCCAAAGATTTCGCGGGCTTTATGCGATCGCAAGAAATCAGCGTGTTATTCTTGACGACTGCCTTGTTCAATCAAATTGCTCAGGAAGTCCCCTCTGCTTTCAATTCACTACAGCATCTTCTATTTGGAGGCGAAGCTGTCGATCCTAAATGGGTGAAAGAAGTACTGAAAAATGGTTCGCCGCAGCGACTTTTGCACGTTTATGGGCCGACAGAGAATACAACATTTACTTCCTGGTACTTGGTACAGGATGTTCCCGAAGACGCTACAACTATTCCCATCGGGCGACCAATTTCCAACACGCAAATCTATTTGTTAGATCCCCAACTACAGCCAGTTGGCGTTGGTGTACCAGGAGAAATTTATATTGGGGGTGATGGTTTAGCAAGAGAATACCTCAACCAATCAGAGTTAACTGCCCAAAAATTTATTCTCCATCCCTTTCAAGGAAGCAGGGGAGCAGGGGAGCAGGGGAGCAGAGGAGCAGAAATTCTTCCTAATTCCCAGTCCCTAATTCTCAGTCCCCGCCTCTACAAAACTGGAGATAAGGCACGTTACCTAAGTGATGGGAATATTGAATTTCTCGGTCGGATCGATTATCAGGTAAAGATTCGCGGTTTTCGCATCGAACTGGGAGAAATTGAAGCAGTTTTGAGTCAACACTCCTTGGTGCAAGAGAGTGTTGTGGTTGTAAGAGAAGACATCCCTGGTGATAAACGTCTGGTAGCTTACTTAGTACCCGCTCTTCATCGTCAAACATTACCCCAACAGGTTGCTCAATGGCAGAGTGAGTATGTTAGTGATTGGCAAACGCTCTATGAACAACTCTACAGCCAAAATCAAGCATCCACAGATGACCTGACGTTTAATATTGCTGGTTGGAACAGCAGTTATACCAGACAGCCCATCCCAGATCGGGAAATGCAGGAGTGGGTTGAGAGTACAGTTAGCCGCATTCAAGCTAACTCTCCCCAGCGCATATTAGAAATTGGTTGTGGAACAGGGTTACTGCTATCTCGTCTTGCCAAGCACTGTCAACAGTATTGGGGAACCGATTATTCCATCGCCGCCATACAGCACGTTAAGCAAGTATGCGGCACGGTTGAGGGTCTAGAAGATGTGCGGCTGCTGCACCAAATGGCAGATAACTTTGAAGGTATCCCTCAAGGAGAATTCGACACTGTAGTTTTGAACTCAATCGTCCAGTATTTCCCCAGTATTGAATATCTGTTACAGGCGATCGAAGGAGCGATGTCTACGACGGGCTACGCCAACGCCACAATTACTCAACAAGGTACAATCTTTGTGGGCGATGTCCGCAGCTTGCCATTATTGGAGCCATACCATGCAGCCGTGCAATTGTCCCAAGCTGCTGAGGATAAAACTATTGAGCAATGGCAGCAGCAGGTACATCAGAGTATGGCCGCCGAGGAAGAATTGGTCATCGATCCCAGTTTCTTCATTGCCCTTCAGACACGTTTTCCCCAAATTGGTTGGGTGGAGATTCAGCCCAAACGCGGTTACGCTCAAAATGAGCTAACCCAATTCCGCTATGACGTTACCCTCCATATCGGCACTAGTGTCCAAGCAAATACCGTTCCTTGGTTGAATTGGCAACTAGACCAGATATCGTTCACACAAATTCAAAATCAACTGCAAAAAGAACAGCCAGAACTGTTGGGAATCAGGCGCGTGCCGAATCAACGGGTGCAACAAGCATTACAGATTTGGCAGTGGTTGGAAAATCCCCCGGCTGTAGAAACAATCAAGGAACTGCGGCAGATATTAGCACAACAGCCAACAGTTGGGATCAACCCAGAACAGTTTTACCAGTTGGGGCACCAACTCGGTTACACTGTCCACTTAAGTTGGTGGGAGAGTAGCCAGGATGGTTGCTATGATGTGGTGTTCTGCCGCAATAGTTCAACGCAGACATCCCATGCACAAGGCACAATCGCCTTCTGGGATAGTTCAGCCGTCACTACCAAACCCTGGACTGAATACACAAATAATCCCCTATATGGCAAATTAGTCCAAAAACTAGTGCCGCAGGTACGCGAATATATCCAGCAGAAGCTACCTGAATACATGGTTCCGCAAGCTTTTGTTGTTCTCAATTCCCTGCCCTTAACCCCCAATGGCAAAGTAGATCGTCGCGCTTTACCAACACCTGATACAGTCACGAGAAATCTTTCCACTGGCATTGTTTTACCGCGATCGCCAATTGAAGCTCAACTCGCCAAAATCTGGAGTGAAGTCTTAGGAGTTGAACGCATTGGCGTTAATGACAACTTCTTTGAACTAGGGGGACATTCCCTACTAGCTACCCAAGTCCTGTCAAAAATCAACTCAACATTTGGACTCGATTTATCTATACAGATGATGTTTGAGTCACCCACAGTAGGGGGAATAGCAGCCTACATAGAAGTAGTGAATTTGGTAACACAAAATTTATCAAATAAAGAAGTGAGTAGCGAGGTAGTGGAGTTTTGAGCATGACTAACAGCATTGTTGAATTCGTTCGTCACCTGACAAACTTAAGTATAGAACTAGAGGTCGATGGCGATCGCTTGCGTTGTCATGCACCTGAAGGGGTATTAACTCCATCGCTACGTCAGGAAATAGCGGCTCGAAAAACAGAAATTATTCTATTCTTACAGCAAGCGAAGCAGGTTAAAACTGCTCATCAGTTGACGATTCAACCTGTGTCACGGGATGGTGAGCTACCACTATCTTTCGCCCAACAGCGACTCTGGTTTTTGCACCAACTCTCCCCCGACAGTCGTTCTTATAATGTATTACTGATTCTGCGGCTGAATGGGTCGTTGGATATAGTTGCACTAGAACAGAGTTTGAGTGAACTTGTTGGCCGCCATGAGGTCTTAAGAACTACTTTTTCCACATTAGATGGAAAACCTACCCAGGTAATTGCTTCTCCTACTGCCTTAACTTTGCCCTGCTATGATTTGCAGGGTTTGTCAGCCGAAGAGCAAACTGACCAGATTCAGCAAATAGCCAATTCTCAAGCATCCCAGCCCTTCGATCTGGCTGTTGGGCCATTAGTAAAATTCACTCTACTCCAATTGAGTAACCAGGAGTACGTACTGCTGTTGAAGATGCACCACATCATCTATGATGGCTGGTCTTTGAACATCTTCTTTGATGAGTTATCTCAGCTATATGCAGCTTTCACTCAAGGATTACCCAACCCACTACCGGAATTACCCATCCAATACGCTGACTTTGCTTTTTGGCAACGCCAGTGGCTAACAGGCGTTGTCCTTGAGCGCCAACTGGCTTATTGGGAAAAACAGTTAGCGGATGCCCCTGTTGTACTAGAATTGCCTACTGATAAACCACGACCCCTAGTTCAGACCTTCCGGGGTGGAGTTGAGCGTTTTCAACTAGATCGCGACCTCACACAACGCCTTAAACAACTCAGCCAAGAGTCAAACGCAACTTTGTTTATGACTCTACTGGCAGCTTTTTTGGTCTTACTTGATCGTTATAGTGGTCAGTCAGATATTATTGTTGGCTCTCCCATTGCCAACCGCAACAGCCCTCAACTAGAGAAATTAATGGGGTTTTTTGCTAACACCTTAGCATTAAGGGGCGATCTCTCTGGCAACCCCAGCTTTGTTGACTTTTTAGCGCAAGTACGGCAAACAACCTTGTCAGCTTATGCTCATCAAGACTTGCCTTTTGAAATGTTGGTGGAAAAACTACAGCCAGAACGAGATTTGAGTCGGAATCCTCTGGTACAGGTGATGTTTTCCCTCCAGAATGACGCGCAGTCTTCTTGGGATTTGCCTGGTTTAACTATTCAGAACATCTCTTTACCACTAGATGAGACAGTCAAATTTGACCTGGAAGTGAACTACTGGGAAGTTTATGGAGGGCTGGAGGGTGTTTGGAGTTACAGTGCTGATTTATTTGATGCAGCAACTATTGTTCGCATAGCCCAACATTTTCAAACTTTACTCCAAGCAATTGTTGCTAATCCCAAAGCGCCAATTGCAGAATTACCACTGTTGAGTCAAGCAGAACGTCAGCAATTGTTGGTGGAGTGGAACAACACTCAAGTAGACTATTCTCATGACAAGTGTATCCATCAGTTATTTGAGCAGCAGGTAGAACGTACACCAGATGCGATCGCTCTCATCTTTGAAAATCAAAAACTTACTTACCGAGAGTTAAATCAACGCGCTAACAAAATCGCCCATTATCTCAAAACTCTAGATGCAAAACCAGACGTATTAATTGGCATTTGCATGGAACGCTCTTTAGAGATGGTAATTGGGATATTGGCAATTATCAAAGCAGGTGGTGCTTATGTACCTTTAGATCCTACTTATCCCAAAGAACGTTTAGCATTCATGTTGGCAGATGCTCAAGTGTTGGTGCTGTTAGTGCAACCACATTTAGTCCAAGAACTACCCCCACACCAAGCGCAAGTAGTATGCATTAACTCCGACTGTCAAGAATTTGCTGCTTATAGCCCTGAAAACCCAACTAGTGAAGTTATACCAGAAAACTTAGCTTATGTAATTTACACCTCTGGTTCCACAGGAAAGCCCAAAGGTGCAATGAACACTCATAAAGGCTTGTGTAACCGTCTATTATGGATGCAAGATACATATCAACTAACAGCAACCGAAAAAGTTTTACAGAAAACACCATTCAGCTTTGATGTCTCAGTTTGGGAATTTTTCTGGCCTTTATTAACAGGTGCGAGCTTAATTATAGCCAAACCAGGTGGACATCAAGATAGCCGTTATCTAGTTCAACTAATTGCCCAAGAAAAAATTACTACACTTCATTTTGTTCCCTCAATGTTGCAAGTGTTTCTAGAAGAAACAGAACTAGATAAATGTGGTAGTATCAAACGGGTAATTTGTAGTGGTGAAGCGCTATCTTTTGATCTACAACAACGCTGCTTTGAACGATTAAACGCCGAGCTACACAACCTTTATGGCCCAACTGAAGCGGCAATTGACGTAACTTTTTGGGCTTGTCAACCCAATAGTAATGAGAAAATTGTTCCGATTGGTCGTCCAATTGCCAATATACAGATATATATCTTAGATAAACATTTACAACCTGTTCCCATTGGAGTAAGTGGTGAGTTACACATTGGTGGTGTGGGATTAGCGCGTGGTTATTGGAATAAACCTGAATTGACTCAAGAAAAGTTTATTTCTAACCCCTTTGAAGCCGGAAAATATTTATACAAAACGGGTGATTTAGCACGTTATCGTGATGATGGCAATATTGAATATTTAGGCAGAATTGACCACCAAGTTAAAATTCGTGGTTTCCGCATTGAATTGGGAGAAATTGAGGCATTACTGGTTTCTCACCCAACAGTATGGGAAAATGTGGTAGTGGAGCGAGAAGATGAACCAGGCGACAAACGTTTAGTTGCTTATGTAGTACCGCAAGTAGAAGAATCTCCCACAGTCCCAGAACTGCGACAGTTTCTCAAGGCAAAGCTACCAGAGTACATGGTGCCAAGTGCTTTTGTATTGCTGGAATCCTTACCCCTGACTCCCAACGGCAAAGTAGACCGCCGCGCCCTGCCAAAACCAGATTTAGACAGCACACTGCGAGAATTGTATGTCGCCCCACGCACTCCCACTGAGGAAATGCTGACACAAATTTGGGTGCAAGTGCTGAAACTAGAGCAAGTGGGGATTCATGATAACTTTTTTGAACTGGGGGGACACTCCCTACTAGCAACGCAATTGCTTTCACGCATCCGCAACATTTTCAAAATAGAATTACCATTGCGTGAGTTGTTTGTCGCAGCAACCGTTGCCGAATTAGCAAAAGAAATTGAGCAGTTGCAGCAACAAGACATAGAACTCTCCGCACCACCAATCTTACCAAGGACAGAGAACGCAGAGTTACCACTGTCTTATGCTCAACAGCGTTTGTGGTTTTTAGACCAGTTAAACCCAAACAGTGCCTTCTACAACATACCTACAGCTTTGCGTCTAGTCGGAACTCTCAATATACCCGCCCTAGAAGAAAGCTTACAAGAAATTATTCATCGCCACGAAGCCTTGCAGACCAATTTCATTGCAATTGATGGACAACCAACTCAAATCATTCAACAACAGACGAATTGGACAGTCTCTGTTGTTGAGTTGCAACATCTGCCAAGCAGCGAACAAGAAATCGCCACACAGCAATTAGCGAAACAACAAGCTATTCAACCCTTTGACCTGGCAACACAAGCATTGGTCAGGGCAACATTAGTAGTGCTATCCGAGACAGAACACGTTTTATTACTGTGTATGCACCATATTGTCTCAGATGGTTGGTCAATTGGTGTGTTTGTTCAAGAACTAGCAGCGTTGTACAATACTTATTCTCAAGGTCAGCCTTCTCTACGAGACGCTACGCGTAGCTTGCTTCCCCAAAGGGGTACACCGTTAGCACCACTGCCAATTCAGTACGCAGATTTCGCCTTATGGCAAAGACAGTGGTTGCAAGGGGATGTATTGCAAAGCCAACTAAGTTACTGGCAGCAACAACTAAAAGATGCACCAGCTTTATTGCCTCTACCCACAGACCGACCCAGACCTGCTGTGCAGACAGACAATGGGGCATATCAAGAGTTTGCACTGTCAGTTGAGTTAACCCAGAGATTGGTAAAACTGAGCCAGAAGCAAGGTTGCACTCTCTTCATGACACTGTTGGCAGCGTTTGATACCCTGCTTTATCGCTACACATATACAGAAGACATTTTGGTAGGTTCGCCAATTGCTAACCGCGATCGCAGTGAAATAGAAGGGTTAATTGGCTTTTTTGTCAATACCTTAGTCATGCGTACCAATTTGGCAGGCAACCCCAGTTTTAGCGAATTATTGACTCGTGTCCGTGAAATCGCAATGGATGCCTACGCTCATCAGCATTTGCCTTTTGAGATGCTGGTGGAAGCATTGCAGCAAGAACGGGATCTCAGTCATACACCATTGTTTCAAGTAATGTTTGCTCTCCAGAATGCGCCCACATCACAAGTAGAATTGACTGGGCTAACTGTCAGTTCATTTCCAATAAAAGGCGCAAATGCCAGGTTTGATTTAACTTTAATCATGCAGAACACTGCTACTGGACTAGTAGGGATATGGGAGTATAACACTGACTTGTTTGATGCCAGCACTATTGAGCGCATGACTGGTCATTTTGTCACATTGCTTGAAGGTATTATTACTAACCCAGAGGAGCGAATTTCCCAATTACCACTGCTGACAAAACCCGAACAACAAAAGTTACTTATCGAGTGGAACGATACAGGAGTGGATTATCCACAAGATTTGTGCATCCATCAGTTGTTTGAGTTGCAGGTAGATAGTACACCCGATGCGATCGCAGTTGTGTTTGAAAATCAACAACTTACTTACTATGAATTAAACTACCGTGCTAACCAGTTGGCACACTACTTGCGGTCTTTAGGTATAAAACCAGATGTCCTGGTCGGTCTGTGTGTAGAGCGTTCTTTAGAGATGGTCATCGGATTACTGGGGATTCTTAAAGCTGGTGGGGCTTATGTGCCACTTGACCCAGAGTATCCTACCGATCGGTTGAGCTTTATTTTAGAAGACGCTCAAGTTTCAGTGTTGCTGACCCAGCAGCAACTCGTTGACAGATTGCCCCCAAGTGAAAAAGCAGGGGAGCAGGGAGCAGGGAGCAGAGGAGAAAAGCCACACACAAGGGATGGAGCTTCAACCAAAGGGAAAGAGGAGGTTTTGAGTCCCCCTGCTTCTTATCAAGCACAGCTTATTTGTTTGGATACTGACGCTGGATTGATTTCCCAGTGCAGCCAAGACAATCCCATCTCCGGCGTACAAACAAATAACTTAGCTTATATAATTTATACTTCTGGTTCTACAGGTCAACCTAAAGGTGTAGCTATGAATCAGCTTGCCCTTGGCAATCTGATCTTGTGGCACCGAGAAAATCTGAAAATTGCGCGTGGAGCAAAAACCCTACAATTTGCTTCTATTAGCTTTGATGTCTCCTTCCAAGAAATATTCACTACGTGGTGTTCTGGAGGCACATTATTCTTAATTGGCGAGGAATTACGCAGAGATGTCTCAGCTTTATTAGGTTTTCTCCAACACAAAGCAATTGAGAGAATGTTTCTCCCCTTTGTTGCCTTGCAGCAACTAGCTGAAGTCGCTGTTGGTAGTGAATCAGTTAATAGTCATTTGAGAGAAATCATTACTGCTGGTGAAAAGTTGCAGATTACTCCCGCTATTTCTCAATGGTTTAGCAAACTCACTGATTGTACTTTGCACAATCATTATGGGCCATCAGAGAGCCATTTAGCCACCAGTTTTACTCTGAATAATTTAGTAGAAACTTGGCCGCTAATTCCTCCCATTGGTCGCCCCATTGCCAACACCCAAATATACATCCTAGACAGGTTCTTACAGCCTGTACCCATTGGTATACCAGGAGAAGTGTATATTTCTGGTGTCCTTTTAGCGCCAGGCTACTTCAACCGACCAGAGTTAACCCAAGAGAAATTCATATCTAATCCGTTTAGCACTGACCTCGATTCTCGCCTTTACAAAACTGGGGATAAGGCACGCTATTTACCCGATGGCAACATTGAATATATAGAACGCATAGACAATCAAGTTAAAATTCGCGGTTTCCGCATCGAATTGGGCGAAATCGAAACAGTTCTGAGCCAATATCCCCAAGTACAGACATCTTGTGTCATTGCCCGCGAAGACATTCCTGGAAACAAAAGCCTAGTCGCTTACATTGTGCCTCAAAAAGGGCAGACTTGTACTGAGCGGAGTCGAAGTACGCTCACAGTAAGCGTTGTGCGTAGCTTCCTGAAGGAAAAGTTACCAGAATATATGGTGCCAAGTGCGATCGTGATCTTAGAAGCTCTACCGCTTACCCCCAACGGTAAACTAGACCGCCGCGCTTTGCCCATACCTGATTTACACAGCCAATTATCGGACAAATACGTTGCTCCACGTAGCCCAATCGAAGAAATCCTGTCAATAATTTGGGCGCAAGTGCTAAAAGTAGAGCAAGTGGGCATTCATGATAACTTCTTTGAACTGGGAGGACACTCACTACTAGCAACGCAACTGATTTCCCGCGTGCGTACCAGCTTGAAAGTAGAATTACCATTGCGTAGCTTATTCGCTGCACCAACAGTTGCCCAATTGTCCCAAAAAGTTCAACAGTTGCAGCAACAAGATTTAGAACTAACAGCATCAGCCATCTTACCGAGGGCAAAGGATACAGAATTGCCACTGTCGTTTGCTCAAACGCGGCTATGGTTTTTAGACAAGTTAAACCCGAACAGCGCCTTCTACAACATACCCTTAGCTTTGCGCCTAGTCGGAAATCTTGAAGTTGCTGCCTTAGAACAAAGCTTACAAGAAATTATTCATCGCCACGAAGCGTTACGCACCAATATCGTCACTGTTGATGGACAACCAACTCAAATTATTCAAACAGAGACTAATTGGAAAGTTTCAGTTGTTGACTGGCAGCATTTATCCACAACCAAACAAGAAATTGCTTTGCAGCAATTAGCCCAACAACAAGCGCAACGACCCTTTGACCTGGGAACTGAAGCATTAATCAGGGCAACATTAGTAGTGTTGTCCGAGACAGAACACGCCTTATTAGTGTGTATACATCACATTGTGTTTGATGGTTGGTCAATGGGTGTGTTTGTTCAAGAATTAGCAGTGCTGTACAATGCTTATTCTCAAGGTCAACCCCCATCGTTAATGCCACTGCCGATTCAGTACGCAGATTTCGCAATTTGGCAGCGACAGTGGTTGCAAGGAGATGTATTACAAAGCCAACTGAATTACTGGCAACAACAACTAAAAGATGCACCAGCTTTGTTGTCGCTGCCCACAGACCGACCAAGACCTGCTGTGCAGACTTTCGCTGGAGCGTATCAAGAATTTGCACTCTCAGTTGAGTTAACCCAGAGATTGGAAAAACTGAGCCAGGAGCAAGGTTGTACTCTCTTTATGACGCTGTTGGCAGCTTATGATACATTGCTTTACCGCTACACAGGTGTGGCAGATATTTTGGTGGGTTCGCCCATTGCAAACCGCGATCGCAGTGAAATAGAAGGGTTAATTGGCTTTTTTGTCAACAATTTAGTGATGCGTACCAACTTGGCAGGCAATCCGAGCTTTAGCGAATTGCTGAGTCGTGTTCGAGAAGTCGCGTTATCCGCCTATGCCCATCAGAATTTGCCTTTTGAAATGCTGGTGGAAGCATTGCAGCCAGAACGGGATCTCAGTCATACACCAATATTTCAGGTAATGTTTGCCCTCCAGAATGCGCCCATATCTGAAGTAGAGTTGACTGGGTTAACTGTCAGTCCATTGATAAGTGAAGGGATAACGGCAAAGTTTGATTTAACTTTAATAATGCAAAACACTACTACTGGACTGGTAGGGGTGTGGGAGTACAACACTGATTTGTTTGATGCCAGCACAATTAAGCGGATGAGTAATCATTTTGTAACTTTGCTCTCTGCAATTGTTGCTAACCCTCAAGAGCAAATCTCACAATTGTCCCTGCTGACAGAAGTTGAGCAACAACAGTTATTAGTGGAATGGAACAACACTCAGGTAGATTATCCCTCTGATAAATGTATCCATCAGTTGTTTGAGGAGCAGTGTTTGAGTACCCCCGATGCTGTGGCTGTGGTGTTTGACAATCAACAACTGACTTATTACCAATTAAATTGTCGTGCTAACCAATTGGCTCATTACTTAGGCTCATTGGGTGTAAAACCAGATGTGCTGGTGGGTATTTGTGTAGAACGTTCTTTAGATATGGTGGTCGGACTTTTAGGGATTCTCAAAGCAGGTGGAGCATACCTACCACTTGACCCAGAGTATCCCCAAGAACGCTTGAGTTTCATGCTAGAAGATGCTCAAGTTTCGGTGATGCTGACTCAACAGCGACTTATTCAAAGACTTCCTGAGTATCAAGTAAAACAAGTCTGTTTAGATCAAGTCTGGGAACAAATTGCCCAAAACAATCGAGAAAACCCAACCAGTGGAGTCAAAGCTTTTCATCTCGCTAATGTGATTTACACTTCAGGATCTACAGGTAGACCTAAAGGTGTCATGGTTGAGCATAAGGGACTATGCAACTTAGCTCAAGCTCAGATTCAGACTTTTGGCTTAGACTCTAATAGTCGCGTTCTCCAATTTGCTTCCTTCAGTTTTGATGCTTCTATTTGGGAAGTCGTAATGGCGCTCAGGTCAGGTGGAACGCTTTACGTGGGAACAAAAGACTCACTATTGCCAGGGAAACCATTAATTGACCAATTACGCGATCGCTGCATTACCCATATCACCCTACCACCATCGGCGTTAGCAGTTATGCCTGTGGAGGAACTTCCGGCACTGCAAACAATAATTGTAGCTGGAGAAGCTTGTGCCGCTGAATTAATTAGGCAATGGTCTGCTGACAGAAACTTCTTTAACGCCTACGGGCCAACAGAAGCTACTGTCTGTGCCACGATTGCAAAATGCACTCAAGATGACGAGAAAATATCTATTGGTAGAGCGATCGCCAACACACAGGTTTACATCTTAGACGAAAACTTGCAACCAGTGCCGATTGGTGTGCCAGGAGAGTTGCACATCGGTGGTGTGGGGTTAGCAAGAGGCTATCTCAACCGTCCCGAACTAACTCAGGAAAAATTTATTAGCAACCCCTTTCAAAGAGGCAGGGGGCAGGGAGCAGGGAGCAGGGGGGAAACAGAAGACCAATCCTTTAATTCCGAGCGGCTTTATAAAACTGGGGATTTAGCACGTTATTTACCTGATGGCAATATTGAATACCTGGGACGCATTGACAATCAAGTAAAAATTCGGGGCTTCCGCATTGAATTGGCAGAAATAGAAACACTATTAGGGCAACATGGTGATGTGCAGAATTGTTGTGTCATCGCACATGAAGGAACTCCGAGTAATACTTGTACTGAGCGAAGTCGAAGTAAGCGGCTAGTCGCCTACATAGTGCCACAAAAAGATGTGACACCGACAACAGACGAACTGCGTCAGTTTCTTGCCAATAAACTCCCTGGCTATATGCTGCCAACTGCTTTTGTGATATTGGAGTCTTTACCCTTGACACCTAATGGGAAAGTAAACCGTCGCGCTTTACCTGACCCAGATTTGCATCAGGAACTATCAGATTATGTAATGCCAAATACAGAACTAGAAAGAATCATTGCTGGCATTTGGCAAAAGGCATTAGCAGTAGAAAAGGTAGGAATTTATAATAATTTCTTTGAGCTAGGAGGTCATTCGTTATTACTAGTAAAAATTAATCAGCAATTGCAAGAAGAATTGGGGTTAGAATTGTCAATACTTGATATGTTTAATTACCCAACCATACATAGCTTAAGTCAATACTTAAGTCCTAAGACTCACAAAGAAGATCCAATCAAGCAAAATACTACTCGGACTCAATCTCATAGTGAAATCAAATCTTTAAGAAGTCAACAATTGGAATCCAGACAACAATATCGCTCTCAGAGAAAAAGGTAAAAATGACCATAAATTCAGTGCATAACAATAATGAATTTAATAATTCTGAAATAGCAATAATTGCTGTTACTGGTAGATTTCCAGGCGCAAAAGATATTGAATCATTTTGGCAGATTTTACGAGATGGTGTAGAATCAATATCCTGGCTGACAGATGAAGAATTGATAAATTCTGGCATTTCTCTAGATTTACTACATAATTCTAATTATGTAAAAGCTAGCGCTGCTTTATCAGACATTGAATTGTTTGATGCGAATTTCTTTGCTTATAGTGCCAAAGAAGCTGAGTTAATAGATCCACAACAACGCCTATTTTTAGAATTAGCTTGGGAAGCTGTAGAAAAAGCTGGTTATGACCCGCAAAGCTACAATGGTTTAATCGGGGTTTATGGTGGTGTAGGGATGAGTAGATATTTGCTGAATAATCTCTATCCTAATCATCAATTATTAGCAACAATTGACCCGATCCAATTAGGAATCTCCAACGATAAAGATTTTTTACCGACAAGAGTTGCATATAAATTAAACTTGACTGGCCCCGCAGTAAATGTGCAAACAGCCTGTTCTACTTCTTTGGTTGCTGTTCATGTAGCTTGTCAAAGTCTCTTAAATGGTGAATGTGACATAGCTTTAACTGGTGGAGTAACTCTGGCCATTCCCCAAAAAATAGGTTATTTACATCAAGAGGGAATGATTCTTTCTCCTGATGGACACTGCCGTACTTTTGATGCTAAAGCACAAGGAACAATTGGCGGTAGCGGTGCTGGGATTGTGGTATTGAAAAGATTAAAGGATGCAATAAGCGATCGCGACCACATCCATGCAATCATTAAAGGTTCGGCAATTAATAATGATGGTGCAATGAAAGTCGGCTACACTGCTCCTAGTGTTAGCGGTCAAGCAGCCGTGATTGGCGAGGCTCAAGCTTTAGCTGGTGTAGATGCTGAAACAATTTCCTACATCGAAGCTCATGGTACAGCTACACCTTTAGGCGACCCGATTGAAATTGCAGCTTTAACTCAAGCTTTTAATCAAACTACCGATAAAAAAGGTTTCTGCGCGATTGGTTCGGTAAAAACCAACTTTGGACATTTGGATACAGCAGCAGGTGTGGCAGGTTTGATTAAAACTGTCTTAGCACTGCAAAATAAAATGCTGCCTCCTAGTTTGCATTTCGAGACACCTAATCCCAAAATTGATTTTGCTAACAGTCCTTTTTATGTCAATACAACCCTGACTGAATGGAAAACAAATAATACCCCTCGCCGTGCTGGAGTTAGTTCTTTTGGTATGGGAGGGACTAATGCTCATGTAATTTTAGAAGAAGCTCCTGTTTTTGAGCAGGGGAGCAGGGGAGCAGAGGGGCAGGGGAGCAGGGGAGCAGGGGGGCAGGGGAGAAATTATCAACTGTTGGTACTTTCGGCTAAAACTGCAAATGCTCTTGAGCAGGGAACGGCTAATTTAATCACGCATTTAAAAGAGTATCCAGAACTGAATTTGGGTGATGTAGCTTATACCCTCAATAGTGGTCGCCGGGGTTTTAATTACCGACGGATGTTAATTTGTCAAGACTTAGAAGATGCTGTTAACGTTCTAAGTAGCTTAGAACCAAAACAAGTTTTTACCAATTATACAGAGATTACAGAACGGCCTGTTGTCTTTATGTTTCCCGGTCAAGGTTCTCAGTACGTCAACATGGCGCGGGAAATTTACGAAACTGAAACAGTATTTAAAGAACAAGTTGATTATTGCTCAGAAGTTCTTAAACCTCTACTAGGGCTAGATTTACGTCATATTATTTACCCCAGCGAAGAAAATATTGATGAAGCATCGCAGCAACTTCAACAGACAGAAATTGCTCAACCTGCTATTTTTGTAATTGAGTACGCCCTGGCTAGATTATGGCAGTCTTATGGAGTGGAGCCACAAGCTGCGATCGGTCATAGTATTGGCGAGTATGTCGCAGCAACTCTAGCAGAAGTTTTTTCTCTAGAAGATGCCTTATCTCTGGTAGCTGCACGCGGACAAATGATGCAGCAACTTCGCAGTGGAGCAATGCTTTCTGTTCCCTTGCCCGCAGACAAGATAAAATTCCTGTTAGGTGAAGAACTTTCTGTTGCCGCAATTAATCAACCCTCGCAGTGTGTAGTTTCCGGTTCCATAGCAGCAGTAGAGACATTACAAAATCAGCTTGCTGCTCAAGGGATTGAATGCCGACGTTTGCATACTTCCCATGCCTTCCATTCGCAAATGATGGAACCAATCTTAGAAGCATTTGCAGAACGAGTCAAAAAAGTTACTTTAAATCCCCCAAAACTTCCTTATATCTCCAACCTTACTGGTACTTGGATTACAGTCACCCAAGCTACAAATCCCGATTACTACGCTCAACATCTGCGTTCCACAGTGCTGTTTGCCCAAGGTATCGAGAAATTATTAGCAACACCTGAACAAGTATTACTAGAGGTGGGGCCAGGACACACATTAACTACATTAGTCAAGAGACATCCAGACAAAGCATCTACACAAACAATCTTGACTTCGGTACGTCATCCTCAAGAAAAGCAATCCGATAGTCGTATTTTATTCACCACATTCGGTCAACTCTGGCTGGCTGGGGTGAAAGTAGATTGGTTTGGATTCTATAGTCAGGATGAATATTATCGCCTTCCCTTACCGACTTATCCCTTTGAACGCCAACGTTATTGGATTGACCCCCCACAAAAAGCAGCTTGGGAACAGTTGCAAACCTTACCCACAACATCACAATTATGGACATCGCTTACACAAGCAGGTCAAAACCAAGCAAATACTAGAAATGTAGAACTTAACGAGTTAACATATCTAGAGAATAGACAGTGGTTGGATCGTTTATGTACAGCCTACATCAACTCTGCATTTAAGCAATTAGGGGTTTTTAGCAATCCTGAAAACAAGTATTCTTTAGAGAATTTGTTGGAGCAATGCCATATTTCTCCCCGCTATCAGCAATTGTTATCTAGATGGTTGCAAATATTAGTAGAACAAGGACAACTACAGCAACATGAAGGGTTATTTTCTGGGCTAGTGCCATGTTCGCAAGATTATATTCATGAACATTTAGAACAAGTCAGAGCGAGGTTCGCTGCTTCATCTGTAGTAGATTTAGATTTAGTGCAACGCTGTGGTGAAAATTTAGCTGCTGTTGTTATTGGGGAACAAGAACCACTAGAGATTTTCAATGAACTAGTTTACCAAAAAGAAAACAATGGTTCATATACAGAATCTCCTTTAATTATTTACTACAACTCTATCTTGCGCTCAAGTTTGGAACAGGTGGTCAAATCATTGCCATCATCTGTTCAGCTAAGAGTTTTAGAAATTGGCGCGGGTACTGGTGTTTCTACGCAAGCATTATTACCTGTGTTGAAACCCAAACAAACCAACTATACTTTTACTGATATTGGTAGCGGTTTCTTAACTCAAGCCGAACAGAAGTTTAACGATTATCCATTTGTTGAATATCGATTACTAGACATAGACAAGTCGCCAATTGAGCAAGGGTTTGAGAAGTATAGCTTTGATGTAATCATAGCCTCTAATGTGTTGCACGCCACTCGGAACATAGATCAAACACTCCACCATGTGCGCTCTTTATTAGCTCCTGGTGGCTTCCTCTTAGTATGGGAAATAACTCAACCGAAAATAGACTTTGATATTAGTTGGGGTCTGCTATTGAAACCTTTAGACGATAAAAGACGCAACCCAGGTCAACCTTTTATCATCAAAAAACAGTGGTTTGAAGCATTACACACTCAGGATTTTGTTCAAGTTGCTGCGTTTCCCGAAACCGAAGCATTTGAGCATCAAATTATTATGGCTCAAGCTTCTGCATCAGCCGCATTTAGCGCAAAATCTGGGCAAAAAGATACTGACCCAAACTCAGAGATGGCATTACAAACAAAGCCGGATATTTTTCAGCCAGAAAAAATATCTGCACTCCACTCCAGACCTGATTTACCCAATTATTATGTAGCTCCCCGTGATGAGATTGAGCAAAAAATTGCTGATATCTGGCAAGAGTTATTAGGAATTAAGCAAGTAGGAATCCATGATAACTTTTTTCAATTAGGAGGAGATTCCCTAATAGCTGTTCAGGTTCTATCCAGATTACGGAATACTTTTTCTATTAAATTAACTGTAGCAAGTTTGTTTGAGTCTCTCACAATAGCTGAAATAGCAGTAAAGCTAGAGAAAGAACCAAAATCAGACACTAGTTTAGGTGGAATTGAGAGAGAAGAAATAGCATTTTAAAGAACAAATAATTTTAAATTACGAATTACGAATTACGAATTAGCTGACGTGAAGGTAATAATTCTATGAATATCCAACAATTGGTAGTCGATCTTAGTAAACAGGGTGTAAAGTTGTGGGTTGAAGGTGAGCAGTTGCGTGCTAATGCCCCCAAGGGAGTATTGACGCTAGAAACTCGTGACTTATTAGCAAAGAATAAAGCAGAACTTATCTTGTTGCTACACGATAAAAATGCGGACACTGATACAGATTTACCCCTCATCAAAACCGAGCGTCCTCAGAACTTACCTCTGTCTTTTGCCCAAGAACGACTCTGGTTATTAAACCAGTTGGAACCAGATAATCCCTTCTACAACGAACAAGCAACTCTAAAACTTCACGGGAAGTTGAACGTTGTGGCACTAGAGCAAAGCCTCAACAAAATTATCTCTCGCCACGAAGCCTTACGTACTAACTTACGAACCTTCAACGAGCAGCCAGTCCAGATAATTGCTGACAGCTTAACCTTAAGTGTGCCAATAGTAGACCTCACAGAACTACCTGCAAGTGAAAGAGAAATCGCTTGCCAACAATTAGCCACAACTGAAGCTAATCGACCCTTTGACCTCGCTAACTCTCCTTTAATTCGAGCCTCTGTGGTTAAACTCACAGAGGTAGAACACGCTTTGGTATTAACAATACACCACATCATCTTTGATGGTTGGTCAATGGGCGTATTGATGGGCGAGTTAGCAACCATTTACTCAGCCCTCTGCAATAACTCGTCGCCAAAGCTACCTGAGCTACCAATTCAGTATGCCGACTTTGCTATTTGGCAACGGCAATGGTTACAAGCAGAAGTACTCCAAACGCAGCTTGATTACTGGAAGCAACTACTCAAAAACGCTCCTACCTTACTAGAACTACCCACAGACAGACCAAGACCAGCCATTCAAACTTTCCGGGGCGCAATTCAATATAGAGAATTTTCAAATGAACTGAGTCAAGCCCTTGCCAATTTCAGTAGGCAAGAGGGAGCTACCCTATTCATGACGCTGTTCTCTGCTTATGTTACCTTGCTTTATCGCTACACAGGCTCCGATGACATTGTAGTGGGTACGCCCCTTGCTAACCGCGATCGCTTGGAACTTGAAGGGTTAATCGGCTTTTTTGTCAATACTTTAGTATTACGTACCGATTTGTCAGGTAACCCCAGTTTTCAGCAGTTGCTAAGTCGAGTCCGGCAACTGACACTGCAAGCTTATACTCATCCAGACCTGCCCTTTGAGGAGTTGGTAAAAACCTTACAGCCACAACGAGACCTCAGCCATACACCACTGTTTCAGGTGATGTTTGTCCTCGAAAATGCGCCCATATCTGAGATAGAACTGACTGGGCTAACTCTCAGTCCATTAGCGACAGAAAAGACAACTGCCAAGTTTGATTTAACTTTATTCATTAAAAATACTCCCTCTGGGCTGATAGCTATATGGCAATACAACACAGATTTGTTTGACCCTAGCACCATAGAACGGATGGCGGGTCATTTTGTGACGTTGCTCGAAAGCATTGTTACCAACCCACAGCAGCAAATTTCCCAATTGCCCCTGCTGACACAAGTTGAACAACAGCAGTTGTTAGTATGGAATAATACTCAGGTGGATTATCCCCGCGATAAATCTATCCATCAGTTGTTTGAGGAACAGGTTAGGCGTACACCCGATGCAGTGGTGGTGGAGTTTGGCAATCAACAACTGACTTACCACCAATTAAACTGCCGCGCTAACCAATTGGCGCACTACCTCAAGTCTTTGGGTGTGAAAGCCGATGTGTTAGTTGGGTTATGTGTTGAGCGTTCCTTAGAAATGGTTGTGGGACTATTAGGGATTCTTAAAGCAGGTGGGGCATACCTGCCACTTGACCCAGAGTATCCGACTGAACGCCTGAGTTTCATGTTAGAAGATGCTCAAGTTTCAGTGTTGTTGATTCAGCAGTCACTTGTTGACCGATTACCCCAGCATCAAGCAAAACTTGTCTGCTTAGATACTGACGCTCAACTGATTTCCCAGTGCAGTCAGGACAATCTCATCTCTGGCGTACAAGCCAATAACTTAGCTTATATAATTTATACCTCTGGTTCTACAGGTCAACCTAAAGGTATAGCCATGAATCAGCTTGCCCTTGGCAATCTGATTTTATGGCATCGGGAAAACCTGAGAATTTCTCGTAGAGCAAAAACGCTGCAATTTGCTCCCATCAGCTTTGATGTCTCCTTCCAAGAAATATTCTCTACCTGGTGTTCTGGAGGCACATTGCTGTTAATTACAGAGGAATTGCGTCGTGATGCAGTGGCTTTATTAGGTTTTATTCAAGAAAAAGCTGTTGAAAGACTGTTTGTTCCCTTTGTTGCTTTGCAGCAACTAGCTGAAGTAGCTGTTGATAGTAAATTAGTTACTACTCACCTACGGGAAATCATCACTGCTGGCGAACAGTTGCAAATTACTCCCGCAATTTCTCAATGGTTGTGCAAATTGACTGATTGTACTTTGCACAACCATTATGGGCCATCGGAAAGCCATGTAGCCACCAGTTTTACCCTGACTAATTCAGTAGAGACATGGCCGCTACTGCCTCCAATTGGGCAACCAATTGCCAATACACAGATATACATCTTAGATAAATATTTACAGCCTGTACCTATCGGTGTGCCTGGAGAATTGCACATTGGTGGTGTTGGATTAACAAAAGGCTACTTCAACCGTCCCGAATTGACACAAGAAAAATTTATCTCTAATCCCTTTAACAATTCAAAATTATATAAAACTGGGGATTTAGCACGTTATTTACCAGATGGCAATATTGAATACTTAGGACGTATTGACAATCAAGTTAAAATACGTGGTTTCCGCATTGAATTGGGCGAGGTGGAAGCAGTTCTAAGCCAACATAGTGATGTGCAAGCATCTTGTGTAATCGCCCGCGAAGATACTCCTGGTGATAAGCGCCTAGTTGCTTATGTGGTAGCACATCAGAATTCTACACCCACAACCAGTAAACTCCGGCAATTCCTGAAAGCAAAGCTGCCAGAGTATATGGTGCCAAATGCTTTTGTCATCTTGGGGTCTTTGCCGATAACTCCTAGCGGCAAGCTAGACCGCCGCGCTTTACCCGCACCAGATTTATATAGCGATTGCACAGACAAATATGTAGCTCCACGGACTCCAATCGAAGAACTGTTGGCACAAATTTGGGTGCAAGTGCTGAAACTAGAGTTTGTAGGTATACATGATAACTTCTTTGAACTTGGGGGACACTCGCTACTAGCAACGCAATTGGTTTCACGTATCCGCAATATTTTTAAAGTGGAACTACCATTGCGTGAGTTGTTTGCAAGAGCAACAGTAGCCGAATTAGCACTCTTCATTGAGCAGTTACAGCAACAGAACTTACAACTGTCTGCACCACCCATTTTACCAAGAACCAAGAATACAGACTTACCACTGTCTTATGCTCAACAGCGTTTGTGGTTTTTAGACCAGTTTGAGCCGAACAGCCCCTCTTACAACATTCCTGTGGCTTTGCGTCTAGTCGGAACTCTTAATGTTGCAGCGCTACAGCAAAGCTTACAAGAAATTATTCATCGCCACGAAGCGTTACGTACCAATATCGTCACTGTTGATGGACAACCAACACAAATCATTCAAACACAAACGAATTGGACAGTTGCAGTTGTTGACTGCGAATATCTGCCACTAGGCGAACAAGAAATCGTTACACAACAATTAGCGCAACAACAAGCCATTCAACTGTTTGACTTGGACAATGAAGCATTGTTCCGGGCGACATTAGTAGTGCTGTCCCCGACAGAACACGTTTTGTTAGTGTGTATGCACCACATTGTCTCTGATGGTTGGTCAATGGGTGTGTTTATCCAAGAACTAGCAGCACTGTACAATGCTTATTCTCAAGGTCAGCCGTCACCTTTAACACCACTGCCGATTCAGTACGCAGATTTTACCATCTGGCAAAGAGACTGGTTGCAAGGCGATGTACTGCAAACTCAACTAAGTTACTGGCAACAACAACTAAAAGATGCACCAGCTTTATTGTCGCTGCCCACAGACAGACCAAGACCTGCTGTGCAGACTTTTGTGGGGGCGTATGAAAAGTTTGCACTGTCAGTTGAGTTAACTGATAGGTTGATAAAACTGAGCCAACAGCAAGGAGTGACGTTGTTCATGACGCTGTTAGCAGCCTATGATACCCTGCTTTACCGCTACACAGGACAAACAGACATTTTGGTGGGTTCGCCAATTGCTAACCGCGATCGCTTGGAGACTGAAGGGTTAATTGGCTTTTTTGTCAACAATCTAGTTATACGTACTAACTTGGCAGATAATCCGAGCTTTAGTGAATTACTCACTCGTGTTCGAGAAGTAGCTTTAGGAGCTTACGCTCATCAGGACTTGCCTTTTGAAATGCTGGTGGAAGCATTGCAGCCAGAACGGGATCTCAGCCATACACCTCTGTTCCAGGTAATGTTTGTTCTGCAAAATACGCCCATGTCTCAAGTAGATTTGACTGGGTTAACTGTTACTCCATTGATCGGTGAAGGGACAACGGCAAAGTTTGATTTAACTTTATCAATGCAGAACACTGCTACGGGGCTGGTGGGTGCGTGGGAGTACAACACTGACTTATTTGATGCCAGCACGATCGCCCGGATGACTGGTCATTTTGTGACATTGCTGGAAAGTATTATTACTAATCCGCAGCAGCAAATTTCCCAATTGTCCCTGCTGACAGAAGTTGAGCAACATCAACTGTTAGTAGAGTGGAACGATACTCAGGTTGATTATCTACAAGATTTGTGTATCCATCAGTTGTTTGAAGAACAGGTTGGGCACACCCCGGATGCTGTGGCGGTGGTGTATGAAAATCAACAACTAACTTACCAGCAATTGAATTGTCGCGCTAACCAGTTGGCACATTACTTGCAGTCCTTGGGTGTAAAACCAGATGTGCTAGTGGGGTTGTGTGTAGAGCGTTCTTTAGAAATGATAGTAGGACTACTGGGTATTCTCAAGGCTGGTGGGGCATACCTGCCACTCGATCCAGACTATCCTCAAGAACGCTTGAGCTTTATGCTTGAAGATGCTCAAGTTCCAGTTCTGCTGACACAACAGCAACATCTTGAAAACTTGCCTCAGCATCAAGCGGAGGTTGTATGTTTAGATACTGACTGGCAATTTATTTCTCAGTCAAGTCAGGAGAATGTCAGCGCTCCTGTGCAAGCAACTAATTTGGCTTATGTGATTTATACCTCTGGTTCTACAGGCAGACCCAAAGGGGTTACGATCCCACATAGCGCGATCGCCAACCACTGCGGTATTATTCAACAAGCTTACGAACTTGTAGAGAGCGATCGTGTACTCCAGTTTGCCTCAATCAACTTCGATGCCTCATTAGAACAGATATTTCCGACACTAATAGCTGGCGCTACCTTGGTACTCCGAGGTTCGGATGTATGGACTCCGACAAACTTCCAAAAAATAATTTCGGATTTTGGACTTACGGTCGTTAATCTCCCAACAGCCTACTGGCAACAATTGGCTCAAGAGTGGGCCAAAACACAAATGTTAGATACCAACAGCCAACTGAGACTTGTGATTGTTGGTGGAGATGTAATGTTGCCCGAATATGTTGCCATTTGGCAACGAAGCGCAATGTCTTGTGTTCGTCTGGTCAACGCCTATGGCCCCACAGAGACGACCATCACCGCAACCCTGTTTGAAATTCTTCCCCAGTTGAGTGAAGACATCAATCTGACAAAAATACCTATTGGTCGTCCTTTACCTAACAGGACTGTATATATTCTAGACAGCTATTTACAACCTGTTCCCATTGGTGTACCAGGAGAATTGTACATTGGTGGTGTGTGCTTGGCTAAAGGCTACCTCAACCGACTTGAACTAACTCAGGAAAGATTTATCAGTAACCCCTTTGGTTCTGGTCGCCTCTACAAAACAGGGGATTTAGTACGCTCTTTACCAGATGGTAATATCGAATACCTTGGTCGCATCGATAACCAAGTGAAGATTCGCGGTTTCCGCATCGAACTTGGAGAAATCGAAGCAGCCCTCAACACCCATCCCCAAATCCAACAAGCTGTAGCTATTGTCACAGAGGATATTCCAGGTAACACTTGTACTGAGCGGAGTCGAAGTAAACGCTTAGTTGCTTATGTAGTCAAGAGTGATGAATCACTTACTACCAACCAACTGCGTCAATTCCTCAAGCAACAGCTACCAGAATACATGGTTCCCAGTGGCTTTGTCACCTTAGACAACCTACCGTTAACACCAAACGGCAAACTAGACCGCAAAGCACTACCAACACCTGATGGGGAAATTAGCCGGGAACATGAGTATGTAGCACCACGTACAGCCATAGAACAAATATTAACTAATATCTGGCAAGAACTGCTGCTCAAAGAAAAAGTCAGCATCCACGACAACTTCTTTGAAATTGGTGGCGACTCCATCTTGAGTATTCAAATAGTTTCTCGTGCCAAAAACTCAGGAATACAAATCACTCCCAAACAAATATTCCAAAACCAAACCATTGCCGAACTTGCCAGAGTTGCCAATACAACAGTGAGTGTTGAGTCTAAACAAGGGATAGTGACTGGAGTTGCATCCCTAACACCGATTCAACAAAGGTTCTTTGCACAAAATAGACAAGAGCAACACCACTATAACCAATCAGTTTTATTGCAGATTCCTAATCATCTGCAAAGTGAATTAATTGCAATAGCCTTGAAACAATTATTAGAACATCACGATGCTTTGCGTTTAAAATTCACATCAGTTGCATCTGAACACAAGCAAATAAACCAAGGGTTAGATGATAACGTACCATTCGCCGTAGTAGATTTATCATCAACACCTAAAAGCGAACAACCACTAGCTCTAGAAAAAATCGCCGCAGGATATCAAGCAAGTTTAAACTTGTCAACAGGGCCGATAATAAAAGTGGTGATGTTTAACTTGGGTGATGAAAGTGATGCCAGGTTACTAATTATTATTCATCACCTAGCAGTAGATGGTGTAAGTTGGCGAATTTTATTATCAGACCTACAAAGAATTTATCAACAATTAGTTACTCAGAAACCGATTGCTCTAAGTGCGAAAACAACAGCATTTATTGATTGGGCGGAGAAATTAAACAATTATGCCCAGTCAGAAATTATCAAACTGGAGTTAGACTATTGGCTGAACCATCCTTGGTCGAAGATAACACCACTACCATCAGATGGTGCTGACATTCAATCAGAAAATACAGTAGGTAGTGGTGCTTGTGTGTCAGTGAAATTAACTCAAGAAGAAACTCAGACTCTCCTACTATCAGTAAACGAAGCTTACAACACACAAATTAACGATATACTCCTAAGTGCATTAGTACTTTCAATAGCAGAGTGGACGGGAAATTCAACAGTACTAATTGATTTAGAGGGACATGGCAGAGAAGAACTATTTCCAGATATAGACTTATCACGAACTGTAGGTTGGTTTACTAGTTTGTTCCCCGTATTATTGCAACTACCTTCATTAAACCAACCAGGAGAAATAATCAAATCGATCAAAGAACAATTACGAGTGATTCCTAATCGGGGAATTGGCTACGGGATATTGCGTTACTTGTGTAAAGAGCCGACTGTTAATGAACAAATCGAGATAATTCCCGCTTCCGAAATTAGTTTTAACTACCTGGGACAATTTGACCAAGTACAATCAGAAACCGGTTGGAAATTTGCGCCTGAATCTGCTGGCGCTAGCCAAAGTTTAAAGCAAACTCGCGACCATATATTTGATATTAATGCTCTGATCGTAGAAGGTAAACTAGGAATTGATTGGACTTACGATAGTTATATTCACACTCGTTCCACAGTGGAGAATTTGGCACAGAGCTATATTCAATCAATCAGGTCAATAATAGAACATTGCCAGTTAAAAGAGAATAGAGAATATACACCGAGCGATTTTCCAGATGCACAGTTAAATCAATTACAACTGGATGAGTTATTAACTCGATTCCAAACTAAAAACATTGAATCAATTTATCCCCTTTCTCCTTCACAACTGGGAATGCTCTTTGAGACTCTATCTGCTTCTGAATCAGGGATACATCTTGAACAGTGCATTTTAAACTTCCAAGAAGACCTAGACTCGTTAGCTTTTGAAAAAGCTTGGCAGCGTCTTATCGAGCGGCACTCGATCCTCAGAACAGCCTTTATTTGGGAAGCTCAAAATGAGCCACTGCAAGTTGTGCTGAAGGGAGTGAAAATTTCACTAGAACAGGAAGATTGGCGCGGACTTTCTCTGTCCCAGCAGCAAGAAAAATTAGAAACCTATCTCAGTGCAGACCGACTGCGTGGTTTGGAGATGACTAAACCACCGCTAATGCGTTTGGCGCTTTTCCAAGTAGATTCAAATGCCTATCAATTCGTCTGGACTTCTCATCACATTCTTACAGATGGCTGGTGCGTGCCTCTGATCTTCAAGGAGGTTTTCGCATTCTACGAGGCATTCAGCAAAGGTCAAGATTTATTACTGGAACCCAGTCATCCCTACAGAAATTATATTACCTGGCTAAAACAGCAGGATTTGTCACAGGCAGAGGCATTCTGGCGGAACAAACTTCAAGGTTTCAAAAGTCCAACCCCATTAGGAATAGAAGCTGAACCTGTTAATTTTTCTGCCCAAGAAGAGCGCTATGGCGAACAAACAGCCTGCTTAACACCTGCGGCCACAGCAGCTTTACAGTCTTTGGTGCGGCAACATCACTTGACCTTAAATATTCTAGTTCAAGGAGTTTGGGGCTTGCTCTTGAGTCGCTATAGCGGTCTGGAAGATGTGGTATTCGGCGCGACTGTCTCTGGTCGTCCCTCGGAATTGGTAGGGGCCGAATCTATGTTAGGTCTATTCATTAATACTTTACCGATGCGGCTTTTGGTTTCTCCCCAAGCATCACTTTGGTCTTGGCTTAGAGATATCCAAAATCAAAGCTTCACGCAAGGCGATTATGAATATTGCTCTGAAGGACAAATTCACGAATGGAGTGAAGTACCCGGATCGTTACCCCTTTACGAGAGTCTTCTGGTTTTCCAAAACCATCCAGTCGGTTCATCAGTAAAACAGTCGGTGAACGATGACAAGAATCAACCTCAGACTCGTTCTATAGGCGCACAAACGAAATATACCCTCACCATTCTAGTTAGTCCAAGTTCAGAGCTAGAGTTTCGCGTCATCTACAACCGATACCGTTATGACAATCCGGCTATAACCCAGATTTTGGAACATTTTCAGACTTTATTGAACAGTATTGTTGACCTTCCAGAGCAGCACCTGGGAACACTGATAGAAAGGATTTTGGCAGAGCAAATTCCGCCAGTTAGACCGCCTCAAAAACTTGTTCAAAAGAAACAGCGAAAAGGCTTTGATGCACCCCAAAATCTCAGGGAATTTCAACTGGTACAAATTTGGGAAGACATTCTAGACATTCATCCTCTCAGCATACAAGATAACTTCTTTGAACTTGGGGGTCATTCCCTTCTAGCTGTCCGTCTCATGTCCCAGATTCAAAAACATTTCCAGATAAATTTACCTTTAGGTATTTTGTTCCAATATCCCACCATCGAACAACTAGCATATTTTCTGGATTCTTCAACAGATTCTTTACCTTGGTCTGCCCTAGTTCCTATCAAAAAGAATGGCGATCAACCACCTCTCTTCTGTGTTCACCCTGGAGGAGGAAATGTTCTTTGCTATCACCATCTTGCTTATTATCTGAGTTCAGAACGACCATTCTATGGACTAGAATGTGTTGGTTTAAATCCCAAAAATCAACCTCATACTAGCATTGAACAAATGGCAACTCACTATATCCAAGAGTTGCAAACTGTTCAACCTCATGGCCCTTATTTCCTCTCTGGCTGGTCTTTTGGTGGCTTGGTAGCTTTTGAGATGGCTCAACAACTTTCTCATCAAGGTGAACAGATAACTCTGTTAGCTCTCATAGATACTACTCCTCCTTATCTAAGTTATAAAGAACCAGTAGACTATGCTTTTCTATTAGTAGAGTTATTCAAAGATCGTTTAGACCTTTGTTTAGAGGAACTGCGACAATTAGAACCACAGGAGCAGATAATTTATGTCGAGCAACAAGCTAAACAGAAAAATGTAGTTATAGAAGGTTTTGACTTCGAGCAAGCTCCCCATCTTCTGAAAATTTTCCAGATCAACGCTGAAGCCTTACAAAATTACAAAGGTGAATATTACTCAGGCTCAATTGTTCTATTTAAAGCCAGTGAGACTGATGCCGATCTTGAATATCACTGGAATGAACTAGTGGAACATATAGAAACTGTTGTAGTTCCCGGTAATCATCTAAACATGGTGTTACCACCTCATGTCCAAACCCTAGTTCAAGAACTAGAAAAGTTTATTGAACAAGCAAGAGATCAATCAATAGACATCTAATAAAAACTAAGTAAAGACGCTAATTTTGCGTCTTTGCTTTGTCAGTAAACACCCAGAATTGGGAGTAACACTCCTATCAATAGGTACGATATTGAAATGTAAGGAACTGTATTATGACTACTACTTCTAAGCAGATTAAATCCAAGGTTTGGGACAACAAGCAAGAATATTCCTTAACTAAAGACTCTTTAAGAATGCTCTTGGAAAACCGAATTCCTTTAATTCGACTAAAAGAATTTGCTACACCCCAAGAGTGTGAAACGTTAGTCGATCAAGCTGAATTGTTCAACTTTGACTGCTATCAAGATGTGAATCCCAAGATTGAGCGAATTGGGATCACAGTATTTGAATATAATCGCATTAGTAAAGCAGCTTATTTTCAAGCAGTAGAACGCACAACTAAATTAAGAGACTGCATTATGACAGCCTCTTTTAATCCATTAGAACGCTTAATGGTGAAAATCCGAGAGTGTACAGGCGCGACTGTGCGAATTGCTTCTGAACCATTCTATGGTAGTTACTATACAGGACTGATTAGAAAAATAGAACAGGGTACTCAACTTCATATTGATTATGCTCCGTTAGAACAATCTGAATGGGAAGTTGGTACAGTTATTTTTCAGCTTTCCTGGAATTTGTACTTAAAGTTTTCTGCTAATAATTATGGCAAAACACGTATTTACGATCGCCAGTGGCAACCAGGAGATGACCAATATAAACTCGATTCCTACGGCTATGGTGATACAGTAATTGCAAATGCAGATACGATCGCCTTCCAACCTTATGTCGGAGATGTGTTCATTTTCAATACACGCAATTTTCATATCGTTGAACCGATGGATGGACAACGTGTGACTTTCACTTCTGCGATCGGATTACTTCCTAACGGTGAAATTATTTTGTGGTCTTGAAGCTGATAAGTAGGAAGCCGGAAGCAATTTGGTAAATATAGTGAGGAAGTAATTCATGCCTTTAGCAGCTGTGATGACTGCACCTAATCAACCAGTTGTAGTGCAACAATTACCAGACCCGATTCTGGAAAAGGGTGGAATCATTCTTGAAACCTTATATTCTGAGGTTTGTGGAACTGATGTACATTTACTGCATGGACGTTTAGAGGGAGTACCGTATCCAATTATTCCCGGCCACTTCTCAGTTGGTCGTGTGCTGGAAACAGGTGGACTCTTTTGTGATGTCAATGGTAAATTAATTGAGCCTGGAGCGATCGCTACCTTTCTCGATGTCCACGAAACCTGTTACAACTGCTGGTATTGTCTAGTAGCCAAAGCATCCACTCGCTGTCCCCAACGCAAAGTTTATGGTGTCACCTACTCAGCCAAAGATGGGTTACTCGGTGGTTGGTCTCAACTAATTTACCTCAAACCAGGGGTGAAAGTTCTCACTTTACCTGAAGAAGTCTCACCAAAGCAATTCATTGCTGGGGGATGTGCTTTACCAACTGCACTACACGCTATCGATCGAGCGCAGATTCAAATTGGCGATGTTGTCGTGGTACAGGGTTCTGGGCCTGTAGGTTTGAGTGTGGCAATTCTAGCTTTACTCTCAGGTGCGGGTAAAGTAATTGTCATCGATAAATTTGAGAGTCGATTATTAGTTGCCAAATCTTTCGGTGTAGATGAAACCCTGATAATTCAGGCTGACAATCCACAACAACATATTGAGCGGGTTTTGGAATTGACAAATGGACACGGTGCTGATGTCACTATTGAAGCTACAGGCATTCCCATTGCTGTCAAAGAGGGCTTGAATATGACGAGAAATGGAGGTCGCTATGTTATTGTCGGACATTACACAAACACGGGTGAAATTCTCATCAATCCCCACTTAGAAATTAATCTAAAACATATTGATATTCGCGGAACTTGGGGAATTGATTTCAGCCATTTTTATAGAATGATTGAATTACTAAAACGTCATAGTGATTCCACTAAAAATATTGCTTGGGAAAATCTAATTAGTCGTTCATACACACTACAAGAAATTAATCAAGCCCTAGCAGATGTAGAGCAAGGCTCTGTATTAAAAGCTGTGATTCAACCTAATTTATCTTGATGCCAACCACATATCAAATGACTTGGATAATAGGGAGAAAATATGCTCACAGATTTAAAAATTGCCTTGATCGGCGGTGGCACAATGGGCGAAATGATAATTAGTCGATTGTTATCGACGAAAATTGTTGAAAAACCTGAGCTAATTATTGTCAGCAATCGGGTTTCTGCGCGATGCCTTTATTTAGAAAAAGAATATGGAGTACGTACTACAACCTGCAATATAGAAGCGGTACAAGGCGCATCCATTGTGATATTGGCAGTGAAACCGCAGGTTTTGGTAGAGGTGATGGCTATACTAAAGGATAAAATTTTACCTGATGCTTTAGTAATTAGTATTGTGAGTGGAGCAAGTGTTTCATCTCTGTGCCAAGGGTTGAATCATGCTGCTGTTGTTCGTACAATGCCGAATATTGCAGTACAAGTTGGTCATGGGACTACGGTGTGGAGCGCATCATCAAGTGTGACAGAAATACAGCGATCGCATACTCAAGTCATTTTACAAGCATTAGGCAAGGAATTTGCTACCCAAAATGAACATTACCTTGATATGGCAACGGCATTGAGTAGCGCGGGGACTGGATTTGTGTTTCTGTACATTGAAGCGATGATTGATGCTGGGGTTCAGATGGGTTTAACTCGGACACAAGCCCAAGAACTAACATTGCATACGATTGCTGGTAGTGTAGAACTTATGTTTCAGACTGACGAACATCCAGCAGTCTTACGAAACAAGGTGACAAGTCCTGGAGGAGTGACTGCTGCTGGTCTTTACGAGTTAGAAAAAGGTGGTATGCGAACTGTCATCTCTAATGCAGTGCTTGCTGCTTTGAGCCGCACTCAAGAATTAGGTAATATGAGTTGAAAAATTCGTGCTGATTATTTAACACCAAAAAGTATTAAATCTAATTATAAAATATTTCAGTTTATCTCTAAAATATGCCAACCCAAGCTGTTCAAGTTCAACCCTCAACAAATGTATTTTCAGATTTTATTCAATTCTGGAAAGATATAAGAGCGATCGCCGGCCCTTACTGGTATCCAACAAAACCAGGCGATAGAGCTTTTTCAGAGGTTCTTCGCGCCTGGGGAATGCTTATTCTCCTAATATTGTTAATATTCGCCCTTGTCGCTGCAACTACTTACAACAGTTTCATTCATCGCTATTTAATCGATGTCATCATTCAACAAAAAGATTATTCTAAATTTACCTATACTTTATCACTTTATGCTGTTGGACTGGTCTTGATAACGCTTTTAATAGGATTTACTAAATTTATTAGAAAACAAATTTCTCTTGATTGGTATCAATGGCTCGATAATCATATTTTAAATAAATATTTGAACAATCGTGCTTATTATAAAATCAATTTTCAAGCTGATATTGATAACCCAGATCAACGTTTAGCTCAAGAAATTGAACCGATAACCAGTAGTGCGCTCAGTTTTTCAGCTACTTTACTAGAAAAAGTACTGGAAATGATAACTTTTTTAATAGTTGTCTGGTCAATTTCCCAACAGATAGCTGTTGCTCTGCTTCTCTATACAATTATAGGCAACTTTATTGCTGTTTACTTAAATAAAGAATTAATTAAGATTAATCAAGCAGAACTTGAATCTAAAGCTGATTATAGTTATTGTCTAACTCATGTCCGCAATCATGCTGAGTCAATAGCTTTTTTTCAAGGAGAAAAACAAGAACTGAATATAATTCAACGCAGATTTAGTATCCTCATAAAAAATATTAAAGAAAAGATTAATTGGGAAAGAAATCAGGCAATTTTTAACAGAGGATATCGGGCTACTATCGAATTTCTCACACTCTTAGTACTTGCACCTTTATTTATTAGAGGTGATATTGATTTCGGAGAAATTGGACAAGCTACTACAGCCTGCTATTTCTTTGCTGGTGCTTTGGAAGAATTAATAGCTGAATTTGGCACTTCTGGGCGATTTTCTAGTTATGTTGAGCGGTTATCTGAGTTTTCGGATGCTTTAGAAGCAGTGGCAAAAGAACCTGAAAACGTCGGTACTATTAAAACAATAGAAGAGAATTATTTTGCTTTTGAGAATGTCACTTTACAAACGCCAAACTATGAACAGGTAATTGTCGAAAACTTGTCACTAGCTGTTCAAGCAGGAGAAGGTTTATTGATTGTCGGCCCAAGTGGTCGAGGTAAAAGTTCGATGTTGAGAGCGATCGCTGGTTTGTGGAATGCAGGAACAGGTCGTTTGGTGCGTCCTCCCCTAAAAGATGTCTTATTTTTACCCCAACGTCCTTATATAATTCTAGGAACTTTGCGCGAACAGTTGCTTTATCCTAAAACTAATCGTCAATTGACCGACGCAGAACTCAAAGAAGTTTTGCAACAAGTTAACCTGCAAAACTTGCTAAGTCGAGTTGAAGGTTTTGATACTGAAGTTCCTTGGGAGAATATATTGTCCTTGGGAGAACAACAACGCCTGGCTTTCGCACGCCTGTTGGTGACTAATCCCAGGTTCACTATATTAGATGAAGCAACAAGTGCCTTAGATTTGAAGAATGAAGGAAATTTATATCAACAGTTACAAGAGACGAAAACGACGTTTATTAGTGTTGGACATAGAGAAAGTTTATTTAATTATCATCAATGGGTTCTGGAACTTTCACAAGATTCTAGTTGGCAACTTTTAACTGTGCAGGATTATCGAAATCAAAAAACCATAAATATTCAAAGCACACCTAAGAATGAATCGCAAAGTCAATCACAAATATTGACGGAAACAATCAGAAGTGAAGGGCTTTCTCATAAGGAAATAAGTGAATTGACTAACTATTCCATTAGCACTATCAGAAGTAAGGCAAGCAGAGGAGATTCTATCATTGCTAGAGACGGCTTGACGTACCGCTATGATAAAGACGCCAAAATGTTGAAATGGGTTAAAGTCTAGCAGATACTTATACTTTTTATAGGAATCCGGTTTGATTTCTGAAAAAAATTAAGTATTTGTAGGGTGCGTTATGACTTTAGTCTAACGCACCAAACCCTTGAAAATGGTGCGTTACGCTTCGCGATAACACACCCTACGTGTTGTTCAAAAATCAAATAGTAATCCTATAGAACTGTAAGTTACTTTAATAAGGTTTGAAAAGATTATGCCCAATAGCATTGCCAAAACAATTTACCCACTCTCTTATGGTCAAGAAGCGATTTGGTTTATCTACCAAATCGATCCAGATAGCATTGCTTATAATATATTTATTACTGTAAAAATTAATTCTTATTTAAATATTGCTATCGTCAATCGTGTATGGAATAAAATTATTGAACATCATCCTATTCTGAGAACCACATATACTAGTCATGAAGGCAAACCAGTTCAGCAAATTAATCAAAAACAAAAATTTAATCTTGAGATAACAGATGCCAGTAATTGGAATCAAGACCATTTAAAAGAGAAAATATTTGCGATAACTGACCGCCCTTTTAACTTAGAAAAAGATTCAGTTTTAAGAGTTAATTTATTTACTATTTCAGCAAAAGAACACATTCTCTTGCTAACAATGCACCATATTGCAGGTGATATGTGGTCTTTTGATTTACTGCTGAGTGAATTTCAAGCTTTGTATGCTAATGAAATTGAGCAAGATAGTCAAGAGCAGACAGAAGCAGCAGCAGATTATTTAACCCTGAATAAATCTTATCTAGAGTTTGTTCGCTGGCAGTCAGAAATGCTATCGGGTTCCAGAGGAGAAAAACTTTGGCAATACTGGCAACAAAAATTAGCAGGCGAATTGCCAATTTTGAATTTGCTCGCAGACAAACCCCGCCCAATTGTACAGACTTATCAAGGAAAATCATACATTTCACCGCTAGATGAACAGTTAATTCAAAAACTTAAACATCTAGCTCTAGCTTCTGGAACAAGCCTTTATCAGATTCTGCTAGCAGCATTTTACGTCCAACTTTACCGCTACACAAATCAAACAGATATCCTTATAGGAAGCCCGATGAGAGGTCGGTGGGGTGGAGATTTTCAAGATATTGTTGGTTACTTTGTTAATTTAATCGTTTTACGAACTGCTATACAGGAAAATGCCACGTTCAAAGAATTTCTCACTCAAGTCAGCAACACAGTTAAAGATGCCCAAAAGCATCAAGATTATCCTTTTTCTCAGTTAGCAGAACAACTCCAGCCACAACGAGATCCCAGTCGTTCTCCTTTGTGTCAAGTTAGTTTTACTTGGCAACGACAACGTTGGTGCGAATCAACAGAGAATTTATTGCACAGTCGAGAACAAGTGCTTGAGATGGAGCCATACTTACTCGGCCATCAGCGCGGTGCAGACTCAGATATGAATTTAATGGTGATGGAAGCTCAGGGAGTTTTGCAACTTTGCTGGCAATACAATACTGACTTGTTTGAGGCTTGTACAATCACGCGTATGGCAGGGCATTTTGTGACCTTGCTGGAAGGTATTGTTGCTAACCCAGAAGAGCGGATTTGGCAATTACCTCTACTGACAGCTGTTGAGCAACAGCAGTTATTAGTTGAGTGGAACAACACTCAGACGGATTATCTTCAAGATAAATGTATTCATCAGTTATTTGAAGAGCAGGTAGAGCGTACTCCAGATTCAGTAGCAGTGGTGTTTGAAAACCAACAACTCACTTACCATCAATTGAATTGTCGAGCTAACCAGTTAGCATATTACTTGCGCTCGTTGGGTGTGGGAGCAGATGTGCTGGTAGGCATTTGTGTCGAACGCTCACTAGAAATGGTGGTAGGACTACTTGGTATTCTCAAAGCAGGCGGGGCTTATGTGCCACTTGACCCAGACTATCCTCAAGACCGTTTGACCTTCATGCTTGAAGATGCTCAAGCTCCAGTGCTGCTGACACAACAACAACTCCTAAAAAAGTTGCCTCAGCATCAAGCGCAAGTTGTATGTTTAGATACTGACTGGCAATCTGTTTCTCAGTTGAGTCAAGAAAATCCAATTACTGGTGTGCAAGATAGTAACTTGGCTTATGTAATTTACACTTCTGGTTCTACTGGAAAACCCAAAGGAGCAATGAACACCCACTTGGGGATTTACAATCGCCTGCTGTGGATGCAACAAGCTTATCAATTAACAGCAGCAGATTGCATTTTACAGAAAACTCCTTTTAGTTTCGACGTATCAGTTTGGGAGTTCTTCTGGCCATTATTGAATGGAGCGCGTTTAGTTTTGGCTAAACCAGGTGGGCATAAGGATAGTGCTTACTTGGTCAACCTGATTTTAGAACAGCAGGTTACTACACTGCATTTTGTTCCTTCTATGCTCCAGGTTTTCTTAGAAGAACAAAGTTTAAAAAATCGCAGTAGCTTAAAACGAGTTATCTGTAGTGGCGAAACTCTGCCTTTAGAACTCCAAGAACGCTTTTTCGCTCGTCTAGAGTGTGAATTGCACAATCTTTACGGCCCAACAGAAGCCGCTATTGATGTCACCTACTGGCAATGCAAACCCGATACCAATCTGAGGACAGTACCCATTGGGCGACCTATAGCAAACACACAAATTTACATTTTAGATTCTCACTTACAATCGGTTGCTGTAGGTGTAGCCGGAGAATTGCATATTGGTGGTTTGGGGTTGGCACGAGGCTACCTCAAACGCCCAGAGTTAACAAAAGAAAAATTCATTCACAACCCGTTCGAGAAGGCAGGAGAGGGTAAATTATACAAAACTGGGGACTTAGCGCGTTATCTGCCGGATGGCAACATTGAATATCTGGGACGCATCGACAATCAGGTAAAAATTCGAGGCTTCCGCATTGAGTTGGGAGAAATTGAAGCAGTATTAAACCAACACAGCGACGTGCAAGTATCTTGTGTCATTCCCCGCGAAGACAATCCAGGTGATAAACGCCTAGTTGTTTACGTAGTGCCACATGAACACTGTACACCTATAATCAGTGAACTACGACAATACCTGAAAGCAAAAGTCCCAGACTACATGGTGCCAAATGCCTTTGTCATCTTAAAGTATTTGCCCCTAACTCCCAACGGCAAAATAGACCCCCGTGCTTTACCTGCACCTTCCCAAAGCAGGGACTTAGAAAGATTTGTTGCGCCTCGTAATCAATTAGAACTGCAACTAGTGCAAATTTGGTCACAGATTTTAAAAGTTGACGAGGTGGGAGTAAAAGATAACTTTTTTGACATTGGTGGGCATTCTCTTTTAGTTCCGTACTTACTAGCTCAAATTCAGCAGCAGTTTGGTAAAAGTCTCCCCTTAGTTACTCTCTTCCAACATCCAACAATTGAAGAATTGGCAGAACTGGTGCAAAAAGAAGTTCATGTCTCTATCTGGTCTCCTTTAGTAGCACTTCAGCCAAACGGCTCAAACCCACCTTTGTTTTGTATTCCGGGTGCTGGTGGCAATCCATTTTACCTACATAACTTAGCCCGTTGCCTGGGTTCAGACCAACCGTTCTACAGTTTCCAAACAAATCATCAAAATAGAGAATTAGTACCTATTACGGAAGTGGAGGATATAGCTGGTCAATACATCCAAGCGTTGCAGGCTGTGCAGCCGCAAGGCCCGTACTTTTTGGCGGGCCATTCTTTTGGCGGGAAAGTCGTGTATGAAATGGCACAGCAATTGCTGCGTCAGGGACAGGTTATTGCTCTAGTTGCCATTCTAGATACTACAGCACCGAATACTCAACAACAGCAAAATGAATGGGACGATGAATGGGACGACAATGCTATGTGGCTGATTGGTATTGCCAAAACCATGCAAATTGTATACGCAAAGGACTTGGATATGGATACTGATATACTTCCATCATTAGACCTAGAAGCGCAATTTAAACACGTTCTGGAGTACTTAAAAAGGCTTGACATTCTGCCTCTCGATGCTGATACCACGTACTTGAAGCAGTTTTTGCAAGCTTTAAAAGCTGATAACAAGGCTAAGTATGTACCACAACAAGTCGATCCGGTTTCAATTACTCTCTTGCGAACCAGCCAGACTAATCTAGAAGAGCCTATTAATCAGCCTGAGATTTTACAGGATTTGGACTTGGGCTGGAACAAGTTTTCTGCTGAACCAGTTAATGTCTATTTTGTCCCAGGCAACCATGTGACAATAATAACTCAACCCTATGTTCAGGTTTTAGCCGAACGCTTGAAAGCTTGCATTGAGCAGGCAAAAGCCAACATATAAATGCAAAGATAATTCGGAGTACTGGGTAAAAAATTCCACTCAGTTAGTGCCGAAACCCTCTTATCGGGAAAGGCAGAAGGCATCATAATTATCAGTGAGAGCGATTTTTTCGAGGGAGATGGGTAACAATTAACCAGGGGCTTTAAACATCAATCATCCCAAAGACCTTGAAACTTGGTAGATGCAAATTTGGTGTAACGAACAGTATGCTGAATATTTTATGTCCGAAGTAATTCTGAATTGTTCGGGTATTACTCGATGGACATTGGGCGATCTTGATAACTATTAAATAAATTTTTCTTAAGTTTCTTAAGTTTCTTAAGTTTCTTAAAATAATTACTTCTTAACTGTCTTAACTGACCTTGAAAATATATTTAATTAGTGATATATCTGTAGTTGCAAAAACAATTTCCTTTAAAGAAAACTCTATGCCTACAAACACAGTCAAAACAGTGGATGCCGTAGCGGTGCCATTCTTTGCGCGTTTCTTGGAAGAGCAAGCTACTGAAGGAACAGAGGTTCCTTGGACTTACAAGTTTCCTTCAGATTTGGAAGACAAATAATTTAGTCTTCCAATTCTTAAAGTACCTTTTTGATTGGGCAGATACCTTGTAATTGGCTTCATCATAATTTCAGGGAGTAGTAATTATCAAATAGCTAAAAACTACTCTTAACAACGCGATCGCTTTCATATTACCTTATCCATAACATGGAGGTGATTGCTTTTTCTAGATATCTAAATTCTTTAAAGATTTTGGGTTGTAAAAAGCAATTTTTTTGCTATTCCTTAATAGCTACCTCCTAAAATTATCAAAGAAAATATATTTTATGCACCTGTCTCGCGATGTTGTTTTATTAATCACCCACAGTGGTGATTTCTTCACAATAGATAGAGTGGCAGAATCCCTATCAAAAAAAGGCGTGCAACCATTTCGTCTAGATACTGATAAATTTCCTCTAGAAGTGCAATTAACAGCACATTTTGATAAGTCTAAAAGCTACCACACTATAGAATGTAACAACCACTCTATCAGCACAGAGCAGGTGCAAGCTGTATGGATGCGCCGTATTTGGGAACCAAAACTGAGTCAAGAATTAGCACCAAAGTTTCGAGAAGCTTGCATTAGAGAATCACTTGCAACTTTAGATGGTTTTTGGGACAGTCTCAAGGGAGCTACGTGGGTAGATAATTTAGAGCGGATAGATTATGCAAGTAACAAGCTGCGTCAACTGCGGATTGCGTCTGAAGTAGGTTTTGTTATTCCCCAGACTCTTGTTACCAACAAAGCCCAAGCAGCACGAGAGTTTTTCGGGCAAGTCAAGGGCAAAATGGTGAGCAAGCTTTTAACTGCTCTTTCCCGCAGTATGGAGGCTAACTCCTCGTTTTTTCTGTACACCAGCACCGTCAAGGAAGAAGACTTAGAAGATGCCGAGTCACTGCGCTATTGCCCAATGGTTTTTCAAGAGCAAATTCCAAAGCAACAGGAATTACGGGTGGTGTATGTGAATGGTAATGTATTTGTGGGGGCGCTAAATGCAGATGTGTATGCAGCAGCCAAAGTTGATTGGCGTAAACCTGGTGTTGAGGTTGGCGCATGGCAACATCACCAGCTTCCTGATGAAGTAGTTAGCCGTCTCAAAGCCTTTATGGGGAAATTTGGGCTGTTGTTTGGAGCGTTAGATTTCATCGTCACACCATCAGGCGAATACGTCTTTTTGGAAATCAACCCTGTGGGGGAGTGGGGAATGCTGGAAAAGGATCTAGACTTACCCATTGCAAGTGCGATCGCAGATGCTCTTGTACCAATTCGTAATACTTCGGCTACGCTCAATACAAGTTCGTAATTAAGAAAGTCAATTACTGTAGGGTGTCTTAAGCGCAACTCAATTATGACTGTATTAATAGTCACGTTTAGCAAAGACAACGAAAGCATTCCTCTAGTCATCAACGAAATTGAGGCTAGAGGAGAAAAAGCATTTCGGTTTGATACAGACAGATATCCCACTGAAGTTAAGCTAGATATTTACTCTGGCGATACTGAACGGGTAATTATTACTGATAGCGAACAGAAGCTCGATTTGAGCGAGGTATCCTCAGTTTGGTATCGGCGGATGCGGTACGGACAAAAAATCCCCGACTCAATGGACAAGCAATACAGAGATGCGTCAATTAACGAATGTCGCGCCACAGTCAGGGGAATGATTGCCAGCCTTCAGGGATTCCACTTTGATAAAATGTCCAATGTGGATCGGGCTAATAATAAGCAACTGCAATTACAAGTTGCACGAGAAGTTGGTCTTATAACTCCACGCACTCTGACTTCAAACAATCCAGAAGCAGTCAAACAATTTGCTCAAGATTGTCAGCAAGGTATAGTTACCAAGATGCTTTCTTCCTTTGCTATTTATGACGATCGGGGGCGAGAAAACGTTGTGTTTACCACTCCAGTTACAAATGATGATTTGGAGAATATGGAAGGACTGCGTTTTTGTCCGATGACGTTTCAAGAAAACGTACCGAAGGCGCTAGAGTTGCGGATAACTATTGTCGGACACCGCGTATTTACTGCCGCAGTAGATTCCCAAAGCTTGTCAGGATCTACTTACGACTGGCGCAAAGAGGGGAGAGCCTTAGTTAAAAATTGGCAACCCTACGACTTGCCAGAAGATATTGAGAAAAAACTGCTCAAACTGATGGCTTATTTTGGCTTAAACTATGGAGCAATTGATATTATTGTCACCCCCGATGGTCGCCATGTATTCCTCGAAGTTAACCCAGTCGGGGAATTTTTTTGGATGGAGATATATCCACCACACTACCCCATTTCGCAGGCGATCGCAGAAGTATTACTGACTAATAAAAGTTAGGAAATTGAGCCTTGTCTATCTTTAGAGTCTTCTATTTTGAAAGGTTTTAGTAAGATTTCACTATTAAGTTTATTAATATTAAATTCTTTATTTAAAAGTACAAATTATTGATATTTGGAGATTAAATCCTTGTGATAAATCTAGTAAATACACAAACAGTTTTAACATTTGATGGGGTAAATGATTATATAGATTTTGGCAGAAACGATATTGGCGGCGTTTTCGCTCAAGGGAGTTCAGCTTTTACGGTTTCAGGATGGATAAATCCATATCAACTAACAAATAAAGCCACTAGTTACGGGACGCGCAATGTATTTTTTGCCCGTTCTTCAGAGAGATTCAGCGATAATTTTGAATTCGGCATCAGTGAAGCAGGAAGCCTAGATGTCTACATTGATGAAACTGTTAGCAAGGGTATCAAAACCTTCGGGCAAGGAGAATTAACTATAGAACAATGGCACTTTTTTGCTATTGTTTTTAATAGTGGTCAAATAGCCGTATACCTTGACGATGGTGAATACAACGATTCTCTTAGAGGTTCATCTTTAAACAAAGCCACAAGTTCTATAACTCTGGGAGCAACGTTACACAAACAGGTCTATTTCAAAGGGCAATTAGCAAACATTAGCGTTTGGAATTATCCCTGTACTCAAGCACAAATCCAGACTCATCGTTGTGGGCTAATAGTTGGAGATGAAGAAGGATTAGTGGCTTACTGGAAACTAGACGAAGGGCAAGGTACAACTGTCAAAAACCAAAAGGGAAAGTCTTATCAAGGAAATTTTCGTGGTAATCCTATTTGGACTTTAGCAGAAATTCCATTCGCAACACAATCATCAAATCCAGTTCCATTTGCAGCAGAATCATCCAATCAAGAAGATATTCAAGAAGAGATCCAAACTGAGACAGCAGTTATTCCTGAAGAAAATATCTCACCACTAACCACAAATTTATTAGCAGCAACGGTATCGTTAGTAAGCGACGACGAAAACCAACTAAAGGAAATTCAACAGGCAGAAACAAACAGCGAAGAATCCGAAGTAAGCGACAACAAAAACCAACCAAAGGAAATTCAACAGACAGAAATAAACAGCGAAGAATCCGAGATTATTCCAACTGCGATCGCTCTCGAACCACATGACGAAGAAACCAAAACAGACCAAATTGAAAATCCCGTCAATATCCAACAAGCACAAGTATTAACTCAGGAGGAATCGCCAGAAACCATGAATACAAAAGCCCGTCCCAAATATAAAATACTTTCCATTGATGGAGGCGGTATTCGGGGCATTATTCCGGCATTACTCCTATCAGAAATTGAAAGGCGGACACAAAAGCCTATATTCAGTTTGTTTGATTTAATTACTGGTACTTCCAGCGGCGGAATTTTAGCACTTGGACTAACTAAACCCCGATTAAGTTCTGATGTATCTGATAACTTGCCAGTAGCTGAATATACTGCTGAGGATCTCCTACAGCTATTTCTGGAGTATGGGGTAGAAATATTTTATGAGCCGTTGTTTGAAAGACTACTTGGCCCGTTAGAGGATATATTTCTCCAGCCAAAATATCCTTCCGAAAGTAAAGAAGAAATTTTCAGGCAATATTTTGGTAACGCGCTTCTAGAAAATAATCTCAAAGAAGTTTTTGTAACGAGTTACGATATCGAGCAGCGAATTCCGATATTTTTTACAAACAAACTAGAAAAACAGCAAACAGAATCTAAGAATTTTCAGAAGTTATGTGGCGGTTTTTCGCTCCTAGATGCAGCATTGGCAACTAGTGCCACTCCGACTTATTTTGCTCCTCATCGGATTGTAAACCCCCACAATAGCGGCATCGCCTATACTTTAATCGATGGTGGAGTATTTGCTAATAATCCAGCCCATTTAGCTATTTTAGAAGCACAAATTAGTAGTAAACGAAAAGCCCAAAAAGTCCTGAATACAGAAGATATTTTAGTAGTTTCTTTAGGTACAGGTTCGCTGACGAGTGTCTACCCTTATAAAGAAGTCAAAAATTGGGGACTCTTGCAATGGGGAAGACCGCTTTTAAATATTATGTTTGACGGTAGTAGTGAAGTGGTAGCTGGAGAGTTAGAACAGTTGTTTGAACCTAGCGATCGAGAAGCTCAAAATTTTTATTATCGCTTTCAAACATTATTAGATAGTGAACTAGAAGAAATAGATAATACCAAACTCCAAAATACTCGTCAGTTACAAGCTATAGCCCATCGATTAATATCTAACAAAAGTCAACAAATCGATGAACTGTGTAGTCTTTTGTTGGGCTAAAATCAGATTTCTTATATCTTGCACCAGTTAGTTGCTGCAAGATATAAGATTTTTAATTTCTTCACAAAAGAAATTAGTAATGACTCTCTTAGTCATGTTTTCACTTTATAAGGATTGTAGGTAAGTACAATGGATGAACTCGTCAAAAAAATTTCTGGTTTAGGCCTTCCTGGCATACTTTTCGTAATAGCAACGGGTGCAGCAGGGGGTAATGTCGCTGCCGTTGTTGCTATGCTTTCAACGCTGGGCGGGCCTTTCGGCCTCTTAGGAGGTTTAGGCTTGCTTGGGCTGGTAGCCGTTCTAGGGGAATATATAGCGGGATTTGGAATTGAAAACATTCTTAAGCTCGTCTATACAGAACGTAGCAAAACTGAATCTGTCAGATTTCTTCTCAAAGAAATTCAAGAATTGCCCATTTCAGATGAGTTAAAACTCAAACTGAAACATCATATTAGCCCAGTAGTCGTTACTGAGCCTGACCAAGGCCCTTTTCCGAGAACAGTCGAAATTGTCGATGAGGAACCATTGATCTAGAACCGCAAGGCGGAAGTCAAAAGTCAAAAGTCAAAAAGCTTAGAAGACAGGCTTTTGAACAATTTGAAATAGTTGCTTTATTTACGCCGTGCTGTACTAGTGCATTCGATTTGATCCCCCCTAGCCCACGCCAGTCGCTAGCCTGCCAGCCACGCTGTAAGCGTGGCTGGCTCCCTTTAAAAAGCTACGGTGTACACACAAGTTATCGAATCACTACCAGTCCTCGAATTACCCCACCCTAACCCTCCCCTTATAAAGGGGAGGGAACAAGATTTTCCAGTTTCCCCCCTTTATAAGGGGGGATTAAGGGGGGTAAAATGCGGGTTGAACAAGCCACTCCGACTTGTGTGTACACGGTAGCCTTAAAAAGAGAGGAAATTTAATTAAAGTCCTCCTTAAAAAGAAGAATTTAGGGGGATCTACAAATCTCGAATACAACACCATAAAAGTTTTCAGACATTCTCTAAAAGGAAAAATGGTCTTTGAGTTTAACTTAATTCTCAAAGGTCATTTCAAAATTCCTTGTGTAATTAGTAACAGCTACATTTTTAGAATATGCAAACTCCATCTGTGCGTGAGCAAAATACAATAAATCCTTTTTCAACCTTGATTCAATTTTGGCAGGATGTGAAAGTAGTTGCCGGGCCTTATTGGTATCCAACAAAAGCAGAAGGAAGAGCATTTTCAGATGTGATTCGCTCATGGGTAATGCTCATTTCTTTAGTATTATTAATAGTCGTAATTGTCGGTGCAAATGCTGCAAATAGTTACTGGAATCGCTATGTAATTGATATCGTTATTGAACAGAAAGACCTTGATAAATACAATGGTACTTTATGGCTGTCCAGTCTCATTATTGTCGGAATGATCTTGTTAGTAACTCTTTTGAGATATGTCAGAAAAAAAATAATTCTTGACTGGTACAAATGGCTAAATATTCATGTTTTAGAAAAATATTTAAGCAATCAAGCTTATTATAAAATAAATTTTAAATCTGATATAGATAATCCAGATCAACGCTTATCCCAGGAAATAGAACCCATTACTAGTATTGGCTTGAGATTCTCATCTTCTTTGCTAGAAAAATCTTTAGAAATGGGAAGTTCTTTGATAATTCTCTGGATAGTTTCTTCACAAATTGCAATATATTTAGTTATTTATACAATTATAGGCAATTTAATAGCTGTTTACTTGAATCAAGGAATAAATAAAGTTAGCCAAGAAGAACTTGCATTTAAAGCAGATTTTGCATATTGCTTAACTCATGTTCGTAATCACGCCGAATCAATCGCTTTTTTTCAGGGAGAAGATGAAGAATTTAATATAATTCAGCGCCGATTTAATAATGTTTTAAAAACTGCTGAAAAGAGGCTGAATTTAGAGAGGGGACAAGACGCTTTTGGCAGAGCATATCAGTCTGCCATTAGCGTATTTTCGATGTTTATTCTTACACCTTTATTTCTTCAAGATCAAATTGATTATGGACAAATAAACCAAGCTAGTTTTGCTTGCTTTATGTTTTCTAATGCTTTAGGAGAACTAATATCTGAGTTTGGAATTTCAGGGCGATTTTCTGGCTATGTAAAGCGTTTAGCAGAGTTTTCAGATGCGCTACAGGCTGCTAGTAAACAACCAGAGAACGCCAATACTATTCAAATTCTAGAAGAAGAACGTTTAGCTTTTGAGAATGTCACTTTACAAACGCCAAATTATGAACAGGTAATTGTTGAAAATTTGTCATTTGCTGTTGCCCCAGGTGAAGGGTTATTGATTGTTGGCCCTAGTGGTAGGGGTAAAAGTTCTTTGTTGAGAGCGATCGCTGGTTTATGGAATGCGGGAACTGGCCGTCTAGTGCGTCCTCCCTTAAAAGAAGTATTATTCTTACCCCAACGACCTTATATCATTTTAGGGACTTTGCGCGAACAGTTGCTCTATCCTCACACAGATAGGAAAATGAGCGATCGCGAACTTGAACAGATTTTGCAACAAGTTAACCTGCAACACTTACTTACCCGCGTCGATGGTTTTGATACAGAAGTTCCTTGGGAAAATATATTGTCTTTAGGAGAACAACAACGCCTCGCTTTTGCACGGCTATTAATTACACATCCTAGTTTCACGATCTTAGATGAAGCAACGAGTGCTTTAGATTTAAATAACGAAGGTAATTTATATCAACAGTTACAATCAACGAAAACAACTTTTATCAGCGTTGGACATAGAGAAAGCTTATTTAATTATCATCAATGGGTGTTAGAACTTTCACAAGAATCTAATTGGGAACTTGTTTCTATGCCAGATTATCAATTGCAAAAAGGGATTGTTATTAAACCAGTTGAAAAGGAGCAAATTACGATAGATATTTACCCGAAAAATGAACTCAAAATAAAACCAGAATCAGCAGCGAGCGTCACAATTATAGGACTTTCTCATAAAGAGCTTCAGACATTAACAGACTATTCTATTACTACGATCAGAAGCAAAGCTAGTCAAGAAAAGTCTGTGACTACTAAGGATGGTGTAACCTACCGCTATAATAGAAACCCGGAGGTATTGAAATGGGTAAGAGTTTAGTAACTATTTGTATATTTCAAAACAAGTGATGCTAACTAGAAAGCAAAAACAATTAGTTACTTATAAATCTATTACGATTTATGAAAAACCTTACAAATTTCCTACCTTAAAAAATCCCAAAATAAAAAAAGTTCAAAGAAAAATTAGAAAATGCCAAAGCTTAATTAAAGAAGGTACTAAATATCATTCTTATTTTTGGGGAATAATCAAATGTAAAAAAGAAGTTAGTCAAGGAGAAACCTTAGCAAATGTTAAATTATTAATCACAGATTATATTCAACTTCTGGATTTTTTAGAAAATTATAAAAATAGTTATCAAAATTTTTTATTAAAATTTATAGATGACTGGAAAAATCTATTTAACCAAAAATATTATGAAATTAGAAAAGTCAATGAAGAAAGAAGTAAGTTAGAGATAAAGAATAATAAAGATTCTCAAATAATTGACAAGTTAAAATGGGAAGAAGAAGAAAACTTAAAATCTATTTTGTTGTTAAGTAATACTAATTTTTTAATTTTAGAAAAAGTAAAACTACTCAGCGAAGGAATTAAAAATTTAGCGGAAGATACCAAAAATCAAAAGCAAGCTATTCAGAAAATACTTAAAGATATAGAGGTGTATCAAGAAATTTATGAATATCAAGTCAAAGCTACAAAAATTCGTCAAGAAATCGCAAAAATAGCTGAAACAGCAATTAATCTAGAAAACTCTCTACAAGATTACTTTAGTCCGTTTCAATCTTTAATAGATGATGTCGTAAAAGTAGATGCAGATTTTTACGCAATTGTAGGAGAAATTCAAAATTTAGCAAGTAGTACTCTAAATTCTCAAGTTAATTTATTAACGATACAAGATACTAGTACTATGTCTCATGACATCCTCAATTTATTAGTGGCAAGTTATGATAAAAAAGATAGACTGCAAGATGCTTTTTTTCAGTCAAGATTATTAGATTTACAGGTTCATGACTTTGATTTTAGTAAAGATGAGATAACTTTAAATCAAGCGATTTACTTAATATCTAATTATATGTCTACTCAACTGGTTGCTCAAAAGAAAGTGCTAGGGATAGAAGAAGCAGATGTTGTTTCTTCTTATTCTCAACTTTCTATCGAAAAAACAGAATTGGCGGAACAACCTAATAATAATACTGATATTGAGCTTTCCACAGAATTTAAAAGTAATTGGAATATTGATTACAGTAAATTGCAAAACCTTCTTACGCAGTATAAGTGGCAAGAAGCTGATATTGAAACAGCTAAATTAATGCTACAAATCATGGGTAAGAATGATTGGAATGAAGTTTATAAACAAGATATTCTTAACTTTTCATGCCAAGCTTTTCATAAAATTGATCGACTTTGGCAACAATACAGTCATGGTTACTTTGGTTTTAGTGTTCAGCAAAGTATTTGGAACGAAATAGGCGGTCAAATAGATTATGAAACAGAAAAAAGACTTGGCGATCGCCTGGGTTGGCGAATAGAGGGAAACTGGTTAAATTACGACCAACTAACTTTTAAATTATCCCCGACGACACCGATGGGACATCTACCAGTTAAATGGTTACATTATGACCAAAATATATTAGACATACCTTCATATTCATCTACAACCCCCCTGTCAATGGCAGCTTGGCGAGTTGGATCTTGGCTAGTATGGCAGATGCATTTATTTTTTACTCGTGTCAAAACTTGTCATGAAACTTTACCATGAGTGAATCGCACATTATTTAATAATCGGGGAGAAAGCTAATGAATAATATGAATCTGTCTGATACAGAAATAGAAATTTTACTTTTTGGAAAATGGCGTTTTAATACAGATTGGGAAAAAATTTCTATTGAATTTAAAGATAATATGACTTATGAGCAAACTAGAATTCAAACGTTTCTTTTATCTAAACCCAGCGAGTTTATCACGGGTAATAAATTTACTGGTGTATGGCACGTAAATGATAGAAGATTATGTTTAATTGTTAAAACTGTTCCTAAATCATTTTTCAATTTGCGATTACTGATATTATCTAGAGTAGATTTGGCAGATATGATAGCTAGCATCTACTCTATATTTATAACAGAGAATTATGAAATTATTGAAATTGATAAATTAAAATTCTTAATAAGCGACAAAAATCAGAGAATTGCTGGTATAAAAATTAATTAATACTTTTTTTATGCTTGTAATTAAAAAATATAGGTAAAATATTAAGTCTGTATAAGTTATTACGATTCTGTATTTTGGTAGTAGACTTATTGAAATTAATTTACAATATTCATCTTATGCATAGAGAGCTTAAAAAAGCTTAGAGCTTGCAAAGTTTATTGTGCTAACCTAGTTTAGTACCACTAAGACTAACTCTAACTTGAATTTAACTCGTTTTTAGCTTACTTATGTATTCCTTCTGGACAGTTGGGCTTTCTGATAATGTGCATACCTAAAATTTTTAAAGTACTATTATTATGCTGGATAGTAAGTGATGTTAACTCTTGACCCAACAGATAAAAGCTACCCATAATACTAACCCAATTGTGCAGTCCGTTTTTTGCTCTGTTAAGTGTTATTGTCGCATTCCTTCGATTATTTGCTCCTTTAAGTATTAAAATACCACCAAAATTAAAACTACCGGATGCAATTAATTTGCTGCTATTAACGCTAGCCGTGATATTGGCAAAGGTGTAGCCTAAAAACTTAAGGCTTCCTGCAATACTGGCAGAGTTATTGATATTACCATTAGTTCCTTTACCCAGAGTGACTGTAGCGCCGTTGAAAGCTAAAATCCCAAAATCGAAATTACTTGTAGCTTGAAATCCGCTCTTGTTCAAGCTGATACCTAACGCCGTGAATTTTTTGCCTAAGAAAGTAACATCGCCTAAACCAAAGACCTTTTTATTAGTTAAATCAAGTTTAAAACTAGGAACATTGAGCTTTAGAATATTACCTAAATTAAAAGCTACATTATTAATTGAAATGTTCTGAGTGTTAAATGATAAAGTGCCGCTACCCAAAGATTGATTAAAAGCAATAATATTTGCTGTTCCTGTTGCGCTTTGATTCTTCAAATTAACTGTGAGGTTGGGAATAGTGAAAGTCAAGAAACCTGCTAAACTCAGCCGAACATCCCTCAGATTGACACTATTTTGAGTAACATCAAACATAATGCCTGCTAGGGTATTCCCAAAAACTGAAATTGTTCCTAAACCACTACCGCTACCAGATTTTATATCGATACTCAGGGCATCAACATCAATACTCAATAGATTGCCTAAACTCAGGTCAAAGTTTTTAAATGTAGTATTGGTAGGGGTAATTTTAAATTCAACATTCGCAATTTCGTTATTAAGAATTTCTAGATAACCATCTCCCTGAAGATACTGCTCACTAGGCGTTACCTTTAAAGATAAATCTAAACTATCGTCATCCGTGCCCTTAATTTTCAGAAATCCTAAATCAATTTCCAGAACTTTTAATGAACCATAGATATTATTAAAAGTTTTATCTCCTTGAAGAATTAAGATTGCCTCATGCCCCCAAGCATTAAGTTTGCCATTAATTTCTAAACCTTCTGATATCGCTTGAGCCGCAATTATTGTCGGAAAAGGAACATACTTAATTAAAGGATTGATTTTTCCGTCTCCATCCCCATCAATTGATTCGATGTTTAAGTTTACTAAGCTTTCTAAAAGCCCTAGTGCTTTGTTAACTAAATCGGTTGAATAACCTACTTGTTTGGTAAGAAAGGAAGCGACTGGCCCCCGCCACAAATCTATTAAGCTAACCGCTTGCTTGGGATTTAAAATTAAAGCTAATCTTTCAGGATCATTAGTGTCCATGAGAAAAGCTACCTCAAGGTCTGTTTTTTCCCATTTCAAATCACCAATGAAGCCAAAGTTATCGAAGTAAGGAGGTAAATACGTTCCGCCTCCTTGAAACCTGATATTGCGAAGTTCAGTTCCTAGCAATCCATAGGGATTACACCAAGATTTTTCACCTTGTTGACAAAAGTATGCTGTTAAAGATTCGGGTTCGAGGGAGAGACTACCAGAGAGAAATAGTTTAGGTTCTTTTTCTTGGGTGGGATCGTAGCCTTGCAGAATCAAATTTCCAGTTAATCCAAAGTTTGGCTCTAAATCAGCCCCAATATTTAACCCTATGAGCAAGTTATTAAAAGTAGCCTTAAATTGTTGCTGGGAAAATAGCTGAATATCGCCTACAATATTACCTGTTAAGCTAACCTGTCCTGCCGGATTAAAGTTAATTATGGCTCCTAAACATCCAATTCCTAAGCTTTGATGAATAAAACTGCTGAAATTTGTCTGGAGATTATGGAAATCAATATTTCCAATAAAGTTGAATCCTCTGCTTAAGTTAATACAACCTAATTTTGAATGTATAAAAGAATGTTCAGTATCAGTGATAATTAGCTCTGGGTTGCTTAATTTTAAATCGTTGATAATAGAAAGTTGACTCGCTATGTTACTAAAAATAAAATCTTCGTTTAATTTATATTTTAATGTGGTTTGCTTGCCAAAAAATAATTCAATATCTTGGTTCTTTAGTAATCCTTTAAAGCCGATTTCAACTTCTTGATGAATTTTATAAAGTTTATATTTTGGTGCAGATATTCTAATTTCAGGTTTGCAAAATATTTCAACAATGATTCTGTCAAGCGCCACATTAATGTATGGTACTGTACTATGAATGCTAAAAAGTTTGTCTAAATTTAACTGCAAATCATGGTCAAAATCTAAATAAGTTCCTGAACTTGAGGAGAATAAATTTACATCATCTGAAAGTCCAAGTTTTAATTTGATAGCATTAGGTAAGGGAATTATTGTGAAATCAATGCTATTAGTCATAAGTGAATTGACGTAAATGTTTTTAACAGATTGGTTTAGAGGTTATTTCTAGCAAAGCATTTAGTATCTCAACTCAAGTCTTTGCTGGCAGATAGATCGTATTCTCAAAAAAACTTTGAATATCAATTAGTCAGAACTAGATGTGAAAGTTTCCTTGAATTTAGTAGAGCTAAGTTTTCTTGCCGATGTATCATGTCTACCAAGTCGTAGAATGGACGGCTTCTTTCAACTTGAAATCGTTAGTATAGTTCTGGATTCCATTTATCTGGCATATTTTTATAATTCGTAATTCGTAATTCGTAATTCGTAATTTACAAAGCCGTATTTTCTGATGTAAACGACAAAAAACGATATCGTCAGAAATTGCGGGTTGAAATTTGCTTAAGATATGCGATGAGGTGTCGCAGCTACGCCCGTCGTAGACATTCCACCCAATTTACCATGCCCTATGACCAACTACTTTCGCTCTAATGTTGATGCAATGGCTAGCTACATTCCCGGCGAGCAGCCTCAACGCGGTACACAAATTATTAAACTTAATAGCAATGAAAACCCCTATCCTCCTTCTCCTGCGGCATTAGCTGTGCTACGAAATATTGATGGTGAGTGGTTGCGGCGGTATCCAGAACCTTTCGGGGGGGAGTTTCGGGAAGCTGCAAGTAAAGTTTTAGGAGTTCCTAGTGATTGGATAATTGTCGGAAATGGCAGTGATGAATTGTTAAGTGTGGTGATTCGAGCCTGTGCTGAACCTGGGAAAAAGGTAGTTTATCCGATGCCTACTTACGTGCTATATCGCACATTAACAGAAATGCAAGCGGCGGAAATTATTGAGATTCCTTACAACAAAGACTACAGTTTACCAAAGGACGAATTAGTTGCTGCCAATGGGGCGGTAACATTTATTGCGTCGCCCAATAGTCCATCGGGGCATCTGGTGGCAACAAATGATTTGCGAAAATTAGCCAGCCAGTTATCTGGAGTTTTAGTGATTGATGAAGCATACATAGATTTTACCGAAGAGAATGCATTGGCTTTGGTTAAGGAATACGAAAACGTCATTGTGCTTCGGACACTATCTAAGGGGTACTCGTTGGCAGGATTACGATTGGGCTTTGGGGTGGCGAATCCTAAACTTTTGCAGGGATTGTTTAAGGTTAAAGATAGCTATAACATTGATGCGATCGCTTGTGCAATTGGTACAGCTGCTATCACTGACCAAGCTTATAAAAATGCTTGTGTAGCCAAGATTAAGGCATCACGGGCTAAGTTAGCAACAGACTTGAAACAATTAGGTTTTCATATCTGGGATTCCGAAGCTAACTTTTTGCTGGCACAGCCAAGAGAAGGAAACGCAGAATACCTCTATCAAAAACTCAAGGAACGGGGAATTTTAATCCGCTACTTCAAGCAGCCTGGACTAGATGATAAATTACGCATCACTGTTGGGACAGATGAGCAAAATCAGGCTTTAGTAGAGGCACTAACTACAAATCTTTAATTATCAGACCTCTTTTGCAAAAGTCCCTAACAGCCCACCCCCAACCCCTCCCCGCTTGCGGGGAGGGGAGACAAAGCGTAGCTTTGGCGGGGTGGGGTTCTTTCTTATTTTTGATTTATGCAAGAGGTCTATCGAACAGGAGTCAGAAGTCAGAATTCTGACCGAGAAAGCAGATAGCGCAGTGTCTCGTAGAGAGCGTCTTGATTCTGAATTCTGAATTCTGCATTCTTCTTCAATCACTTACAACACTTGAAAACTAAAGCTAAGACTTGCCCAATTATTCACATCCAAGCTATGTGAATCGGCTGTTGTGACGTTCATCTCCGTTTTGAGGGCACTAGCGTTATGTAAGTCTTGTAGCAAGGCTTGTACAACGTCTAAGGAATTCAACAATGGGCCAATTCGCCCTTGTTCGGCTGTGGAATACTTGGCAGCGTTCAAGGCGGCGAGAGTTCCCTTAAAGGGGGCAGTACTAAAAATCAGTTGGTGTTCGCAAAAGCAAGCTGGCCCTGAAATCACCCATTCGGAAGCAGTATTCGCTTGGGGTAGGGTGAGGGTTTCACCTGGAGCGATGACGACTTCTTTAAGCAGAGGTTTGGTGTCCGCGGTGTTTGCTTCTTGGGGAGTTTCCCAAGAATAGAAGGCGATCGCTGTATGATTATTGTTTAATCCCAGCAAGATTAAATATACTGGGCGATCGCTCTGGTTTTCTACCCGATATTGCATTCGACTACCAATAGGGACAATCGGTGTGGGGAATGATTTTTGAATCGAAGTTTCTGTTTTGAAAGTTCGTACTGTTTCGCGCTGCATGATAACGCGAGGGGATATGTTGTTAATTATTTCTAAGGTTGCCTTGAGAGCCAAGCGGGAAGAACCTTGATTTTCTGTAAGTCGCCATAATTTGGCTGCTAACAAGGTTGATAATTTTGGCGCTAACTTTTGCACCGTTAATTTTACAGCTTCTCCTGCTTCCCCAGTGGCATTGGAAATTAGTTCGCCACCAAGAGAAAATAAACCATAGCGACTAGGTGTTTGCTGTAGTTTTGCAAATAAATAATCAGCCGGTTTTTCCCCTGCGACTATGGTGGAGACATGAGGAAATGCAGCAAAGGCACTTGTAGCATCTACCCGCTCAATTCTTTCTAAGCCAGTATCCAGAGCAATTATTAAATTAATATTTCGGGGTAAAACCCGGACTGCTTCTTGGACAAGTTGCCCGACTTGTAGGGGATTCGCACCTTCTATTTGGGTAATTTGCGCTTTTGCTGTTAACCCAGTCCGCGATCGCAATACTAATTCTTCTGTTGTTGTTGCTAAGGTAAATCGAGAATTCACTCCGTAGTATAGCAGCACTTGTGGCGGTAATCCTGCTAACCACAGCTGGACTGTTTTGCCGTCTTCTTCAATGGCTGTCACCGCGCCTTCTGCACCAATGATACTCTCTGGCAAACCTAACCCCCCAGCCCCCTTCCCTACAAGGTAAGGGGGAGAATTCAAAGCCTCTCTCCTCTTAGGAGAGAGGTTTTCCAGATTCCCTGGTTGTTGTCTGCTACCCAATTTCGATAGAGAATTTTCTACATGGGAAAGGGAGACTTGAATTCTGGTAGTTGGGGTAAATTCCCACAAATACTGCGTCAAGGCGTAAGTAAATAACCCGGCACTAAAACCAGAAAAGAGTTCTTCCCTCGCCGACTGCTTGGGATTTGAGGTAGCTGCTAAGACAATCGGCGTGCTGGGTAACTTTTGAGTTTTAAGTTGTTGGAGAAAGTCGAACTCTTCTGCTGCTAGCTTTGCCTCTAATGATTCTGGAAGGGCACGAGCTTTTAATCCTAATACTGGGGTTGGCGCATAATAGCTAGTATCTAATACTGCTGTGACTCGATTTGTAGGGAGCGATCGCAATAATAGCAGTAGAGTTTCTTCTAATATATAGTTGACTATTTTTTCATCTTGTGAGGCAGAACTGGGATTAGCTGGCACCAGAGCGTTTTGCATTGTCTCTGGCGATGTCTCCAATTTGACACGACTGCCATAACCGCTAAAGTGAAAGACAACCACATCATCGGGTTTAGCTTGCTTGCCCAGATGATCCAAAAAAGCCGCCTCAATGAATTCTCTACTAGCTTGTTCCTCAGTTAAGGTTAAAATATCTGATCCTTGGAAACCAAAGCGGTTAATCAAAAGTTCTCTTTGTAATTCGACATCCGTCAGACAACCACTGAGGGCTGGAATTTTTGGGTATTGGTTAATACCTATTAGTAACGCCAATTTGCGCGGACTGGGTTGTGCCAAAGCCTGATAATAGCGATTTCCCAAAGACAACCACTCAGCTTCAGTTACCCCCAATACAGCAAGTATTGAGCCAATTCTGTGTAAAAACGTGCGCCGTTCCATAGTTAGCTATCAGCCCTCAGCTATCAGTTAGCAGCTTACAGGGCTGAACTCTGTATTGTAAAGTTACAGTTTATGCTGCTTGCTTCTTGACCAAATAATTGTTAATTCATAATTCATAATTTCTGGTAACAGAGTCACTAACTTGAGTTAGTAAAAAGATAAAAACACATTCCTGACTCAAGAAAAGCGGATTCATCAGTGGAGTCTTAATTACGAATTACGAATTACGAATTACGAATTATGCCGACACTTCTATCCGCATTGCCCGCGCCAACTCTGCCGCCACTTCTGGACGGGAAAATTCTGGTGGAGGTAATTCCCCGCGCCGCAGCATTTCCCTGACTTTTGTCCCCGATAGGTGAATGCGTTCTTCTGGCCGGCTGGGACTAGTTTTAGATGTTGCCATTTGCTTAGTGCGCATGCAGTAAAAAGCGTGTTCAAATTTCATCGGCACAATGCCTAATTCACTTGGTTCAAATTCATCAAAGATGTATTGAGCGTCGTAAGTGCCGTAATAGTCACCGACACCAGCATGATCCCGTCCGACGATAAAGTGAGTACAGCCGTAGTTTTTGCGGACTAAAGCATGGAATATAGCCTCACGAGGCCCAGCATAACGCATTGCGGCGGGATTAATTGCCAAACTTACTCTGTCTAATGGGTAATAATGTTCCAGCAAAATTTCATAGCAGCGCATCCGCACGTCAGCGGCAATATCATCTTCTTTTGTCGCCCCGACTAATGGGTGCAAAAATAAACCATCAACAATTTCTAAAGCGCACTTTTGAATATATTCATGGGCGCGGTGGATGGGGTTGCGAGTTTGAAAGCCGACAATGGTTTTCCAACCCTTGTCTTGAAATAGTTGCCGTGAGGCAGCTGGATCGATTTGGTAAGTGGGAAACTGGGGATGAGGTTCGCGTTGCAACAACCAAATATCACCCGCCAGATGTACAGTACCTTGGTTATAGAGTACCTGCACGCCGGGATGATTGACATCATCAGTGCGGTAGACTTTGATTGCTTCGCGGGTTTTGTCGTAGTTATACTTTTGGGTGAGTTGCAAAACTCCGATAAATTCGCCTCTGGAGTTATCCAGACGGATTAAGCCGCCTTCTTGTAACGGGGAAGCTACTTCTTCGCTTACCGATAGTGTAATCGGGATTGACCACACAAGACCGTTAGCTAATCGCATTTCTGTCACGGTGCGATCGTAGTCTTCTTGGTTCATAAAACCCGTCAGCGGACTAAAAGCACCGATCGCAATCATTTCTACATCCGAAACGGCGCGATCGTCAAGTTGCACTCGCGGCAAAAAGTCAGCTTTTGAGAGAAACTCTGCTCTTTGTTCTGGTGTGGCGATACGGTTAACCAACTGTCCACCGTGCGGGGCTATGGCATCTAGATTGTGACTCAACGTAATCCCCTCTTTGTATTAACTGTTATTGTTTCAGATTATGTACTAACTTATCAAATGCTGGTACGTAGAGAAAAAGAGTTTAGGGATATGGGGGACTGGGAACTGGGTTCTGGGTTCTGAAATTGGTATCAGCGCTCCGAGAGATTGGGGGTATACCCTAAGAAATAATTAATCACCAGCAAATATACATGAACCTATCCCACTATTCTAAAAATCCCTACTTTTCGTCGTAAAATGTGCTTAAAAAGCTTAATTTTCCGTTTTTCAATAAGCTTCAGTTTTGAGCACAAATATTATTAGTGGGATGAGTTCATGGTTCTAGATTGCCACAGTTGTGCTACCATACTACTCGTGTATATACTTCATTCAAACAAAAATACCAATATGTCTCGCCTAGCTACTATGTAAGTAAGTAAAAAGTAAGTAAAAATCATTTGTGATTACGCTATTAAAAAATAAATTATTATCAAACAGAATCCATTCGTCAAGAGTCAGAATTGATTCTGGATATCTTCTTTCAACAAATTTCATTGAAATTTTAACATTGTAATCCAAGCCTATAGTGATTAGTCAGGAGTTTAGTTTAATGAATCCTAAAGTCTCTGTAATTATCCCTGCCTACAATACTGAAGTTTATATTAAGAATGCAATAGAGTCAGTCTTAAATCAAACACTCACTGAGCTTGAAGTTATCGTTGTCGATGATGGTTCAACTGATAAAACTGTAGAATTTGCAAAGAGTTTTACCGATCAACGTCTCAAAGTGATAGTTAATCCACAAAACCTTGGGGTTTCTGCTGCACGTAATCTTGCTATCAGAGCAGCCCAAGGAGAATGGATTGCTGTTCTTGATTCAGATGACTGGTATGCTCATGAAAGATTAGAAAAGCTTGTGTTGCTGGCAGAACAAGCAAATGCAGATATGATTGCAGATGATGTTTATTTTATCAAAGATGGTGCAACATCTCCTTGGAGTACATTGATTCAAGAAAGTGGAGAACATATAGATAAAATTCTCCAAATTGATATCGTTTATTTTGTAGAGACTGATGTCTATGGAAAAGCAGGGCTACATCTTGGTTTAAGTAAGCCTATGTTCAAACGAGAATTTTTGGTTAAACACAGCATTGAGTACGATGAAACCCTAAGTATAGCTGAGGACTTTTGGCTTGACATGAAATGCTTAATTAATGGCGCTCGCTTTTTTCTAGTGCCAGAAGCCTATTATTTCTACCGTTCACGCTCTTTTTCTCTTGTGCGTGCAAGCCCATTTAAACGTCTAAATCAATATTGCATAGCTACTGATTCTTTCATGCAGCAAAAAGTTGTGAAAAAAAATCCAGCTTTAATGCGTGCTCTGTCTTATAATCTTACAGTTTACAACAGAACTTTAGCTTACTATCAAGTTTCATTCTCTATCAAAGAAGGAAAATGGTTATTAGCATTGAGAGAACTCACGAAAAATCCGAGCTTTTTTTATGATTTTATTTCTAAATTTAACGATATTATCAAACGTCGATTCCAATACTATGTGATGGGTAATGAATTAGTTTTTGAAATGCTTTATAATATCCAGATAAAACGAAGAAAACCAATTATTAGGATCGCAGCCTTATCAAAAAATAATATATAGCGATCGCTTTTAGGATAAGCGATCGCAGTTCCAGAACTATGGATTTACGATAGTAAAAGCTGAGGATTTATTTACTCAGGGATGGACATTATATCGAATCTGATAACAGTCCTAACTTTCCAAATATCCCTCTAACTCAAATCGTTGCCGCTACGGTTGAACGAGCTTGGCAAGTAGGAACTGTACAAGCTTTGGAGGAGTTTGAAGAGGCAATTAACAAAAGTATTTCTTGATTAATTTCTAATATTGCATCAAGTATGTTTGACCCGATAGAGTACGCTGATGAACGAATGGACTCAAAACAGGAAAATGAGTTACTGAAGTGGCTTCGTCAACTTGATGACGAGCAGAAATTTACCTTTGTTTGGCGCGTGCTAAGTGCAAATGCTTGGAAAGGATGCGAATTAGCCAAGCGATCGCAACTCAAGCCCATTTTTTTAGAAGTGATTCTCGAAAAAGGACTTGTTTACGGTGATGCAAGTTCAGTGGAATGGTGGATTAAAGCAGTTTTACCCGGTTTAGGTCAGAGACGAGTACTTGAGATTATCAAAGCTCATATAGACATTGCTCCATTGTCTGTATATAAAACGCTGTATTGGCTACCTTGGCTATACCATAACCAATCGAAACAAATTAAAAATAAGATACTGGTGCTTCAAATAGAATTCAGTAAAAAATATCCAAACTATCGACCCCTTAGAAGTGTAGGTACTCATGCTTAACAGTTGATTGTACAATTGCTAGCTGCGTGCGATCGCTTGTTAAAATTCGTTGCTGCAATTTGATACTGACATGTCAATAAATGGCAATTTTTGCCATGATATGGTCTAGTAAAAATTAGAAAAGTAATACTAGATAATATCTTTATCTGACGCTATGTGAGCTTATGTAAAGAAAAAGGTTTGCAAATGCAGAAGTTCGCGGATTACAAACAGAAAATCATCGCATTTTGGATATGTTGTAAAATCCCAATACCGAAGATGATTCTTCGACATAATTAAAGAGACATTGCATTGCAACGTCTCTACATCAGCGATTAATTGTTAACTAAATTGTTCAATAATTCCGCCACCTAACACTTTTTCCCCGTCGTACCAGACCGCCGCTTGTCCGGGAGTGATGCTGATTTGGGGTTCATCAAACACCAAACGCACACGGGAGTTTTCCAACGGAATCACCATCGCTGGTGTAGCCGTTGAACGATAGCGAATTTGCACTTCGGCATGAATTGGGGTAGATGGTTCGGCAATAGAAACCCAATTTACCCGATTTACAGTGCATTCTGGCTGAGTTACCTTAGTGCGATCGCCTACTACTACTTTATTATTTTCCGCATCTAATTCAATCACATACAACGGTTCGGCAGCAGCAATCCCCAAGCCTTTGCGCTGACCAATGGTGTAGTGATGGACACCATCATGCTGTCCCAAAATTTTGCCTGTCATATCGACAATATCGCCTGTTTTGGGAGCTAAATATTTATCCAAAAATGCCCGCATGGAACCGTTACTTTCCACTAAGCATAAGTCTTGACTTTCTGGCTTATCAGCAGTTTTCAGTCCGTATTCAGTTGCAATGCGGCGCGTCTCAGTTTTTTCTAGTTCGCCCAAAGGAAATATAGTTGCTGCAAGTAAATCTTGAGACAAATCATAGAGAAAATATGACTGGTCTTTGTTGCGGTCAACAGCCCTTAATAACTGGTAACGTCCAGTTGCTTCGTCATAGCTAATGCGGGCATAATGACCAGTGGCAATGCGATCGCATCCCAATTCTTCACGAGCATACTGCACCATTGGCCCAAACTTCACCGTTTTATTGCACTGAGAGCAAGGCAAAGGCGTAATCCCAGCACTGTAACCAGTTACTAGGTAATCGACAATATGCGTCTGAAAGAGATCCCGAATATCTACAACCTGATGGGGAACGCCCAGCTGTTCGCAGAGTTCAGCCGCGTCGATCATACCTTCAGAGCAACATTGACCTTTGCCTTTCATTAGCCAAAGAGTCAAACCAATCACTTCATAGCCCTGATGGTGCAGGATAGCTGCGGCGGTGGAACTGTCAACGCCACCAGAAAGACCAACGACGACTTTTTTCATACAAAGCACGACACGATAGCTGCGTGGTTGTCCAATTGTAGCATACACTCTTCAAAGCCTTGCTACTAAAGCGCTTCAGTTTTAAAGGCAGGAAGCAGGAGGGAAGAGAGTTTGATTTGTTTCTTCCATCCATAACGGAAGCGATCGCGTCCGTAAACAGCTTTCATCTAAGATTAATTACAGACGTATTTTTTGCCACGTAGATGAGCTAACTTTACGTTAACGCTATATAGTTGCTACAACGGTGAACTAATAAGTTCCTGATGGAAATTACCTAAAAATACTGTGACTACTTTCTAACTATTATGTCGAGAGGAATATCAAGTCAATTTATCCCATTTCAGAGGCTGCGCCGAAGTTCTAAGGGTTGGAAGCCTACTATGAGACTTCTCTTTTTGTTAGTGGGAGGATGGTTAGTACTGATTCCCGGCTCTACCCCAGCAAAAGCACAAATTTCCAACAGCAACGTATTACTAGCTCAAGAAACTGGTGAGATTTTACCGCCAACGCCAATTCCCTTTGGTCAACAGCCATCACCGCAGTTACAACCGGCTCAAGCAGAGGATTACAATCAACCGGAAGTGAACTTTCAGCCCTCCCAACCAGTACAAGACACTCAATTGGAGCAGAATTTTCAGCCTTCCCAACCATTACCGAACAATCAATTTGAGCAGAACTTTCAGCCCTCTCAACCATTACCGAACAATCAATTTGAGCAAAATTTTCAGCCCTCTCAACGTTCACAGTTTAGTCAATATAACCAGAACTTTGAGCGCTATTTAGTTTACGTTGATGGCAGTGATTTCCAGACACTACAAGCCATACGTCAGATTGAACCCAGTGCTTACATTCGCCAGTTCCAAGGCCGGACTGTAATTCAGTCAGGAGTTTTTAACAGAGTCGCCAACGCCCAACAACGGGTGAATGAGCTACAGTCACGAGGCATATATAACGCCCGAATTATCAGCTTTGGTAACGGACAGGAAATAAATGCAGACAATGGCAACTATAACTATAGAGACGATCGCAATAATATAAATGCTAATAGGCAAGCCTCTAGATATTATGTCGCCATTCCCACCACTTCTGAACAGTTACCTGCGATCGCAGCACAAGTAAGGCAGAATCTAGGCGGATTGACACAAGATTTAGCACGATCTGGCGGAGTCCTCGAAAGGACGCAACCACGGGGCCCACACGTAGCAGTCGGGCCTTTCCCCAATCGATTCCAAGCTGAGGAATGGAACAGGTATATGCGAAAGCTCGGATACAGTAATGCCAGAGTTTACTACGGAAAGTGAATAAGTGGGGAGTTAAAAGTTAGATAGGAAGTACATCAACGGCAAGCGCTCCAATGTAAGTATCATAGAATTTTAGGCAAATCAGTTGTAAATCATGCTACAGCTATAGGATTACTATTTGATTTTTGAACAACACGTAGGGTGTGTTATCGCGAAGCGTAACGCACCATTTTCAAGGGTTTGGTGCGTTAGACTAAATTCATAACGCACCCTACAAATACTTAATTTTTTTCAGAAATCAAACCGGATTCCTATATAAGCCAAAATTTTTATAGAGACTCACACAAGTACAGTCAAAATGGATATAAAGAATGGCTTCGTTGGCGCTGTTGGCAATACCCCTTTAATTCGCTTAAACAGTTTTAGCGAAGAAACAGGGTGTGAAATCCTTGCGAAAGCAGAATTTCTCAATCCTGGGGGTTCTGTCAAAGACCGCGCCGCACTTTACATTATCGAAGATGCGGAAAAGAAAGGTTTACTTAAACCTGGTGGCACAGTTGTAGAAGGAACCGCTGGTAATACTGGCATTGGACTAGCACATATTTGCAACGCCAAAGGCTACAAATGTCTAATTATTATTCCCGATACCCAGTCACAAGAAAAGATAGATGCACTGACAGCACTAGGAGCAGAAGTTCGTCGCGTCCCCGCCGTACCCTACAAAGACCCGAACAACTATGTCAAGCTATCTGGTAGAGTAGCTGCTGAGTTGGAAAATGCCATTTGGGCAAATCAGTTTGATAATTTAGCCAACCGCCTCGCCCACTACGAAACCACAGGGCCGGAAATTTGGACGCAGACAGATGGTAAAATAGATGGATGGACAGCTGCAACTGGTACTGGTGGTACTTATGCTGGTGTAACGTTGTACTTAAAAGAACAAAATCCAGCAATTAAATGTGTTGTAGCCGATCCGCTGGGTAGTGGACTTTATAGTTATGTCAAAACTGGCGAAATCAAGATAGAAGGAAATTCCATCACTGAAGGCATTGGTAACGGTCGTGTCACAGCCAATATGGAAGGCGCACCGGCTGATGATGCCATCCAAATCGATGACCAAGAAGCTTTGCGAGTAGTTTACCAACTGCTGAGGAAAGATGGGTTGTTAATGGGCGGCTCAACAGGTATTAATGTTGGGGCAGCTGTTGCCTTAGCGAAGCAATTGGGGCCAGGACATACTATTGTCACCATCTTGTGTGATAGTGGTTCCCGGTATCAGTCGCGGATATTCAACCCGGAATGGCTAGCCTCAAAAGGACTTTCAATAGATTAGTTATTAGTCATTGGTCATTAGTCACTTGTACTGAGTTTCGACTGCGCGGTAATCGAGCGAAGTCGAGATTCAACTACCGCTTGTCGTTGGTGTGGTAACAGAGCGTAGTCGTACCCCTCCGGGGAAGCAAGCTACGCGCAGCGTCTCCAAGAGTTGTATTGGTCATTAGCTTCCGACTTTTGACAAATGACAAATGACAAATGACAAAGGACAAATGACCAACACCACTCAACCATCAGACTTCCCAAAAATAGATCGAGATTCTGCTCCTAAATGTGTGCGAGTTTGTCAAAACCGTACTTGTAAAAAGCAAGGTGCAGTCAAGGTTTTAGCAGCTTTTACAGCTTTGCCAATCCCTGGTGTAACTGTAACGGCTAGCAGCTGTTTAGGACAATGTGGCAATGGGCCGATGGTGCTGATATTACCGGATATGGTCTGGTATAGCGGCGTTCAACCGGATGAAGTATCTCTACTGATAGAAAATCATTTGCTAGGTGGTCAAAGAGTCAAGCAGATGCTCTATTATCGGTTTCATCCCCAGAAATCAAGCTAATTAAAAATATCCAGGTCTGCAATCTTGTTGACTGAAGTGAGGCATCCAATGAATATCCAGCAGCTGCGTCAATCCTTAAAACAAAAGTGGCTTATTTACTACAAGCAAAATACTTCCTGGCTGGTCAAAATGCGAATTTGGGCCACTTACGATGGTCTGCGCCGTCCTTTGTCCGGTTTTATTTTGGCAACACTGTCTGTTTTAGAACCTCAGTTTGATGAAATACTTGCTTTTATGATGGATCTGAATAACGATCCAGATAAAATAGTCGCCGCTTTAGGTCTTAACTTCAATCCTGATGAAGAGTTACGTTTAATCAAATCAGAGCATTCTATGGCTATAAGCCAAGTTGAAAGCGAGTCGCCAGATGAGAAGCATTTTGAGGATAAACATTTATCATCGGCTGTAACTGCTAGCAAGATTGCCTCTCATTCTCTTGCCAATACTCTAGATTCCAACTTGCCACGCGCCGACGAGCGAGTTGTCCGATCGTTTACAGCTACTACTGAGGTAAGTCGCACACGCGAACCTGAGTTGGTAGTAGCAAATGCAACTAAAATTGCTCCAGATACTCCGGTAAAAACGCCATCCTCCGGTTCGCTAAGGGAATATCAATTAGTACGCTGGCATTCTGGTCAGTTACCTTCAGGAGCATCGGCGACAATGACCAGTGAGGTCAACAGCAAAGCCAAAACTATGCCATCTTTGGCGTTAGCTACCGAAGTTAAGAGCAACGCACCATCTAGCCAAATCCCTGTGGATGCATCGTTGACAATTACCACTGAGATTTCTAGTAATGGCAAACCAGTGCGATCGCCCCTTGGGCGGCTCCCTTCAGGAGCATCGCTACCAATTACTACTGAGGTTAAAAGTAACGGCAAAGATCCGAATATTCAACCACAAGAGGTTAAGAGCAAAGTGAATTTACCAACTACAAATGCCCGTAGTATAGCTTCTTGGGTAGATGAATTTTGTTACGGCGCTAGGGAGAAAGAGAAAGATATTTTGACTTGAATTACTTATGGGTAATCATGAGAAACAAACGGGATTTCTATGACTTCACCTTCAGTTTCTCCCACTTTGACTTTCAACCCCACGCCACCAGCTTTGGTGCGGATATAACCTAGTCCAAAGTAACCATCAGCGGTTTGGGTGTAACTAGTCAGTTTACCGACCTTTTCATCTCCAACTGCGATCGCACTTCCAACTTCCACAGGGGCACTGAGGCGAATACCCAACAGGTGTTGTTTTACACCTTTATATGTATTTAACCGAGCAATAGTTTCTTGCCCAATATAGCAACCTTTAGTAAAAGAAATTGTTTGCCACAAGCCAACTTCCAGAGGATTGTAATCATCTGTGAGTTCCGCATCTGGGGCGGGGCGGCCTTGTAAGATTCGCAAAGCATCCCAAGCGCGATCGCTCATCTCTACTGCCCCAGCTTCTAACAATTTATTCCACACGGTTTCTTTGTCTGTATAAGGGAAAGTTAAGGTGTATCCGGGCGCAGCTAACCCACTACCCACAGCAATTCGCACGCCCTCAGCCGGAGCGATCGTGTATACTTGGTGACTACCGTAAGGTTGTCCGATGAGTTCGCTAATACCCAACTTTTCTAAAACAGCGTCGCTTCCTGGGCCAATCAGGCTGAAGGTGTTGGTGTATTGGGTAATATCAGATAATTCCACTTTATCTGCATAGAAAATATATTTATCCAGCCATTCCATGAGATATTGGCGGCGGTTGGGTGAAACCAGCAAGATTACCGCATCTTCTCTAACGTAGGCGGTTACTAAATCAATTGTTCTGGCTGTGGAAGTGACAAAAACCGTATCACAACCTTGTCCTGGCTTGAGTATTTGGAAATTGTTAGTACTTTGGTTGTGTAAGAAATTGAGGCGATCGTCGCCAGCTACTTTGATCCGTCCCCAAGCGGTGCGATCGCAGATTGCAACCCCAACTCTGGCGGCTTCGATAGCTGCTGCGTCTTTATCGTCAAGTGTAGATGTTGGCATGGTGATGAGAAGTTGCCCTGTTTCAATGTTGTCGCACTGGAAATCTTAGCAAATAAGCGTTTGCGGCTTCAATGCATCTCCGGTTTTCTTCTGGCGTATAATCAAATCAAAAGACAGTGCCGAACAATAAAAACTTATGAAACGAACTTTTACTGCAAGTGTATGGCAGGAAAGTAATTGGTTTGTAGCACAGTGCTTGGAGATTGATATTGCTAGCCAAGGAGAGACTGAAACCGAGGCATTGGCTAATCTTGAGGAAGCTTTGTCACTACATTTTGAACCACCAATAGCTACTATTATTCCTCAAATTAAGACACTTCAGGTAGAAATAGGTGCCGCTTAAACCATTACCTTATCGTGAGGTTAAGCGTAGATTAGAGGCAGCAGGCTTTGAGGAAGTTAGCCAAAAGGGTAGTCACGTAAAATTTGTCAAATCTACCGAAGAAGGAACCCGTACTGCGATTGTGCCTCATTATCGAGAAATTACTATTGGTACGCTGGGCAGTATTTTACGACAAGCAGGGATAAGTTTGGAAGAGTTTGAGGGTTTGTAAGGGCGACATCGCAGTGAAAGCAATACGGTTCGGTTAAGCCAAAAACCAGATAGACTAAGGGTTATACTCAAGTTTACTGGGATTGAATGCAACTTAAAAAATTCTCACTGATATCGCCTGTAGTTAAATCAGGTAGGGTACTCAAAGTCTTAAAAACAGCTATCCCAACAGAGGCAATTGAACAAGCGTTAGCACAGACACATAGTAATGAAGAACGAAAGGGGGCTTGAGCGATCGCATATGCTGGTCTGTATAATCAATTCCGATATATTTAATTAGAACGGACGTACCAATCAGCTTTGTAGATTCCTTCTGTATCGCCTCGGAGGTTTACTACTTTCACCTCAGATTGTTTAATTGGAATTTCAATCACAAACTCAGCCCCCTCACCAGGTTGGGATAGACACTGTAATTTGCCTCCGTGCTTTTCTACAATTTGGTAACTAATTGAGAGTCCCAAACCTGTACCTTTACCCACAGGCTTTGTTGTGAAAAATGGATCGAATAGTCTAGCCTGTACCTCTTTTGTGATGCCGACTCCATTATCCTTAATGGAGATTTGCACCCAATCATTTGCTATAAGCTGTGTTTTCATAGTGATCAGAGGATGATGTTTATTTGCACCTGATTTCGCAGACTGAGCGCATAAATCCTCCAGCGCATCGATTGCATTTGCTAACAGGTTCATAAACACTTGATTAAGTTGTCCAGCAAAACACTCTACAAGGGGTAAGTCGCCGTACTCTTTGACAATCTCAATGCCTGAATGCAATGAATTACCCTTAAAACGATGCTGCAATATTAATAGAGTGCTATCGAGTCCCTCATGAATATCAACAGGTTTTACCTCGGCTTGGTCGAGACGAGAAAAATTTCGCAAGGAAAGAACAATTTCACTAATTCGTTCAGCACCTAATGTCAGCGAAGAAAACAGTTTAGGCAAATCTTCAGCGATGAATTCTAAATCTGCTAATTTTGCTTGTCGTTGAATTTCCAGATTAGGTTCAGGATATACCTGTTGATAGATATTAAGCATCTCAATCAAGTTTTGCGTATATTCATGAAGATGAATGAGATTGCCGGAGATAAACGTGACTGGATTATTAATTTCATGGGCAACCCCTGCTACTAGTAATCCCAGACTCGACATCTTTTCAGTCTGAAGTAGATGAGCTTGAGTTTGCTGCAAATGTTCAAGTGCTTCGGAGAGTTGGCTAGCTTGCTGCTGTGTGTGGTTGAGCAGTACCGCGTGTTGTAAAGCAACTCCTAATTGAGAGGCAATTTGGCTGACAAATTCAATTTCAGACTCTTGCCACTCACGGGCTTTTTGGCATTGATGAATACACAGTAAACCCCATAGCTGCCCTTGCTTGATCATGGGAATTACTAAGTTTGCCCTGACTTGGAAGCGAGACAGCATCGAAATATAACAATCGTCTAACTCGCTGTTATAAATATCAGTAACTGCATGAATGTAACCTTCGCAGAGTTTCTTACTATACTTCTCATCTAAGCAGCGATCGTACACCTTTGCCGTTAAGGTCGATGGGAAACGCGATGCAACATCTTCTGCAACGACTTCGCCGCCGTTATGGTTAGATTCAGAATAGAAGCGAAAGACCACAACACGATCGGCATTGAGTACTCGGCGGAGTTCTTGGGTTGTGGTTTCAAAAATCGCGTTCAAGTCCAGTGATTCCCGAACTTTGGTAATTACACTGGCTAAAGTTTGCTGTTGCTCTGCCACAAGCGCCAATTGTCTGGTTTGCGATCGCACTTGTTCTAAATACTCAGCTTGTTGCAACGCCACTCCCAGCTGAGTTGCTATTTGGGTGAAAAACTCAACTTCTAAAGCTTCCCAATGCCGAGTGCTTGAATGTTGATAGGCTCCCAATAAACCCCATAGTTCTTGCCCCACAAAAATTGGCGCAATCATGAAGGCTTTAACATGAAATTGTTCAAGTATCTCAAGGTGGCACTGGGTAAATCCGATGCTATAGATATCATCAACTACAGAAGTTTCATTATTCCGGTAGTGTCCGCCTTGGGTTTCCTGTAAGTATGTGTCGTCCCACACCACACCTACTCCCAGCTTACCATTTCTCTGCCATTGGGGATTTGCAGATTCATAATCACTGACAAATTCACCTCCCCAGTTGGCATTAAAACGATAGACACTTAAGCGATCGCTCTTCAGTAATTGGCAAACTTCCTCAGTCGTGGTTCGGAAAATAGTAGTAACGTCCAGCGACTGTCGCATCTTAGCAATGATCCGAGCCAGAGCTTGCTGCCGTTCCATCGAGCGCTGTAGCTCAATAGTCGAGCATTGCAAATCGGTATTAGTCTGTTGCAATTCGGCGGTGCGATCGCGCACTTGTTGCTCTAGGTTTGTATTCAGGGCTTGCACTTGTTCGTAAAGTCGATACTGCTTTACTGCCGTTGCAAAGCGTTCGCCTAATGCTTGCGCCAACTTAACTTCCGATTCTGCCCAGTGCTGGGCTTGCCCGGTTTTCAGTTCGCGCCATGCTGCAAATGACTGACGCGGCATCAGTTGGCGAGAATCGGTATCAACACACCCTGCCCAAATAGTTTCAATATCCACCTGATTTCGGAAGATGGTTAAACAGCCAACGAGGGTGGCACCATGCTGTAAAGGTATAATCAACAAAGCCCGAATTTGCGTTGCTTGGAAACTGGGGGCGAGCGATCGCAATAAGGGTTCTTTATAAAGATCGCCGATCGCCCACAAATTTGAGTCACAACTGAGTTCGTTAGGTGGAGGAGCCAAAGCGTAAACTGCTCTCATCCAATTCACCGACCATGTTTTGTTCCTTTGCTTTTCTGGATTATCGGGGGATGAGACAGTGGCGGAATAGAGATATTTTTGCCACAATCGATGCTCTTCAATCGGTCTATCTTGTCCGATATCGAGTTGACTAGGCTGTATCCCACAAGTGTAGATTTTTGTTGTTTGTTCGCCGTCTGGCAGCAAGTAGACTCGTCCTCCAGAGCCTTGAAAAGCAGCTACTGTTTCTTCAAGGGCAGCTTGCAGTTCAACAGTAGGCGTTGTATGCAGTTGCTCGGTAACTTGATTAATAATTGCTTCTTGACGGGCTTGCTCTCGCATTTGGCTGAGTAAAATCGATTGCGATATGGCGATCGCCAGCTGATCGACCACCGACTGAATTAATAACAATTCCTGTTCTGTCACCACTCGCGCTTCTGAATGGTGAGATACCAATAGTCCCCATAATTGAGATGATTGCTCCAGAGAAGGTAATAAATCTTTCCCTGTTTCCTTGCTTTTTAAAACAATCGGTACTACTACTGAAGACTTTACGCCCATTGCTGTTAAATATTCTACATGGCAGGGATCGACGGGACGATAGCGAATATCTTGCTGGTCTAATAGTTTGCCTGTTTCTGAGCAATAGAGAGGACTGATCCCAATTTCGTGTGTTGTCAAATCAACGATACTTCGCTGGCGTGCCCGGACAAACAGTTCACGGGCATAGGGTGGGATGTCATCTGTGGGGAAATTTAACCCCAGAAGAGGCGGCAACCGACCTGACTGAATCGATTCAGCAATGACTAATCCATGACCATCGGGTTGAAACTGATAAATTTTAACGCGATCAGTGTCTAGAAACGAGCGTACTTCTGCAACTGTCGCCGACAAAATTTCTTGCAGTTCTAAAGATTGCCGGATACGACTCGCAATGCGATGTAATAAAATTTCTTGAGTTTGACTTACTTGCTCTTGCTTTGTTAGCGATCCCATCTATTTCAGTATTTTTATGATTTGTATACTTTCTATTCTGGTAATTAATTACTGTATATAGTAGTAGTAAAAATACGGGGATATACCCTAGCCAAAAACAAAGCCCCTCTGCATATTCTTTTCTTACTTTTATGAATGCATTTATTCTCTAATTTATCAATGCGTAAGTTATGAACCTAGAAAGCATCGAAAAAACCGGGCGATGCCTACGCCGGGCTACCCTACGCAAATTTTAGCAAGTTAGCCGAATCCGATTTGGTTAAGGTGCATAGTCTAGGCTGTTGACTTTGATGGAATGTCTCCATTTTTGGTTCATGCAACTTTTGTGTCCCTGTGAGCGCAAAGTCTATGTTAAATAAGCTTTTGCCCAAATAGACACCACATATTTTGCATGAATTTTGACCCCCTAAAAATGTTAATTACCTCTTCGTAAATTTTTTCAAAATTATTGCAAGCTTCGGTGTAGTTTGTTTGATTAGACATTTTTTGTTCCTTAATTTATCTGTTACTCTTTGCGGTGAGTTGACTAAAGAGTTGCTTCAGCTTGAATTTCTTGAATAATGGTTAAAATTTCCTCTTTCGATTCGATGTGCCTTGCTAGAACTTCAGCAGTTGATTCAAGTACCCGTTCAGAAAATAATTTAGCTAAATCTTGCCGCAAACTCTGCCCAATGTAAAACTTGATTAATGCATCAAGTGTCATATCTCGATTAGCTGCAACTTTTTTGAGCGATTCCAATGTATCTATTGGTATCTTTATTGATAGTGTTTCTGTAGGACGGGGTTTTAAGTTTAGTTCGAGTTCTTCATCATGCTTGTTCATATAATTTTCTTTCTGTGCGAGTAGTGGAATGAATAGTTGATTAGGATGGGGTGCGATCGCTTTTAGTGTGGCGGTGTAATCACTGATGGAATCTTTTCATTAGTAATTTATGCTGTACGTGCTTTAGCTTATCTTTCTCTCATATAATTATGTCCTCTGAACAGTTCCAAGCAGCACACGACAGTATATACAACACTGGCACACGTCTGTTACAGTACCTTCAGGAAATTCGCCAAGGTCGCCTCAGTGAAGGAGATGATACCAAAGGTTTGCAGAGTGTCGAGGATGAGATCAACAAAGCCCTACACGCATTGAAAGAGCAGAAGTATCAGGTAGCTGTAATTGCAGCGATGAAAGCTGGGAAAAGTACCTTTTTGAATGCCGTGATTGGCGCTGATGTTCTGGCAAGTGAATCAGAAGCTTGTACAGTCTGTCGTACCGATATCCGACCAATTGATGCTAGGGCTACACCAAGACTGTTGGAGTATCGACAGGGGCAAAAAAAACCTGTTGTTATTGCTGAAGGTGACTCTAGTGTGATTCGGCAAAAATTTCTAGATCACACTCACAAGCTTCGAGCTACAGCTAATCATGACAATACCACACGCTTTGAACTAGAGCATCCCATAGAAGCGATCAGCAAACTGTCATCACTAACTGGTTTTACCTTGGTTGACACTCCAGGCCCCAACGAGTGGGAATCCGCAGGCTTTAGCACAGTTGCACTCAAGCAAACAGCTTTGGAAGCGCTGCGAACATGTGATGCTATTTTGTTTGTTTTAGATTACTCATCCTTCAAAGACAATACCAATTCAGAGTTGCTTCAAGACTTGATAGCGCAGCGTGGAGAATTTCTTGCAAATAACACAGGGAAAATCTACTTCATTCTCAACAAAGTTGATCGAAAAGCAGAAGGAGATCGAGCCATTAATGATGTAATAACAGATTTGAAGCAGGCTTTGATAGGATTTGGCATTCCAGATCCCATAATATATCCTACAAGTGCATGGCAAGGACTTTTAGCTAAATTAATCCAACAAGGTACAGCCAGCGATAGCCATTTAAAGAATTTCAAAAGATTCTTTAGTGCTAAATATGCGATAGAAAATGAGGAAGGCGACTCTGTAACCCCTGCTCCAAAGAAAATTGCACCACAGGCTTTAAAAGATAGTTTTATTCCGACTATTGAAGAATCAGTAATTCAAACTGTAGTCCAAAATTCTGGGTGGAATCTTCTAAGTGATGTTTTGGCAAGTCTTATTAAGGCAGGTAAGTCCATTGAAGATACTCTGAACACACGGTTCATCGGCTGGGAGATGGAGATTGAAACCCTTAAACAAAAAGTAGAAGAGTACAGAAAACGTGCTATTTCGGCTAAAAGAAAGGTTGAAGATGTCAAGAACTCTGTAGAGCAACAAAAACAGAAGTTAATGAAGGGCTTTAGCAAAGGAATTAATATGTTTGCTGAGGGTGCTAAAACTAACATACAAGATGAAATCGATCAGATTGCTCACTCTAGGTCTGCTAAATCTCAAACAACAAAAATTCCAAATAACCCTCAAAAGATGGAAATACAAGAATTTAATACAGATAATTTGGGAGAAATTATAGAGGATTTTACTGAAGGTATCCTTGAATTTTTTCCTGGTTTAAGAGGTTTAAGTAAAATATTTAAAGTAGGTGTTAAAGTTGGAGAATCTTTATTAAATTCTCTTACGAAATCTTTTCCCGAATATTTGAATAGCCAAGATTCTTATGTGGAGATAGAGCAAACTAAAATTGCTGATCCATATAAAATAAGAGTTAAGTCTAAAAAAGATGCTGAAACGATTAAACTCACAATTAATCAATTTTGCGCTCCGCATATTCAGAATTTATGGTTAGAAACCCAAGATAGGTTGGTGAGAGACGGAACCAAATTCCGAGAAGAATTAGTCCAAATAATCCAAAATGATATTCAAATAATATCAAATGAGTTATCTGATTATCTTGGACAAACTTTAGAAGTTGAATTTAATATTAATAAAATTCAATTTCCAAAATTTAAGTTTAAAGGTATTGACGCAGTAATTCAACGTCAACAAGATGTCATTATTGGAAACAAATCGCAAAAGATAAGTGGGACTTGCTGCCAACCAGATTATTATGTTGATATTCCAATTCAAGGAAATGTTTACGACATTGACTTAAAAGAAACAGCAAGGTTAATTCAGCAAAAGATAGATGAGCAAGTTTCGAGAAACCAACGCGTATTAGAGGGAGTTATTAATAAACAGGTATCGAAAGACTTCAGAGATGCAGAACAGCAAATTAATGACTACATGAACAAGTTTCAAGAGCAGTTTGATAGCGTGTTAAGAGAACGCGAAACTAGAGAGGCCGAAAAGGAGCAAATTCTTGCAACTGTTGAAACTCAGAAAGTAAAACTTAACCAATATTTGAGCGAATTGGCTCCTATTCAAGCATCTTTAAATAATTGGAAGCCAGTATAAACTATTAGGTAGGCGACTAAGACAGGCTTAAAAAGCTCATTAACCCACGCACGCAACTGGGTTTCGTTTGTATAGCCCCAGAATTCTATTCTGAGGGCATTTTATTTGTTACCCTTCTGGCAATTTAGCAAACGCCTCCTCAACCAACTCTTTTGCTTTAGCATCCAAACGCAGCCAATCCACTTCACCCACTTCATCGATTAAACTAGTATCAATATCAGCAACTTCCTTCTGTGGTGTGTATTCAAAAAAACACACTTCATAACACAGTTCCCACAAATCGATACTCGCTTCCTGCTGTTGACGCTGCAAACGTAGATGATATCCTGGATGGGGCATCGGCAGACGAGCGAGAGTTCCTCTGATTTCATCTGCTTCTTGGGGTGTTGCAGTTTCCATTGCTTCCAACAGTTCAGTCACCAATGCTTTGATTTCATCAGTGGTGCTAGGCGGCCAAATCAGGACATCGTGGTAAGTTCCTGTCCAGGAAGATTCATCAAGCTGCTTGCGGATATTATCGATAACGCGAATGAAAGCAGGTTGCATGAGGATTTCAGCCTGCTGCCATGCAACTGGATTTGTTATTTTAGGTGGCATTGGTAATAAACAGGGGCACTAAAAGAAAAATAAACAGTCTGCGTTTATTAAAAAGCTGCGTTTTTAATCTAAATCTTTTCTCAAGATAGCGGATTTCATTGAAGAAAATTTGGAGATATTTATTACCAGCTGGAAAATTAGGTAATAACTCTGGGGAGGGAATATGATAGGCAAGCTACTAGACCATCGTTACAAAGTCATTCGAGTCCTCGCGATGGGAGGATTTGGTCAAACCTACATTGCCCAAGATACTAGGCGGCCTGGTAATCCCATTTGCGTTGTCAAGCACCTCAAACCCGGAACTGACTCCAGAGTTTTTGATACTGCTAAACGCCTGTTCAGCAGCGAAGCCGAAACTTTAGAAAAATTGGGCAACCATGACCAAATACCGAGGCTGCTAGCGTATTTTGACGAAAACCAAGAATTTTATTTAGTACAAGAATATATTGAAGGACATACCCTAGCTGAAGAACTTATACCTGGTAAGCGCTGGAGTGAAAGCCAAGTAGTTCAACTGTTGCAGGAAGTTCTGGAGATTCTGGAATTTGTCCATCGCCAAGGCGTGATTCACCGCGATATCAAACCGGATAATATCATCCGTCGCGCCTCAGATAATAAGTTAGTTTTAGTTGATTTTGGGGCAGTGAAACAACTGCGTACACAACTGGTAACAGTGGGCGGACAAGCCTCTCCCACAGTGGTTATCGGCACTCCTGGCTATATGCCCACAGAACAAGGGCAAGGTAAACCTCGTCCCAACAGCGATATCTATTCCCTTGGCATTATTGCCATTCAAGCACTAACAGGATTACAGCCAACAGAATTGCAAGAAGACCCGGAGACGGGGGAAATTATCTGGCGGCATTCAGTAACCGTGAACCATCGACTGGCAGCAGTGTTGTCCAAGATGGTGCGTTATCACTTCAAAGACCGCTACCAAAACGCCACGGAAGCACTGCAAGCATCTAAAGAGGCGATTAATCCAGTACCTGCACTTTCCGCACCTCAAGAAGTCGCCAACAATTCCAGTTACCAAGCAGCCAAATCCCAGCCTCAAGTATCTCGGCTGAAAACTATTGCATTTGCACCAGCAAATCCTATCCCTGCCAAACCTGCGCGTAAAGACTCTAGTAAATCCGACCCCTGGCCGATATTAATTGGCATATTACTGGCGGGTGGTGCGGCTGCTTTGGTAGCAAATGTATATCCAAATGTGAAAAATTTAGCTTTAAATCTTACAGGTAAGGATATCGCCTTAGCAAACAAATGCTCCGCTATTGTTGTCGGAAATTCTAATATCCGTTCTGAACCTAGTTCGATAAATTCTAATAATATTGTGCAAACTGTTGGTAATAACACCAATTTCGAGGTGACTGGCAAGCGAACAAAAGCAGGTTGGGTAGAGATTAAACTTAAATTTGGTCGTTTGGCTTGGGCACACTCGGATGTGATAACTAATAATCAGGAATGGGGTTCTTGCCTACGTGAAAATGGCATTGCAACTAGGATTGTAGATGATAGTAGCTTGATTGCGACTCGAACAATTCCTCAACCAAAACCAAAATCTAAGGATGTAGTAACTCCATTACCAGAAAAGCCGAAGGGGTCAACTGACGACGCTGAGAAATCAGAACGATCGCAACCTAGTGATAACAGTGCCAATATTGTAGAACAAGCGAAAAAGAAGTATGATTCAGGGGATATAATTGGAGCGATCGCACTTTTAAGATCGGTTCCGGCAAATGCTGCTTCTGGTATCCAAGAGACGGGCAAAATGATTGCCCAGTGGCAAGAAGATTGGGCGAAGGCAGAAGCATTATCTAATGAGATCAACAAAGCAATAGATGATGGGAAATGGGATAAAGTTTTAGATTATAGAAACCATCCAGAAAAGTTGCCTAATACTCAATATTGGCGAAATAGAATAGAACCATTATTTAAAAAAGCAGCCGAAAATCTGGCAAAACAGGCACTAACTGAGCTAGAAAATCAAGGTAAGCAGAAAAATACCCAACAGAAACTTCCCGATCCTAACCAACCTGAAACCACGCAGAGTCCCAATACCACAGAAACTCCTAAAAGCAGCTTTTAACAGTTATCAGTAAACACAGTTATTCCTTGTTTCCAGCTTCTTCTGACTGGGAATGACTAAAGGAGGGCTGTCGCCTCCCGGATTCGCAACATTAGCTCAATAAATCTCGTTTCCAAGTTATACCTGGAAACGAGATTTTAAATAGGTCTTTATCTGTGGTTTTATTTTCCCTATCCGTGCATTTCGTCGTATTCTTGGGCTTCAACTCGTCTTGCTTCCATCCGCGAAGCAGGCAGAAATTCAGCACGACGGACTGGAACCAAGGGCGGCGTATTTCCTTGGTAAGGGTGAATAACTTGTACAGTACGGGCTGGACGCTGCCGTGGTGAGAACAAAGCTAATACTCCAGCGACAACAACACCACCACCAATAGTGAGAGTTGCGCCTCCCACAGCCCAAAGCACGGGTGAAGACCACCAAGCATTTTGCGGCTGGAATGTTGCTGCTGTTTTTGGTTGGTTATTCTGCTGGGCTAATTGCCACTGCTGCTGAGTATTGAAATTTTGGACTTGACCCTGGAGTTGTTGATTTTGCAACTTTAGCTGTTCATTGTCGTTTTTTAAACGCTCCAGCTGCATCTGCGTGTTCAACTTCTCCATCTCTAGGCGCTGGTCAGTATTGGGAGCAGTCGGCGGCTGAACCTGACCAGGATACATTGGTTGCCCATAAGGCCCGTAAGGATACATTTGTGGCTGCATTCCTGGGGGCGCTACTACACCTGGCATTTGTGGAGCAACAGCGAAGTTAGATTGTAGAGGGGTATTGGTTCCTTTGAGCAATACGAGAGCCGCCAGCCCAGCTACGGCAACCCCGCCGATAAACGCCATACTCTCACTCATCGCCTTTGCTCCTCGATTGCGACGTAACTATAATCATTTGTGACTGACTCACTCTCACACTCATAAATTATGCCTACTTAATTTCACATAATACTCAAACTATAAGCGACTCTATCAGCTAGTTTTTTTACACGATCATATCTGATGTTAATATTCAAGACCATAATGGTCAAATTGTCTACCAAGGAAGGATAGAAAAACTACACTGTTATACTTTTTTAATCTACTTTCTCCGTCTAATCAAGAGAAGTATTTGTGCTGGTGTTGGTCGTCTTGATGGCTGCCTTGAGACTTTGGCAAAATTGGGCGATCGCATTTAGTCCCTGCTCTGGTGTCCCTTCTGCTAACCGTTTGACAACAGCGCTACCCACGATCGCACCATCTGCGCCCCATTCCATTACCTGACGGGCTTGTTCAGCTTCAGATATTCCAAAGCCGACTGCAATGGGTTTATCAGTAACACTACGAATTTGTTTGAGTAAATCGGACACGCGGTTTTCCAGTTGCGATCGCACCCCTGTAACCCCAGTCACGCTGACTAAATAAATAAATCCTTGGGAAGAACGAGCGATCGCTTCGATCCGTTCAGCAGAACTGGTGGGAGCAACCAATAAGATTACGTCAATTCCCATCTCACTAGATGCTTGGAGCAATCCTGCTGCTTCCTCTAAGGGCAAATCAGGTATTACCAATCCTGCAACCCCAGCCGCAGCAATTTGCTGAAGAAATTTTTCAATTCCCCGGTGCAAAATTGAGTTGTAATAGATTAACAGAACAATGGGCGATCGCAATTTGGGAGTAATCCCTTGGAGCATTTCTAGCACCTGCTCCAATTTTGTCCCCCTTTGCAAGGCGCGGGTAGCAGCAGCTTGAATAACTGGCCCATCAGCTAGAGGATCGGAATAGGGTATACCCAGTTCTATAATGTCGGCTCCATTACGATCTAGAACCTGCAAAGCTTTTGCTGTGGTTTCTAAATCGGGATCGCCAGCGGTAATAAATGGAATTAGGGCGCACTCACGATTGCGCCCAAGGGTTTTAAAGCAATCAGAAATCGCAGTCATTTAGTAAAGTGTCAATAGTCAGTGGTCATTGGTCAGTAGTCAGTGGTCATTGGTCATTAGTAAAGGACAAATGACTAATGACTAATGACAAATAACAACTGACCAATGATAACTTTACACCTGAGATTGCTCTTCTTGTTCTATTTCGGCTTGAATTCGTGCGAGTTCTTCGGGAGTAAGCTCGTCTAGCCGCTTTTGCAGAAAGTCTTGCTCATACTGTTCCCGCTGTTGGTGGTAGGTCATTTTTTGTCCCACCGCACGGAAAAAATAGGTGGCTAACCAGCCAACTAAGGCACTGACGAGCAAGACTTGGCTCCATATACCAGCTTTTTGATTATCCAAACCGACTAGCTGCAATCCTAAGTATGCCAAGCCGCCGGCAATAAAAACACCCAAGCCAATTCCAATCGCGTCAATCCGTCGCATGAGAGTTATGACCTACCAATCTGGTTAAACTTGAATTTGTCGCCGTTGGGGTCGGAAATTTACAAACGGCGATAGAACCAACAGACCCGGAAAGAAGAAAAACACCAAAAAGTACATAAAGACACGCTCAATGGAGCTAGCTACATACCAACGCTGCTTCAGGTACAGCAAAACAGCAATGGGGATTACCAGAAGGTAAGCTCCAGCCAAAATCAGATATAGCAGGGCGACAATCATAACTTTCAAGTCTTAAGCATCTGTTTTCCATCATAGGCTGAAGAGACAGACAAGAGAGAAGTATAGTCATAATGCTTTCAACATAACTGCGCCAGAATTCCTCGAAATCCCTAACAAGGAGGCGAAAGCGCAGCTTTGGCTGGCTGGAGTACTTTTACAATGGGCGATTCAACGGATTTTATGACAAAAGCTAATATCATGCTATTATGTGAATCCACTAGCAAAATGCTCTGGTCAGACAGATCGAAAACTCATCCAGATTATTACGAGAAAATCAAGAAGACTTCTAAATCTCTGAAGCGATCGCACAATCTGGAAAAAATATTTTCAATCTAGTTGGACAAAAGACACAATTGATGGTGGAATAGATAAGGAGGTATTTGCTACCTCTAAAAAATAACTAGTTATACTAGTTGCTAAACACCTGCGGGGGTGTGGCGGAATGGTAGACGCTACGGACTTAAATAATTGAGCCTTGAAGGAGAAATCCCTCAAGTGTAAGCTCTCAAACTCAGGGAAACCTAAATCTGGTGACAGACATGGCAATCCTGAGCCAAGCCGAAGAAAGTCCTGAGTCATGAGTAATGAGTGCTGAGTAAATTTAAAACTCTTAACTCCTAACTCCTAACTCATAACTGTTCGGAAGGTGCAGAGACCCGACGGGAGCTACCCTAACGTTAAGTCGAGGGTAAAGGGAGAGTCCAATTCTCAAAATCTGAGTTGGCTATTGTCATCAGGTAGCAGTGAAAACTGCGGGAGAATGAAAATCCGTTGACCGTAATAGGTCGTGTGGGTTCAAGTCCCTCCACCCCCACTAAAAATTTAATACCGAAAGGCTTCGATAGAAGTTATGGGCGGGTTAAATCTAAATCATAGATTAACTCGCCCATATAGTTATTTATGTATGGTCTTTTATGGTTATAAGTAAGTAATTTCACTGGATTATTTGATGAAGCATTAAACAATTTATCTTTAATACTTTATTTATAGTCTTAGTTCATCAAATTTGTGTAAAAAGATTACTGAATCTCTGACGAATAGATTGATGCTACTGTTCACCAAGGTTAAGCTGGTAATAATATGAACAGGAAGCTTTTTTGTCCTGATAACTGAAATGACCGCTAATCGTTTATCAATTACTCAGGAAAATCCCCATTGTGCTACGTCTAACTCTAGTCAACTAGATGTGCAAACTGCCCAAGAGGAAGTTTATAGCTTCTTTGTGGAAATTGTCAAGAAATTGCCACCAGAGGATGTTTTACGTGAATTTAAAGGTTTATTTATAGACGGTCTTGATTCCGAATATTCTGATTATATACCTGGAATATATAGTGTTTTTCTAGATGAGCATGAACAGGAATTATATAATACACTGAAGCGGTGCTGCTACATCATTGTTAATAATTGGAAAAGTAATCGAAAAGACAAATATATCCAAGATTTAGTTAATTTATTTGTTAATGAAAATCTGAAAATTAAGGACGATAATCCTCCAGTAGTAAAAACTTGTAAAATCTGGTTAGAGAATTTTGCCAATAGCAAAGATTACAAGGAACTGAAATTATTTGCTACTAAATATGAAGAATCATCTAAAGGTCATTGGGCTAATCGCTACACTTCCTATTTATTGATCGATCAATCTGTTGATAATAAAAACCCTAAAGAACAACAAGAGGCTGCTAGGAGGCTTTCTAAACAGATAAAAGAGAAATTTAAGTTTGAACTCGCAATGTATATTGCTCGTTCTCAATCTGCCGTTTCAAGCACAACACGCTATAAAAATCCTAGTATTTTGGGAGACCAAGCTCTGCGATTAATAAAAGCAATTGTCTTAAAAAGAGGCGTATTTAGTCATGATAATATTGCCCATATATTTATTAAGCAAACTGAAAATCAAACTCTGAAAGAATTTAAAATGAACCTAGAAAAATATCTATTTTTTTCTGTAGAAAACCAAACATCAGTCGAGACTTGGCGGCAGAAATTTGCACATAGTTTATCCTTATGGAAGACGGATTATAATCAAGAAATTATCACTAAAGAATTTTTCTTGAGAACTTGTAATCGAGTGATTGATTACTTTACAATAGAAAATGCTAAAGAGCCTTCGGACTTATTTCTATTATTAGTTAACCAAGGTCATGCTTTAACCTTGGTAATTATGTTATTAAAGATTATTTTGATTTCTAGAAATTCCCGGAGACATTTAGAAACTCGGATTGCTCATTTAATTCGTTTTTACGAAAACCATTCCGAAGAGGAATGCAAAGGGGTAATAAATTTTATCGAGATTTTTAATATCACCTTCGCTATTTATGCAGAAAATGTAGAATATAACTTGATTAAGATGGAAGAAAAAGAACAAAGCAGTAATCAACAATTAAATCTGGATGGTTATCGTGTATTTTCACAGATGAAAGTAGATAGACAAAAATGAGTTTTATCTGATTCATGATTTCGCAAGACGTTCGTCTAAGCAAGCCAGAGCAGCACCCGCAGTTTCAGCTAGAATACTAATGAGGCGATATAGAGCGATCGCACTAAATACTAAGGCAGCTGGAAAGTGGTGTCGTAAAAGTTCATACGCAGTCGCTTCAAACACACCTAACCCACCAGGCGCACCCGGTATCACAAACCCCAATAACCAAGCGCAACTAAAAGCCCCTAGCAACAAAGGAATTTGATTCGCATTCAACGAACCCAAGGCGAACATAGTTAATATAAAGCCAGTGGCGCGTAGTCCCATAAAGCCCACTTCTCCTAACAAAGGGCGTAAAGGGTAGCTTTTAAGACTGAAGGGAACAGTTGGTTGGGTGGTAGCAGCAGACTTTTTTGCTTTTAATTTGTATAAAAAGCGAATAACCGGGTTCAAAAACCAGGGATGAATCGCACCAAGGACTACAGCCAAACTCAGGAATTGTAGTACTTGTATAACAAGGGTAGTATTAGCTGCCGCAAACTGGCTACTGCATAGGACAATGATGATTAAAGCAGCCGCTAGCATAAGTAGCGGTTCTAGCAAAACGCTTAAGGTAGCTGCACCAGTAGGAATATTGGCATTTTTGGCGGCGACAATTCGCCCGTAGTGATGCCAGATATTACCTGGTAAATACTTCGCGATGTTCGTTTTTAGGTAAACTTGGATGAATTGGGGAGATGATACAGGTTGATTTAACTCTTGGAGAATCCAAGTCCAGATCCAGCCTGCCCAAGTATGTGCTAGTAAAGTTACCCCTGTAGCGATCGCCATAATTGCCCATCCTACCCCATCAATGCGGATAGCTGTCACCCCAATCCAATTATCCTTCAGAGCTTTGACTAAAAAAAATAGCGTTCCCCCCAAAATTATCCAGCGTAAAAATTGCTTCATGAATTTAGTCATTTAATGGTAGAGCAACAAAGGCTAAATACTCAAATATTATGGGACATCAGCTATATATCCAAAGCTTTTGAAGTATCAAACAGGTTGATGTAGCTCTTTTGACAACAATCATATTATTTTAGTTTATATCTCTCTAGAGTTAGATAAAATTATTCCTTTTGTGCTAATTAAAATGTGACTTGCGCTAGAGGTAAAACTTATTTAATTATTAATATCATTAGATAAAGTTATTATTCTTTCTAAAGGCTTGGGATACAAAAGTAATTCCAAATGCTATCTTAGTTGAAGTTTAACTAGTCACAAAAATGCAAGGAGTGAAAACTATGAAAAAAGCAATGACTTGGCTGAGAAATATTCGTCCTTTGAAAGTTTTAACTGTTTTTTTAGCAGGGATATTCCTATTTTTGACTCAGGCTTGTGGTGCTCCAGGAGTAGCAGCACAGCCACCACAGCCTGGTTATCAAGCACCTAATGTCGAGCGAGCTGATTCCACTAAAGATTATCCTCTGAATTCTCCTGCCGGTGGGATAAATAACTTTAGTGATGTAGATCCCAGAGCGATAGATGAAAAGGCAGCTAATGACAGAGCTAAGGCGTTAGTGAAAAATGCTCAAAAGAATATTGATCAGAAGGGAGTTGACAGTCGCGAGCAATATGGCCGGAATTTTCAGGAAGGGACACCCCTTGGTGAAAGAGTAAAAAACCTGGGTGAAGATATCGGCAGTTCCGCTGATGAATTGCGCGAAGGTCTTGTAAAGGGGACTCAGCGAGGAATTGAAAATATCAAGGGTAATACCCAGAATGCTACCGAAGACGTGACAAAAAATGTGAAGCGTGGGGCTGACGATGCTGCTAAAAATGTTAAGCGCACAGCTGAAGATGCAGGCGATGCAGTGAAGGGAGCAGTCAGAAACGTTGATTGAAATTAGTTTTTCAATCTGTTGCAAAAATATCAAAGCGCCCACAGACTTATAGTCTGGTGCTACCAAGCAAAGCCTGTCTACGCAGGCTTTGTTTTGGTTTGAGATGGGGTTTAATTCAATTAAGGCTAAAAACTAAAACTGGCGTAGGTTGGGTTGAGGAACGAAACCCAACATTATCAAGGAATTAAGGAGCAATTGCTCATTAGAGCTTGTTTTACTTCACAATTCTGACTCGGAGAATTCACCAATTATCCTCTAATCCTCTACTAACCTTGATTTTGCGCTAACCAAGCTTCTAAATCGCTTAAACCCGAAAAATCAAGTAAAGCCTCAGCCAAATTATCCAACTGTGTTGAGTCTAAAGCTTGAATTTTCAATAGCTGTGCAGGTGGAACAGTTCCGACTTTACGGCGAAGTAGCCGTAAAACAATCGATAAAGCTTTTTCCTGCTGGATATCCTGATAAATTACAGACTCGCGCATAGCATCACTCCGTAATAAATTTTTAATCAGTTCCTTGTTTAATACTAGCCCAGCCAATATTGCCGTTGAAGCAGCAATATTACTTTGTGTTTGAGTATCGTTTATTTGCTCGATAGCTTCTGCAACCTGTTGTAATGTTCGCGTTTTATCCTCAGTTTGACTGAGGGTTGCGAACGGTAACAAACCAGGAGTATTTAAAAATATCTCGCTGGGTTGCTCCCAAAGACGAATAACTCCAAATTCATGACGGGTATTTTCTAAAACAAAAGCTGTTTGCTGGACTAATACGGATGTAGTGGGTTGCAGGTAAATGACAACTTGATGCATCCGCTTTCGGGGAAATCTGCGATACACCCTTAAGCGATAATCAGTCATCCGAAAGGGAATTTCGGCTTTTGCTTCGGTTTGGAATTCGATATGGAGGACAATTTCATCTGACTGTAACAGAATTAACGCATCTGCTCGAATCGGTTCGAGAGATAATTCTGATGGACTGAGTTGGGTGAGTGCAATAGATTCGCCAAGTAACCAGGTGGCGAAATCGGTTGAATATGACTCTGCTAAAAAGCGACAGACGTTATCAAACATAGACAGGTATTATATCAGCGAGGTCTTGTCTGTCACAAAGAGATTTTAGTAATGAGCGATGTCTACGATGGTCACTGAGCTTGCCGAAGTGCGGGCTACGCCTACGCACTATCATTTGCTAGACACAAGGAATAAGCAAAGCTTTATAACAAAAATCATGAGTTTGTTAATGAAAATCATGAGTTTGTTAATGAAAATCATGATTTTGTCAATGAAAATCACGATTTTGTCAATGAAAATCACGATTTTGTCAATGAAAATCACGATTTTAGTGACGACAGCTTATATATTTACGTGCGTAGGCGTAGCCCGCAATTCGGCAAGCTCAGTGACCATCGTAGACATCGCTCTTGCTGTAATCTGAGAAAGTGCGTTACCGAACAGCCCGTCATAAACATCGCTCATTCATCAGCAACACTACAAATACTTCTGCAACAATAACCCTAATTTTTCTTTCGTCACTGCGGGTGCTTTATCCAACTGAGTCAAAATCGCATACTGCAACGCCGAATGCGCCTCACTGGTTGGCGGATTTTCACTCAAGCGGCGCACAGTTTCTTGAATCACCTTTTGAGCATTCACAGCATTCCGCAGCAAATTGCCAATCACCAATTCCACTGTCACACTGTCATGGTCTGGATGCCAACAATCATAATCTGTCACCAGCGCTAAAGTTGCATAAGCAATTTCCGCTTCCCTTGCCAACTTTGCTTCAGGTAAATTCGTCATGCCAATAATTGTTGCACCCCAACTGCGGTAAAGATTCGATTCAGCCTTAGTGGAAAAAGCTGGCCCTTCCATGCACACATAAGTACCGCTGCGATGGAGAGTAACTTCTGGTAAATTGAGAGATGCGATCGCATCTGCCAATACAGCAGCTAAGTTCTTACAAATCGGATCGCCAAAGGCAATGTGAGCTACAATTCCCTCACCAAAAAATGTTGAAATCCGATTTTTCGTTCTATCAATAAACTGATCTGGCACTACCATATCCAGTGGTTTCGCCTCTTCCTTCAAGGAACCCACAGCACTAGCTGAAATTAAATACTTCACACCCAAATGCTTCATCGCATAGATATTAGCGCGAAACGGTAACTCAGAGGGTAAAAGCGTGTGATTGCGGCCATGACGCGCCAAAAAAGCTACTCGTGTACCATCCAAAGTCCCCAGAATCAAAGCATCAGATGGTGAACCAAAAGGAGTCTCAATTCGCACCTCTTCCACATCTTTGAGGGCATCCATTTTGTAAAGACCGCTACCACCTATAATCCCAATACTAGCTTGAGCCATGATTCTGAACCTGTTCCTTGCCGATCTACTCAGTTATTTTATCGAAAAGGGGAGTAGCAGAAAACAAAGCGATGTCTACGATGAGCTAGGCGTAGGCGTAGCCCGTCGTAGACATCGCATTTCGTGCCGCGAACACTATTGAATTATTACCCATTTATTGTTTATTCAGGTACAGATAGCAGCGATCGCCCACTTATTCGAGCATTGCATTAATTAATAATTTTTAGCAATCAAATTTCCGATAATTTTTAGAGATTAAATGCTTATGATTAACCCTTAAGTCAATTGTCACCATAGTGTATAATCAATGCTCAATGTATACAAATGTTAAGTAGACGCACTCCTACGCAGCGAAACAAAGCAAGCGTTATACTTTTGGGAAAAGGCTTATTTTAACCCCTGCTTTTAACATTTTCATAAATCAATGACTCTCAATTTTCGCTTTGCGGTAGTCAGCGACTTACACCTGGCACTGCCTCACACAATCTGGGATCATCCTAGTCGCTTTCATTTGGTAGAAGTAAGTATCTCAGCATTTAAAAGTGTACTAGAACATTTAACACAACTCGATTTAGATTTCTTGTTGTTGCCAGGAGATTTAACCCAGCACGGCGAACCAGAGAACCACGCCTGGTTGCAACAATGTTTAGCCCAACTGCCTTTTCCCGTCTATGTAGTTCCTGGTAATCATGACGTTCCTGTGCTGTTGGCCGATCGGCAATCAATTGCCTTTGCGGATTTTCCCTACTATTACACGAAGTTTGGCTATGACGATCCCCAGCAGATGTACTACATTCGTCAATTGCTGCCTGGAGTTAAGCTAATTGGACTAAATTCTAACTCCTTTAATGACCAGGGTGAGCAAGTGGGGTGTTTAGATGCCAAACAGCTATGTTGGTTAGAAGAGGTGCTGGCGGCATCTGGTGATGACTTAGTTTTGGTAATGGTACATCATAATGTGGTGGAGCATTTGCCCAATCAATCGAACCATCCACTAGCAAATCGCTATATGTTGTCCAATTCAGCAGAACTATTGCAGTTGCTGAGGCGCTACGGAGTCAAGCTAGTGTTTACCGGGCATTTGCACGTTCAGGATATTGCTTACTCAGATGGAGTATATGATATTACCACTGGTTCTTTAGTTAGCTATCCTCACCCTTACCGAGTGCTAGAGTTTCATCGGGATAACCAAGGTAAAGAATCGTTGCAAATTTTATCCCATCGCGTCGAGTCAGTACCTGAGTTCCCTGACTTGCAACAGTCATCACGGCAGTGGATGGGCGATCGCTCTTTCCCTTTCCTAATTAAGCTACTAACTCACTCTCCATTAAACTTACCGTTATCACAGGCAAAAAAAATAGCTCCTGGTTTGCGCGATTTCTGGGCAACCATTGCCGATGGGGATGCAGTATTAGATTACCCTCATTTTCCCCCAGAAGTGCGGCGCTATATTCAGACATATAGTGCAGCATCACAGCCCAATCCAGGTATCGCTACTGCTGGCAGTTTGACGATGATTGATAATAACAGCACACTTTTGCTGAATAAGAGTTAGGAGTTAGAAGGTCATTCAATACTCAGGACTCAGCACTCAGCACTCAGCACTCAGCACTCAGCACTCAGCACTCATTACTGATTTTGGCGACAAATTCCAAATGCTGAAGTATAGGCGTGTAAAAAGGTTCTGCCACCTACAGGGCCGATTTCACCGCCACAGAAAAAGCCACCTACAGGAATATCGTTAAGGTAGCGCTGAAATAGTTCAGAATCAAAGTTGGGTTTTCCATAGAGTCCTTCACCTCGTCCCAGACAGGAAAACATTAAAGCAGCTACAGCAGAGGGTTCAGATTCTCGTTGGTGTTGATAGCTTTGGAGGAGTAATTCTAGGTCTTCAGCAGAGGCTTGGGCATCGCGGAGGTGGAATTGCAGCCTTTGACCAGGACGGACGCGATCGCCAATTGCGATCGCCCCAGCATTTGGATCGACCCCAAGAATACCACGTATTAAAAAGTCTCCTTGCTGCAAAGCCAGCTTAAACTCATCCATTGCCACACCAACAAACAAAGAATGCTGTGCTAAAATCCGTTCTTGTTCGCTGAGACTAGCAATCAAATCTCGCAATACTACCAGAGGCACTTTCTCATCTAACTCTAAAATAATATTGCGATCGGCTTTTGTAACTTGTAATGGCTTGCCAATTGGTCGGCATCCTTGGGCAACAATCGTTTCTAAAACAATATTGCCAGTCAAAGCTATACCAACAGTCCCCTCACGATACAAGTTTTGCTGTTCCTCACCGTTAGTATCGTTACAAAAAAGGGCAACACGACCACCCATACCTCCACCACTAGCCTGTCCCCCCACAATCGTCGATCCTGGATAAGCAAAATCTAGACCTTGCAACAAATCGTTGATTCCAGAGGCGAAAGAACTAGATAGCAAAATGAACTGCGGTGTCGGTGATGGTGGTACACCGATCAAATCAAGCCAAGCATCTGGTGAACTGTCTAAGTCAGGTAATTCTTCCGCAACAACATGAAAAACTTGAATCTTCACTCCTGGAAGGTGTGCTAAAGTCAAGCTAATAGCTGGTTCAGATTCCAATTCTTGGGTTTCTCCGCTAACTGTCGTCCCAATTACACCACCACCACTACAGCCAATTAACACAGGCACAGAAAGTTTTTCAGCTAACAACGGTAACAGTCGGGAATACTCACTCGCAAAAGCAGACGAAATGAATACCAGTCCTAGATCCGCAGGTAATGTTAACGATGAAACAGCTCGTTCCACCACATCTGTAACAGCGGCTTCCAGAGAATGACGGGTTGATAGGGCATTTGCCCACTGCATTTGGTCTGCCATGAGTTTTGAGCTTCTTTCTCTTTTTAGGCTAGTAGATTTTGACTTTTTATTTTGGGAAGAATTGCATCTTACAAGAATTGATGCCAGCCCTTTATCTCCTCCATCCCAAGAAGCTGGGGTTGTCATTCCCTAATATAGGCATCTAAATATATTGTATGATTATTTATCTATGCTACTAATTCCACAAAATCTTAAAAAATAAAGGTAAATGCATTATAGATGCGGTAGCTTAGTGTATTGGTTATAAATCAATGGGCTAAAACACTAACTTACCATCGGCTAAATAGTTAGAATGGTTAGTAATCAAGCGAAAAACTGCCATTTCTGAACATTTTCTATACTAGTATTAACAACACACAACGAGACTAAAGCTAATGACCAACATCCAAGAAACAGCAAAAGGCGACATCCAAGAGAAAATCCAAGAAGAAGTGGAACAAGCGCGTACTGTCTGTGATATTAACGGTAGCAACTCACCAGAGTGTGCTGCTGCTTGGGATGCAGTAGAAGAATTGCAAGCCGAAGCTTCCCACAAACGCCAAAGCAAGCCAAAAAACTCTCTAGAACAGTATTGTGATGACAACCCAGATGCAATTGAATGCCGGGTTTACGACGACTAGAAATTGAGGCAACTGGATTTTCTGTTGTTTGGTCAGCAAATAACCAGCATTGACTAAAGAAGACGCCTAGAGTGGAGGACGTGGAAACTCACCAATGTCCTCCAATCGCAAGCGTTTTGTTTAGAGTTACCGATTTTAGTCGTGGAAACAAAAAATAAATTCCTTATTTGCATCAATAAGCTTCTTCCAAAGGGATAAGTTGCGATTTTCATAAATTAAACAACCAATTAATTGGTATTAGGGGCGTACAGATGTACGCCCCTATAAATTTTTTGACTCGTGACTTCTAGTCATACTAGGTTCAATAAACTATTATCAAGAAGAATTCAGGATGAATGGGAGTTCGACTGACTCCTGAATAAAAGGGTTTAATATCCCTGCCTTATTTAGCAGTCTACAATCAATTAGTGGTATAAAATGTTGCTTGATTGATTCTTTGAACTCCTGACTTCTTTTTTATCTATTGTTTGAGAAAAAATATGGACTATGATATTTGGTTTCGACCTTTCGTCTGGATTGATTACCGACTGGCAGTATTATTTCTGGTAATTATTCCGCTAATTCTTCTGATTTGGGCATTTGTACAAAAAACAGAAGGCATACAACGCTTATTGGCTATATACTGGCGAGTATCAAGCTTGGTGGCAATCACGATTTACTTAATGATTGCTCAATATCCAGTTAGCTTTATCTCTGGGTTGATAGCTCAGATTTTGATCCCGATTTCGCTGTGGTTCTGGGTAGATATCAACGATGAAATTGAGTATCAAACCAGTGGTTCTTTGAAATTTATTTTTACCTCTTGGCGCTGGGCGACAACTGTTTATTGCTTTTTGGGCGCACTAGCCTTTATCCCTTTTTTGGGTTGTGCTTTTTCTGGCAATGTGCTGAAGACTTCCTATTGTCAGGTTTGGTTCGAGGCTCCGTTACTATTCAAAGAATATTTTCATGCTAATAGTAAGGCTGAGTTCTTAGGTTTTCTTGGCATAACTAGTTTAGTAATTTATGTGCTTTACTTAAGCTATTTTGTTCTAATTAAGCTGGGCAAACAAGGACGTTCAGCTACACCACAGTAACTGTCGCTGTTCCACCTTAACCCCTACTTAAAAAAAAATGAATTCCATTGGCAAGCGACTGGAACAATACACAGCTAAACGCACCAAAGAAGTCCTAATTGTAACGGTGGAAATTGCTGATGAGCAAGATACAATTGCTATTTTCAAAGGCTTTTCTAGTTCTTTGATGCGTCCAACGGCATTTGATGCAGATGTACCAGTTCTACCAGATGGGGCAAACATCCTCAACATTGACCGAGTAGCAAGTCCTTACAATCCTGAAGCACCCCGCTATATTCAACAAGGACTTTCTTGGGAAGCTATGGAAGCTCTATTATCAGAAGTAGGTGTTTGACTAATTACGAATTACGAATTAGTAATTTTGGTGTAATTAACTAAAATGCCTACTGCTGCTCAAGTAGCAAGTTTGTATCGTATTAGCTATCAACTAATGTATATCATGCTTCAACCCATATACATCATTTGTGTTGATAATCGGACTTCGTAATATATACATCCTTGCTGGGTATGACGAAGAGATTGAATTCCAAATTTTACCCAACGGACAGTTATCTGATGAGCCGGATTAATTACGATTCAATGTCTGATGTTGAAATGATCAACCATTTCAGGCTTGGCGAAGCTTACGCAATGTGTATCCATTACAGACAGTTTGCTCAGTGAGTAGGATTCTGAGCGACTGTGATAGAGCGATCGCCCTGTTTGATAAGATGGTTGGCATAGTTGGAGAAGTTCATAAGTCGTTCGTTCACCCTATGACAACCAAGAAATATGTTTACTGGCAAGATGAGGAGATGTGGCTTGGCTATCTCCAGGAGTATCCAGACTACTGGACTCAGGCAGAAACCGAAAACGAATTGAAGGAGAACTTAACTGATATTTACAAAGAATTAACGAGTGGCACAATCCCCAATGTCCGAAGAGTAGCTGAACTTGAGGTATCGTGAAACGACGGGACTTGATCAAATGCCTCGAAGAAATGGGTTGTGTATTTATTCGTCATGGTGGCAAACATGACTGGTATCAGAACCCAAGAACGAAAGTATCTCAACCTGTTCCAAGGCATCGAGAAATTAAGGAACAGCTTGCCAAACACATGATCAAAATGCTTAGTGACTAGAGCTAACACAGCGGTTTCTGGCAGCCTTTGAACGGGGGCGTTACCCTGAAGGAAGTAAGCTACAGTTGAGGTCTAAATTGGCATCTGAAACTGTCTTTATTTTTGAAGAATTATTTTGACTTTTAAATTTACAAAATGTCCCGTTCTGGATACACACTTCCCGTCTTTGCGTGCGCTGCTGCTGTTGCAGCTTTACACTGGTTACACGATCGCAAAACCCTAAGCATAGCATCTGTAGATTTGATTGAACCCGCACAAATAGCCGAAATCCCCATTGAACAGGTTGCAGGATTATCTGAGAATACAGCTTTGGCGATCGCTCGCAGCGATCCCGGTGATAATCTTGACCTGACTAAAGATACACCGATTTGGGCATTGGTGGAATGGCGAGAACAGGGTGATGATGCAGTAATTATTAAAGGTGGCGAAGGGATTGGTAGGCAATTAAACGCTGATGACAAGCCGGCTATTTATGCTTACGCTCAAAGGCTGTTGCAAGAGAATTTGCAACGAATGCTAGCACCTGGGGAAAAAATCACGGTGACGATTATTCTACCTGAAGGGCGATCGCTAGCTGTGAGAACTTCAAATTCTGCCTTTGGTGTGGTTGAAGGACTTTCGCTTTTAGGTACAACCGGCATTTCTCAACCTTTGAGTACACCAGATCAGCTTGCAGTTTTTCGGGCGGAATTACAAAATAAAGCCAGTCGTTTTGAGAGTTTAGTATTCTGTATTGGGGAGAATGGCCTAGATTTGGCGCGTAAACTAGGGATTAATCCTGAGCAATTGGTCAAAACTGCTAACTGGCTTGGCCCAATGTTAGTAGAAGCTGATGTGCTGGGTGTCAAAGAAATCTTATTATTTGGCTATCACGGGAAACTGATGAAGCTGGCTGGAGGGATTTTTCACACCCATCACTACTTGGCTGATGGACGGCGGGAAATTTTAGCAGCCCACTGTGCGATCGCAGGTTTAAAATTACCAGATATCCAAGCTGTGTTTAACAGTGCAACTGCTGAAGCAGCACTAACACACCTAAAATCCCTAGATGCTGCAACTGGTAGCGATTGGGTAAATCAAGTTTACAGTGCGATCGCCGAAACTATCGATGTTCGTTCTCAAGAATACATTCAAAGTCATAGCGAAAGCGGCACAAAAGTAACAGTCTGTGGCTCTATTCTCTTCGATCGCGATCGCAAAATTATCGTGAAGAGTAAAACTGCTGGTCTGTTGATGGGAAAATTATGTTAATTTATTATGAATAATCGTAAACAATCCAAAAAAATAATCCTTTAAGTAACCACTCTAGGGTAGATTTATCGTTTTAATACCATCTCCAACTCCGGGGTTTGACAAATGCACGTAAACTAGCGTTTGTCAAGGCTTTCTATACCGTTATCAGCCTATCCAGGTTGAATAATAGCATCACCATAGACCACAAAGCATCTATTTATCCTTAACAGATATAACACTTCCGTCATGAATACAGCGGTGACTCTACCAACAGAACAAGCGCCCCAAACATTGGAAACTTTTGGGCGGCTTGATCGCCAATTGATTGTAATTTTGGATTTTGGCTCTCAATATTCTGAGCTGATTGCTCGTCGCATCCGCGAGACTCAAGTATACTCCGAAGTTTTATCCTATCGCACTACTTCTGAACATTTGCGCCAACTCAATCCCAAGGGAATCATCCTCTCAGGTGGGCCAAGTTCAGTTTATGGTGATAACTCTCCCCATTGTGACCCAGAAATCTGGAATTTGGGAATACCCATTTTGGGTGTTTGCTATGGGATGCAGTTGATGGTAAACCAACTTGGTGGGGAAGTGGCAAAGGCCGATCGAGGTGAATACGGCAAAGCCTCATTATATATTGACGATCCCACAGATTTGCTCACTAATGTCGAAGATGGCACTACCATGTGGATGAGTCATGGAGACTCAGTGACTCAAATGCCATCGGGGTTTGAATTGCTGGCACATACACAAAATACTCCCTGTGCTGCGATCGCCGACCACGAAAGGAAACTTTACGGCGTTCAGTTCCATCCAGAGGTGGTGCATTCTGTTGGTGGTTTAGCATTAATCCGTAATTTTGTCTACCATATCTGCGATTGCGAACCCACTTGGACAACAGCGGCTTTTGTTGAAGAAGCAATTCGAGAAATTCGCGCCAGAGTTGGTGAAAAACGGGTGCTGTTGGCGCTGTCTGGGGGAGTGGATTCTTCTACCCTGGCTTTCTTGCTGTATAAAGCCATTGGCGAGCAACTGACTTGCGTGTTTATCGATCAAGGCTTTATGCGAAAATATGAGCCAGAGCGATTGGTCAAGCTGTTTCAAGAGCAGTTTCACATTCCTGTTGAATATGTTAATGCCCGCGATCGCTTTTTAGCTAAAGTTGCTGATATCACAGATCCTGAAGAAAAACGCCGCCGCATCGGACACGAATTTATCAGTGTATTTGAAGAAACATCCAAGCGCCTCGGTCACTTTGACTATCTAGCTCAAGGAACTCTTTATCCAGATGTGATTGAATCTGCTGACACCAACGTTGATCCCCAAAGTGGTGAGCGGGTAGCGGTGAAAATTAAGAGTCATCACAATGTTGGCGGTTTGCCCAAAGACCTAAGATTTAAATTGGTCGAACCACTGCGGAAACTATTTAAAGATGAAGTCCGCAAACTTGGACGTTCCATTGGTTTACCAGAAGAAATTGTTCAACGGCAACCTTTTCCTGGGCCTGGTTTAGCAATTAGGATTCTGGGGGAAGTTACATCTGAGCGGTTAAATATTTTGCGCGATGCTGATTTGATTGTACGGCAAGAAATTAACCAACGCGGTATGTATCATGATTTCTGGCAAGCATTTGCTGTATTGCTGCCAATTCGTAGTGTTGGCGTTATGGGAGATCAACGTACTTACGCTTACCCCATTGTTTTGCGGATTGTCACCAGTGAAGATGGCATGACTGCTGATTGGGCGAGAGTGCCTTATGATGTCCTGGAAGTGATTTCTACTCGAATTGTGAATGAGGTAAAAGGGGTGAATCGGGTAGTTTATGACATCACCTCTAAGCCGCCTGGAACCATTGAATGGGAGTAATCAAGTTTTGATATGAATCTTTCATCTAATTCAGATTAGTTGTATTAGTTGAGATTCATGTACAGCAGTTTGCAAGTTAATAGTCAAGGATAAAACCTAGTTTACTTCTGACTCCTAATTCAAGACTTGCGGTAGAGTGTCTCCGCCTCCGCTTCAGTTGTATTTCAAAATGACAATGCCGGAATGACTTGTTTGAAGCCTCGGTATTGTCTATTTTTTTGACTTTGGTATTACTACCTTTAATTTTTAAAGCATCGATCAAAATCTAAACCTGTTAGTAATAAAGCGGTTATTAATCAGCAAGATGATTTTATAGGAATCCAGTTTGATTTTTGAAAAAATTAAGTATTTGTAGTGCGTTAATGTTTCGCGTATCGCACCCTACTGGTGTGGCAAGCAAAAAAAAATTGTGCATTAGACGTAGGTTGGGTGGAACCCAACATACATATATAGGAATCCGGTTTGATTTCTGAAAAAAATTAAGTATTTGTAGGGTGCGTTATGACTTTAGTCTAACGCACCAAACCCTTTAAAATGGTGCGTTACGCTTCGCTATAACACACCCTACGTGTTGTTCAAAAATCAAATAGTAATCCTATATCAGGATGTTGGCTTTGGCAAAGCCTCCAACGCCACTTGCTACAACGCGGGGAACCCGCAAGGGCGCTGTGGCTACCCAACCTACAATTTTTTTGTAACATTTTAGCCTTGATACGCGACTACTAGCGTGTCAAAAATCAAATAGTAGTCCTATAGAACTTCAGCTATTCGTGAAAGGTAATTTTTTAAATATAAAGGAATTTAAACACTAACATAATTTTATCTACTCAATAATTATAAATACCAATGAATAATTAATCATCAATTGGATGGTGGCTAGACAAATTGAGTTATTGTCTAGGAAAATAGGCGCGATCGCAGTAAAATTACCAATGGTATGGTGATAGAGAAAAAAACAAGCAGCTGATTGGAAATACATTTCATTCGATCAACATTAATGGAGATGTTATGGAACCTGCTCTTCCCCTTGCTGGCTTAAACATCCTCGTAGTTGATGATGATGATGATAGCCGCTTTTACATTACAACTGTGTTGGAAGCTGATGGAGCAACCATTATGGCAGTTGCATCGGCAGCGGTAGCATTGAAAGTATTACCTGAGTTGCAACCAGATGTCTTGATTTGTGATATTGCTATGCCTGATGAAGATGGCTACACCCTGATCCGCAAGATCCGGGCACTGAAGCCCGATCTTTATGGAAAACTTCCCGCGATCGCTTTAACTGCTTATGGTGATAGCGAGTATCGTAGCCGTGCTTTGGAAGCGGGTTTTCAGACTCATGTACCTAAACCAGTCGATCCCGGAGAACTAGTTGCGATCGTCGCAGAATTGGTTGCTTCTTATAAGAGTTAATACAAAGATGCAGTTATTTGTCGGTCGTTATTTGTTATTTTCCTTATCATATTTTTAAACGAAGAAATTAAGGTTATAAAACATCACTTTTAGTAAGGTATTGGCTTGGGAAAAAAATGTTGACAATAACACAATATACTTAGGTTCAGGCTTGATCCCCCCTAACTCTCCTTTTTAATGAGGGAATTAAAGCAAGCATTTTTAAGGAGAACCAGCATAGTATAGGGCGTGATTTAAAGTTGCTGAGACTACTTTGCTCCAGTTTCAAAGCTAATTTGCTCAGACTTATACGCTGGTGGCTCGACGTGAATTAAAATTCTCACTGGACGAAATCGTTCTTCTAATCGGCTTTCTACTTCTTCAGTGATGTGGTGGGCGGTTTCTACATCTGCTGCATCCACTATTAAATGCATTTCAATGAACACTTGACGACCAAGAACGCCGCGAGAAGCGATCGCATGACAGTTAATAACACCTGGAACAGAAGTAGCGATCGCGTGTATTGCTTCTGGTGCGATCGCCATTCGATCCACAAGCCAAGGCAAATTCTCTTTTAAAACTGACCAGCCACTCCAAAATACCAACAAGGCGACAGGAAAAGCTAACACCAAATCCATCCATTGATAACCTAGCCAAACTCCTATCAAGCCGCCAATTACAGAGATTGTCACCCAAATATCGCTCATGGTATGTGTCGCATCAGCTATGAGAATTGAGCTACCTACCCGCCTACCCACAGCACGTTCATAAAACGCCACAAAAATATTCACACCTAGCACAATTAATAATAACCACAATTCTGGTGGCGATATTTTTATTGGTTCACCACCACCTTTAAGAATTCGTTCGATTGCTCCTTGCAGAATTTCAAAACAGGCTATTCCTAAAAACGAGGCTATTCCTAAAGCGCCTACTGCTTCAAACTTGCTGTGTCCGTAGGGATGTTCGCGATCGGGTTGTGGAGAAGAAAATTTACTCGCAATTAATCCTAAAACGTTGTTGGCGCTATCTGTCACACTATGCAAGGCATCAGCTAATAAACTCAAAGAACCTGTCCAGTAGCCCACAATTGCTTTCAATCCCATTACAAACAGGTTGAGCAATAGGGTAATAATTAAAACCTTTCGCACTTCAGCGCGGTTATCGTAAATCATAGATAATTTATCACATCAAGTTCTATGACTTCTAATGTAGACCTCAAAATAGAAATAAACACAAATGAAGTGTATCAAAGTCTTACACAGTAAGAGTTAAGTCTCTCTATAGTCTCTATGTTTTAGATCAATTTATTGAGATTCTTTTTAACTAACAACAGCTACAAGTTGGATAGGCATTAGTAATGGCTTTATAAATAACCGCGTATATTTAGCATTAATTTCAGTAATATTTTAATTAACTTTGTTATTAATACATCAACTGAGATCGTATTGAATTGTATTCAAAGAGATTATGACGACCATCAGTGGTCTGTATTTACTCTAAATAACCGATCGGCTTAATGAGTGTTATTTACTGCCTGATAAGGATAAATAAGCTCATGTTTTATTCAGGAAATTGTCAAAATTTGAGGAGCGAAATCTGACAATTTCCACGTCAGATGTCCATGTGATACCAAATAGGCTCTATCTTTACTGCGGCCACGCTTGCAACGCTGTCTCCACAACCCGCAGGAGTTCTGTTCGGGTAGCTCCGGTTGCCGCCAGAACTGATATTCCACAATTGACCGTCACAACAAAGCGAGCGAGAACTGCTGGATCTGAATCGGCTGGCAAGTCCCCTTCCGAAATCGCTTGCTCGAAACGCTTATGCAGAGAAGCTTCACTCGATTCTCGGCGTGCAGACAATTCCTGCCGGATCGGATCGGCTGGATCTCCGCATGAAAGCGTGCCATGAACCCAGAGACATCCCGGTGGATTACGTGGATCGGTTCCTAAGTCAACGACCCCATGCATCATCCTCTCGGCGACCTGGCGCGCAGTTGGCTCTTTGAGAGCTTCACGAAGATAAGCTGATGGCCCGTCGGCATAGCGATCCAGCACTTTGCGGAATAGAGATTCCTTATTACCAAAAGCGGCGTAAAGGCTAGGACGATTAATGCCCATAGCCTCAGTTAGATCCGAGAGGGATGTGCCTAGATAGCCCTTGCGCCAGAACACATACATTGCACGATTGAGCGCGTCATCGGTATCGAACTCGCGGGGTCGGCCTATGGCCGCAGTGGTTTTTTCCTGTTTCATACTCATCAGTATAATAATTTCTTGACAGGCTTACCCCCATGCTTTATATCTATACCAGACGATACAAAACTTTAACGACAAAAGAATACTATGAGCAACAAAAAACTTACAGGTAAGGTGGCATTGGTAACAGGTGGCTCACGCGGTTTGGGGGCAGCGATCGCTAAACGTCTTGCACAGGATGGCGCAGCTGTTGCCCTCACCTACACTAGCTCGCCGCAAAAAGCCGATGAGGTGGTGCTTGCGATCGAAACAGCAGGTGGGCAAGCCAAGGCTCTTCGCGCCGACAGTGCCAATGCTGAAGCGGTGAAAAATGCTGTCACCGAGACTGTAAAAACCTTTGGCCGTCTCGATATCCTCGTGAATAACGCCGGGATCGCCACCTTGGCCACTATCGACGAGTTCTCACTAGATGATTTTGACCGAATCATCGCGGTTAATATTAAGGGCGTGTTTGTGGCAACTCAAGAGGCTGTCCGCCATATCGGCGAGGGCGGAAGGATCATCATGATTGGCAGCGTCAACAGTGACATCATGCCATTTGCTGGTGGTTCCGTCTATGCTTTGACCAAGGGTGCGATCGCTAGTTTTACGCGCGGTCTGGCCCGCGATCTCGGCCCTCGTGGCATCACAGTAAATAATATCCAACCCGGCCCTGTGGATACCGACATGAACCCAGCGGAGGGTTCCTTTGCCGACACCATGAGAAGTATGATTGCCCTCCAGCGCTATGGTCGGAGTGAAGAAGTCGCCGATATGGTTTCCTATCTTGCCAGCGCGGAAGCCGGTTTTGTCACTGGTGCGAGTCTGAAAATTGATGGCGGCTTCGCAGCGTGATTCGGCGGTAACAGAACGACCAGGTAATAGTGTGATTGCAAGGTAATAAAAGCCTGTTACGTAGTAAGCACTTCAGTGCTTAACACAAGGACTAAAGTCCTTACTACAAACTTATTTACCCAGGAAAAAATACTTGTCTTGACAGACTAACGAATTACGCCAAGCTGTACTAATGGTCTTTGAAGAAGACATCGGGAACTATCAGAGTGGGATTCAGACCCCTTCTTCCGGTAATATAAGTACTTATCAAGAAGTTTTAATAAAAAAAATATGTCTTCAATTCCTCTAACATTGAACTTAATTGAAGGTTCAGTCTCCTTCAGTTTTTCATCCCAAGCAGCACGAGAATTAAAGACAGCGACGGATGAACTGATGGAACGCCTAAAAGCGATCGCTGCTAAACCCACTCCTGGCGGTGGTAGAGTCACTCCCCAGCCTCCCCTGGAATATCGTTATACGGGTGAAGTATTTTTAGAAATTTTTTGTAATCCTAATATCTGGCCAACGCCCTTCGCAGCCAAAGTTTTGCTGACTGTCCGCAATGTCAACATCCGCTTGACTACTGAAGCTGAACTTACTCGCATCATTGAAGACATTAATCAATATTTAGAGCAAGTAGGATAATAGTTCATCCAATTTTTCTGTGCTTTTCGAGATTTTTTCAGAAAAAATACTATAAAAATTTTGGATTTTGCGAAAGTTGAGCCAGTTGCTTGCGGAGGTTCCCTGTATTGTCGCAACTGGTGACGGTTAGCCGTACTTCGCAAACTTTTTAAGGCTGATTTTGGCTTTTAACAGCAAGCAGACAATCGCTTCCCTCAAGTAAGGGATGCAATAAATTGCGAGTCAAAAGTGAAGTTCCTACACTTCTATCGGATCGATGTAGGAACTTCGCAGAATCTATATACTAAACTCAAGCCGTGACACCAGATGTACAGAACAAATGGTTTTGATGCCTTCTTTAACTTGAAAAGTTGTATAAGTTCAGACTCAAATGCTTCTGTATTAATCAAAAACGCAAGATTCTGTATAGGGCAATGCTCATTCAAAACTAGAGATTATCCCCCAGATTGAGCGTTGAATCGTTGATGCTGACATCCACACATCAAAAACAAACCCCAATCCCAAACCCGAAATCAAACATTGATTAGTCGTTGTCCCACTGTTCGCGACCAATTAGGTCGCCAATGCGATCGCGCAACAAAAAGTCACATTTCTCTAATTCACATTCAACGCAAACCCACTCTCTAGCTGGAATGTATTGGCAGAGGCTATATATTGGCTGTTGCCGGCTAACCATTCCCTTTTGCACCAGTCGGCGTGCTTCGTCTTGAATCACATCTAGAGAGTAGTAATTGATAGAAGGCACCGTATTCACACTCATGTTTTTTACTCACAAATTAACACTTACGATAGTGTTCCCGTTAATAATTAGGAACAAACATTACAGAAATTAGACTTGTGGCTAGGATTTTGTAGTTTGCTATACGGAACTATTTTTATTTTGACGCTACATCTCCTGAAATTATCTCAAGAAATGTTAAGAAAGTCAACGAATCCTGACATTTATCGAAAATCCGCTTTACAAAAAAAATTCCAACTAGTTAACTTAACCTGCTTATGTAGCTGTATGACTTTGATGCCACAAGTCTGAAAGTCTTGCCATTACTGTATTTAGGCAAGATTTGGTGGGTGGGAAGAGTTTATATCGCGATTCGCTTACATATCAAATAATCACCTTAAAAGCTGGATCTATAACTGCGGGTATTCATCTAAGGGTAAACAACACAATAATATTTGTCAGTTACTAGGGTATAAATTGTTGCAAAACATAACGGCTAAAGTATACTACGAACGCTTTAACCATAGCATCTGTTAACAATTTCTTAAGTAAGCCTGTAATTTCTTAGTTAATTTCAGCACTAACACCATCCAATTTTCTTTTGAAAAACATCTGTAAAAGGGTGGAATAATACTCTAATTCGTAATCAGGACATACATAAACAGGAGTCAGAATTTCAGAATTAGTGAATATTCCACCCATCAAGGAATGGAGTTTTAGCAACGAAGAATGTTTAAACCTTGTTTCGCCTACAAGAAGAGAAGTGTCTTGCTGAATTGGGTTATGTTCACATTAAAACAGACGCGATCTAGTCACGTCTGTAAACTGTTTGGCGGATTTGCTGAGATTAATTGTTCTGAAGTTACATTGTTGTTTTAGTTACTTATTCGGAGAATTCTTCATCATTTTGAACAGTGCCGTCTTCTACTGCTACCAGATTTTCTGGCGGGCGATCGTGATTAAGTTGATTTAGTAGTGCTAATACTTTATTACCGCGTTCTATAGAGCGATCTTCGAGAAATATCACCTCTGGTGTACGACGTAGGCGTACCCGCGCCCCAAGTTCGCTGCGGACGTAACCTGTGGCCGACTTTAAGCCTGCCATTGTTTCTACCTTAGCTTCATCCGTACCATAAATGCTGACGTAGATTTTGGCGTGTTGGAGATCGCCGGAAACATCAACATCAGTCACACTGACCATTCCAGTACCCACACGGTCATCCTTAATTCCGTTAAGCAGCATTTGGCTAACTTCCCGTTTGATCAGTTCAGCAACGCGGGAAACCCGACGATTTGTAGCCATAAAAATTTCGCCTCGTCACAGAGGTTGTACGACAAAAATAGATGCAAGTTGTGTAGACAGTACTTAGCGAGAGCAACGCCAAGAGCAACCGTCTGTAGGGCACAGCCCCGATATAACGCTAGTCTAGATTGTACTTAAGCCCAGCATTGCCCGTAAGGTGAAAGTCAGGAAGACTAAGCTGCTCACAAATAACCCCAAGATAGCGATCAAGGTGATAGGGCGTTTCAACAATGGCACTAATGGCGCAAAGGTGTTCAGAAACAAGCCTAAGACGATCGTAATTAAGTATCGGGGGTAGCGAAAGACGTTATCCCAAAATCCGTCAAACATCTGAATGTAAACTGCCTTGTTATATACTTACGTTTGTTTTGATATGCTTTATCTACTCAATTGTAATATATGCGGCTGGAAAATTAGTCAGTTAATCTAAAATTTGGCTTGTCGGTTATATTGGCTTTATTTAGTCATAATTTTTTTCAGTTAAATTGTAAGTAAATGGTAATTCAAGTCTCGAAGGAAACTAGCCCGCGTCCATTTTTGAAGTGGGCGGGGGGTAAAAGTCGGTTGATACAGCAATATATTCCTTATTTTCCCAAGAGTTATAAAAATTACTATGAGCCATTTTTAGGTGGTGGTGCTGTTTTTTTCTATCTCCAACCAAGTGCAGCTATTTTAACTGATATTAATGCCGAGTTAATTAACACTTATTGTTGTGTTAGAGATCGTGTTGAGGAATTAATTTCTCTATTGAAGGAGCATAAAAAACGACATAATAAAGATTATTATTATAGTGTTAGAAATAACTCCATCGGTACTGATATAGAAAAAGCTGCTCGTCTAATTTATCTTAATAAGACTTGTTTTAATGGTCTTTATAGAGTTAATTCACAGGGTAAATTCAATGTGCCTTTAGGCAGATATGAAAATCCTAATATTTGTCATGAAAATTTGCTGAGAGTAGCTTCCGAAGCACTTTATTATGCAGAAATTAAACAAGCAGATTTTACAGAAGTCCTAAATCATGCTACTAGCAGTGACGACTTTGTATTTTTTGATCCGCCCTACCATCCTATCAGTGACACTAGCTATTTCACTGCTTATAGTCAAAATTGTTTTAGTAAAAAAGACCAAGAGATTTTAAGAGATACTTGTGCAGAGTTAGCAAGTCGTGGTGTCAAAGTTATGGTATGTAATTCTGATAGCGAATTTATTCAAAAAATTTATACTGATATCAATTTTGAAACCTATAAAATCAAAGCAGCGCGTTCAATTAACTCAAATACAAAAAATAGAGGCATGATTGATGAACTACTAATTACATCTTTTAAAGATTTTTATTTGCCCAAGCAATGAATCTGTCTAAACTATAAACTGCTAATAAATTATGGTTATCATTAACTCTTGCTTTCAGCCATTTGCTTGCGCCCTCTCGCATACCTTCACCGCCTAAAATTACAATAGTTGGTGCAGGATAATAGTTCTCGATATTCATATTCAAGTAAGGAAACTTTTCATCAACGGAACCGGGGCTTTCTTGCCATTTGCACTCGAAAATCAAACCAGATGGCATTGCAGATGAGCCAACAACATAAAAATCAACCTTCAAATAGGTATGATAAATTCCAGTTCCGATATAAACTTCTTTTCCATAACGTTTTGGTAATAAAGTAGCATTTAATATAAATTCTTTTTGGACATAGTTCCCTACTTGGAAATAATTATGCCCATGCAAGATTGCTTCTACATTTGCTTCTAAAATATTCCCAGACTTATTTGCCCGTCCGCCTTGAGTCAGAGCCATCTTCAATCCCTCTGCCAAAAGTCCTGCTTATTATAGGATTTCACAGAAGTAGTAAAAAATGGTCAGTTGCTTAATATGAATTTTTTATTTTGGCTAAATGTGGTTGGATTAATGGCTGAAAAATCGGAAAATATTGGTATTTTTGTACTAAATAAATACAAATGTATTAATAATTTGGATTATGAACGAGTTACTAATTCAGGTAATAGTTAAAGTAATGGATTTATCTTTAGTCTCAAAGACGAACTATTGCAAGCGACTCCGCCATTTTTCTGGGTCTTGGGAACAGTGGAAAACAGCGTAGATAATAATCTCCTGTTCATTAAACTCGTAAAAAACGACGTAGGGAAAACGCCTAATTGTAGCGCGGCGATAGGTTTCATGAACAATCTGGTATGTGCTGGGGTGACGCTGAATTAAAGGCAGGCATCAATACATCGTAGGAACTCAGCGCCTAACCCAAATTCCCGCCCCTCGTACCAGTCATAAGCTTCGATAATATCTAGTTCTGCGGCTGTAAGGATAGTTAAGTTTCTAGCCATGTCGTTGAGAGATTCTGGCTTTTACATCTTCCCAACTGTTGCTGATGGCTGGATTTTGCAGATATTCGGCTTTGCGACGAGCTAGCTCTTGTTTCTGCCAATCTAAAACTGGGAGTGCTGCTGGTGTAGCGGCAATCTCATCCCATAAATCTTCTACCAGTTGGAGTTTTTCCGCTCTCGAAAGACTAGAGAGTTCGGGAAATACTGGGTTCATGGTCTTCTCTATATTTTATTCACCTTTATTTTAGCCCGTCTGGGCTTCAGTATGACCGTTGCGGATAGACCATGCGATTTCTAAAAGTTGAGTCCAGCGCTTTTGTAGCTGTTTGGGGGTGCATTTGATGGCTTTGGCGATCGCCAGATCGTTTTCTCGTGCAGTTTTTAACTGTAATATTTCCTGTTGCTGTTCTGTTAGTTGATTCACAAAGATTTCCCACTGCTGGGAAGATAAACCCAACTTTTGCTCTAAACCCGCGCCTAACCATTGATGTACTAATTGCCAGTGGTGTTGTTTGGCAAACTTTTCGACGTGGTATTTAAAGCGCTGTTGGAGATAATCGCGCTGACGGCTAGTTAAACCGAGAATTTGGTCAATTTCGGGGGCTGAAAGGTCTTGAAGTTTCAAGCTGAGGTAGTTCATACAGTCAGATTGACCTTGAGACTCCAGGTATTTCATCAATTCAGTGATGACGCGATCGCGTTCTGACTCTTCAGATGGATCGAAATTAGTTTGAGCAATCATTTGCGATCGCAGCTGTTGCACCGCCGAGTTACGCTGGTAAGATTCTGCTTCTTCACCCTTAGCAGACTCTACCGCCATTTCAATATCCACGGTAGTTTCTTGGGGCTGACGACGAGCAAAACCTTGGGCGCGCAAGATAATCAATTGCTGATTTGCACCACCAGGTAAATTGATCCGGCGTTTGGCATACTGTTCTGTAAAAGCCATGTATTCAGCTAATTGCAGCTGAGTACGCGGCGTGTGATTCTCTGGTAGTTCGTTTTCTCTACGGAAAGCTTTAATCGCTTCGATATAAAATGCTTGTAAAAAATCTTCAATCAGGCTGTAACGAGCATCAAAGCCCAACTCCGAACCAGACATAGTTACATGACGGTAAACCATAGCACCCAAATTGCTATGTAATTCCACCCGCCCTTGTTTGGAACCTAGTTGGTAATAACGTAAGCACTTTTGCATCCGATGCCTTCCCAACGTCATCTGCCAGGACTTGATTTCCCCAGATGTTTGAATGCGGGAGCTTTTATCGCAAATGCGTTCTACTTCTACGGCTATGCGCTTTGCTAAAGCTTCTACGCACTTGGGCGTTGCTTTCACTTGCGCTTGCATTTCCTCAGACAGCAATTGAATCAAGCGATCGCTGCTGCTATTTGAAAATTCTTCAGTTGAAACGTGGTTCTCAAAAATGGGTGTAGAGTTTGGTAGATTGACGACGTTAGATTTCATGACTTTTCCAGTAGTATTGCACCGTAATTACAACGCAGACACAGCAATCAAAGCTGTCCAAGGCTTGTGAATCTTTAGGCATTCATCCATCAAGACTTGCCGTATATAATGCTCACATCTAAAGCTCATATATCAAAACTATAGGAAATACGAAAGAGTTACAGTTATGGCAATGTGTCGGTTTCCTTCACAAGCCACCATCTCAACGCTGGCACACGAGTACCCGCCATTTTCTTAAAGTTGTCAAATACCTTACTGTGCCAAGTTTTGCCACCATCCTCTTATATCCACTGTTTCACCGAACAGCCCATCATAGACATCGCTTTTAAATATGACAATTTTAAAACTGGAGTTGTTTTTATCACAATTTCCGAAACGGAGAGGTGTGCTTGTGAAGTGGAATTTTTATACCCATGTGGCTGCTGTTTCCCAACCTAAACCCCTCCGTATAATTGCTGGTTCGTCTCCAGTCATATCCAAGATGGTAGATACTTGATATGTAGGTTCCTCGCCAGTGTCTACAATTATGTCTACCAACTTGTCCAAACGATCGAATAGCTCTACCCGCGACTGAACAATTTCTGGATCTATCCGAACTATGCCATTATCTGCTTCATCTGGTGGCAGATGTGCTGAAGTTGAAATAATCGGATTGCCCAATGCTGTCAGCAACTCCAAACATACAGTATGGTTTGGTACTCTAATTCCAGTAGTTTTCCGCTTGGGGCTTTGCACCAATCGCGGTACTAACTTCGTAGCTGGGAGCAAAAACGTGTATGGCCCTGGAATCAGGCGTTTCATAATCCGATAAGCTGTGTCACTTACGAAGGCATAAGTTGCCACATTTGAAAGTGAGGGACATAAAAATGTCAATGGTTTATCGTTTGCTAGCTGTTTAATTTGCCGCACTCGTTCTACCGCCGACTTGGCATTCAAATCACAACCGATGGCATAGACTGTATCAGTAGGGTAAAGCATGACTGCGCCACTAGAGAGCGCCGACTTTATTTCCTCTATTCGGCGAGTTTGAGGATTATCCGGATGAACGGGGAAAATTTTTGCCATAGGACGGGGATTGGGGAGGGAGAGCAGGGGAGCAGGGGAGCAGGGGAGCAGGGGAGCAGGGGAGCAGGGGAGCAGGGGAAGAAGAACTATTAATTATTGATCAATTCCCAATTCTCAATGCCCAATGCTCAATGCCCCATGACTAATGACAAATGACAAATAACTAATGACAAATTTATTATGAATAAAATTGCTTATCTTCAATGTCCGACAGGAATTTCTGGTGATATGTGCCTGGGTGCTTTGGTAAGTTTGGGTGTTCCTGTGGAGTATTTAATTGAAAAACTCAATGGGTTGGGTATTGAACAGGAATATCAGTTAAGGGCAGAATTTGTCCAACGGAATGGTCAACAGGCAACTAAAGTCTATGTGGATTTAGTACACGATCGCCATCACCACCATCACCACGATGGCGAACACAGTCACCATCACACACGCCACTTGCCAGAAATAGAGCAGATGATTCTCAAAGCGGGGTTGCCATTACGGGCAGAAGCTTGGAGTTTGGCGGTATTCCGGCAGCTAGCGGTGGCAGAAGGCGCGGTGCATGGCATTTCACCTGAAAAAGTTCATTTTCATGAGGTTGGTGCTATAGATGCGATCGTAGATATTGTGGGTACTTGCCTGGGGTTGGATTGGTTGGGGATTGAGAGCAATCAGCAAGGATTGCCCCTACTTTACTGCTCGGCGTTTCCGACTGGTGGCGGCACTGTTCGGGCTGCACATGGTCAGATGGCAGTACCAGTCCCAGCGGTATTAAAGCTGTGGGAAATGCGGGGTTGTCCAGTTTATAGTAATGGCATTGACAGAGAATTAGTAACACCAACAGGAGCCGCGATCGCCACTACTTTGGCAAGAGATTTTGGTTCACCACCTGCGATCGCTATCAAGCAGATAGGACTGGGAGCAGGAACCATAAATTTACCCATTCCCAATATTTTACGCCTCTGGTTGGGTGAAAGCACAAGTTTACAGTCAAATTTCAGTGATTCTGAAGAAACTAGCTCAAATTTGGAAACCATCTCGGTATTAGAAACCCAAATTGATGATTTAAGTCCACAAGCTATTGGCTATACGTTTGAGGCGTTGTTTGCAGCTGGTGCGCTGGATGTTTTTACCCAAGCGATCAGTATGAAAAAGTCCCGTCCGGGGATTTTGCTAACTGTGATTTGTCATCCAGAAAATTTACTCAGTTGTGAAGCCGTTATCTTCCGCGAAACTACAACTTTAGGCATTCGGCGCACAACTCAGCAACGCGCCATTTTACAACGGGAAATTCAACAAGTGGAAACGGAATATGGCAAAGTGCGTGTCAAGATAGCATGGAAAGGGCAATCATCAGAAAAAGTTATTGCAAATGTGCAGCCAGAATATGAAGATTGTGCAGACTTAGCCCGAAAACATAATATTCCTTGGCGCGAAATTCAGCGGTTGGCGCTACAGCGTTGGTATTTGGTAAATCAAGATACTAATACTATTTCTGTTTGAAGATGCGTCTATAGGACTGATGCAAAACTATAGACTATAGCGGCAGTTCATGAATTGCCGCTACCCAAATAAAGCGCAGCCTTACATAGAATTGGTATTACTAAATACAATATTTTTTAATTCAATAAATAAAAACTCTCGCACACCAGCTTCTTCAAAGATTTTATATTGATAATCTCTTATTAAATCTATAGTTACAGGTATATTAATTTGCTGGCCATCTTCAGGTTCTAAACTAATAAAGCCATCTTTGATTTTAATTTCTTTCCCTTCATTTTTAAACAATACTGTATTGAAAATTTCTTCTAAATTTAAAGGATTATATGGTAAATGCTCTAAACAATCTTTTAAATATGAATTGTCCCAAAGCTCAGGTTTTTTAGTTTTGTGATCATACTTATCTATTCTATTTATATGACTCTCGCTGTATTCGTAAGCATCCTTGTGCCATATACAGGTTGAACCATAAGTATCAAAAAATTTTAATGGACTACCAGGAGGATGATCGTTAATAAATAATTCCCATATAAAAGCTACTCTTGCCCATTTTTGTTGTCTTCTTAATTGATGATGAAAATGAGATATCTCCTGATTTGTATAATGAGAAGGCATATCATTTTTTTGATATTTATCCCAATTACTCTTCATTTTAAGTTTGGGATATTTAGCCTCAAACATACAAACTTTAACTTTATCTCCTGCACGAAAGATTATCAGTGCATCACAGCCAAATTTTCTTTCTAAACTTTTATTTAGAACTTGAGAGCTATAAGAATCATCATTTGATCTTTGTATTTTAAAACCATAAATTTGTTTAGCAAGCTGTTTACTACGAAAAAATAATCTTATATAAGCCATAAGTGTAGAAACATAATCTACCTCGCTTTGAATACAACCTTCGCAAATATCTTGTCGAATATATTGATCTAAAATATAAATACCTTGTGCCATATCTGAGGTATAAGGCTGCGAGAAAAAAGGATAACTGTTAATCATGTGCTAAATATTTGTAATATAAAACTTAAAAACTGTTTAATTCCTTAGAGCTTTCATCAAATATTGTGTCAATGTAAACGCATCTACACCTAATTCGGTACGCTCTTGGGCTGCTAATATACCTGCTTGGGAATGCCACCATGCAGCAGTTGCCACAATATCTTCTACAGGAATCTGTTTAGTTGCTGCTTGCGCTAACAGTCCACCCAGTAGCCCAGTTAACACGTCGCCGCTACCGCCACGGGCTAAGGCGGGTGTGCTTTCAGGAACAATCCAAACAGCACCTTGAGGGTTTGCGATCGCAGTTCTTGCCCCTTTCAACAATACTACTGCCTCACTTTGGGCGGCAGCTTCTTGTACTGCTTTCACTCTGTCATGTTTGGCATCGGCGACATCAGGAAACAATCGTTCAAATTCGCCAGTATGGGGTGTGAGTATGGTTACTGCTTGGCGTTTTTTTAATGTGGCGATCGCTCCCATTTGTGCCAAGATATTTAAACCATCGGCATCGAGAATTAGAGGGCGGTCGCTCTTAATTACTTCTTGCACAATGGGAGTAGCATCTCGTGTTAAACCGGGGCCACAAGCGATCGCATTAAAAGAACTTAGATTGGTGTTTTCTGGTAATTGTAGGTGGGCAATGGCTCCACTTTCCGTCTCTGGACAACCGACAATGAGCGCTTCTGGCAAGTGTGACACCAAAAGAGGTTTTAGGGATTCGGGTACGGCAATCGAAAGCATCCCGACACCACTAGCCCTAGCACCCAAACCAGTTAAAATTGCCCCACCTGCATAGCGCCGCGAACCGCAAATCAGCAGTAAATGTCCTTCTTTATATTTGTGAGTAACTGCTGGACGGGGTAAAGGTAAAGTAGCAAGTGCCTTTGCTGGTGTAATCCGTTTGATTTTAGGTGCATCTTTGAGAACAGCTTCCACATCAGCTAAAGGAATATCAAAATCGATTAACTCAGCTTTACCAAGATATTCCAACGCTCGATCTTGGAAGAAAGCGAGTTTCCATAAACCTAAGCAAAATGTGTGAGTGGCGCGAATGGCAGTTCCCAATACTTCGCCTGTGTCGGTGTGTAAACCTGAAGGTAAATCGATACTATAAATCGGTATAGATAATTCATTTAGCTGATTAATTGCAGAGGCAATGGGATCGGTCAGGTTTCTTTCTAAACCAAATCCAAACAAGCCATCAATCAACAAATCAGAATCTGGCAGTTGTTCAATTGTTTGATAAATTGGAATGCCCAAACTCTGGGCATATTGCAAGTGCTGCGAAGTTAATTCTTTAAGCTTAGAAAAAGGAGAATAAATCCAAACCTTATACCCGCGAAAGTGTAATTCACGGGCTACGACTAAAGCATCGCCACCATTATGACCGGGGCCGACAAGAATTCCCACACGAGATCCCCTTAACAAAGGGGTGTTTGCAGGAATCTCTGGAATGCGACGAGCAATTAATCCCGCCACCTTTTCCATCAAAGCAACTACAGGCATTCCCACTGCAAAGATCCGCTTTTCAATATCGCGCATCTGCCCAGCAGTCACTACCACTTGCGAAATTTGTTCTTGCCTATCTTGCATCAGTCTTGAGTGGTGAGTTATGAGTTCGTATTAACTCTTATTTTGACACTACCAAAATTGACTCATATTCGACTCAAAAAAGTTACAAACCGATTTCCACATCTTCAAGGATGCCAAGTGCGTCGGGAATGAGGACAGCTGCGGAGTAGTAGGCGGTGACAAGGTAGGAGATAATGGCCTTTTCGCTGATGCCCATGAATCGGACAGACAAACTGGGTTGGTATTCGTCCGGGATACCAGTTTGATGTAAGCCAATCACACCCTGATCTTTCTCACCAGTGCGGAGTATAAGGATAGAACTGGTCTGATTCTTAGTAATCGGGATCTTGTTACAGGGCAGAATCGGTACATTGCGCCACGTGATTATTTTGCTCCCATCCATGTCGATGGTGTCTGGATAGATACCTCGACGGTTGCACTGGCGACCGAAGGCTGCAATAGTGCGGGGATGAGCCAGGAAGAACCTCGACTTCCGCCGACGAGTGACCAGTTCATCAAGGTCATCGGGAGTGGGGGGGCCGCTGCGGGTGTAGATGCGCTGTTTGAGGTCGGCATTGTGCAACAATCCAAATTCGCGGTTGTTAATTAACTCGTATTCTTGACGCTCTCGCAATGCCTCAATCGTCAGCCGCAATTGTTCTTCCGTCTGGTTGTATGGTTGATTGTACAGATCCGCAACGCGAGTACTTACTCGCAACATAGTTTGAGCAATGCTTAACTGATATTCGCGGGGTGAAAGTTCGTAGTCAACAAATGTTCCCGGTAATGTCGTCTCTGTGCTATGACTGGTTGACAACGCGATCGCAGCTTCCCCATACTTGTTTTGTGGTTGTTCGCCACGAGTCCTAAACTGCTCAAGTTGAGCCTGCAACGCCTGCGACTGGTTGAGCAGTTCCCGAAATGCCTGTTGTGGTAGCACTAATACGGTGCATCTGGTTACAGCTTGGACTGTGAACTTCCAATTGCTTTCTGACTCCGCTAATAGATCGCCAAAATAATCACCGTCAGCTAGCATATCCAATAGAGGCTGCTCGTCATACTTGCCAATACCAATCTTGTTTACCTTGCCATGTGCGATCAAGAAAAGCTGATTGGCTGGCTGACCTGACTGGACTATGATATCACCAGGTGCGAACTCCTGCTGAACAAACCGACTTGCCAACGCCCTCAGCACCTCGGTGTCGTCAAACCCTCGCAGCAAGGGCAACTCACCAAGTTCCTGGGGAATCACCTGCACCTCGGCTCCGGTGTTGGAGAAACTCAACCGCCCATCACCCACAGTATAGGTTAACCGACGGTTCAGCCGATAAGTGCCGCCCTTCGTTTGCACCCACGGCAACATCTTCAACAACCACCGTGAGGTAATTTCCTGCGTCTGCGGTGCAGATTTGGTGGTCGTGGACAAATTACGCGCAGCATCTTTACTCAAACTCAGTTGAGGTTGTCCACTCTCAACATTTAAATTTGATTCAATAAAATCGGTCATCACCTCATCCTCTAATTACTAATAAAAGTGCCATTCAGTGCCAATACGGTTCGGTTAAGGTTTTTTGATGAAAATTCTAGATCCAAAGACGCGATAAATCTCCGTCTCTACAAGGATCAATCTTTTGTAGAGACGGCGATTTATCGCGTCTCTTGCCTTAATCAAACCGTATTGCATTCAGTGCTGAGTGCTGAGTTCCATTAGCGGTAACGGGGCGTTGAGCCAGTGCTGAGTTAAAATACTGCCCACTTTCTTGCAGGGTATCAACAGTCAGCTATAATTTTTACTCACTCAGCACTCAGCACTCCTGATATTTAGCGCCCAATTTCGACATCTTCGAGGATGCCAAGTGCGTCAGGAGTGAGGACGGCTGCGGAGTAGTAGGCGGTAACGAGGTAGGAAATGATCGCCTTTTCACTGATGCCCATGAATCGAACAGACAAGCTGGGTTGATATTCATCAGGGATACCAGTTTGATGTAAGCCGATCACCCCTTGTTTTTCTACACCGGTGCGGAGCAAAAGGATAGAACTAGTGCGGTTACTGGTGATGGGGATCTTGTTGGAAGGAAAGATAGGTACACCGCGCCAAGATGTAACCTGAACACCGTTCACATCTACGCTTTGTGGATACAGACCCAAGCGGTTGGCTTCACGACCGAAAGCAGCGATCGTCCGGGGGTGAGCTAGGAAGAATCCCGGCTCCTTCCATACGGTCGCCAACAGTTCGTCCAAGTCATCGGGGGTGGGTGCGCCGCCACTGCTGTAGATACGCTGTTTGAGGTCGGCGTTGTGCAGCAACCCGAATTCGCGGTTGTTGAGCAACTCGTGTTCTTGACGTTCCCGCAATGCCTCGATAGTCAGCCGCAGTTGTTCTTCCGTCTGGTTGTACGGTTCGTTGTACAGATCGGCTACCCGCGTACTGACTCGCAACACTGTTTGAGCAATGCTCAACTCATATTCTCTGGGTGTGAGTTCGTAATCGGCGAAGGTTCCGGGCAACTCAGCCTCTTGGGGATGATCGGCTGCCAGTTCAATGGCAGCTTCACCTTGGGCAGTTTGTGGCTGGTTCAGGCGGGTGCGGAACTGTTCAACATGGGTTCCCAACGCCTCGGATTGAGCGATCGCCCTTTCAAACGCCGCTTGGGGTAGTGACAAAACGATGGTTCTAGTAATCGCCTTGAGGGTGTACTGCCAAGTATCCTCGGACTGCACCACAGTTTCATCGCCGAAATGGTCGCCGTCAGCTAGCACATCGAAGACAATCTGCTCGCCATACTTGCCAACACCAATTTTGTTGACCTTACCACGAGCAATCAGAATCACGCGATCGGCAGGCTGGCCAAGTTCGACGATTACATCATCTGGAGCGTACTCCTGCTGAACAAACTGGTTTGCCAACCCGGTCAATACGTCAAGGTTGTTAAACCCTCGCAGCAAGGGCAACTCAGTAAGTTCCAAAGGAATCACCTGCACCGTTGCTCCGGTGTTGGTGAAAGTCACCCGTCCATCACCCACGGAATAACTCAACCGACGGTTGACCCGATAAGCGCCACCTTTTGTCTGCACCCACGGCAACAGTTTCAATAACCACCGCGATGTAATTTCCTGGGTTTGCGGTGCAGATTTGGCTGTTGTCGCCAAATTACGCGCCGCTGCTGTACTCAAAGTTAACTGGGGCTGCTGATCTTCTACCAAATTGGGATCGTTAGAATACGTCACAACTTAATCCTCCACTTTATTAGTTACTAAAAAAAACCAATCTCACGCGATCGCATACTGACCTTGAACCAACTCACCAACAAAAAAACCTGACTTTATTGACCGAGTAATGACCTTAAACCCTCACCGATCCAATACGCCTAGCTGAAGTACCCAGCCCTCTGGGGCCGCTAAGTAGCCGCCCTGCTAACGAACTACGCAATTCAAATTCCTTATAGCGGTCTACCGTTATATGCCACTTGAGGACGCCGCACATCCACTGCTCTAGTTTCTTGACGTATCCAAGCAGTTTCTCGCGGGTACTTGCATCCAGGTCGAAATCATCGAAAAGGGCTGGCAGTTCGGTGGCGACGATGTGTTGAAACTGGAGCGCCCGAGCGGTCATCAGGTTGTTGACAACTTCAACTGCCTGTGGTATATCACAATTGAGGAAATTCTGAACGACCAGCACGCAGTTATGGATTTCGCCCTCGAATTCGATTTCTTTCTGATAGGAGAAGATATCGTTGGTAAAACAGGCGAAGTCGGCGGCGGAATTATCGAGCGATCGCATCGTTCGGGTGCGGTAAATCTCCTGCGGGATCTCGCTCCCCTGAGCTAGTCGCGACAGACTCATGGTCAGATCCGAGCCAAAGGTCTTACGGCGCATCTCAATATAATCTATCGGGTCGGGAATCCGATTTTGGATCTGGTTGGCGAGTTCCCACACCCAGCTGTCAGTCATATCCTGGATTGCGCGGCGGAACTGAGTCCGCGCGTTTGCGGACATGGGGCCTGCTGTGCGAGACCAAATATCTGCCAAGCCGGCTTCCACCGGATTAGTTGGAATCTCGCTGGGGGTGGAGTCATCCAGAGGCATAAACGCCGACAGTCTGGCATTGAACACTTTTGCACCAGCCATGTTGCGATTATTCCCGTAGAGTGCCGGGAAGTAATCGTCGGCATAGGTTCCCCAAACAAGCCAGCACGCTGTCAGATTCAGTTCAGCACCAGATCCATTCGGATGGATCAACGCACCGCAAAGGGCTACGTCGGCAACATCAAACTTGTGGTCATCCCAGATGACAGCATCAGGAATCCCAGGTAGTGATTCCAGCATCCCCATTTCGCGCGCCCATTCCTTGGAATGCTTCCGCGCAGCATTTAGATGGGGATTCAAGTTTGTAGTGAAGGGCATATAAAACTTCGGCAGTGTTACTGGCCCAACAGCCTGGTATGGAACGTGAGTAAAGCTCTTGAACCTTCCCAAACCCAAGGCGGCGTATAGCGATTCAATCCGCGCCGCCGATGTGCCTAGCCCTGTGGGGCCTCCCAGAAGTGGCGTGGATGTCGAAGAATTCTCTCCTCCCTTGTTCATATAACGGCTCGATCGCATGTGCCACTCGTGACCGCCCGATTGCCAGTCCTGGAGTCCTTTGATGTAAAGGAGAACGTTCACACGAGCCACTGGGTCTAGTCCGTACTCTTCAAAGAGAGGGGGCAACTCGGTGACAGCAGTGTTATCAAACTGGTATAACCGCGAGGTTAGCAGTTCGTTGGTAAGGTTAGCCGCTTCCTGAGTACTGACATTTAAAAAGCGCTCCAAGACCAGCACGCAGTTGGCGTTCTCACCTTCATCCTCTACTTCTCTCTGGTAGGAAAATAAGTCATTGCGAAGATGCACTCCATCGGCAAACGTGTCTTTGAGGATACGCATTGGTCGAGTCGAGGCGATTTGGGCCGGAATCTCTATAAACACGGCGTGTTCGACGAGATCCGCTGACCACGGAGCGCCACCAACTTTGCGGCGCATCTCGATGTATTCGATAGGGTTAGCAACTCGATCTTGGTTGATATTGGCGAGTTCCCACAGAGACTCTTCTAGGAGGTTCTTGGTACTCTCGAAGAATCGAAGTCGCCAGTCCACAGATTTAGTAAAGGCGGTGCGAGACCACAGGTCAGCCAAGCCGCGCTCTACTGGGTTGGTCGGAACCGAAGGGGTATCAGTGGGATGCACTGGCATAAACGCTGGCAATCGATCAAGGTACTCCTTTGCCCCAACCATGTCTTGGGTGCGCTTATAGATTTCCAGGAAATGATCGTCGAAGAAGAACACCCAAACATACCAGTCGGTTACTAGGTCAAGCTCCGCTCCCGGCGCATCTGGATGGGTATAAGAGCAAAGCAAGGCGTAGTCGTGCGAATCAAATGTATGTTCATCCCAGATAACCGAGCTTTGCGCTTCCTCTTCTGAGCCAAGTATCCCCATCTCGTAGGCCCAGGCTTTGGAATGGACTCGTGCCGCTTCCAGGTTTGGGTTCAGCCGTGCGGGCCAAGGCGTGTAAAATTCTGGCAGTTCAAAGGGTTGCATGATCTGCGCTAAACCTCCTCTGGGGTCTTCTTGCTATCTTGGTTTCGTGGCCGATCTGAGCATCGTTGCAGTTCACAAGTATCATCACTACCCAGCCTGGATTTCTCACTTGTGAGAAATCAAAGGGGTGTGGGAGGTGTGGGAGGTGTGGGAGGTGTGGGGAGTGTGGGAGGTGTGGGAGGATGGGGAAGAAGTCTTACCCCCCACACTCCCCACACTCCCCACACTCCTCTTCCCCTGGAGCCTACACTATGCGTGAGAAATCCGGGCCAGCTAAATATCCACATCTGGTTTGCTTGTGGTGGCTCGTTTCAAGGCGATAATATTAAGATGCTCCTAATCTAAAGAATGAGTTATGTATGTTTTATTTGAAGTTTCCCATACCGAAAGATCAAGCATTTGAAAAAGCTGTTTAAGTCATTACTTATTTCCGATATTGGCAGATAAATTTTTAATACTGGATCGTCGTGTTCTCATAATTTTTCATAGTTGTAAATAAAAAGCAATCCGTACATTAAAGTCGTTAAGCAGATAGTTAAATCAAAAATTGAAGAATTAGGAGACAGTTAAGAAAGTTAAGACAGTTAAGCAGATAGTTAAATCAAAAATTGAAGAATTAGGAGACAGTTAAGACAGTTAAGACAGTTAAGCAGATAGTTAAAAGATTTAAGATAGTTATTAAAGAATAATTACTAATTGTTAATTTTTGCAACCAATGTCCATTAAGGCATCACCGTGCCAAAACCGGAAAATTATGCGTTTGCCTGAAACCACATCAGGATAAGTATTTGTGGCTTATAGCAATTCAAAAATATTTGCGTATACTGCGCACCCTCCCTGATGTCTTGGCTACGGTGTACACACAAGTCGAATTACCCCCCTTAATCCCCCCGATGCATTGGAGGGAAACCAGAAAATCTAGTTCCCTCCCCAATACATACCTACGGTGTACACACAAGTGTTGGTGCAGTGTATCTATCCCGCCTCGGAATAAATTCCGAGTCTCATAGCGAAAGTCTTCTAAAAGAAGACTAAACAAGAAATTTAGTTCAGTCCACGCTTAGTGGACTTTAGCTATCAGCCCGGAACTAAAGTTTCGGGCGTAATATTTGCTCAGTGTGCGACTTTCACTTGAACAGAAATATTGGGTGGGTAGGATTTTTAGAGATGTGTGTACACTGTAGCCAATACATACGGGGAGGGTTAGGGTGGGGTAAAACCGTAATTTATCAGCTATTTTAGACTTGTGTATACACGGTAGGACATATTGTGAGAAAACATGAAATTTAGTTTTCTCTCGTTCACAAAAGTAGAGAAAAAACTGACGCAAAAACCTTTGTATTCTTTTTGAAAATTGGTATTAGCGATTTCCAAAAAATAATAAATTACTACTATTTAGAGAGTGGGCCGGAAAGCCAGCTTTCTAGAACTACCTCACAATAAATAATTGGATATTTTTTATTTGAAATGTGACTAATATGCCTGTGAAATGCTTATAAGGTTTTAAGACGAATGGCACGAAGAAAAGCCCAAAGGCTTGTGTCGTCTTGTTCCCAGCCTCCAGGCTGGAAATATATCTAAAGTGAGCTTCTGCCTCTTGTCAAGCTACTGGAGGCGGAGCCTCCCAGAATGGGTTCCCTGCCTAGAGGCAGGGAACCAGTCAGAGCAAGGGCTGTATTTTTTCTTAGTGCCATTCGGTTTTAAGACAGCTAATCATGGGAAAATCCCAAAAGGGCTGAAAAAGCTTTCTTTTCCTACTCCCCACTTGCTTTTTCAAGATAGTGATCAAAAAGTATTGCTGTCACTTTGGCTGAAAGCTAGATACCATTAGATTCGGCGTGTTTACTGTTCGGGAGTGCCAAAATGTCTAAACAGCTGGGTCAAAAAATTGCACCCACACCTATATCAAATGATATCAGTGTGGTGGATTTGATCGATCAATACTTCACCGCTTATAACTCAGCGCGGTTGCGGGAAATCTGCCAACTACTGAGTCGCGATGTCCTAACGGAAGGTGTGACAGTGGGAGTTAGCCTTTCCGGTGCGATGACGCCAGCAGGATTCGGGGTTTCAGCACTTGCACCCTTAATTCGCAACGGCTTTATTGACTGGATGATTAGCACTGGTGCAAATCTTTACCATGATATGCATTACGGATTGGGTTTTGAACTCTTTGCTGGTAATCCGTTTTTGGATGATGTGAAACTGCGCCAAGAAGGCACGATCCGCATTTATGACATTATTTTTGGTTACGATGTGCTGCTAGAAACTGATGCGTTCATCCGCAAGATTCTCCAAGGAGAAGCGTTTCAAAAGCGGATGGGAACGGCTGAGTTTCACCATTTACTAGGTAAATATGTCCGAGAAGTAGAAAAGCAATTGGGTGTGCAGCATTCCTGCTTGCTCGCTACAGCTTATGAATATGGCGTACCGATTTATACGTCTTCTCCAGGAGATAGCTCAATTGGGATGAACGTGGCGGCTTTAGCATTGGAAGGTTCGCAGTTGGTAATAGATCCATCAATTGACGTGAATGAGACAGCAGCGATCGCATATAATGCCCGTGAATCAGGAGGTAAAAGTGCGGCTGTAATTCTTGGTGGCGGTAGTCCTAAAAACTTTTTGCTACAAACTCAACCGCAACTCCACGAGGTTTTAGGCTTAGAAGAACGAGGACACGATTACTTTATACAGTTTACCGATGCGCGTCCAGATACAGGCGGTTTATCTGGAGCAACGCCATCGGAAGCTGTCAGTTGGGGTAAAATTGACCCGGATGAGTTACCTAACACAATTGTTTGTTATACCGATAGCACAATCGCTCTACCACTGGTGACAGCGTATGTGTTGAACAAATGCCAACCTCGTCCCCTGAAGCGTATATACGACAAGCGAGAAGCCATTTTCGACAAACTGCAAAAAGACTATCTAGCAGCCAAAACCCAACCATCGGATCGGGTTCCAGCAGCAGTTGCTGAAAATACTTCACAGCCCACAGCGACTTATCCCTGTGGGCGGTTGATTCCGAATACTCACTAGGGGATTAGGCAGGGGCAGGGGGAGAAATCAATTCAAAATTCAAAATTCAAAATTCAAAATTAAAGAACTTCTGCCCCCTGCCTCCTGCCTCCTGCCTCCTGCCTCCTGCCTCCTCTTTCCCAATGCCCTCATTCCTTCCGTCCAATCAACAAATAAGTTGTCATCTTCCCTTTGCCTTTAACTTCGATTTCGCCTCGTTTTTCAAATACAAATTCATCACACAAGCACTTATAAGTATTTTCTGTAACCTGGATTTTACCAGCAATACCTTGGGATTCCATATAGCTAGCGATGTTTACTGTGTCTTTACAGAGTTCATAAGTAAACTTATTCGGATCGATGACTCCCCCCATTACCGAACCGCTATGGATGCCGATACGGATGCTGAAATTTTGGTTATTCTCAGTATTAAATAGAGCGATCGCAGTTTGCATATCCAGTGCCATCAGAGCGATCGCTTCAGCACGATCTTGGCGGCGTGTAGGTAAGCCACCAACCACCACATAAGCATCGTTAATAGTTCTGATTCTCTCTAAACTATATCGTTCGGTGAGGCGATCGAAAACTGAGAAAATTGGGTTGAGTAGGTTCAGCAGTTGAATTGCTCTCATAGAAGTAGCAATTTCGCTCAAGCCAACGATATCTGCAAATAAAACTGTGACATCAGCAAAGTCTTCGGCAATGCTAGCTGGTTGTTCTTTCACTTCTCTAGAAATTGCGACTGGCAAAATATTCAGCAATAAACGTTCGGTTTCTTTCTGCTGATAACGAAGTGCTTCTTCTGCTGCTACTCGCTGGCTTACATTGCGAAAAATGCCGCGAATCGCAACTGGATGACCTTCAACAAATTTACAATTAATATTGCCTTCTAAAAAGATTGTTTGACCATCTTTAGTAACGAATATAGCTGTTACTTGCCCAAGATTTTCTCCTGATAAGACACGATAAAACCTTTGCAAACAGTGTTGCTTAAACTCTGGATGTATAATATCGAAAACACTCATATTTGCGATTTCAGCTTCGCTATATCCCAAGGTTTCTCGCCATGCACGATTGACATATAAAAAACGACCAGATGGATTGACAGATTGAATCAAGTCATTAGCATTTTCAAATAAATCTCGATATCGTTCTTCACTTTCTACAAGAGCATTTTCTGCTTGTTTGCGTTTGATAAACTGAGAGATTTGGCTACCAATAGAACCCATCATTTGTAATAGGTCTTTATCTTTTGGTTGTACATCCCGGCTAAAGAAAACCATCACTCCTAAGATTTCACTATCGTCTAAAATGGGGAAGCCAAAAGCTGCGTGCAATCCAGCCTCAGCAGCAGGTTGCGATCGCCTTTGATCTCCATCTACTGTGATATCTTTAATCCACAAAGGCAAACGTCTGATCCAAATTCGACCAGGTAAGCCAACACTAGGTGTATAAGTAGTTTGCCAGGTGATTGCTTTAAACTCTCGAACAGAAACTAATCGACTTGACCAAATTTCTACACACCTTAGTACTGCATTGAGACTATCTCCTTGCACGGAAGTGCCAATATATTGACTTGGTGTCCATAGTTCGCCTAAATCCCATCCCAAGTTTTGACAAATCGACTGCAAAATTTGAGGAATTCCCTGCTTTATGCTCTGTGATTCTGATAATATGCGAGTAATAGAATACTGGGCACTTGTACGCTGTTCCCGGCGTTGCCAAGCAGTAATATCCCGACCAATGTAGACAATATCTTCTAGTCCTTCTGTTCTTTTGGGAATTACTGAGCAAGAAAAAGCAATCAACAGTTTTTCTCTAGTTTTTGTTCGACAAACTACTTCTAGACTCTGGGAATTACGCTTTAAATAAGAATGTTGATAAATAGCTTTAAGTACAATTTGATCCTCGTCAATGATTAGTGAGATTGGTTGATTTATTAATTCTTTTTCCTCAAAACCAAATAATTGTTGAGCAGCACGATTTACTTTTTTTATTTTTCCTGAATTACTGGTTACTAACAAAGCATCTGCCATTGAAGTAATGACTTGTTCCATGTAATTTATGTATGAAATTTAGGAAAGAGAATATTTCAAGCTATAGGAAGATAAAATCTCTAGTTTTGGCTAGATGACGCTATAATTATAGTGATAAATAATCAATCAGTAATCATAATTATAGTTCAGTATGGTTAGTGATTTTTTTAGCAATCTTTTCAAAGATGTAATTAATATACAAGCCTATTTTTTAAAAGTTTATGGGAGTTATTATTACTCAATTTTTTACCAAATCTATATTACTTGATTAAGTGTGCTATTTTTTCGCATCAATCGAGTATAATTGGGCAAAAACAATTAGTTCGCTGTGGTGGAAATTTGCCTACCTTTAACAAGTTGTTCAGAGCAACTTATCTAGTTAATTGAGATAGTAGCTAGATTTACGTCGTGCTGTACTAGTACAATGTCTAAGCTAGTAAAAGAGGTTTTGTAATAAGGGACTTGCGTAAAAATAAAGTACCAATAAACCGAGTTTCGACACTATTAACCCGTAGATCCTTAAGCACTTTAGTCCTTACTACAAACTTGCTTACCCATCAATTTAAACTAAATAAGCTTGATTAATATTTTTAATATACTTCTTTTGGATGATTGACAATTTAATATAATATTGCTGTTTGAGCAGCTTTTAGTTAACAATTGCCCTCATGTTTAATTTTAATCCTATGTGGTATTTACAAAACGGCGAATTAAATAAGTATTTCAACCAAATATTGCCGTAAACACCTTTCATTGTTTCGCTATCTTGAAAATGAACTTTTAAGATAGTGCGATCGCCAGCATCTGGGAAATTTAATTTATAAGAGAGTGGCGAGTCTGTAGCTAGGTTCCCACCACTCTCTTATTCTTCTATTCCATCAATGAAGTTTATGATTGCGCGCTGGCTACAATTTGATTCCAGGCTTTGACTGCTGTCTGTAAATTGTTTGGCAGGTTATTTTGAGAAATATCGTTGTACTGAACCGTACCTTCTTGGCTAGTGAGAGTGTAGGTGATATAATCAGCAGCACCACTGGGGGCTGGGTAACTCAAATTCCGAAATTGACTAAACTGAGAACGTTTTAGCGATCGCACAAATTCTTGCACCTGTTGCACAGAAACACGGCGAACACTACGTTCAGAATCATTAGCATCACCAATCCGCACGCGAATCAGTCGCCCATCTTTGAGTAAAACAGTCTCATAGGTTCTGCCAGCAAAACCCCCGCTGGAGATTTGGCGAAATACTATATCTCGATCTAACGGTGGTGGTAACTCACTAGCTGGAATTTGCACAGGATTCAGTGTAGTTTCGTTAACCTTTTGATTCAGCCTGAGTGCGGAACCTGTTTGATTGGTATGATAAACCAAGGTTTGGCCAACTCCGCCGACAACCACCCGCCAGCCACTTCCTATAGCCTCGGTACAGTTTTCATCAGGACGTGGTAGATTCAAACAGCCATTACTCCAAGTTTGCTGTTGAGCCTCAATAATAGTTAACTGAGAAATTGGCTGTTGCAAACGTCTGGATGCGGCTTGTAAAACCGCATTTTTTACAGATGTAGGTAATTTATTTGGCAGATTTTCTGAGGGAGTATTTGCCGAAGCTAAACGTAGCGATCGCCCATTGTTATTGGTATGATAAACCCAGTTTTCTTTGCCATTAGATACCACAATCCGCCAACCAGGAACTAATGCTTGGGTGCAGATTTCATCAGCTTGAGGTAGTTCCAAGCAACCATTGCGCCAAGTCTGCTGATTGTAGTCAATAATTTGCAGTTGTCTAGTAAAAACTCCCTGCCTGCGGGCTAAATCTCGCAGTACTGCATTAGCTACTGGACGTGGCAAGCGATTTGGTTTAATATTGTCTTTGAGAACTTTATTGCTTGTTTCTAGAGAAAAGTTCGCAGAAGCGCCTGTAGCACTTTTGACAAGTGTTAAACCGCTAGCAACAGACAAAATTCCAGTTAAAATAAAAGCAGTGAAAATTCGCCCTTGATTGGTGTTAAAGTAGTTTTTTAGCATGATTTTCATAGTAAAATAGAACTAAAAAATAGTATCCAGCCACTAATAGACAATAAAGTATATAATTCCAGAACTTTATCAGCTGGAATTATTTTAGTATCTATATTCTGAGAGATATATAGAGACAGACGCTGATGTACTGATTGTTTGTTCCTTATACTAATTCTCGTTGAAGAAGAATTCAGACTTCAGGATTCAGAATCAAGACGCTCATTCGCCCTTGGCGTCTCTCTCCCCTTCTCCCAAAGGGAGAGGCTAGCGCCAAGGGATAAGACTCGCTAACACTGCGCTATCTATCAGCGGAGGATTCAAACCCACCACTGATTGAAAACCACTAAATCTTCTCTTTCGGAGACGCTGTTCGCGTTTGATTTGGTGGGGATTTTCAACCCTCTTATAGCGTTTACTAATCACATGAGGTACATCATAGTCCCCTCCTTGCTTGTGGGGAGGGGGTTGGGGGTGGGGTTCTTGGGGTTTAGTAAGTAATCAAGCGGACATGATATTATTCATCCACCAGCAATACACTGAGTTTCGACACTTCGACTGCGCTACCTCGGCTCCCTTCTCTACGAGAGGCTGCACTTCGGCTACGCTCAGTGACCACGCCAACGACTGCGCTCAGGGCAAGCCGCTCGGCACAAGTCAGTGCATCGCTGCGCGGTAATCGAGCGAAGTCGAGATTCAACTACCGCCTGTCGTACCACTTGCCTACAGCACGCTGCGCGAACGTGGAAGCAAGCTACGCGGAGCGTCTCCAAGAGTTGTGTCGTACAGAATTAATTCTGACTCCTGACTCCTGACTCCTGAATTCTGTTTGATAAATCCATCAAATTTGCCAACTTGTAAACTACCCGCGCTCCAACATTACCATCCCACTCTGCATCACCGACTTCGCAGATATCAAAGCCAATAATTTTTCTTCCACTATTGACCAATTCTCGGAACAGACAAAAAGTCTGCTCTAATTCCAACCCACCTGGAACAGGAGTACCCGTACTCGGACAGAGTTTTGGATCTAAACCATCTACATCAAAGCTAATATAAACATATTCAGGTAAATGACTGATCATTTCTCGGCATAAATCAATCCAAGTTGTTCCAGAGTAAAGCTTTTGCTTAATAGCTGGGTCGTAATAAGCAATAATGCGACTATCGGATTGGTCAATCATTTGCACTTCATCATGACTAATATCACGCAAACCTACCTGCACTAACTTAGAAATTTGCGGTATTTTCATCGCATTAAACATAATTGATGCATGGGAAAACTCAAATCCCTCATAAGCATCGCGTAAATCTGCGTGGGCATCAATGTGCAAAATACCATAGTTTGGGTATTTAGCTGCTAATGCTTGGAAATAACCTAAAGGCGAACTGTGATCTCCACCAATGACTGCAACTCGCTTACCATTATTAAATGCTGCCTGACAATTTTCAAACAGCCATTGATTAACCTGTTGACCAGCCTGATTAATTTCTGTCAGCACAGATGTTAAATCTGGTGTATCGGAGAGTTGTTTACCTTGGGCTAATCGCTCGATAATTTTTGCTGCCAAGCCGCGGTAGTATGTGTTCTTCTCTAAAATATCTTGGGGAATTTCTTCCATAAAAATTCCCTGCTTCCAACCATCAGGATTATCAAAATCGAACAAATCTAATTGAGTCGAAGCATCTAGAATTCTCTGTGGGCCATTAGCAGTGCCAGCACCATAGGAAACAGTCACTTCCCACGGTACACCAAAGACAATCAAGTTTGCAGACTGATAATCGCAGGGCAAACCTAAGAGGTTGCCATTTATTTCACCTACGCCGCTGGGATTGTAGTCTTTTAATTGATTACTCATTGAGTATCTTCTGGATTTACGTGGATAGACAGCACGCCGCCTAGTTGACATCTGCATTGTAATCAAAATTTTTCACAGGCGGTAAACTGCTTCAAAAGATGAACAGGAAAAACCCACGAGTATACAAGTCACTTCAGCATAGATTATGGGCTGCTACAGGGGATAGTTTGTCTTTCCTGTGCCCTTGTTAACTCCCTACTCAACCCGCTTAACTTCAAATCCCCGCAACCCTTCTGGTTCCTCATACTCAACCACAACATCTTTAACTACAGCAGCAGGTGGCCCAGAGTGACACCAACGAACCATGTCATCTACAACCTCTCGCGCCCCTTCAAAAACTGCCTCTACTCGATTATCGGGGAGATTCCGCACCCAACCGGTTAATCCCAATTGCCTAGCTGTATCGACAGTGGAATAGCGATAGCCCACTCCTTGGACTCGGCCAGAAATGAATACATGGGCGCGGATAATCTTTGGCAGTGCTGTAGAATTCTGCATAGACTGGTCTAATCTTTACGATTCCAGTCTACCTAGTTTGTGTATACACAATCTGTTTTTAACTCCAACTCGCCAAATTAATCCCAGTCTTTCTCAATACCTACTAGTTTTTGTATATTTCCCGAACTTTTCAAGTAATTGAACTACCCTACTCTTCATTGAAGTCCTATAGGAATCATATTTGATTTCTGAAAAAATCTCGGTAGTCAAGTAATGGACTGTCATGGCTTTAATGATTGCAAAAAAATTGTAGGTTGGGGAGCCACAGCGCCCTTGCGGGTTCCCCGCGTTGTAGCAAGTGGCGTTGGAGGCTTTGCCAAAGCCAACATCCTGATAATATGTTGGGTTGCGCTCCGCTCCACCCAACCTACGTCTATGTCTAATGAACTATTTTGCGTAGACAGTCTACTACGTGCATTTCAAAAATCAAATACTAGTTCCTATAGTCTAAATACCTGAAAACTGCTGTAATTTAATCAGTAGTCAATTTTTCCACTTGGAATTTTAAATTGTTTATGTCTAACCTGCCACCACTTAATACAGAAACAATTTGGGCGATTCTTGACGATAAACTTGATGATGCCACAGTCAACCAGTTGCTATGGCATTATTTAGGCTATCGCTATGACTCCTCAATTGCACAATGGGACGTTAGCCAAGTTGCACCAGAATGGCATAATGAATACCCACAACCACCAGATTTCATTGAATCTCGCCCCGCAACTGTCAAGCTGACTCGTTCCATTCCGGCTGAAAATAAACAAATGCTAAAAGAAAAACTGGGTTTCAAAGGTTACAAAATTGGGGAATTTGGGCCTCGGCAAACTCGCAGAGCGACAGCGGCGAATTGGTTATTAAGTTATCTACAACAAGCTAATAGCAAAAAAGATTAACTTTGTAACATATATTTGGTAAAAAGCATCCTATTTTTACCAGATAAATACTGTATTTGAACATGGTTAAAACTTTTACTTTGTTTAATATTTTTATGTATTTGTATGCGGTAGGTTAAAAAACATTAGTTTTATAGACAATCTTTACAAGATAGTAAATCCGTATTTGAGTCAACAAATAAATATTATAAACAGACAAAAATCAACAATATTCAGTTAAGTTTTATAAATAAAATATAAATTATTCCTGAAGAGAGAAGCACTCACGATCTAATTATTTCTCTAGAGCTATTTGCAAATTCAATTCAGCATCAGAGAATATTTCTATCAACCCTTGATATTACAAATACTTCTATGGCAAAGCCAATTGAATTTAATTTATTTGCACCTTACAACAAAGGAGCCGCATTAATTGGTTCTTTTTCTGATTGGCAAGATATTCCAATGGAAAGAGGTGATGATGGTTATTTCCGCACAAGTGTTGAATTAGAAGACGGCGTTTATAAATATAAATTCCGCGTTCAATCAAATTCATGGTTTTTTGAACCAGAACAATGGGTTGATGTTACAGATCCTTGTGCAACTGACATAGATGAACAAAGTGGAAAAGACGATGGTGTTATCAGGATCAAAGACCGCAAAAGGATTACTGATACTTACGTTTGGCAACATGATGACAAACCTTTACCTGCTGACCACGAATTAGTAATTTATGAATTGCACGTTGGTGATTTTTCTGGTGGCGAGGACGATCCTTATGCACGAGGTAAGTACAAACACGTCATTGAAAAGTTAGACTATTTGTGTGAACTGGGAATCAACGCTATTGAGTTGATGCCACTTAAAGAATATCCTGGTGATTATAGTTGGGGTTATAATCCCCGCCACTTCTTTGCAACAGAATCTAGTTATGGTTCGACTGCTGAGTTAAAAAATTTGATTGATGAGTGTCACGCTAAAGGTATTCGTGTAATTCTTGACGGTATTTATAATCACTCAGAAGCATCTGCTCCATTAACACAAATTGACCACGATTATTGGTATCATCACGAACCTCGCGACCCTGATAATAATTGGGGGCCTGAGTTTAATTACGAACATTATGATGAAAAATTAGATATTAAGCCAGCCTGGAAATTTACTGGTGAGGCAATCCGTTTTTGGATATCAGAATATCATCTTGATGGTATTCGCTATGATGCGGCGCGGCAAATTGCTAACTACGATTTCATGCACTGGATTGTTCAGGAAGCCAAAAAAACTGCTAGCATGAAGCCTTTTTACAACGTTGCCGAACACATTCCTGAAACTCCCAGCATTACCAATGTAGATGGGCCAATGGATGGTTGCTGGCATGATAGTTTTTATCACTGCATTCTAGAACATATTTGCGGTGATACATTTGATTTGGAGCGTCTTAAAGATGTCATTGACTGCAAGCGCCAAGGCTTTTTGGGTGCTACCAATGTAGTAAATTATCTCACCAACCACGACCATAATCATGTCATGGTTGAACTGGGGAACCGTGAGATTTTTGACGAAGAAGCATTTCGGCGGGTTAAATTAGGAGTAGCGATCCTAATGACTGCTGTTGGTGTACCTTTGATTTGGATGGGAGAAGAATTTGGCGAGTATAAACCTAAACAACCTGAATCATCCAAAATCGATTGGACGCTGTTAGGTAACGATCTAAATCGTGGTTTATTTGAATCATACAAAGGCTTAACCAACCTGCGTAAAAGCAATCATGCTCTCTACACAGAAAATATCGATTTTATCCACGAAAATCCTGAAGCAAAAGTATTAGCTTATACTCGTTGGAATGATGAAGGTTCTCGTGTAGTCGTAATTGCAAATTTTTCAGAAAACTTTCTAGCAGGCTATCACGTTCCTAACTTTCCTAGCGCTGGGACATGGCACGAATGGACAGGCAATTATGATGTCGAATCTGGTGAAGATGGCATCATAATTGACTTGGGGCCATACGAAGCTAAAGTGTTTGTATGGCAGTAATGATATACACTACCACTAAGTCGGTAGTCCAATAGAAAAGAAAAAGGGGAAAATATTTCCCCTTTTTTAGTTATGATTTTACTCGGATACAGTTTAATAAGAAATTTGTCAAGCAGAAAACAAGCTATTTTAAAATTTCATAGGTTTGTGTTACACTTCTGAGTTGAAGTGCGTCTATAGTATTGCCAAAGCATCCCCATGCACAACAAATTATTTAATAGTAATATCGACAACGCTAACATTGAGAACGATCGCATTTTATTAACCCCCAATGAAGTTAAGTCAAAATTACCTTTAACACAATTAGCTGAACAAAGAGTTTTAGCATATAGACAGGAAATAGAAGATATCCTCGATTTTAAGGATCGCAGGAAATTTATAGTAGTTGGCCCATGCTCAATCCACGACCCAAAAGCAGCGCTCGAATATTCTGAGAGATTGAAAATATTGTCCGAGCGAGTCAAGGATAACTTGCTACTAATTATGCGAGTGTATTTTGAAAAACCAAGAACAACTGTAGGCTGGAAAGGGTTAATTAACGATCCAGATATGGATGATTCTTTCCATGTAGAGAAAGGTCTATTAATTGCACGGGAACTACTATTAAAAATTACAGAGTTTGGATTACCTGCTGGCACAGAAGCACTAGACCCAATCATCCCTCAATACATCAGTGAACTGATTACATGGTCTGCCATCGGCGCACGCACAACTGAATCACAAACTCACCGCGAAATGGCAAGTGGGCTTTCGATGCCTGTAGGTTTTAAAAACGGTACTGATGGCAATATTCAAGTAGCTTTGAATGCCCTACAATCTGCTGGAAACCCGCATAATTTTCTGGGAATTAATCAAAACGGACAGGTCAGCGTCTTTAAAACTAAAGGTAATGGCTATGGTCACGTAATTTTAAGGGGTGGTAGTCAACCCAACTTCGATCCAGCAAATGTCAAACTGGTAGAAGAGAAATTAAAACAGGCAAATCTACCACCAAGAATTGTGATCGACTGTAGCCACGGCAATACCAATAAAGATTACAAATTACAAGGTGCTGTCTTAGAAAATATTATTCAGCAAATAGTGGATGGTAATACATCAATTGTTGGCATGATGCTGGAATCGCATTTGTATGAAGGTAGTCAACCAATTACTGGTAAACAAGAAGAATTAAAATATGGTGTTTCTGTAACTGACAAATGTATTAACTGGGAAGAAACTGAAAAAATTATTTTGGCTGCTCACGAAAAACTTAAATGAGAATTCAGAATTCAGAAGTCAGAATTCAATCAATGGGGGATTTAGAGAATGTTTATCAAGCCTGAAAGTATACTAAAACCCCACTTCTGTTTCTCTTCGCGGAACGGGGAGAGGCTTTGAAATCCAACTTTGGGCGAAAGCACGGCAGCTAATGACCTGGAAAAAGCGCCCAAGTGGTGACGACGAATTTTATTTATCGAGGAAAGGTTTAAGAGCCGCGCTGTTGTGTAAGCTTGCCGCAGGGTAGGAGAGTTCAGTGGCTACAAATCAGTAGGAATCGAATCCTCAACAGAAGAGTTACCTCCTGCCGTCTTTTAAGATATACCCAAGATAGATGTAATAATATTTAATATGTGCTAACAACTCAATACTACCAACTGAAAGATTGAAAATTAGTATTTTTCTACATAAAATTAAAAATCTAAAAATAAAAATTGGTAACACTGATGGTTAGGAGTGTTAGAGTTTCAAGAAATTCACCGAAACTTTTCAGCGGGTATTCATGCTGAAGAAACTACAGAAAAAGCAAATTTCGATAATTGCGGGTGCGGCGCTGTTTGCCTTTTTGACTGGGGCAATGGTATCAGCACCTGAGATTGGTAAATCTCTGGGAAAATGGCTCAAACTGAGTCAGAATCAAGCAGAGCAAAAATCGGACGGTAGTGTTGCCCAATCAGCCGTCTTTGGGCTGATATCGCAATCGCTGCCAGAACGGGCGGCAAAACTAGCAACGATCGCTCAAGAATCGCGATCGCCTGATCGAAATCGCGCTCGTTATCTTTTGGCGAGTGATTATATTGAAAGAACTCAAGGGCAAAAAGCTCTAGTTTTACTCCAAGGACTAGAGAAAGACTATCCCATCCTCGCGCCCTACATTTTGCTGAAACAAGCTCAGGCAGAGGATATGCTGGGCGAGGACGGCAAAGCCTCGGATCTCAGGCAAAGGGTGCTGAAACAGTATCCCAAAGAAGCGGCCAGCGTGAAAGCGCTATATCTGATTGCTCAACCAAAGCAACAAGAAACTGCGATCGCTCAATTTCCTTCCAATCCTCTAACTTGGGAAATTATCCGCAAACGCTTGCAAGAAAATCCCAATCAGCCACAATTACAGTTGATTTTGGCTAAGTATGCCTACGATCAACCAGGCATAGTGGGCGTTTTGGATCAGCTAGCAAAACAGACTACCCTCAAACCCGAAGATTGGGAACTCATTGGTACTAGCTATTGGGAAAATAGTCAATTTCCGAAAGCGGCCAATGCTTATGCCAAAGCACCCAAAACATCCCGCAACCTCTACCGTACTGCACGCGGGTTACAGGTGGGAGGCAAAGATAAAGAAAAAGCGATCGCCACCTATAAACAATTAGTGCAGCAATTTCCCAATAGTGAGGAAGCTGGGACGGCACTACTACGGTTAGCAGAAACCGCAAAAACACCTCAAGACGGCTTACCGTATCTTGAGCAGGTAATTAGTAAATTTCCCAAACAAGCTGGTACTGCACTGGTACAAAAAGCCAAAATCCAAACTCTCAAGGATCAAAAGTCAGCTAGCGCGGCGTGGCAATTACTCATAGGTAAATACGGTAACTCTGACGAAGCCGCAGAATACCGTTGGAAAATCGCCCAAGATAAAGCCAATGCTAAAGATTACGTCGGTGCTTGGCAATGGGCAGAACCAATTGTCACCAATAACCCCAATAGTATTTTGGCTCCCAGAGCAGGCTTTTGGGTAGGTAAATGGGCGGCTGCACTGGGGAAACAGCAAGAATCTAAAACTGCTTATGAATATGTGGTTAGCCAGTTTCCCTACTCTTACTATGCATGGCGATCTGCGACAATGTTGGGGCTAAATGTCGGCAACTTTGACAACGTGCGCGTCATGAACCCGGAAGTCATCGCGCCCCAGCGTCCAGTACCGCCTGCTGGTTCTGAAACTTTCAAAGAATTGTATCTACTAGGTCAAGACCGCGATGCCTGGTTACAATGGCAAACAGAATTTCAGAACAAAATTCAGCCAACAGTAGCAGAGCAATTTACTGAAGGGTTGATGCGGCAGGCTAAGGGAGAAAATCTCATCGGAATTGATGAAATTTCTAAATTAGAAGACCGAGAAATACCAGCCGAACTTGCCCAATATCAAACTCTGAGTAAACAAATCACCTACTGGCAAGCGCGTTATCCATTTCCTTATCAGCGAGAGATTGAAAAGTGGTCTATTGACCGTAAACTTAATCCTTTGCTAGTAACTGCTTTGATGCGTCAAGAGTCACGGTTTGAACCAAAAATCAAATCTGTCGCTGAAGCTACTGGTTTAATGCAGCTGTTACCGAGTACAGCTAAATGGATCGCGCCACAAATCAAGGTGGATTTCAAAACAATAAGCTTAGAAAATCCCAACGATAACATCATGCTGGGTACATGGTATTTGGGTCATACCCACGATCAATATAACAATAACTCCTTGCTGGCGATCGCTAGTTACAATGCTGGCCCCGGCAATGTCTCCAAATGGTTACAGACTCTAACTACAAAAGATCCAGATGAGTTTGTTGAACAAATTCCCTTTGATGAAACTAAAAACTATGTGCGGCAAGTATTTGGCAATTACTGGAATTATCTAAGGCTTTACAACCCGGAAATTTCTGGCATAGTGACAAAGTACTCGACCACACACCCACAACTGCCGGCGCAATAATTTGAGAAAGTTATGAGTTGTGAGTGTTGAGTTCAAGCAATTTTTTAATTCAAAGTTCACAACTCATAGTGATATCTGTTTGGTCATGTGCTGGTAAGAGTGTTATTAAACACAATTTTTGGAGAGGCGATCGCTAATAGGTTGAGTTTATTTCACGTGTAGGCGTTAATATATCTTAATGTATTCGGTATTGCTTTTTTAGCGCCCCAATGGAGTTAACTTCAAAAGAATTTAAGTCAGAACTGATATTAGAAGTCCAAGCCTGCCTGCAATTAGCAGTTCCCTTGGTAATTACTCAAATATTAGAAGCCGGCATTCCTTTATTGGATGGGGTAATGATGGGCTTACTTAACAGCCAAGCTTTAGCTGCGGGTGCTTTAGGTGCTGTTGCCTTTTCTACTCTAGCTTCCGTTTGTCGTTCTATTCTTTCAGCTGCGGGTGTGAATGTCGCCAATGCCTTTGGTGCAGGAAAAATAGACCAAGTTAGCCGTGCTACCGGTCAAGGAATTTGGTTAGCTGTGACGATGTGCTTACCTGTAATGTTTATCATTTGGCACTTTGATTATATCCTGCTGCTAACTGGCCAAGAAGAAAGCAATGTATTATTGGCTCAAACATATTTGCGAGCTATTGTTTGGGCAATTCCTGCTGCCCTCGGTTTTTGTATCTTAAAAGAAGTTAGCTCTGCCCTCAATCGCCCCCAATTCTTAACAGTAATTACGGTAGCTGGACTACTATTAAATGGGATTGCTAATTACGTGCTAATATTCGGTAAATTTGGTTTACCAGCCATTGGTTTAGCCGGTATCGGTTGGGGAAGCACACTCATTTTTTGGTTAAATTTTATCGCTGCCGCCAGTTGGATTTGCTTTGATAAATACTTTAAAGAATATCAACTTAATAGCGCTTTAAATCAATTCGATTGGGAGATGTTTGTAGATATCTTCCAAACTGGATGGTTTTTGGGGTTGCAGTATGGAGCAGAAATTGGAGTATTTACTGCCACTGCTTTACTGATGGGGTGGTTTGGGACAGACACGTTAGCAGCCCATGAAATTACCGTCGAGACAGAAAGTTTTGTCGAAACAGTGTCTATAGGTATTTCCTATGCCGTCACGATGAGAGTAGGACAGTTGAGGGGACAAAACGATCTTAAGGGTGCAAGCAGAGCGGGATTTGTCTGTATTGCGCTTGTTACTCCCATTGTGAGCATTGTGGCACTAATTTTTTTGCTGTTTCCCAACTATATTGTGGCAATGTATTTGGACACCAGTAATCTAGATAATATCGAGATAGTTAAAACGGCAACTTCTTTTCTTGCTGCGGGGGCAATAGTCCAAATATTTTATTCTATTCAGACTATTGCTGCTGGTGCTTTAATCGGGTTGAAAGACACCAAAGTACCAGTCTTAATTACTATGTTCGCTTACTGGGGAGTAGGTCTAGGTGGGGGCTATCTGATGGCATTCACTTTCGGCTGGGGTGCTATAGGTTTATGGTTGGGTTTAGTACTAGGGCTACTTATGGGTGCAGTGCTTTTAACGGGGCGTTTTTATCTTTTGACTTCTGAGATTGAGTCTGGTTGACTAAAGACGACTTGGGGACAAGGAGAAAGACTTGTTGTAACCCGGATTTCTCACTTGTGAGAAATCCAGTGTAAGTTCTCACCTTTTGTCCCCTTGTCCCCCCTGCTCCCCTGCTCCCCTGCTCCCCTGCTCCCCTGCTCCTCGGTCACTGAGCGAAGCCGAAGTGCTACTCCCTGCCCCCTACCAAGTCGTGCATAGTATCAACAATACCCACTTCTCATTACTGGTTAGAAGGTCTAAGTCTATCCCGCCAAGATGGTGGTGACGATGAAGAACCAGAACTATTTGCGGGAGGCAACTCTCGCCGACTTCTTGTAGGTGGGGGTGAATCAGATTCTACTCTTCTAGAGCGTCGCCGTGGAGTAGATGATTCTGAGGAGGAATTACTAGAACTTGATTCGCTGCGATCGCGTCTTCTCCGTCTTGGGGTATAATCGCTCGATTGCTGTTCTTCTTGAGAATAGCTTCTTCTGCTTCTACGTCTGCGAGATGAACCACTCTCATCAGAATTTCTCGCACTTTCCCCTTCTGAGTCATCATCATTAGAGGCAATAGAACGATTCAGCATTTGTTTGGGCTTGATAGACTGGGCTTTGATAGTGCCTTTGCGACCGTCTAACTTGGGTCGTTTGGGAAACTTTTCTACAGGCATCCCCTCTACCGCTTTTTCCATAAATTCGTGCCAAGTATAAGCGGCACTACTACTACTGCCATAAGTGGGGCGGTTGTCATCGTTACCTAGCCATACCCCTGTCACCATCTGAGGAATGTAGCCAATAAACCATAAATCGCGGGCTTCGTCGGAGGTGCCGGTTTTGCCTGCAACTGCTCTATTATCTAATTGAGCAGCACCGCCAGTTCCCGCTTCGACAACGTTGCGTAGCATCCAAGTCATGATGGCGGCACTGTCAGCGTCAAGGGCGCGTTTTGACTTGAAATTAGCTGACCAGATGACTTTGCCTTGGCGGTTGAGGATGCGGGTAATACCATGAGGTTCTGCGTGCAATCCTTGAGTTGCAAAACTACCATAAGCGCTGGTTAACTCTAGCAGATTGACTTCATTTGAGCCAAGAGCCAAGGAGTAGGTGGGCTTAAGTTCAGATTTTATCCCCATATCATGGGCAAGTTTAATCGTTGGGGTAAATCCCACATCAATCAACACCTTGACCGCAACAATATTAACAGAGCGGGTGAGGGCATCTCGGATGTTCATTGAACCCCGGAAGTTTTCACTATAATTTTTTGGTTCATAGCCATCTACGACAAAGGGCGCATCCTCGTAGCTATCGTAGGGGCTTTTGCCAGTTGCGATCGCAGTGGCATATACAAATCCTTTAAATGTCGATCCTGGCTGCCGTTGTGCCTGGGTAACTCGATTAAACTGATTTTTACCAAAGTCTTTTCCCCCCACCATTGCCTTAATTTCACCGTTGCGGGGGTCTATGGCCACCATTGCCGCTTGCTTAAAGTTTTCCCAGCGTCCTTGATTTCGCAATGTTTTCGCAACTGCCTCTTCTGCGACCTTCTGCCAACTTGGGTTGAGGGTGGTTTCTACTACTAAACCCCCACTTTTTAGCACATTAGCAGAAACATACTTCGGCAATTCTTTTTGGATGTAGCTGGTAAAGTAGGGTGATTCTACTTGGACTCGCTTGGGTGAGCTGCTTTTAAGGGTTAATGGCTCCTGAATGGCTGCTTGCCTTTGCTCTGGTGTAATTACTTTATCTTCTTGCATCCGTAGCAATACTAAGTCACGTCGCCGTTTTGCCGCTTCGGGATTTTTGTCTGGGGCGTACAAGCTAGGAGCAGGAGCTAATCCCGCAATCGTTGCCATTTCCGCAAGGGAAAGTTGATCTGGCGACTTACTAAAGTATACCCAGGCGGCATCTGCCACACCATAAGCTCCAGATCCCAAATAAACCAGATTTAGGTAACGCTCTAGAATCTGATCTTTGGTTAATTCTTGCTCCATTTTTTGGGCTAGGCGAACTTCCTTGAGTTTGCGCCAGATTGTCTGCTCTTGTTTCAAAAACAGAATCCGCGTTAACTGTTGGGTGATGGTGCTACCACCTTCTACCACACCTTGCGATCGCAAATTACTTAAACCCGCTCTGACAATCCCTTGCGGATCGACTCCATTGTGTTGCCTAAATCTTCTATCTTCTGAGGCGATGAAAGCTTTTTTTAAATTATCTGGTATTTGTTCTAGCTTTAGCTGTTCTCTGGTCGCTTCACCTTGTTGTTGTAATATAGTGCCATCAGCAGCTTTAATGGTCAGTGTTTGCTCTCGAAACACAGCATTCAACTCGGACTGATCTGGCAAAGTCCGATCTATTAAACTGATGCCGTAGATCGAGGCAACTATCCCACCACCAACACCCAAACCTGCCCAAAACCAGATGCGGCGATAGAGTGGTCTAGCGCCAGTTGCCCGATTGACCCTCATCTTAGATGGTAAAATTTTCATTTTGCTCAGTAACTGCCTCGTCTGCGCCAGATATGCTGGTGGTAAGCTCTCATTCGTTCCTCCTTGTCCAGAGTCACTCAAATTAGTTGGTCTTCGCTTGAACCAGGAGGTAAGCTTCCCCACGTCAGTTCCTCGCTCAAAGTAGTAAGCAATTATATAACCACCATCAATCAACTTTGGGGTTATAGCACTACCATTGTGTTAGTATAATATCCTATAAATAATTAACTGAATTCACTATAGAAATAATGTTTTTTAAATTTGGTTAATTTAGTTTTGTAAAAAATGCGGCAATTTTGATCGCTACTGCGAATATAAAAGCTATTGACAAATATCCGCAAAGACAGCCCGAAAAAGGCTTATAGCCTTTACTAATCACATGAGGTATATCATAGTCCCCTCTCGAAGAGCGGGGAGGGGGTTGTGGGTGGGGTTATTGTACCTCACTCAACTGAGAACCGCTATATTTCAGGAAAGTATAATGTCTACACGGGGCTACGATAAAGCAGAGCTAAGACGAAGCGCCGTTGCTCTTGGTAGTAATATTGGCGATTCCCAGACAATTTTAGAAGCAGCTATAGAGACTTTAGCCCAAACGCCAGGTATTGTTTTAGAAGCCAGATCCCATTGGTATCAAACCAAAGCTGTCGGGCCACCACAGCCAGATTACCTCAACGGCTGCGTCACATTGCAGGTAGAAATACTCCCCCAGCAGTTATTAGAAATTTTGTTAGGAATTGAACAACAATTTGGGCGCGTGCGTCAGGAGCGCTGGGGGCCAAGAACCCTAGATTTGGATTTGTTATTATATGATGACATTACGTTGGATACACCAAATCTCCAAATTCCCCATCCACGAATGCGGGATCGCGCCTTTGTGTTAGTCCCCCTGACAGAAATTGCCGCAGATTGGATAGAACCAGTTTCCGGGTGTGTTATTAAAGAGCTGCTGAAAGAGGTAGACTGTTCTGATGTGCATTTATGGATGGACAATTAAAATTACCATCCTTAAAAGCAGAAGAACACTGATTTTGCCTCTGTATTCACAGATAATCAGATTTTACTATGCCATTAGGTAGAGAATTACCACAACTGCTGAGACAACGCCTGTTTCATAAAGGACGCAAGTTTGATTTTGAAGTTAATCGCTTGCGTTTGCCGAATAAATCGGAAGGAGAATGGGAATGTATTCGTCACCCTGGTGGTGCGTTAGCTGTGCCAGTGACAGCGGAAGGTAAACTTATACTGGTGCGCCAGTATCGTTTTGCAATTCAGGGACGGATATTAGAATTTCCGGCGGGGACAGTGGAAGGAACTGAGCAGCCCTTAGAAACAATACAACGTGAAATTGCCGAAGAAACTGGTTATAGTGCCCAAAAATGGGACAAATTAGGCGAATTTTTCCTAGCTCCTGGTTATTCTGATGAAATTATCTATGCTTTTCTGGCGCGAGATTTAGAAAAGCTGGAGACACCACCACCACAAGATGGAGACGAGGATATGGAAACTGTGTTTATGACTCCTGAAGAATTAGAAAAAGCTATTCTGGAGGGAGAGCCTGTAGATGCTAAATCAGTTTCTAGCTTTTTTCTGGCGCGTCCGTTTTTAGGTTAACACCCTTATGCTGCTAGAGTTAGCGATGCCTTCGGCGGGCTACGCCTACGCAGATGCCTACGGTGCAGGTTTTGAATATGCAGACGAGATGATCGTTAACAATGATTTGAGTCGATACGTTCAACATCCGCGTTTTCGACTCAATCCTGGCAGCTACACCGACGACACCCAGATGAGTATTGCCATTGCGGAAGTGATTGTCGCTCAATCAGCATGGACACCAGAAGTTTTAGCCGATAGTTTTGTGAGAGCTTTTAAACGCGATCAAACGCTCAAAAGGCTAGATTTTAGTGTTTAATTTTAAGTTAGATAATCGAAAGCATATTTCAAGCCAACATTGATGAATAATAGTCTAGCTTCTACTTTAGGAGAACTACAAGCAAAAATATATTGGCTACATGATGCTGAAAAATTTGCTGAATTGGCAGAAGCAGCAACTGAAATATATATTAAACTTGGATATGACCAACAAAAAGCAGAAAATGTTGGTCATTTAATTAGTGAAGCCTATAAGTTATCTGATGATGCTGATTTATCATACAAGGCTGGAGAAATTGAAAAAGAAATAAAATTTTATAATCAAGTAAAAGATAAATTTATAGAGATTGAGGCTATATTAGGTCTACAAAAAAATATAGCTGAACATCAAACAAAATGGTGGATACATTTTCGCCATAGACAGAAACTTCAAGTTATATATCACCTCTTTTTGCAACATTTAAAACCTTTGGGTTTAACTTATTTATTTGTGGCTCTACAACTAACATATTATATGTTAAATATAGGCAAGGGTCATAATTTGCGCGATATAGAAATAACTCAAAAAAACGCTACAAAATATTGGATGCAATTATTAAAATGTAAGATTACCAAATATCCATATTTAGGTTAATTTGGTGTTTTGTAAAATCTTTCAAGAAGCAACGCGTAGCATTTTGTAGAGAAAGTGATTTGAGAAATTAAGCTTTTTAGTGAATTGCGCGTAAATCGTGGTTTTGTTTGTATCCTTGCAATTGATAAACACTTTTTAAGATTCTTACTCATTCCCTACATAGTCAAGAAAGCTGAAAATACTGTAATCCTCAAAGACTCAGCTAGTTTTAGTATCAAATAGCTATTTGTTTAGTATTTAGCCGTCCTTCTATATTTGCAGATATATATCGAGATAAACACTCTTATACATATAAACATATATTTCTTATATAGCCTAGTTTAAATATCAATTTATACCTTGTGTTCTTTCAAAAAAAGCTCCATGATTGATTTATAAAGCCCATAACTATAGGTTGGTTAGTTAATCAGTATGCCAATATAATTCCTAAATATTTCCGATTTCTAACAAGAAAATATCTGATATTTATCTCAAATTTACTTAGGTTGGAGTTTGATTAACTCATGCTAGAAGGATGGATTCAAATTATATTAACGCTACTAATTGTAGTAGCAATTACTCCTGTTTTTGGGCGCTACATGGCGCGGGTCTACCTAGAGCAAAGTACTTTTCTCGATCCGATTTTGAATCCGGTTGAGCGAGTGCTTTATGCTTTGGTTGGCGTTAAAAGCAAAGAAAATATGACCGGCTGGCAGTATGGGCGGGCAATTTTATACAGTAACGTCGCAATGGGGTTGCTGATTTTCTTGATTATTATGAATCAAGGATGGCTGCCATTAAACCCAACCAAGATCGATGCCCCAACCTGGGATACAGTGCTGCATACGACTATTTCTTTTATTACTAATACTAACCAGCAGCACTATTCTGGTGAAACCTACATGAGTTATGGCAGCCAAGTGTGGGGACTTGGTTATCATATGTTTACCTCTGCTGCTACTGGTTTAGCGGTAGGGATTGCTTTTATTCGCGGATTGACTGGTAGATCGTTGGGCAACTTTTATGTAGATTTAATTCGCTCGATTACGCGAATTTTGCTGCCTATTTGTCTTGTCGGTGGCATTGTCTTAATGGCAGCTGGCGTTCCTGAAACACTGGGGGGTGCGGTTGTATTCCCGACTTTAGAAGATGCGAATATTAGTCAGGCGATCGCTCGTGGCCCTGTTGCCCATTTTGAAATTATCAAACAATTAGGGGAAAACGGCGGCGGCTTTTTTGCCATCAACTCGGCACACCCTTTTGAAAATCCCAACGGATTTTCTAACTTGATTCAGATTGTCGCCATGCTTTCGATTCCAACTTCCCTAATCTACACTTACGGGTTGTTTGCGAATAACACTAAGCAAGCCTGGTTAGTCTACGGTATGGTAGGCGTTCTCTATGTAATATTTATCATCGTTACCGCCATTGGTGAATACAACGGCAATCCGGCTGTGAATGCACTGCTGGGTAGTCAGCAACCAAATTTAGAGGGCAAAGAAGTCCGGTTTGGTTGGGCACAATCTGCGCTATTTGCAACCAGTACAACTGGTACTATGTGCGGTGCAGTCAACAGTTTACACGATTCGTTCATGCCCAATGGCGGTTTTATTACCCTTTCCAATATGTTCCTGCAAATTATTTGGGGTGGACAGGGTACAGGAACCGCTTATCTATTTGCTTATCTGATTCTGGCTGTGTTCGCTACAGGGTTGATGGTGGGACGTACCCCAGAATTTCTCGGACGCAAGATTGAAAAGCGCGAGGTTGTACTTGCTAGTTTCTTAATTCTGCTAGTTCACCCGATCGCAATTATGATTCCCGCAGGTATCGCCTTGGCGTTTCCCGATCAACTATCAGGAATTAGCAATCCCGGATTCCACGGCTTTGCTCAAGTTATCTATGAATATGCGTCTGCTGCTGCTAACAATGGTTCTGGTTTTGAAGGCTTAGGAGATTCACAACCTTCTCCTTTTGCAATATCTACAGGTACAGCACCAACTGTAACTGCTTTGTGGTGGAACTTGAGTACCTGTTTCAGTTTAATTGCAGGGCGTTATGTTCCCATCATCGGTTTGCTGTTTTTAGCAGATAGTATGTCTCGTAAGCAAGCGGTTCCTTACACCACTGGTACATTGCGAACCGATACTGGACTATTTACAGGCGTTACCGCAGGCGTGATTTTAATTCTGGGCGCACTTACATTCTTCCCAGTCTTAGCATTAGGCCCCATCGGTGAAGCTTTCTTCATCGCTAAAGGTATCGGCTAGGGATTGGGGATGAGGAGACAAGGGGCATTTGTGTCAACTTAAGCTCAAACGCTTATTCCACAGGTGTTTTACCCCCCCTTAATCCCCCCTTATAAAGGGGGGAAACAAGAAAATCCAGTTCCCTCCCCTTTATAAGGGGAGGGTTAGGGTGGGGTAACGCAGATCGTGATGAGAAGCCCGTTTTGACAAGGGTTTCACGTTAAGTTGACACCAATGGACAAGGGGAATTAGAGACTGATTCATCACTTCGGAACTCCATTGATTGACCTCAGAACTCCATTTATTGACCTCAGAACTCCGTTTATCGATTTCGGCACTCCGTTTATCGATTTCGTCACTCCGTTTATCGATCTCGGCACTCCGTTTATCGATTTCGTCACTCCGTTTATCGATTTCGTCACTCCGTTTATCGATCTTGGCACTCCGTTTATCGATCTCGGAACTCTGTTCATCGACCTCGGAACTCGATTCATCCACCTCAAAGACTCATGCTCAAAATTTAATATATGCCAATGACTACTGATTCTCCCTCCCCCCGTATTCCATCTGGAACTCGTGACTCGCGCAAACACACCCCCAAAACAGATATGCGGGGACTTTACCAGAGAGCAATTCGCGAGTCATTTATTAAGCTCGATCCGCGAATTACTGTCAGAAACCCAGTTATGTTTGTTGTTTGGGTAGGGACAATTGTCACCTTGCTTGTTACCCTTAACCCAAATTTGTTTGGCACAATTCAAGCAGATATCAACCAACAACGCGTCTTAAACGGGTCAATTACCTTTATTCTCTTTTTCACCCTCGTTTTTGCCAACTTTGCCGAAGCCGTAGCTGAAGGACGCGGTAAAGCACAAGCTGATTCACTGCGATCGACGCGATCAGATACGATCGCTAATAAAATCCTCCCCGATGGTTCCATAGTAAAAGTCAATTCTACGGAACTGCGACGGGGCGATTTGGTAAAAGTCAGTGCCAATAATATGATTCCTGCCGATGGGGATGTCATTAAAGGTATTGGTTCAGTGGATGAGTCGGCAATCACTGGGGAATCTGCCCCGGTATTGAAGCAACCAGGTACAGATATTGCCAGTTCGGTGACAGGTGGTACACGCCTACTCTCCGATGAGTTGACAATTCGCATTAGTGCCGATCCTGGTCAAGGTTTTATCGATCGCATGATTGCCCTGGTAGAAGGAGCAGAACGCAGCAAAACTCCCAACGAGATTGCTTTGACGGTATTGTTGGCAGTTTTAACGCAGGTGTTCTTAATTGTGGTAGCGACAATGCCTCCCTTTGTCGGCTACATCGCCAGCTTTATCAGCACAGCCTTTGGTGTTGAGGCGGGAAACAGTTTGCGGGCGGGTGCTAGCGTTGCTATTCTTATCTCGCTACTGGTAGCTTTAATTCCCACAACTATCGGTGGTTTGCTCAGTGCGATCGGGATTGCAGGGATGGATAGAGTTGCCCAATTTAACGTCATTGCAACCTCTGGTCGAGCAGTAGAAGCTTGCGGTGACATCAACACCTTGGTGCTAGATAAGACAGGCACGATCACCTTGGGGAACCGGATGGCTGACGAGTTTATTCCCCTGGATAACCACTCAATCATAGACGTGGCGCGAGTCTCCCTAGCTGCTAGCTTATTTGACGAAACGCCAGAAGGCAAATCGATTGTGATTTTAGCAGAAAAGTCCCAGGCTGGGGTAGACTTTAACATTGATAAAGCCGAAGGTGTAGAATTTTCCGCCAAAACCCGGATGAGTGGCACGAATCTACCCGATGGCAAACAAATTCGCAAAGGTGCAGTGGATGCCATTAAAGGATTTGTCCGTTCTCGTGGCGGTAACGTTCCTGATGATATAGATGCAGCTTATGAGCGAGTTTCCCGGTTAGGCGGTACACCCTTGGCTGTTTGCCAAGATGACAAAATTTATGGTGTCATCTACCTGAAAGATATTGTCAAACCCGGTTTGCGAGAGCGATTTGACCAACTCCGCCGCATGGGTGTTCGCACCATCATGCTCACAGGTGACAATCGGATTACCGCTTCGGTGATTGCCGAGGAAGCTGGGGTGGATGATTTCATTGCCGAAGCGACTCCAGAAGACAAAATTGAGGTGATTCGCTCGGAACAATCTCAGGGTAAACTGGTGGCAATGACTGGGGATGGTACGAACGATGCACCTGCTCTCGCTCAAGCAAATGTGGGTGTGGCGATGAATTCGGGGACACAAGCAGCCAAAGAAGCTGCTAACATGGTGGACTTAGACTCAGACCCCACGAAGCTAATTGACTTAGTAACTATCGGTAAACAGTTGCTAATTACTCGTGGAGCCTTGACAACATTCTCCATCGCTAACGATATTGCCAAGTATTTTGCGATCATTCCTACAATCTTTGCCGCTGCTGGAATCGGCGCACTTAATATTATGGGGTTAAAGAGTGCCCAATCTGCGATCGTCTCGGCGCTAATTTACAACGCCTTGATTATTCCGGCATTAATTCCGCTAGCACTCAAAGGGGTGAAGTTCTTACCTTTAACAGCAGATCAACTGCTGCGTCGTAACATCTTCATCTTTGGTCTGGGCGGTATCGTTGCTCCCTTCATTGCCATCAAACTGATAGATATTATCTTACCTTTGTCTTAATTTACTATGAAACCTGTTCAGATCCGCCGCGCTATTGCTACATCCCAAGTATTAGAAGAAATAACTGAAATCTGGTGTCAATGGCGTAGACAAAAGCTACCACTGTATTTGTTCTTGGCGATGTGTTTCAACCTAGTGGTTGCACCGATGGTTTATGCCGCTACCGGTGAAGAACTTTCCCGCAGTCAATCTTGGGGATTGGGATTGTTAGGACTGACGACACTAGGGCTTTCCATCTATTTATTTTTTGTAATGTTTGTACCGGAGAAATTCTAATGAGTTTTGCACGCGAAGCTGGTAGAGCTGTTCGGTCTACCTTAGTACTCTGGGTTATTGGAGCAATTATTTATCCTTTTGCAATGATTGCCATTGGGCAGATTGTGTTTCCCTTTCAAGCAAACGGTAGTCTCCTGAAAAATAGCGCCGGTCAAGTTGTTGGTTCTGCTTTGATTGGTCAACCTTTTAGTAGCGATCGCTATTTTAACAGCCGTCCCAGTACGACGAGTTACAGCACAGCCGATCCGAAAAAAGATGATGCGGGAGTTTTGAAAACCGGGGTTTCCGGCGCTAGTAACTTGGCTCCCAGTAATCCTGCATTAATGGAACGCATCAAAGGTAAAGATGACCCAGACCCCAGCAAAAAAGTTGAAGGTGACTTCAATCGTCTGAAAAAAGCAGGTGTACAGCCGACTGGCGATTTAGTCTACACCTCTGGTTCTAGCCTTGACCCGCATATTACCCCGGAAGCTGCGATCGCGCAAGTTGCACGAGTAGCCAAGGCGCGGGGAGTTCAATCGAACCAACTCGAAACTTTAATTTCTCAAAACACCGATGGACGCTTTCTTGGCATCTTTGGCGAACCTGGAGTTAATGTGTTGAAGCTGAATTTAGCTCTGGATAAGATTAAGGGATAAGGGCTTGGAAAATAGTGAATATGCCTCCTATTCGGAATAGTTATCTATAGTAATCTTTAATGATTACTTAGAATTTAAAACTTAGATTCTCGATTTATTTAATAAATCGAGAATCTTGTTTTTAGTAGGGATAAATAAAATCTATATCTCTAAATATATACCTGCTTATCTAATTAATAAATACATATTTTATTGGATTAATACATTCTATATATATTCAAAATATATCATCAGGACAGCATATTTTTTATGCAAAGTATTGCACAATACTATTAGAGTTAAAAAACATTTTGTGTTGAAAAACAAAAAAGCTTTAGAGCCAAGCCTGTTTGGTGTTTTGATCGAAGATAATAGCGTTTACTGTGGCATTCATTTAAGTGATATTAAGTTACCGGATAAATGCGTTTTTCTAGGGGTTTTAAGAGAAGATCAAGTCATTTCAGCAACAGATAATCCTAGTATTTTCGCCGGAGATTACATTTTGGCAATAGCAACACATCCTATGATGATTCCCGCTCTCAAAGTTACTCTTAAAAAAATCCATTCTGTTTACTATTCCCTCAACAGTTGCTTATTAGAAGCTCGACCAGCAGATAGTCAATCTGTTAATTCAGATTACTCAAACCTATCAATTACTTTCAATTCCACATATTATTAGAAATATGAACATTTACCGAAGAAAAGTAGAGGAAAGTTCGAGCTTGCGATAGTAGAAAGAAAATATGTTTTTACCTCCTGCCTGGTTGTTGAGCGTAGTCGAAACACTGCCTCCTGCCTCCCTAACTTTACTGAATCTGAGTTCGACTAACTAAAGGTTTTTAATATGCATACTTCGGAGTTTTTCCGACTTTATGTATCCGCCCAAAAAAGTGTTCATCAGTCTACTCTGATTGAAGCTAATCTGTCTAAGGCAACACATAATGACACCAAACCACATGACGGAGACATTCCCTTTTTAGCAGTGTTTTTAGCTCACATTTCCTTCATGTTTGTTTGGGCAATTGTTGTTTTTCTCGTTTCATCTGTCTGCAAGGCACTAGAAGATCCCCCAGAAAATGCGGCACAAGATAAAGACGAAATAGTAAGCATCAAACATTTAGAGCAACATACTTGTAAAAAATGCCAATTTTTTCACAATAACTATTTCCTAAAGTGTGCAGTACATCCTACTACTGCTCTAACGAAACAAGCACTCAATTGTTCTGACTACAGCCCGAAATAGGTGAGTTTATCACTATATCCCAGTAATTCTGTCATTATCTGTGAAACAGCATTACAAAATAGAATTATTTCAGATTGCTGCAATCAACCAACTAATAGCCAATCAAATTTTTTATCAGGAGTAAACTAATGTTTCAGCCTAATTATGAAGATAAAAATCGCTTTCTCTATGCTTGCGATCGCTACCACGGTAAACTTCAGCCAAATAACCTAATATTTAATGCCAACCTCCAAGAATTTACTCAAAGAGTTAGCTATATTGCTAATTTAGAAACTGCTGGAAAACTATCTCCACAAATTGCTTTTGGTCAACTAGAAGCACTCTGGAAACAGTTGGAGGATAGTAAAAACAAACTGGGAATTGGTAGCGATATATCTGTTTAATTTATTTGAATAATCCTGATGTAACTGTAACAAGAGTTATACAGAGAACGTTTAAACAACGTTTGAAGCTTGGAAACTTCATTTGATAAACCCAAACAAATTTTATGAAACCCAAAGAAACGGTATTTGTTATCCCGACTCATCGATTGAGAGATGTAGCACAGACCATCGAAAAGTATGATGAGAATTTCTGGGCAAATGGTCATGCTTTAAAAATTATCGTTTTTGACGATTCTAGCATTGCCAACCATGAGAAATATTATCCGCTTTTAGAGCAGACTAAGACAGTCAATGACGTGTTTTATGTAGGGCCACAACAGAAAGAGCAATTTATTACATTTTTAAACGAAAGACTGCGCGATCGCAAGCTAGAATCACTAGTCAAAAACTTATTCCGGCCTAGTTATGGAGGAAATCGCAACTTCACGCTGATGTATACCCTTGGACATTTAATGGTTAGTGCAGATGACGATATGCGACCAGATGCATTAATTGAAACTAGCCCAGAATCTTTATCAGGTGATGAAATATGTCGAGGAAAATTAATCAAGTCTAGCCAACAAGGTGGCTACGTCCACAAATCTTTTGATTTACTCACAGCTTTTGGTGATGTTCTCGGTCAAAAAGCCAGTCATGTACCAGAAAACTTCGAGGCTGGAGAATTGGTTCTTGATACAGCAATGGATTTAGAAACCAATACAACTAAAGGTTACTTTCGAGAGAATAGCCTTTTATTACAACAGGGGAGAGTATTGAATAATGCGATCGTTAAGATTGCCCAAACTTTCCGCACAGGAACTAATGATATCGATACACTTGATTTTATTCACATGTATCTCAATGATGAAAACCAAATTAGTCCCAATGACTTGAATGATTTTTATATTCTTACTAATTTTAGACCTGTTATTACTAACAAAAACTGGAGAATGGATTGTGGAGTTGCCGGATATGATAATCAGCTAGGTTTACCACCCTTTTTTCCTACTCGACTCAGGTTTGAAGATTATATCTATAGAATTTGGATACAGCAAGAAGGCATTGTGGCTGCACACGTTGATGCTGTCCAAAACCATATTAGAAATAACTATATGCGTAATCCTTTAGCTAGCGAACTATTTAATGAAGAAATATGTAGCTTGCTGAAAAAGAAGATTAAAAATAGTGTTTATCATCTTGATGATTTGGGAATCAAATTTGATTACTCTGGTGAAGTCACTTTACAAGACTCTGAGGAAATCCTGGAAAAAATCGCTGCTATCCACAGACAGGTAGTCAAAGCCTCAATATCTGCCCAGAATGAAGAACGTAAACTGTCTCTTCAATTATTTGCTGAGAATTTATCGAGAGTATTTTATGGATTTGAACCAGACTTTTTCCAGCAAAACGTTTCCAGAATTATCGATGATGTCATTAGCCAATTTCACGGTTCTCTAGAAATATGGCCAACTCTAGTGGAAATCTGTTACTTTTACAAAGACAAAAAAGACCTACCACAAATCAGGGTTAAAAACAAGAAGGTAAAATCTAGAAATGGCACAAAATCGAGCGAAATTCTCGTATAAATGTGACCTTTGGCAAACAAGCCATTATTCATGCGGGAAAATTTTCTTAAACCCTTTCTTTTTGAAGATGCGCCTATAGAACTTAATCCAGATCCTCGACTTCTTCAAGAAGTCGAGGCAATACGGTTCGGTTAAGGTTTTTTGATGAAAATTCTAGATCACAAAGACGCGATAAATCGCCGTCTCTACAATAATCAGTTCCTTGTAGAGACGGCGATTTATCGCGTCTCTTACCTTAACCGAACAGTATTGGAAGTCGAGGATCTAATTTTTCACGAATGATTTAGGATTGCTATATGTGCTAGTTAATTGACTATGTATGCAAACGTTAATTATTGATAACTATGACTCTTATACCTTTAATCTTTACCAGATGATTGCCGAGGTAAATGGTGAATTACCTCTAGTAATTTATAACGATCGCCTTAACTGGGATGAATTGAAAGAAATTGCATTTGACAACATTGTGATTTCACCTGGCCCCGGTCGTCCAGAAAGGTCAGAAGATTTTGGAGTCTGCCGGCAAATAATTGAGAATGTGGATGTACCCTTGTTGGGAGTTTGTCTGGGGCATCAAGGGCTTGGCTATCTACATGGTGCAAGAGTGATTCATGCACCGGAAGTTCGACACGGCAGACTCAGTAAAATTTATCATAATAATTCGGAATTATTTCAAGGTATTCCTAACAATTTTTCTGTGGTGCGTTATCACTCATTATTAGTTGCTGATGAACTACCGGAGTGTCTAGAAAAAATTGCTTGGACTGAAGAAGGATTGGTGATGGCATTGCGTCATCTACATCTACCTTTTTGGGGTGTGCAGTTTCACCCAGAGTCTATTTGTACAGAATATGGGCAAAAATTACTAGCAAACTTTCGAGATATTACACTGCAATTTCCAAAAAGATCGTCAAGAAGTCCAAAAAAACAGTATCGCATTGGATATGAATCTGTTACTCTTACTGTAGATGAACCCTGCCAAAAACAGGAAGATAAGTTTGAATTGTATACGCGCAAGTTAGATATCTGCCCAAATACAGAACAAATATTTGTACAGCTGTTTAAGGATGCACCGAATGCTTTTTGGCTAGATAGCAGCCGTGTAGAACTTGGTCTATCTCGCTTCTCGTTTATGGGTGATGGCAGCGGAGCAAACAGTTTATTGGTGCGATATCATACCCAAACGCAAGAAATCATCATTACACAATCAGATACAGTGACTCGTCGCACCGAAAGTATTTTTGAGTATTTGAAGCGAGAAATAGATTGCCGATTTTGTCAATCTGATGAGTTACCTTTTGATTTTAACTGTGGATTTGTTGGCTATTTTGGTTATGAACTTAAGGCGGAATGTGGAGCGTCATTGGTACATTCTTCACCATTACCCGATGCAATTTTCTTACTTTGCGATCGCATGATTGCGATCGATCATCAAGAACAGTGTATTTATTTGCTGCAATTAATCAAAAAAGGACAAATAGAACAGGTAGAAACTTGGTTTGATACTATCCAACAACAACTCGAAACTCTAGATCCTCTTTTTTCTGTTGTACCCCAAGAAAGTTGTCAGCCTGTTAAGTTTCGTTTGAGTCGCAGTTATCAAAATTATATTCAAGATATTCAGCAATGTTTGGACGAAATTCACGAAGGAGAAACTTATCAAGTTTGCCTGACAAATCAGCTTTACACTGATGCAACTCCCGATCCATTGACGTTCTATCGCACATTACGTAAAATCAATCCGGCTCCTTATTCTGCATTTTTACGCTTTGGTGAAATTGCGATGCCTGCGGCGAGCGTAGCGATCGCCTGCTCGTCTCCAGAAAGGTTTCTACGGATCGATCGCCAAGGATGGGTAGAAACCAAACCTATTAAGGGAACCCTACCACGAGGAGAAACCCCCGAAGCCGATTTCGTCCTCCGTGAGAAGCTACGCAACAGCGAAAAAGACCGAGCTGAAAATCTGATGATTGTCGATCTGTTACGCAATGATTTAGGACGAGTTTGTGAAGTTGGTAGCATCCACGTACCAAAATTAATGGATGTGGAAACATACCCAACAGTACATCAGTTGGTGACAACTATACGCGGGCGGTTACGTTCGGATTTACAAGCGGTGGATTGCGTGCGAGCTGCATTTCCTGGAGGATCGATGACTGGTGCGCCGAAAATCCGCACCATGCAAATTATCGATCGCTTAGAACAAGAGGCGCGGGGAGTCTATTCAGGTGCGATCGGCTTTTTAGGCTTAAATGGTTCAGCCGATTTGAATATTGTGATTCGGACTGCTGTTTTGACTCCCAATCAAACCTCCATTGGTATCGGTGGCGGAATCATAGCCCTTTCTGAGCCGGAGATGGAGTTTCAGGAAACGTTGCTTAAAGCCAAAGCCTTAATCGACGCTCTGCTTCTGACGATGCACGGAACATCTGAACTAGATGTGTATCCCATTCTGGGATTAGAAGCAACAACTGCTGATAGTTATGAAAAATTATCTGCCTAAATCAAAGACTTAAATAAGGATGGAGATGTGCTTGAAGATAGCCTATCCCGACACAAAACTGGCTACTATTAAAGATTATTTACCTAACATTTATATCCAAATCCCCTTGGATAAAGATTTTTGGTACTGATTTTCAACCTGTAGAGACGCGTTAGTGCAGCGGTAAGAAGTAAAATTTTGTGTCTTTACTAAGGATTTTGGGCTTAACTGAACAGTATTGATTTATCCGACATTCGGCAGGTTGGAGGTTCAAAATAATTAATAATCAATAATTACTAATTTATCAGCAAAACCCCATATAGAAATACACTTTCTTGATTCAGGAATAAATTTGAAGATAAAAAGCAACTACCGCAAATCAGGGTTAAAAACAAGAAGCTAAAGTCCGTAAATAGCACAAAAGCGACCGAAATTACCTTATTATAAACTCAATCTTTGGCAAATAAGCCATCTGCAAAACTTGACGATTCCTTATCTGTAAAATTTTTTTTAGATATATAGCTTAGGTAACAGCAATCTGATAAGATTCCCAAGAAGCAGAATAATCACTTGTTCTCTTTTTCTTGAACCAACTGATTTTGGTTATTCTTTGGAAAAGGAAAATAAAAATGTCTCATCTATTGTGGAAAACTCTGGTACTAAGTCCAGTAGTTTTGGGAGTGACGGTGTTGGTTTCCGCTAAGGCTATGGCTGCTGCTGAAGTAGCAAGCTCTTCTGAAGATACAAAGCCAATAGCTGCTAATGCTTCAATATTCATTCAAACAGAGCAACCAAAAGTTAATCAGCAATTGCTTGCCCAAAAAACTGATGAAAATAAGGTTTTAGAAGAGGTTAATCGCTACAGCAACGAAGGCAAAAATCAGAATTCACTGTCTCAAGTCACATCAGTTTCTCAATTTTCTGATGTACAGCCGACTGATTGGGCATTCCAAGCTTTGCAATCCCTAGTTGAGCGCTACGGTTGTATTGCTGGATACCCAAATTCTACTTACCGTGGCAATCGGGCACTGACTCGTTATGAGTTTGCCGCAGGTTTAAATGCTTGTTTAGATCGAGTTAATGAACTGATTGCGACAGCAACTGCTGACTTGGTAACAAAACAGGATTTGGCGACTCTCCAGCGTTTGCAAGAGGAATTCTCGGCAGAACTGGCAACTCTGCGTGGTCGAGTAGATTCTGTAGAAGCACGGACTGCGGAACTTGAAGCTAATCAGTTTTCTACTACCACAAAATTGGTGGGTGAAGCCATTTTTGCCGTTACTGATATTTTTGGCAATAATACTGGCGATGCGAATAATACTGTCTTCCAAGATAGGGTACGTTTAGACTTGCAAACCAGCTTCACGGGTAAAGACGTTTTACACACCCGTCTTGCAGCCGGGAATGCACTAGCCTTTAATCAAGTAGGGAATGGTGGTGGTGCTATCGATACTGCTGAAGGCACACAAACATTTCAACTCGGCAGCACTAGTAACAACAGTGTGATTATCGACTGGCTAGCTTATTACGTACCCATAGGCCCAGTTCAAGCTTACTTTGCGGGCACCGGAGGTATTCATAGCGATTATGTTGCCACTAACAACCCTTACTTTGAGGATTTTGATGGCGGTAATGGTGCTTTGTCTACCTTTGCTTCTGAAAGTCCGATTTATCGCATTGGTGGTGGTGCAGGTGCGGCACTGACTTTACCCTTTGGTAAGGGTGGCAATTTTTTCAAACCAAGTTCATTGACTATAGGCTACTTGGCATCAAATGCTAATAATCCTGGGACAAATCAAGGTTTGTTAGAGGGTAACTATGCAGCCTTGGGACAATTGAACTTTAGTGTTGGCGATCGCTTATCTATAGCTGCTACCTACGTTCACGGATATCATGGTGCTGGGGGTGGTAATTTATTCGATCTAGGTGGTGGTTTGGGTAGTGCTAACCGCGTCGTAGGTACTGGTCAAGCTAACACTCTAACTACCCTAAACGGATCTTCCAGTAATTCTTACGGTATAGAAGCAGCTTTCAGACCCAGCGACAAACTGTCAGTCAGTGGCTTCGTTTCTTACCACGATGTCACAGGCTTTGGTGCTGGTGATGATTATGAAGCTTGGAGCTACGGTCTTGGGGTAGCCTTACCTGACTTCGGTAAAAAAGGTAACGTTTTAGGGATTTTTGCTGGTGCTGAACCTTATGCCTTTAACCGAGGCGGAGCTTTTGCTGGTACTGGTAATGACATACCTTATCACTTTGAAGGCTTTTACAAGTATCGCGTGTCAGATAATATCTCAATCACCCCTGGCGTAATCTGGTTGACCTCTCCTGGTCAAAACAGCAATAACGATGATGCAATTATTGGTACGCTGAGAACAACTTTCACCTTCTAAAGGTTTACAGCAATTTGCTTTAGGGACGCATAGTTATGCGTCCCTTTTGACTTCCGCCTTGCGGTACTAGATTGAGGGCGTTCATAATTCACATCAGGCGTGAATTATGAATTATAAATTTCGGGGTTGACACAATTAGCCAAGCGATCGCCCCTCAATCCCGCGATTAAATTAGCGATCGCCATTGTTGCCATTTTTGAGCGCGTTTGACGGCTGGCACTGCCAATATGAGGCGCAATAATTAGATTATCTAAGGTCAACAACAGGCTATCGCTGGGAATCGGTTCTGGTTCGGTGACATCTACAGCCGCCGCCGCAATTTGACCACTGGCAAGGGCGCGATATAGAGAATCTGGATCTACAATCGTTCCTCGTGCCGTGTTAATCAAAATAGCCGATCGCTTCATCAATTCAAATTGGCGATCGCTAATTAAATGATAAGTATCATCAGCCGATGGTGTGTGCAGTGTCACAAAATCTGACTCTTGCAGTAAGTGTTCTAACGTAGCAAACTCCACACCTAAAGATTGTTCTAACTCTGGGCTGCATCGTTGCCTACTAGTATACAAAATCCGCATTTCAAACCCTTTGGCACGACGCGCAACTGCTTGTCCAATCCGCCCAAAACCAACAATCCCCAAAGTTGCACCCGTAACATTTGGCCCCAATAACAAATCTGGTTCCCAAGTCTGCCACAAACCTGCACGAGTAAACCGATCTGCCTCCACTACTCGCCGTGCAGCTGCCATTAGTAACGCCCAGGCAAAATCTGCGGTAGCATCGGTTAACACCCCAGGAGTATTACCGACGGGAATTTGTCGTGCCGTAGCGGCGGCAATGTCAATGTTATCGTAACCCACCGCCATTTGACTGATGACTTTGAGTTTCCCAGACTCGATAAGTTGGCGATCGATTTGGTCAGTCAGCAGACATAGCAATCCATCTATTTCCTTGACCTTTTCTAGTAAAATTTCGTAGGGAGGGGGTTGGCGTTCTGGCCAAACTTCGACAGTAGCAAGCGATCGTAGTTGCTCTAATTCGATGGGTAGGCGACGAGTGACAAAGACTTTAGCCTGAAGCATAGTTTTAACAATAATTTTTGGATAAAGAGACGCTTCTTGCATCAGTTTTCCTTAAAATATCATGGCGTAAATTCAAAACCTGATAAAGTTGGTTTTTGTTCTGTGAAAATGAGCCGTGATGTTCCAATCAAGCAGTAGAGAGTTTACAGACAATCATCACAAGCCGTTAGAATTCAAAAGCTTGTCGAAATCTTCTGCCAGAAACTTACTCGGTGAAGTACACCTTCTGAGGATTGCTGCAAGCTTGAAACAGGATCAAAAGCAAAAAGGAAAACTGGGCCAATTTTTGACTCCTGCTCCAGTAGCAGAATTAATGGTTGGGATGTTTGGCAAACTCGATCTTCCTCAAATATCTTTACTTGATGCTGGAGCAGGAGTTGGCTCATTGCTTGCAGCTTTTGTGGCTAAACTTTGTCACAGCCAAAAACGCCCAGCCAATTTAGATATTGTTGCCTATGAAATAGATCCTTTTCTGATTGGGTATTTGCATCAGACATTGAAATTATGTGATAGAGAATGTCAAATAGCTGGGATCTCTTTAAATTATGAGATTCGAGAGACGGATTTTATTGAGGATGCAGTCAGACTTATTGGCCCTAGTTTGTTCGATAATCCTGAAAATTGCAGATTTACCCACGCTATTCTCAATCCCCCATATTTAAAAATTAATGCTCATTCCAAAGTTCGTGATTTGTTACGTTCTATAGGATTAGAAGCCAGCAATCTATATACAGGTTTTATCGCTGCTACAGTTCAGCTTCTTGAATCAAGAGGAGAGCTTGTAGCTATTTCGCCGCGTAGTTTCTGTAATGGGCCATATTTTAGAGACTTCCGCAGAATGTTTTTGGAAATGATGGCTTTAGATCAGATACATCTTTTTGAATCAAGACAGGAAGCTTTTAGTGATGATGAAGTTTTGCAGGAAACAATTATTATTCATGCTGTTAAACAAAAACCAAAATTTGACAATGTAATCATCAGTACAAGTTCAAATGCTGATGATGATTTTATTCTCTCAAATTCCTTAGCTTATACAGAGATAGTTCTTCCCAACGACTCGCAACAATTTATCCACATTATCCCCGATACACTAAGTCAACAGGTCATTGAAAAAATGGCTAATTTTACCTGCACATTAAAAGACCTAGAATTAACTGTATCAACGGGACGGGTTGTAGATTTTCGTGCTAAAGAATATCTGTGTTTAACACCAAAAGAAGATACTGTTCCCTTGATTTATCCCTTGAATTTTTCAGCAGGATATATTGATTATCCCAAGGTAACTAAAAAACACCAAGCTCTGCTATATGCAGAACAAACTATATCTCTTTTAGTACCCAACGAGCATTATGTTTTGACTAAACGATTTTCCTCCAAAGAGGAAAAAAAACGAGTTGTTGCTGTTGTATATGATGCTAACAAAATTAATTGTTCTTGGGTAGGTTTTGAAAATCACCTGAATTATTTTCACAAGGACGGAGGAGGACTTAATCTTACCCTAGCACGTGGTCTTGCTGCTTATCTTAACTCTAGCCTCGTTGATGCATTTTTTCGGTTGTTTAATGGACATACTCAGGTTAATGCAACCGATTTACGAAATTTAAAATATCCGACAATAGCACAACTAATGACTGTAGGGCTATATATTACTGAGCATTTTCCATCACAGAAAGGAATTGATGAACTTTTGCAAAAAGAGTTACTGAGTATGAGCAATCAGTCTGAAAACAACCCCTTAATAATTAAAATTCGTATTGATGAAGCACTACAAATTCTAATTGAACTTGGACTTCCACGGGCACAACTTAATGAGCGTTCAGCCTTAACCCTGCTGGCTCTACTTAACTTAAAGCCAACAGATCCTTGGGAAACTGCTGCATCTCCCCTAATCGGAATTACGCCAATGATGGAATTTATGGCACTGCACTATGGCAAAACATATAAACCTAATACACGGGAAACTGTTCGCCGCCAAACAGTCCATCAATTCTTAGATGCGGCTTTGATAATTGTAAATCCAGATGCACCTGAACGCCCCGTTAACAGTCCGAAAACAGTATATCAGATTGAAGAAAGTACGCTTGAACTCTTACGTACTTATGGAACTGCTGAATGGAAGAAGAGTATTCATACTTATCTGGCTTCAGTTGAAACTTTGAAAAAACGATATGCTCAAGAGCGGGAACTATCACGTATTCCGATAGTGATTGAAGGAGAGGTAAAAACTCTATCGCCAGGTGGGCAGAATATTCTGATCGAAAAGATTATTAAGGAGTTTGCAGAACGTTTTACACCTGGAGCAAAACTGATTTATGTTGGTGATACAGATGAAAAATTCGCGCATTTTAATGAAGTGGCATTGAGAGATTTAGGTGTTACTATCGATTCTCATGGTAAAATGCCTGATGTGATTATCCATCATCTAAAAAATGATTGGCTAGTTTTAATTGAAGCTGTAACTTCTCATGGACCAATTAACCCTAAACGAAAGAAAGAACTTGAAGTTATCTTTGCCGATATAAAAATTCCCCTTGTAATGGTAACAACCTTTTTAAGTCGGAAAGCAATGGTGGAGTATTTGGCTGAAATTGCTTGGGAAACCGATGTTTGGGTTGCGGAAGATTCTACTCATCTCATTCACTTCAATGGAGAATATTTATTACAGGCTTACAAAGTGGATAGAGATTATGAAACAGAATAAACTATTCTTAAAAATAAGCGATCGCTAGCTTAGAAATTGTCTTTAAAGCGATATCGATATCAACAATATTGTCATATATAGCAGTCCTATGTGATTCGTGAAAAATTATAAGAAAACGAACCGCAAAGTACGCTAAGGGCGCAAAGGGAAGAAAGAAGAAAGAGATATATAATTTTCACAAATGATTTAGGACTGCTATAGATCCAATAGTTCATGCAAAGCGTAGTAGAGTTAAAGTAAGAAATCTGAAGGTACGTCGATCGCTCCCAAAGCAAGATTGTCGCCATGACTAACTCAACTCCAATGGATGACGAGAAAAAGCTCCCCAAGAAGAAAGGTAAGTCGCTTCCTCCCAAGCTGATTATCTGGGTAGGAAAGTTTGTCTGGACGACTATGTGGCAGATAATGATGTCAAATCTGGCTCCTCGCAATCAGTCTGGAGCATATATTCGTCCTAATAGTCAGTTTCGCAAGTTCATCGGCACAGACGAAGGAAATCCCCACCCACCAGCAACGGGGCGCTACAAACTCTATGTTGGGCTGGGCTGTCCTTGGGCACATCGAACTTTGGTTGTGCGATCGCTCAAAAAACTCGAAGCGGTAATATCAGTATGTATCGTCTCTCCTTCTCCCATTGAAGGCGGTTGGATATTCAACGATGAAGAAGAAGGTTGTCGCACACTGGCTGAATTTTATCAAAAGGCAGAACCCGGCTACAGTGGACGCTCTACAGTGCCAGTATTATGGGATAACCAAACAAAAGCGATCGTCAATAATGAGAGTTCAGAGATTATCGTCATGCTGAACTCTGAGTTTAACGAGTTCGCCAACAATCCGACGCTAAATCTCTACCCAGAAGAACTTAAAGAGAAGATTGACTGGTGGAATGAAAAGATTTATCACGCGGTAAATAACGGGGTGTATCGCTGTGGCTTTGCCCAGACTCAAGAAGCATACAATCAAGCCTGTAATGAACTGTTCGCAACTCTCGATGAGATTGAACTTGCATTGCAGACTAATCGCTATCTCTGCGGTGAACATCTGACACTTGCAGATGTGCGGTTATTCACAACCTTATTTCGGTTTGATAGTGCCTACTATGGGCTGTTTAAATGCAATAAGCAGCGAATTCGAGACTATCAGAATCTCGGAGCTTATCTACGTGACTTGTATCAGCTTCCGGGTGTAGCTGAGACTTGCGACGTAGAAAGCGTGAAGCGGGACTACTACGGAAACCTATTTCCACTCAACCCCGGCGGAATTATCCCCAATGGCCCTGATATGTCCTATCTTAATCAACCACACGATCGCGATCGCATTGGCAAAGTGAATGCTTCATGAACCAGATTAATCGAGTTGCAATTGTCGGTGGAACTCATGGCAATGAGTTTACAGGAGCCTACCTAGTCCAAAAATTTGCCCAGTTTCCCGATTTGATTACTAGATCGAGTTTTGAGACAGTCACCCTGTTAGCAAATCCTCATGCTTTTGCCGCCGGGAGGCGATATGTAGAGAAAGATTTAAATCGCTGTTTTCTCAAGCAAGACTTACAAGATCCGACTCTGAAAAGTTACGAAGAATTGCAAGCTAAATTAATCCACAATACCCTATCATCAAATGGGGATAAACAAGCAGATTTCATCTTAGACTTACACAGTAGTACAGCTAATATGGGTCTGACAATTATTCTTGATAACAGTCATCCCTTAAATTTGAAATTGGCTGCTTATCTGAGTCAGATTAATCCTTTGGTTAGGGTTTATCGCTGCTCTTTTCAATCAATTGCAGAAAACCCATTTGTAAATTCTCTGTGCGAATTAGGCTTTGCATTTGAGGTTGGCCCAATTGCCCAAGGACTTTTAAAAGCAACGCTGTTCCAACAAACAGAGGAACTTGTTCGCGCCCTTCTGGACTACCTAGAACAGTTTAACCAGGGTAAGATTCCATCAAATAACGAAACCTTGATTCTCTATGACCACTTATCAGTTGTAGATTACCCAAAAAAATCTGATGGTACAATCTTTGGGATGATTCATCCAGAGCTTGAGGATAAGGATTATCAAGCCTTGAACCCAGGCGATCCAATCTTTATAACTTTTGACGATAAAACAATTATTTATGAAGGTGCATCTACTGTTTGGCCAATTTTTATTAATGAGGCAGCTTACTACGAAAAAGGAATTGCCATGTGTTTAACCCAGAGGCAGCAAATCAACATCTAGGATGTGGATAAAAGTAGGACTTACGCACGAGTTACGGAATAACGAACCGCAGAGGCGCAGAGAAGCCAGTGCGTTGCGGGGGTTCCCCCCGTTGTAGCAACTGGCGCGACACGGAGAAATCAGAGTTTGAGAGATATTTTGCGTAAGTCCTAAAAAGTACTTGTGTTGTGAACAAAAAGACTTGTGTTGTGAACAAAAAGACTTGTGTTGTGAACGAAATTACTTGTGTTGTGAACGAAATTACTTGTGTTGTGAACGAAAGTACTTGTGTTGTGAACGAAAAGACTTGTGTGTACACCGTAGCCAAAGCATCGGGAAGGGGAGACAAAGCGTAGCTTTGGCGGGGTGGGGTTTTTCGGGTTTAATAAGTAATCAAACAGCCATAATATGACGGGCGATGCCTACAAAATGCTGCTCTTAAAGTAACTCTTTATTTTGAAAATTAGTAGCCGCAAACATTCTAGCTTGAGGTTTGCCTTAAACTCATACCAATTTGAAAAATGATTGCGATAGATGGAGCATAGGTGTCAACTTAACGCTAAACCCGCTTGGTGACAACGTTTTGCCCTCACCCCCAGCCCCTCTCCTTTGAGGAGCTACGGTGTACACACAAGTCTGTCGCAGTTATATCTTTATTAATAAATCTCACACTGCTATGCTTTGAATCATAATGTGAGAAAAATTTTGATCCATAAATTAGAAAAAAGTTAACGAAAATTCAGGCTTTCGCGCTAATCACAAATTAC
>NZ_JBALEO010000074.1:0-282764 GCF_036918015.1 Nostoc sp.
CAACCTCACTGTTGCGCCAGATGAAGAGAACTTGGAATCTAATGCCCCAGCAGAAACTGCAATTGAGCTAGATCGAGCGATCGCAGTTTCTGAAGGACTGGCAATTACTACAGATGGCAACCTCACTGTTGCGCCAGATGAAGAGAACTTGGAATCTAATGCCCCAGCAGAAACTGCAATTGAGCTAGATCGAGCGATCGCAGTTTCTGAAGTACTGACAATTACTACAGATAGCAACCTTGCGATCACTGTTGTACCAGATGAAACGGAAGAAGATGAAGATATTCAGCCTGTAAGTCCTGTGTGGCTCAAAGGAGAGACGGCAGAGCAGATTTTACAAAATTTAATAGATTTAGCTTTACCCACCTCTGAACTGCTGCCCAAAGATGAAAAGGTTACAGATTCTTCGGCAACACAACTACCCCCACCATTACTGCTAACTTTAAGTCAGGATAATTATATTGCTCGTTGGGGACAAGCTCTGATAATCAACGGGTACATAGAATTCCAAGAAAAGACAAATCTAGATTGGGATGAAACATTATCTCCAAAAAGCTTGCGGGCGCTTGAAGTAGAAATTGAACTGCGATCGCCCAATAACTCGAAAATCTTGACTAAAGTACGGCAACCCTTATCTGATAATAAGGAGTTGCCCTTTAGTATCAATACCTCAATTGATATTCCTGCTGATTGTGAATCCAAGCTAATTTTGGCAGACATCAGTTTGTATGGTAGATTCGCCGATGCTGGTGAAGTCATTCGGTTAGCCAGCCAGTCTTTTACAATTACAGCAGATGTAACAGAATTACTGGCAATCACAGCCGCAGCAAAATCCAGTACATCTTTAAATAACCTCGTAGCAACATCGGACTTATCTGCTGCTTTCACAGAAACAGAGACACCTGTTAGGCTAGATTTGAAACTATTAAATCTGGTCAAGACTCCAAAAACAGACCAGTCTCAGATAGTTCATCTATCTCCAAACACACCTTTACCAGCGCAAATTAACCTGCAAGTTCTGCGAGAAGCTAATCTGCGCACATCTAAGTTCAAGAATTCAAGCATTTCGTTGCCTCAATTACCGAAACTACCTCCTATTCAAAGTAATGCCAACATTCCCACAGATGTTGTTGCAGAACCACAGACACCGGAGGAGCTTGTAGAAAAGGATGCTACTGCTACTATAGCCACTATCAACTTAGAGCAGTTGGTCATCAAGCAACGTCGAATGCCAATACTTGAGACTACTTTGCCATACTTGAAACGGCTACAAGCTTCGCCAGATGATGCCGAAGAAAAAGTAAAAAACAATGTTCCTCCAGATGCATTGGAAGTTAAAGCGGCTGAAGACTTGCCAAAGTTGGACGCAACTGTGGCTGAAGATGAAAATATACCTGAATTAGTAGTAGGTGATGCACAATTCCAGGAAGAATCTGTTGCTGAAGTCGTAGTCCCACAAAATGCACAATTTCAGGAAGAATCTGTTTCTGAAGTAATAGCCCCGCAAAATGAACAATTTCAGGAAGAATCTGTTTCTGAAGTCGAAACCCCCCAAAATGCACAATTAATTACAACCGGAAACCTTTATTCATCTCCCCTGCTCAGGAAGTGGATGCAGAGCCAAGGATACTCTTTGCCTGAATCTATCAACGATCTGCAACTTCAAGATTACAATAACTATGTTCCACCACAGCAAATACCCCTTCCTCCTAGTGCAGAAAATGCGAATGTTGATGTTAACTTGCCGTTAGACCTAGATGCCAACACGGAGAATAATCTGAGCGAAGATTGGAGCAGTTCACAACTTCTCCTGACTGAAACGCCCAAGGGACAAGAGACATGGGAAGAAGTCGAAGGGTTGGCTCCTGAACTTGAGAATTTTGGGGAAGATATAGACACAGCCAAGGAAGTGGAACTAGGGATTGGAGAAGATACGGAAATAGAAAAATTACTAGAAGAATCAACAATCTCATCGGCTTTGTTAACACAAGTACCGCCCCCTCCCCCTCCAATAAAAATGAATATAGCGTCAGCTTGGTTGGCGCAAGAAATCGTTGTAGATGATACAGATAGCGAACTGGAAGGCGATACAACAGAGAATTATACCTTTGAAGAAAAGGAGCAACCACTGTTATATTCATCTTCTTCCTTACCTCTAATTGCAGCAGCCACTGAGCCTTTGCCAACTCCACATTTGTATGTGCCAGAAGGTGAATTAATTGCTGGCAAGTCTGTCATCGTGCGCGTAGTACTGCCGGAAGTACCTCTGCAAGTTGTTGTCAAGTTATGGCTGGAAGATTATCAAACTCGCTGCTTACTAGATGGCCCCCATTTATTGACAAATTTACTTCCTAATGTGTCGGGAGATTTGGAAGTGATGACACAATTAAACATTCCCTTTGGCTGTTTGGAAATTCGCTTAGGAGCGATCGCACTCGATCTTACAACCCAACACGAGAGTCATAAAGTCACAATAGTGCGAACCGTGATTCCTCCAGACTTGCCAAGCTTGCAACTAGATGAACTCTTGGGTATGTGAGGTGGTACAGGAAGTTTTTGGTAAAGCTGATTGCGCTATTTTGCTGACATAGCGCAATCAGCTTGCCACTGAAGGGAAGTGAGGTAAGCAATTAACAACGTAAATAAATATTAAAAGCATCGGAGGTTTGAGGTGTTTTCTAGGTACGCGAATTATACCACTTGTATTCGTTCAGACAATTTTGATGCGATCGAACAGGAAGTGACGCGCTTGTTAGAACAGGAGCCAGACTGTCTGCGTATTCCCCAGCCTCCTCAGCTTGTATGCAATCTGGATGAATATCTGTGGGAAGTAATTGTACGCAAAGAGGGAATTGTATGCTTTTTTAATGGAAAGGGTGGGTGGATTGTTGGCTTGTTTGCTGGTAAGAGCGGGTGGACGATTGTTAAGACTTGGCCAGTCGATCTGCTTTGTGCGCGTGCAGAAGGTGCTAGTCGTCCTCGTTTGTCAGCACTGGCAATGGAATTAGGGTGCGATGCTTTTCATTTTTGGGTGACTCGTGACATCAACGGTATCTTGGTAGAAACTGATGCAACAGGTCACATCTTCATTTCTGGTTCGGCTGACAATGAAGAAGGTGAAAGTTATGAGTTTTATGGCGAACAAATTGATGCACCAGGCTTGTTCCCGCAGTTTTATCTATTGTCTGTGCCACAATCGATGGAGGCGGCAATGCGAGTGAACGAAGATCCTGAAATTGCAAGGATTGAAACTGAGTACGAGCGGGTGTTGTTAGAAGCTCCAGATTCAGAGTCATTATTTAACTTAGAAGATGAAGTACTTAAAGGTTCTGCCGAACGCATCGATAACGCTTTGGCGCAAGTCATAGACAGATCCAAATCCTGGTATGTGAATCTAGCTTACGATGTCTACACAGAACCACAGGAGTTAGAAGCCAAAGGGGTACGTTTGCTGTACTTCCAACCCCCAACTACGTACAATCCTCATCCTGTCATCCTGCTAGCACCTGAGCCTCTGTCTAAAGATGATGAGGACGAATCTTTCTAATTTTTAATTCTCAGTAACAGGTGATAATTGTCACTGAATTCACTAATAAAGATTTTAGATTAAGAGCTTTAGGGGCGGTAGTGCGTAGCTTGCCACTTTAAGCATCGCTGATTTCCCTATTCAGCTAGAGGTAGAAGTCCCAGCACTCTCAAAACTGGACAATCAATTAGACAGACTTAACAACCTAGCAGACAACAGGGAAAAGCTTACAGTATCAAGTCTTATAGTTGGACTGCGTGAGAAAATGATGGATTATATGGTGAATAGGCGATCGCGGCCTCATATCTTCCCCTGTGTTAAAAATATGAAAGAATTTTAAAAATTTGGCAGAATTTGCAGTAAGCTCATCTTGAATTGTAGTGTGATTTCATAGGAACCTTTACTATGGCAACTTCTTTTTTACCTACTGTCTTGGCTAGTACTTCGTACTTGTCTGCTATCTTCGTGCCCATAATTGGTTGGGTTTTGCCAGGTGTAGTCTTCGCGTTTCTGTTTTTATACATTGAAAGCGACGATATCAGCGATATCAACTGATACTGATGTAGTCATTAGTCACTTCTACTGAGCGTTCGCGCAGCGTCTCGTAGAGAAGCCGTTGGCGCAGCCTCTCGTAGAGAAGTATTAGTCATTTGCAAAAAACAAATGACAAAAGACAAAGGACAAATGACCAAAATTAATACCGCCCATCTCATAGAGACAGGCGGTTTTTTTAACGTTGATTTCTCAACAAATGCTAGAAAAGTTCTAACTTATAGTATTCGGTTCAAACTAACTAATGTTAAATCGAAGAACCGAGTCCGGCGTAGGCACCATAAAAGAAAATGCCCAAGACTGTAATTATACCTAAACCTGCGATCGTAGCGACGACCCACAGGGGAATTCTCCCACTTCCAGACACAGCTTCTCTCCTCCCTTAACAACAAATCAACACACGTTCAATAAACAAAGACTAACAACACTAGTTCTCAGTTAGTTAAAGAAGTAACTGGAAAACAGAATCCCCAGAACGAAAACTAGTAGTAGTCCCAGGTATAGCGAAGTCCGGTTTAGTTCAACCGGCTGATTATTGGGATTGGGCGATCTTTCTGCCATAGTTGCTCCTAACGATGAATAAATTGCATTGCGGCGATCGCGCCCAAAAAGAATACAGTTGGTACACCTAATGTGTGTACTGCCAGCCATCTAACGGTAAAAATTGGATAGGTAACTGGTTGATTGATGTTGTTTCCGCTAGTCATGATCTCAAACTACTTTCCAATAAATTCTTCAACTTGTTTTTTCGCTTCAAAACGGTTCTTCACAATTGGCACTTCTTGGCGTGCTGGTGTGAAATATTCGTTGGGACGGGGTGTACCAAAAGCATCATAAGCCAGTCCGGTGCTGACAAATAGCCAACCAGCAATAAATAATGCCGGGATGGTGATGCTGTGAATTACCCAGTAACGAACGCTGGTAATGATGTCCGAAAACGGACGTTCTCCAGTGGTACCTGACATTTAGATCCCTACCTTATACATAGAGTGTTATTGAGTTTATTATCCTACAAAGATAAGAAAGAGTTACAAGTTGCAACGTTCTTCTCAGAAATAAGTACTGGGGATTGGGTATTGGGTATTGGGAAAACTCGTATCCAGTCCCCAGTCCCCAGTCCCCATTAAGCTGCTTCAGGATTTGGTAGATATTTGAGCAAAACGCCGCGATCGCCAATTATAAATCCCCGCTCTGGCTCTAAGAACACAATCTTGTACAAATTAGCCGCAACTTCTTCTATGTCACGGTCTTTTTCCCAGGTTTTGCCACCGTCGCCGCTGCGTAGCAAATTACCGCTACCGCCACCTATCCAAATTTCATCGGGTGTGCGATATGCCAAATCCAGTAAACCCCAACTGGTGGATAACTCTGGATATTTTGGCTCTTGCCATTCTTCAGATTTAGTTGGGTCACTAAACTGAACTTGACCTCCTCTAGCTAGCAACCACAATTGCCCATTATCACCAAAGCCCATGTTTTCTACTCGTCGAGAACTATTGCGGTTATGGGGAACCCAAGCATCTTGGCCTGGTTCCCAAGTCGAGTAGAAGCTACCCTTAGCAGAAACGGCAACATATTTACCATCAGGAGAACGTTCCAAGTTACGCACCACACCCACTGCTGATTCCACCTGGGCTTTCCAGTTTTTGCCGCCGTCTGTAGTTTTATATATGGCTCCCACATCAGTAGCCATTTCAGCTGTATTGTCTGCTAGCGCCTTAACTGCGATCGGGCTACCAGGTAGCTTTTCGCTCAGGGGGATACGCGACCAAGAAGCACCTTCATCGGTAGTGTGTAGTAACAGTCCAGGCTCTCCGGCAATCCAGCCTTCTTTGCCTGTAAAACTTACTGAGTCAAAGCGATACTTCTGCTCATCCAGTTGCAGTGTTATTAGTTTCCAGGTATTACCACCGTCATTGGTTTCCAATAGGGTGGCATTGCTACCGACTAAGTAGCCATGCTCAAGGTTATCAGTAAAAGCAATATCCAGTAAATTCGAGTCTGTTGGCACAGAAATTACTTTCCAAGGGTTGTAGCTAACAGAGGGAACTTGGCTACAACCTATGCACATCACGACTACTATTAACAAGGCAAATATTCGTTGCCAACCTTTCACAATTGAATGCATCAGTATTTCTTAGTTATTTCTAAATTTTTGTAGGAGTTGGCAGCCAGGATGCTGTAAAGTCCTGGCTTTTTCATTTTGAATTTTGTTAGCGCAGTGTAAAGCCTCTGGTAGAGAGCGTTATTTGGAATTTCTTAAAGGCTGTCATTGTAAGCCGTAAAGACTGATAAAAAACAAGAAGCCAAGAGCCAAAGCACCAAAAATTAGGATATTCTTTTGGGTTGGCGTTAGGTTGTTAACACCCAAACCATAACCGAGATTTTCTTTAAAGCCGGATGCAGTACCGGCAGGGCCGATGTTGGCAAAAGCGGTCTTTTTAGCAGAACAAACTGGACAGCGCCAATTTATGGGCAGTTCTGCAAAGAGTACCCCGGAAGGAATATCATGCTTGTCATCTCCCTTCTCAGGTTCGTAAACATAACCGCAGGCGCGACACTCGTAGCGGTCTAACACCGGAGTCTCAACAGCTGGTTCGCTCATGGCTAAGGCCTCGCAGAGAAGAAATCTTAAATATACGTTAAAAATTATGACATAATTGTTAGACTTTTCTATCACTAGCAAAAGTGAATCAAATACTTGAAGTCCGTCTGTTTCCCAGATTTCAGAAAAACCAAACAGATATAATGTAAAAGAAAGTTACGCAGTTAAGGGATTGGGCGTTGGGTAAAACAGTTCCGAGTTCCGAAAGTTCTGAGTAAAGAAGTGAGATTCCCTACTCAGCACTCAGCACTCAGCACTCAGCACTCAGCACTCAGCACTCAAAACTCACTACTTAAAATACTCCATAAGCGGTAGATACTCATTGTGTTTGTCCTCAGCGGTTACGAGTACCTTCTAGGCTTCTTCATCATCTGTAGCCTAGTACCTGCCTTAGCGCTCTCAGCTTCCAAGCTCCTACGACCCAGTGGTTACAGCCCAGAACGTCGCACCACCTATGAATCTGGCATGGAACCCATCGGGGGAGCCTGGATTCAGTTCAACATCCGCTACTACATGTTTGCTCTGGTCTTTGTCGTCTTTGATGTGGAGACCGTATTCTTGTATCCTTGGGCGGTAGCTTTCCACCGTTTGGGGCTATTGGCTTTTATTGAAGCGCTAGTCTTTATTGCAATTCTTGTAGTCGCTTTAGTTTACGCATGGCGTAAAGGAGCTTTGGAATGGTCTTGAATTCTAACTTAACAACCCAGGGTAAAGAACGAATCATCAACCCCATTGAGCGTACCAATGTCACTCAAGACCTTTCAGAAAACGTCATTTTGACGACGGTTGATGACCTCTACGACTGGGCGCGGCTTTCTAGTTTGTGGCCGTTGTTATTTGGTACTGCTTGCTGCTTTATTGAGTTTGCAGCTTTAATTGGTTCCCGATTTGACTTTGACCGTTTTGGACTAATTCCCCGTTCTAGCCCCCGCCAAGCTGATTTAATTATTACGGCAGGGACTATTACGATGAAGATGGCTCCGCAACTGGTGCGTCTTTATGAACAAATGCCAGAGCCAAAGTATGTAATTGCGATGGGTGCTTGCACAATTACTGGCGGGATGTTCAGCGTTGATTCCCCCACAGCAGTGCGCGGAGTCGATAAACTGATTCCTGTGGATGTGTACTTACCTGGTTGTCCTCCCCGTCCAGAAGCAATTATCGACGCAATCATTAAGCTGCGGAAGAAAATCTCCAATGAATCGATGCAAGAGCGGGATAAAATTAAGCAAACCCACCGCTATTACAGTACGACTCATAACCTGAAGCCAGTAGAAGAAATCTTAACTGGTAAGTATTTGCAGTCAGACACTCGCTATGCACCACCGAAGGAATTGGCGGAAGCGATTGGTATGCCAATACCACCTGCACTGCTGACAGAAAAGGCGCAAAAGGAGGAACAAACCCGTGGCTGAAGAAGAATCTAAACCAGTACCAGCAGCGAAAGAAGAGTCATTGGTACAAGCGGGTAAAGTTTCCCAGTGGTTGACGGAAAATGGTTTTGACCATGAGTTTTTAGCACCAGACAAGAATGGTGTAGAGATAATTAAGGTGACGGCAGATTTTTTGCTTCCTACCGCTACAGCCCTTTATGCTTATGGGTTTAATTATCTCCAGTGTCAAGGTGGTATTGACCTTGGCCCAGGACAAGAATTGGTGAGTATGTATCACTTGATTAAAGTCGGTGATAATAGCGATCGCCCCGAAGAAGTTCGAGTTAAAGTGTTCTTACCACGGGAAAATCCTGTAGTGCCTTCTGTGTACTGGATTTGGAAGACCGCAGATTGGCAAGAGCGCGAGTCTTACGATATGTACGGCATTATCTACGAAGGACACCCAAATCTCAAGCGGATTTTGATGCCGGAAGATTGGGTAGGTTGGCCTTTGCGGAAGGATTACATCTCGCCTGATTTCTACGAGTTGCAAGACGCTTATTAGAGATTGCTGAATCGAGACGCGATTAATCGCGTCTGTACAAGATAGTGGTTTCGGCAGTGATTAACCCCTTTCCGGTGGCGGAGAGGGGTTATGTTTTTGGTGTTTCATGTCAAGTCGGTTGACAAAATTTGCTGTAATTCATTGACTGTATTTACTGTTTTAATTGCCTGTTGAATTGCTTTTAATTTTTGCAAATCTGTAATTTGAGAGATTATCGGCATCAATTCTAAACCTTGATTGCCAAACTTAATTTCTAATGCTAATTCAATTCCTGAATATAATTCCTCCTTTCTTCCTCGCAGTTCTCCACGTGCTTCCCCGCGTGCTTCCCCGCGTGCTTCTCCACGTGCTTCTCCTTCGCGTAAAATTTCTTGATACCAAGGCGATTCATGTAATACAGCCATATCCCACCTCATAATTTCTTGAACGAGCGTACTCTCTAAAACAAACGTAGCAAAAAAAGCCAAGACTGTTTCTAGTTGGTTTAGTTGTTCATCAGCACGAAGAATTTGTAATGCTTCTCTAATAGTAGATTCATTTTCACCACCTTTGAGAATGGGTACAAACGGCAGTAAGGATGGTAAGGGTTGTTGAAAAGCAATCTCGACATCAACTTCCCACAGGTTAATGACACGGTAATCTTGAATAGCACGTAAACCAGCAATATTTGATGCATAACTTGTCGGTATTTCAGCGTCACTTGCCTTGAGGATATTAATTAGTACTGGATACGTTGGCAAATTATATTTTTCTTCTGCAAGTGCTGCATAGGCACGCATTCTGCGCGGCATTTCCGGTTTATAGCGGAGTTGTAATTCGTTAAGAACGAGAAATTTTCCCTGCTGGGGACTTTCGACACGGATTAAAACATCACTTTCTCGACTTATCCACTGAAATTCTGAGTTGAGAATTTCGCCAGCAACAATATCAGGAATTTGCGTTACCCATTTTACCCAGTTATCAGGTGCAAGGCTGATTAAGCGTTTGGTGCTGACATCGGCGGGTTTTATCATGGGGTTGTAAACGCATTGAAAGTTATCAAATAATTGTACTTAAGACTGGATTACAGATATTCAGATTTTTGATTGGACTATTTAGAGAAAGCGTAGACAAAGCCCGCACTTCGACTTGGCTCAGTGACCATCGTAGACATCGCACCCAATCTGAGATAATTTCAGTGCGATCGCTAAAATGCTCAGTAAGATTTCCTAGTAATCGGAATCGCTATCTCTACCGTTGTATCTGTATTTGTGGGACAATTTAATCTAAATATTTAAAGTAATATGTCAGAAACACCCCAAAACGACGGCATTTGGATTGTGACGGATGAAGTGCCGCAAATATCGATTCCTGATGGTGCTAAAGGCGTGAGTACTAATACACGCAGTTGGGGAGAGGAACCTATCAGGGATAGTACTGGTAGCAAAGGGGTAGGAGATGCCGTTAAGGTTAGCGCTCAAACATTAGAGCAAAATATGACTCACTTTCTCAAACTCGTGGGAAGTTTGTTTAGTCAAGCTGAACAGCAAGCAAAAGTCAACTCCAAGATGCAGCTAGATGAAATTGAGCTATCGGTAGAAATTAGTGCAGATGGGGAAGTTAAATTAATTGGCAGTGGTGTCAAAGCTGGGAGTAAAGGAGCGATTAAGCTGAAGTTTAAGCGCCAAGAACCAGGGTGAGATGGCAAAAAATTGGGCGATCGCGATCGGTATTAACCAGTATGATTATCTGCAACCGCTAAACTATGCCAAGCGGGATGCACTGTTAATGCAAGAGTTTCTGGTCAATGAAGCTGGATTTGAGCGGATATTCTTCTTCTCCGATGACTCACCTGAACTTGCTGGAAAATCGACTCGCCCAACTCGCACTAACTTGCTGCGAGTCTTACGACAGTTATTTGAGAAACCCTTTATGGGAGCAGGGGATAATTTCTGGTTTTTCTTCAGTGGTCATGGGATAAGATACGCTGACCGTGATTATCTCATGCCCTGTGATGGCGATCCAGAGGATATTGAAAACACGGCAATTGCGATTAACTTTGTGAGTGAACGTCTGCGTCGCTGCGGTGCTGATAATGTTATCTTGATTCTGGATGCTTGTCGCAATGAAGGCAAAAAAACAGGTGAAGGAATTGGGCGACAAACCGCAGAAGAAGCACGTCAACAGGGAGTTATCAGCATTTTTTCTTGTATTCCCCAGCAATATTCTTATGAAATTGATGCTTTACAACAAGGTGCTTTTACCACTGCGTTACTAGAAGGGTTAGGAATTCAAGGTAAATGCGCTACTGTTGAACGATTGGAGCAATATCTCAAGTTTCGTGTGCCTGAATTGGTTCGCCAGTATAAGAATACAAGGCAAACGCCTTATGTGATTGCTGAACCTGTGAATAAATCTCACCTAATACTTGTGCCACGATATGCAACTCTAGCAGATATCGCCACGTTGAAAAATGATGCTTACCAAGCAGAAGTAAACAGGAATTTAGATTTAGCAGAGCAATTATGGATTCGGGTATTAGCTGCGGCTTCAGGGCAAGATATGGAGGCAATCAAAGCAATTCAAAGAATTGAAAGGTTGCGGTGGGAACCTCAAGAACCATCTTCACCATTGCCTAATTCTAGGATTGAAAATTCCACTAAGGGAATATTTACAGTTGAAAAAAATCCCTTAAAAACCTTTCAATTTGAAGTGGTTACAGTAAATGTAAAAGGAAATATCACTAACCGCCATAATGAAGAAGCGGAATATTTTGAAGAAGATTTAGGGAATGGTGTCACCTTGGAAATGGTGCAGATACCAGGGGGAACCTTTACGATGGGTTCACCACGAGGGGAAGCGGAACGATACGATAGTGAAAGTCCACCGCATCAAGTAACAGTTCCTGGGTTCTTCATGGGGAAATATCTAGTTACCCAGGAGCAGTATCAAGCAATTATGGGTAGTAACATTAACATTTTTCAAAAAATTCTAGGTAATAACAATAATCCTTCTAATTTTAAAGGTGATAAGCTACCTGTAGAACAAATAAGTTGGGATGAAGCGGTAGAATTTTGTAAAAAACTAAACCAGAAGACAAGACGTAAATATAGATTACCTAGCGAAGCTGAATGGGAATATGCTTGTCGTGCGGGGACAACTACACCGTTTTATTTTGGTGAAACGATTACCACAGATTTAGTTAACTACAACGGTAACTATCCTTACGGCTCTGCACCAAAGGGCGAATATCGTGAACAAACAACAAATATAGGAATATTTCCACCAAACTCTTTCGGTTTATACGATATGCATGGCAATGTATGGGAATGGTGTCAAGATGCATATAATGACAATTACCAGGGTGCGCCAAAAAATGGTAGTGCGTGGCTAACTAGTAAAAATAATGACATTAAGCTGCTGCGTGGCGGTAGTTGGCTTGACAGCATGCGTAATTGCCGTTCTGCCATTCGCGGCAATTACGCTCGCGCGTTTCGTATAACCGATGTTGGTTTTCGTGTGGTGGCGGTGGCTGTGACCTGAGTACTCCCCAAAGTCAGAGTTAATAAGTGGGAATTTATCGAGCGTACACCAGGGAGTCCAGACCTGAATCAGCGAGGAAGGCGACAACCTCCGAATATAAAACCGAGTCGGATAGCTTGGTAGGTTGCAAAACCGAACAGTTGTTCGACTCAATTAATTTTGCGAGATTCCCGACTTTTTGAAAAAGTCAATAATTTGACCACCCCAACTTACAATTAAGTCTAATTTGAGGTTTGACAATACCTTTAGCCCATTTGCGATCGCACTCAGCATCTCTATCGTAATTGGTGCGTAGGCGTAGCCCGTCGTAGACATCGCTGGACTGATTAAAATCCTAAAATCTGGCTAATACCAATATCTAGTGCAGGTTAAAATTAAATATGCTCGTGAAAAAAGTTGTATTCATAGCAGAGCTACTACAAAAATTAAAAGCTTATGACAGCAAGCAATATTAGGCAGCAAATTTTAGAGCGTCTTAAAACATTACCCGGAGAACAGGTGAAAACTATCCTGTTAACGTGGCTGACTGGTACATCCACTTCTTTAGAAGATTTTGAACGATTACTGACACATCAAGCTACTCAAACAACAGAAGAATCATTTGAGTACGGAGAGATAGACACAGAATTAAATTTTCAACCTCTTACTGAAGCCCAAATGGTTCAACAGAGCCAATCTGCTCTCGAAGCTTACCGTTCTACAGGTTCAGGAATAGCCCACGATCGCGTGCGTGAATGGGCAGACAGTTTAGGAACAGATCGAGAACGTCCATGTCCCAGATAGTTTGGACAGAAACTGCAATTGACGACTTAAATCGTCATTACGATTTTGTAAAACTGAATAATCCTGATGCAGCAGCACGCGCAGTACAAGCAATTGTTTCTTCAGGCGAAAGTCTAGAGCAGAATCCTCGTCGAGGTGCAATTGTAGATGAAATAGCAGGCTTACGAAAACTTTTGGTTTCTTTTGGTAAGTACGGCTTTATAATTCACTACGTTATTTTTGAGGATGATGTTGTTATTCTACGCATCTATCACGGGCGAGAGAATCGACCTCGTTAGTATTAATTTTAATGGTGCGTTGTCACAAAGGTCAACGCACCCTTATTTAAAGAAGCGGCGAGTCCAAACAATTACTTCACAGATGTCACTGTTTGGTTTACTACTGGGCGTGGTTTCTTGCGGTCTGACCTGCGCGTTCCACCAGCCATCCCATACTCATCACTATTTTTGCCATAGTGAGATGCAACATTCAACAGCATTTGCTCAGAATAAGTATTCAACTCACGTTCTGCTTCTATTAATGCATTGTGTGTCTTATCTACTATTATTTGTGCTTGATTATAAGCGGCTAACTTTTCTCGTAACTCAATTACTTTAGTGTTGTAAGTAGCAATTGAAAACCCATTACTAAAGTCTAACTCAGGGTTAATTGTCTGCATTCCTTCAATCCGTCGTTCAGCTTTAGTCAGTGAGATGGAGTTTCGTTTCCGTTGCATATAGTTTTCCTATTTGGATTTATTTATAAATAACCCTGACTTTATACACTGAGTTACTTATATATCATCAGAATACGCAATAGGCAGATGCAGCAGCCACAGTGAAGTTACAGAATTATAAAAGCATTGGATGGCATTAGCCAACTTGATAGATGCGGGTATATTTGCTGAAATTTGTTGAGAAAAGCTGGTTTTAATGTCGCAAAAGCTAGTTTTGATGTCGCAAAAGCAGGTTTTGATGTCGCAAAAGCTAGTTTTGATGTCACAAAAGCTAGTTTTGATGTCGCAAAAGCTAGTTTTGATGTCACAAAAGCTAGTTTTGATGTCGCAAAAGCAGGTTTTGATGTCGCGGAGCTTTATCTCATGTAGAGACGCGATTTATCGCGTCTAAAAAATTGACGCGTTAGAGAGACGCGATAAATCGCCGTCTCTACAAAGAATGTACTCGTCAATTATTCCTTGACAGACTACTAACTAATAGTAACAACAGCTACCATTACATCCGCTAGAGGGGGATGAGACGAAGCGCACTAAAAATTTATTTTTATAACTGAAAATTTTATTTTATTTATGTGTTAAGTAGCTTTCAGGATGTTATCTGTATAATCTATCATTCAGTTTAAATTATCGAATGTATAATCTATCATTCTATATTATTGATTATTGACCTCTGTTACTTATTGATAGGTTGAATGTTGGGAATTAGGGTATCTCTTTTTAAGACATAACATACCACTCACCTAGTAGTTATTTATTAACGGAATTTGAGAAATTATGTAGGCATACTCTATTCTAGACATGACCTAAACTTGTGCTTCAAAAATCATGAGCCATTATATGAATAGTTAGCACGTTTACGGCACTATCCAATGTCTGAAGACTTATTAAACTCCTTTCAAGAAGCATACAGCAATCTCGAACTGTTTCCGTTGATGGAACGGAACGAAATGGAAAGATTTCGAGTCGAATATGGTGATGATTTGATTGCAGACCTGAACCAATTAGTGGAAGATAGCCCTAATGGAGATGGCAAAATAGTCTTTACAGGACATCGAGGATGTGGTAAGTCTACTTTGTTAGCTGAGTTTAGCCGACAAATTCAAGATAAATATTTTGTAGTTCTCTTTTCTATTGCTGACAAAATTGAAATGTCGGCTGTTAATCATATTAATATACTGTTTGCGATCGCAGTTAATTTAATGACCGAGGCCGAAGCCCGCAAAGTTGATATTCCACAATCTACTAAAGAAGCTCTTTATAAGTGGTTTGCTACCCGCACTCGCACTGAAGAATTAAATTTGCAAGCAGAAGCTAGTATAGGTTTTGACCTTTTAAAATTGATTAGTTCTAAATTAAAAGCTGATGCTAGTGTTCGAGATGAAATCAAACAAGAATTTGAACGCAAGTTATCAGATTTAGTTGCCAGAATTAACGAAATCGCTGCACTAATTCAAGCTGCAACTAAACAAAACGTTTTAGTAATTATTGATGATTTAGATAAACTTGACTTAGGCAGAGTTAACGAAATTTATCGAGATAATATTAAAGCTCTCTGTCAACCTAATTTTCAAATTATCTACACCATCCCGATCGCAGTTCTTCGAGAAACATTTATTAGCACAATTATTGCCACTGAAACCAACGATCAAGTTGTGGCAATGCCTGTCTTAAAAATATTTGATAAAGGTAAAAATCGCTTCCCAAATGCCCAACCTCGCCCGGAAGCAACAAAGATTCTCGGTGAAGTTTTACAAAAGCGGATTCCTAGTGAATTAATTGCGCCTGAAACGGCTGAAAAAATCGTAATTTACAGTGGTGGCGTATTGCGAGAGTTAATTCGCATTTCTAAGGAATGTTGCCGCATTTGTTTGCGAACGATTCGGCGTAATCCTTCAGCCAAAGTTATCATTGATGATAAAATTCTTCTGCAAGCAATCAATAAAATTCGCAATGATTTTTCCATACGCTTAGGAAAAACTGATATCGATATTTTGCAGAGTGTGTATGAACAATTTATGCCCAACGATCCCAAACAAGCAGAGTTTTTAGATTTGTTACATGGGCTATATGTTCTAGAATATCGCACCGATGAAACTTGGTATGATGTTCATCCAATTATTATCGAAAGCTTGAGAAGACAGGGAGCCATTAATGTTAAATGAAGATTTATTAGATGATGAAGGAGAAAATCAGGATGCGTATGATGATTTAATTGTTTCTATTGAAGCTCAAAAGCGGGGATTAAATTTACTGATTGCGGTTTGCGATGATGCTAGCTTTCGCGAGCAGATTATTGCTCAATATGAAGCCGAACTACAACCCGCCTTCGGTGCATATCGAGTAACTTTAGCACGTCAAGAACCAAGCCTGAAAGCTGCTCTTAACCAACTGGTACAACAAGAAGAATATCTCCGTCAGCAGCATCCGGCGGTAATCACTGTGACGGGTGCTGAACAATTGTATTTTCTCAGGTTGGGAAATGAGCAATCGGAACAGGAGAAATTTTTTGGTTACTTACAGTGGACAAGGGAAGGATTGCGCGAATTTCCATTTGCGATCGTGCTTTGGGTAACTAACCAAATTTTAGTCAGCCTGATTAAAAAAGCTCCTGATTTTTGGAGTTGGCGCAATGGTGTATTTCGGTTTGAATCTAAAAAGACGAATGCTATTCCTGGTAAAGAACTAGAAAATATCCGCTTTGTTTTTCGAGACACAGAATTAGCCAGCACAGATACTAATGAAACTAATCGCTTTTTCTTACCTATTCAAGATTTACAAAAGCTAATCGAGAAAGTAGAACAAGAACAGGGAACTAAAGATCCTACCTTGGCTACTTTATATTCAAGATTGGGCGATATTTACCACAGCAGATTAGATCGGGGTGAATCTCAAAACTATCAAGAAGAACAGGAATTAGCAATTAAATATTGGCGTCAGGCGAGTGAGCTACAAAATGAATTGGGTTTGCAGATAGACTTAGCTAATAGCCTCAACAATTTAGCAGGAATATATCGTGCAACGGGAAACTATGCTGAAGCCGAACCACTATATAAACAAGCTTTAGAACTGAGGAAACGCCTGTTAGGAGAAAATCATCCTGCTTTTGCCACTAGCCTGAATAATTTGGCAGGATTATACAAATCAACTGGACAATATAATAAAGCAGAACTCCTATATCAACAAGCTTTGGAACTGAGGAAAGGATTGTGGGGAGAAAACCATGCCGATGTTGCCGTCAGTCTCAACAATTTGGCATTACTATATGATGAACAAGGACGTTATAACGAAGCAGAACCTCTGTATCTGCAATCATTAGAACTCGAAAAACGTCTGGTTGGTGAAAATCATCTTTCTTTCGCTCTCATACTAAATAATTTAGCGCTACTTTATTATCATCAAGGACGCTACAGTGAAGCTGAACCGTTATCGCAACAAGCAATAGAATTAGATAAGCAATTTTTGGGAGAAGAAAATCCTGATGTTGCCACAGATTTGCACAATTTAGGTTTAATATACCGCGCTCAAGGACGCTACAGTGAAGCGGAATCTTTGTTTTTAGAATCATTGGAACTCAAGCAGCGTGTATTACAAAAAGCGCATCCGCTTTTAGCAGATACGATCTATGCTTTGAGTTATATGTACAGGGAGCAGGGGCGTTACAATGAAGCGGAACCCTTATGTATAAAAGCCTTAGAACTTGATAAGCACCTATTAGGAGAAAATCATCCTAATGTTGCCGAAAGTCTTAATAATCTGGCAGAAATTTATCGTGCAACTGGACGTTACAGTGAAGCAGAACCGCTTTATTTACAAGCTTTAGATATTTGTGAACGAGTCTGGGGTGTAAATCATCCCCGTAGTGTTACTGTTCGTCAAAATTTAGAGAAGCTTGCCGCAGCAATGCAGAATAATTAAAAGGAAGTAGCGATTTGAATGATCTGTGATGAAAAACCTAATAACAATGACTTATAGCGGTTCTCGGTTGAGTGAGGTACAAGAACCCCACCCCCAACCCCCTCCCCGCAAGCGAGGAGGGGACTATGATGTACCTTGTAAGTAGTAGTGCAAAAATATTTATACATTTTGAAAACTTCAAACCCTTGTCATTGCGAGGAACGAAGCAATCGCAATATATATTTATATATATTTAATTTTGCTTAACCACTTATGATTAGTAAACGCTATAAGGTAGGCAATTTATGACTCAAGCTATACCCAAATTAGTAACCTTTGAAGATTTTGCAGCCTGGCGTCCTGAAGGTGGAAGGTATGAATTACATGATGGCGTGATTGTTGAAACGGCACAACCAGTAGGAGACCATGAAGATATTGTCGGGTTTTTGGTTGAAAAAATTGCCGTTGAGTACGTTCGCAATGGTCTACCTTATTTCATCCCAAAAACAGCATTAGTTAAATCTGCTATTAGTCAGTCTTGCTATTCTCCAGACTTGCTATTACTCAACCGTCCTGCTTTAAAATTAGAGCCACTTTGGCAGAAATATTCTACAGTTGAGTTTGCCGATTCTATTCCTTTAGTGATTGAAGTTATTAGTACTAACTGGCGAGATGATTATTATAAAAAGCTAGGTGAATATGAACAAATAGGGATAAAAGAATATTGGATTGTTGATTATTTAGCTATTGGTGGTAAAAAGTTTATCGGTAATCCTAAACAACCTACTATCTCTATCTACCAATTAGTTGACGGTGAATACCGAGTTACTCAATTTAGAGGTGATGACCGCATCGTATCACCTATTTTTCCCCAATTAAACTTGATTGCTCAACAGATTCTGCAAGCTGGTAGTTCCCAGTCGTAGCCGCGATCGCGCACAAGTCTATACTTCTAGATAAGATACCCGACCTCTTAAACAAGTCGGGTATCTCTGGAAAGCTTGCTCAATTGTCCTTCAAATAAATCTACTAGCGAACTCCAACAAAACCAGCTTGTTCAATTGCCCTTTGCCCCTGGTCAGTTAATAAAAGATTGGCATAAGCATTTCCAATCTGCTGTTCTGAACCTTTATTCTGCTTAATAATCACAAACAAATTAGCAATCATTGGATAGCTACCATTTTTGATCGCTTGAGTATTTAGCTGGTTGCGCTGACGCGGACACTGTTCAGGCGAAACCATCGGCTCCTGATACGGGGTAATTAGCTGACCAGAAGTGTTACCCAATGGTAAAGCTTTCACACTACATTGAAAGATTACTGAACGGGCAGAAGCGTAATACACACCACCAGGGGTTTTACTGAGTTGGCGCACTGCTTCTGTAGCAGAGTAGACATATTGCACATTAGCGCCAAATGCTTGCCCTTTTAAGTCGCTATTGCTAGGGAATATTACTGTATCTGCGTCCTCTGGTCGTTGCGAAAAAGCTGTGATGGGTAGATTTGGCCCGCCGACTTGACTCCAGTTTGTAATTTTCCCTAAATAAATCTGCTGCAATTGTTCAACAGTTAAACCAGGCACATTGAGTGATGGATTGACTACCACTGCTATCCCATCCATACCCACTTGACGTTGCTCAAGGGTGAAGCCTCGCTCTTTTGCCGTAGCTTTTTCTTCATCTGTGAGGGGACGGGAGGACTGAGCAAAGTCTAGTTTCCCATCAAGCAACATCCGAATGCCGGAGCTAGAACCAGGACTAGCATTAACAGGGTTTACATAGCGTAATTGTAGTTCGGGGCGATCGCTCTGGATCTGAGAATCTACTAATTGCCGAATAGATGCCCAAGCGGTACTACCTCCGTAGTTGAATGAGGCAGGGGGAACATCAGCAACTGTCTGAAAAGTTGATGCATTATTAGAGACGCGATTGAAATTTTGATTAGAGGAATTAACGCTGTTGCGGGACAATAAATTTGGCTTCAATAACCACCAAAGTAATCCGCCAATAACCATAAGTGTGAGAACTTTACCAATAATCAAACCTCTGAGAAAGAGGGAGATTTCGCTGTTAATTAAAGCTTTTCTTTGATTTGTATTGTCCATATTTTTAAATTTTGTTTAGTTGTATTTATCTTACAGGAATATCTAAGTATTTATCCTACAGTAATCTTGAAATATTTAAATTTACAGTAAATTTGTAATAGCTAGTTAATAGCCAGTCTGATGATTGCTGCTAGATGATTAACTTTTCTAATGTAGTGAAATTAAATTTGCTCTTTGGTAGTTTTTGCAATGGTGCAATTGCTTTGACAGATTCTTCTGTTAGGTGCTGCTTTAGCTAGTAGACTACTTGTATTAGTTAACGGGAACTCAACAAATCTTTCTAGAAAACTCTTTAGTGGAGTAGGTTGATTTGGAAGCGATGTCCCCGTATTAATAAATGTGTAGATTAAAACTATTACTATTAAACTAGTGGTTGCACCAAGACCGATGCCCAGCAGCAAAATAAAGTTTCTATAAGTTAGCAAATAGGTATCATCAGCCTTGTGGTTGATGTCAGCAGATTGTGGAGAATGTGACAACGTTACATCAGAATTAAGCGCTTGTAAAGCTTCTGTGGCAGACTGATAACGCTGGTTGTAGCGATCGCGAACCATTGTATCTAAAATATTTGCCAGAGTATCACTTACCTCTGCCTTGTCGCGCCAGATAACTTCTCCAGTACTGGGATCTTCTGGTAATTGCTCAGGTATTGTACCTGTTAAAGCTTGAATGCCAATCATCCCGACTGCATAGATATCGCTGCAAAGTTTTGGCTTTCCCTTAGCTTGTTCGCTTGGCATATAGCCAGGAGTACCAACAGCAATTGTTAAGCCTGCTCCCAAGGCACCAATTTTCTTAATACTCCCAAAATCAATTAGCACAATCTTTCGATCGGAGTACCGCCGCATTAAGTTTTGAGGCTTAATATCTCGGTGAATAATATCGTGTTGGTGGACGAAAGCCAGTACTTCTAGGATATCTTTTAATAAATTTACGACTGTATTCTCGTTAAGACGCTGACCTGGGACAATTTCTTGAGTCAACGCATGACCGTCAATGAATTCCTGGACTAAATAGAAATCTCCATCTTCATTAAAATGGGCAAACAGTCTCGGAATTTGATCGTGGTCATTGCCTAGCTGGTATAAAACTTCCGCTTCCCGATCGAATAGCTTTTTAGCGATGGGTAGAACAGCAGGGTTGGAATCTTTCGGGTGAAAATGTTTAACGACACAATGAGGTTGTCCTGGTAAATCCAAGTCAATAGCCAAGTAGGTATCACCAGAACCGCCACTTCCTAACTGTTTGACAATCTCAAAGCGATTCCGAAGTGTTTTTCTGTTGAGAGAGTATCTATGCCTGCTACGTGTAGCACCCCCTACTAAGTAAGTATTACCAGATTCTCCGCTTCCCATCACTTTGACAGTTTCAAAGCGACTTCGGAGTGTTTTTCTGACTAGAGGGTTCTGGCTCATGTGGCGTATACTACTTCTTAATTTACTGACCATTCAGAGCTTGAGTGAGGTTATGGATAACTGCTTGCTGCTAGATTTACTGGTATTTGTGGCAGTTAGCCATCGCGCGACCTATGCTTTAGATACGTTTGCTACTTAGTTGCTTGATTGCTTTGTTTAATACCCTTATAAGTATCTTAATACAAAATTAATTTATGAAATACTTCTGTAATATTATCACTTAAGTAAATTTAACACTAGTCCACAGGATTTAAACTGTGGGCAGAGAATAATTAATATTCTATGAGTTAGGATGGTTATTTATTTTAACTGCCAAGTCTGATTACTGACAAAACCTTGAATATTGAAATTTAAAGGCACAAATACCCTTACAGTGTTCGCCACAGTTTTGTTACCAGATTTTAGTCGTTACTAAGTGCGATCGCGTTGTCAGATCAATGTGGGTTTGACGAAAAAACTAAAAAATATCGGGTAAGTTTTTGAGTTAAATATCAAGTAATGGTTTTTGAGTTAATACCAATTTAATGTGAAGTTGCACATATCTTAATCCCCCTAAATCCCCCTTTTTAAGGGGGACTTTGATAGATGTTTTTCCGGTTCCCCCCTTATTAAGGCTACGGTGTACACACAGGTCGAATTACCCCACTTAACCCCCCCCGATATTTTGGGGGGAAACAGGAAAAGCCAGTTCCCTCCCCTTTATAAGGGGAGGGTTAGGGTGGGGTAAAACCTTGGTTAATCAATACTTTCTCCAAAACATCCTACTTTTCCGACCTTTCCCACCTTTTACTTTACTTGCATCCATATCACTTCCAATAACTCAATTGCATCTATAGGATTACTATTTGATTTTTGAACAACACGTAGGGTGTGTTATCGCGAAGCGTAACGCACCATTTTCAAGGCTTTGGTGCGTTAGACTAAAGTCATAACGCACCCTACAAATACTTAATTTTTTTCAGAAATCAAACCGGATTCCTATAGTAAAAGTAATAGTGGGAATAGTCTTAGCTTGTTTTTGTATATTTTTTATTTAACTTTTTTAGGCAAACAATAAATATGTGTTATCTGTAGCCATTGTATAAGGGTAGCACTGCTACGTCTCTACAATCTTTTACACTGATATTTTTATTCTGTTAATTAAAAAAGCCCCCTAGTGGGGGCTTATTAAGTTGTCCGCGTGGATTGAACAACTAATTAATTAATACTCACAGTAGATACAGTAATCCGAACAAAATAATCCAAATCACGTCAACGAAGTGCCAGTAGATTTCGGCTGCTTCAATACCAAAGTGCTTTTCGTTACTATAGTGACCAGGAACGCGCGATCGCCACAACACAGCAACAATTGCCAAAACACCGATAGTAACGTGCAATCCGTGGAAACCAGTCAAAACGTAGAATGCACTGGCAAATAAATTGGTAGTTAAACCAAATTCTAAATGGGTATATTCATATACTTGACCGATCAAGAAAGTAGCACCCATTACAGCGGTAATTGCTAACCAGATTCGCGCACCCCGTGTATCGTTCTTTTTAATAGCAGTGTCGGCATTGTGCATGACAAAACTACTAGAAATTAGATTGATGGTGTTAACTCCAGGTAGCAATAGTTCTAATTCTGGGGTACCTGCTGGCGGCCACACAGGTAAGGTCGCACGGAAAGCCAAATAGGCTCCGAACAGTCCCATAAAAATCATCCCTTCAGCAATCAGGAAAACAATTAGCCCAAACAGCCGATGGTCTGGATGTTCTTCATGATGACCGACAGACGCTTCCGCCGCGTGGTGATGATTCAGTTCCGTTTTAGCTGGGTCAATAGTTTGACTTTGCATGAATTTTGATAAGTGGGGAATGGGGAATGGGGAGTTAAAAGTTAGGAGTTAGGAGTTAAAAATTTTGAACTAACAACTTTATTAAAGTCATAACTCATCATTCATAACTCCTAACTCATAACTCTACTATTTCCGGTCTTCGGGATTGGCAGCAACCGCTGGGTCGGGTTCTGCTCTTAATACTGAGTTGGGGCCACCAGATAAGATTGGATTGGGATCGGATAAAGGTACACCTTCATTAGCATTTTCCAAACCGTAGTCGTAGGGGCCTGTAGCCAGCACTGGGGTTTGATCGAAATTTTCGATCGCAGGTGGTGAGGTTGTCATCCACTCTAAGGTAAGTGCCCTCCAGGGATTATTACCAGCTTTCTCGCCGTATAACCAACTCCAAATCGCATTGATGATGAAGGGAAATGTCGAAATTGCCAGTATGTAAGAACCATAGGTGCAAATTTCGTTTAGTGTGGTGAATTTGGGATCGTATTGAGCAATACGGCGATTCATGCCCATTAAACCCAGTTTGTGCATGGGTAAAAAGGTCATGTTTAGACCCACAATAGTCAGGGCAAAGTGAACCTTACCCCAAAATTCGTTTACCATCCGTCCCGTCATTTTCGGGAACCAATGGTAAATGGCTGCAAAAATCCCTAGAACGCTACCGCCAAATAGGACGTAGTGTAAGTGGGCAACCACAAAATAAGTATCGTGAACGTGAATATCAAAGGGCACTGCTGCCAACATCACGCCACTAATCCCGCCAATTACAAAAGTGCCAACAAAGCCGATGGCAAATAGCATGGCACTGTTAAGGCGGATTTTCCCACCCCACATCGTTGCTAACCAGCTAAATATTTTAATTCCTGTGGGTACGGCAATGATCATGGTGGTGATCATAAAGAACATCCGCAACCAACCGGGGATACCGCTGGTAAACATGTGGTGCGCCCAAACAATTAGCCCCAAAAAGCTAATGGCAAGAGACGAATAAGCGATCGCTTTATAGCCAAAAATCGGCTTGCGGGAATGGATGGGGATAATTTCTGAAATTGCGCCAAAGAAGGGCAAAATCATGATGTAAACCGCTGGGTGGGAGTAAAACCAAAACATGTGTTGGTATACTACCGGGTCGCCACCGCCAGTTGGGTTAAAAAATGTTGTCCCGGCAATTAAGTCAAAGGAAAGCAGAATCAGACCTGCTGCTAAGACTGGGGTTGATACCAAAACCAGTGATGAAGTGGCGAACATCGCCCAGCAGAACAAGGGCATTTTGTGTATGTCCATGCTGGGGATACGCATCTTGATCAATGTCACCAGGAAATTTATCGACCCCAAAATTGAGGACGTACCTAGCAGCAGGACACTCATAATCCAAATGCCTTCACCCACTTGTCCTGTCACCAAACTCAGGGGAGGATAGGAAGTCCAACCGGCATCCGGTGCATCGCCCACTACTAAACTGGCGATTAGCAACACACCCGCAGGGGGAATCATCCAAAAGGCAACAGCATTCAGCCGAGGAAATGCCATATCTTTTGCCCCAATCATCAGGGGAATTAGATAGTTAGCAAATCCTGCCCCGGCTGGCACGATCCAGAGGAAAATCATGATCGTGGCGTGCAATGTGAACAGACTATTGTAGACTTCCGGGGTAACAAAATCTACCTCTGGAGTTCGTAGTTCTGTACGAACCAAGTCAGCCATCACGCCGCCAATGCAGTAGAAAATAAACGAAGTGACTAGGTATTGAATCCCAATCACCTTATGATCGGTTTGAAAGCCAAAGAAGTCTTGCCATTTTCTAACCCCTGGTTCCTCAAGAAGGGCAGGGATATTGGCAGCTTCTTGCAACTGAGCTTGTGTCATAGTCGTTAGTTATCTTTTGTCATTTGTCTTTTGTCAGTTGTCCTTTGTCATTTGTCATTTGTCATTTATTTAGACCAATGACTAATGACTAATGACCAATGACCAATGACTAATGGTGAACTTGATGAAGGATTTCTGGCTTAATTCCCATGTCCTTGGTGTAAGGCGCGAGAAATTCATTTGGGGATAGATCGGCAGGGTTAACAGCGATCGCTTGATTTAGTGTTTCTTTGCTGGCAACTAGCTGTTCTTGTACCCATTTATCAAAGGCTTCTTGTGGCTCAACAACTACTGGCGCTCTCATTGCACCGTGGTAGGGGCCACAAAGTTCGGCACAGATCAGGACATAATCTCCTGCTTTTTTGGGGGTGAAGCGAATCTCGCTTTGCCTACCGGGGATCGCATCTTGTTTCAGGCGGAACTCTGGAACCCAGAAAGCATGAATGACATCGTTGGCTGTCATACTGATTTCCACTTCTCGCCCAATGGGGACGTGCATTTCACCTGTAGTTATACCAGTTTCAGGATAGGTGAAAATCCAGGCATATTGTAAACCAGTGACGTTGACCTGTAATTGTGCTGGTTTGCCTGCTTTATCAGGAGTTCCCCCAATTGTCGGAGCAACAATACCTACACCTGGAGCATTCCGCAGTTGAGGAATTTGGTCAGCATTGCGGACTTCTGCTGTAGCTGGATCTTGCATTGCCTCATCAGATTTTTCTTGATTGAGGTTGGGTTCAGTGCCAGGAGGTGTATCGCTTAAAGTTGCAGCGATCGCGGTTCCAGGCATTGCCATTGACTCCTGATTCATCATCGGTGCTTGATGGATAGCATGGGGATCAAAGCCACCGATTTCGTTGTACACATCAAAGCTGTAAACAGAAATACCGATAACGATAATTGCTGGGATCGCTGTCCAGAGAATTTCTAAAGGTACATTGCCCTCAACTGGTGGGCCGTCTTTATTGTCACCTGCACGCTGACGATATCTAAATGCAGAGTAAATTAAAATACCTTCAACAAGCAGAAATATCCCTGTAGAAACGATCATCATCGCGTTGAACAGACCATCCACCAAGACGGCTTCATCAGTGGCGGCTGCTGGCAACAGACCGTGATTTTGACCGTACCAAAGGCTGGCTAGCGTTAGCACGATGCCAATGAGTAATGTCCAGATGGAACTTGGAATCTTCACGGCTTACTTAATTGAATTTACTATGTTATCTCGAAGCTACTCACTTACTAAGGTAGTCTAGGCTGTCAGACATGGGGGACAAAGGTCTGAAATTTTTATTAATTTTTTTGGCTATTTTAGTAATCTTGAGTATGAGTCTAATATCATGCAACCCCCAAAATAGATGCAAATCAGTGAAAAAATTTAAGGAAAAATTTAGAATGCTTAAATTAATTGTCATTAATCAATTTCTGACATCTTGAAAAATACCTAAAGCTTCGGGCAAAACATTGCTGGAGTGATTCAAAGTATAAGTGAGTGCTAATCTATAAACCTTTAGCCTATACGCTAGGGTGAAGATGGGACACTAAAAGAAAATTGAAAATTTTAAGAGATCCACCAAGAGCGGGCAGAAGGTATCGTTCATGAGCGAATTTGTCCTACAACAACAAAATGAAGCGGTAGTTGAGCAGCAAAAGCCCAAGGAAATGATTCGGCGCTTGGTGTGGAAAATGTGCATAGCCACCTTAATTTTGATGGCCATAGGCAGTGCCACCCGCGTTATGAATGCTGGACTTGCTTGCCCAGACTGGCCCTTATGCTATGGCGAACTCGTGCCAGCCAAGCAAATGAATCTCCAAGTGTTTTTGGAGTGGTTTCACAGATTGGATGCAGCTTTAATTGGTGTAAGCGCGATCGCACTTTTTGGTTTGTCCTGGTGGCGTCGTCGCTTCTTACCCTCTTGGCTACCTTGGGCATCCACATTCGCCCTATTTCTCATCGTCTTCCAAGGCATCTTGGGGGGACTCACTGTTACCGAACTGTTGCGGTTTGATATCGTTACCGCCCATTTGGGAACGGCGCTGTTATTTTTTACCACCCTCCTGATTATCGGCACAGCACTCACACCATATCAGGGGAATGGAACCGTTGGTAAGTTGCCTTGGGTTGGTTTAACTGCCGCTGTTCTAGTTTACCTGCAAAGTATTCTAGGTGCTTTGGTAGGCTCTCGCTGGGCGCTACACCAATGCCTTGGCGGTTCTCAACTTTGTACTGTAATGTACAGTCATATTGCTGGTTTGGTGCCGCCAACAGTGGCAACCTTGGCAATGGTATTTATCTGTTGGCGGACACCAGCACTACATCCAGCCTTGCGGCGACTGGCAAATATGGCTGGTGCGTTGTTAACCTTACAAATCTTGTTGGGATTTGCCACTTTCAAATTACACCTCCAAGTCGAGCCTCTCACCGTCTCTCACCAAGCTATAGGAGCTACTTTACTAGGTACTTTGGTGGCTTTCACAGTTTTATCACTACGTGACTCAGTGAGTCCTGAGTCACGAGTGCTGAGTGCTGAGTAGGGAGTGGAGGAGATGAGGGAGCAGGAAAAGAACTCCTAACTCTTGTACAGGCGCGATTAATCGCGTCTCTACTCTTAACTCAGCCCTCAGTTTTCATTTGTCTGAAAGAGCCAGCTTGAGCGGGGGCTGCATATACAGCGGATTTCAAGGAAAGTGAAGTACACAAGCTTGCGTCTCAAAGCCAGGTATAAAGCCTGTTTTACTTCTGAATTCTGACTCACTTCTCTACGAGAGGCTGCGCCAACGACTACGCTCAGTGACCACCTGAATTCTGAATTCTGCTGTAAGTTGTTGAAAAATAAGGAATCAGAGCCAAAATGATTGAGACTAATGTCTCTCGCCACCACGAAACATTTTTACAGGTAGTTCAAAGCTACTACCAGCTAACCAAGCCTCGGATTATTCCGTTGCTTTTGATTACCACGGCTGGGAGTATGTGGATTGCTGCTAAGGGAGAAGTAGACCCATTGCTGTTGCTAGTAACTCTCACTGGTGGCACTTTGGCTGCTGCAAGCGCCCAGACGATTAACTGTGTCTATGACCGGGATATTGATTATGACATGGAGCGGACGCGCCATCGTCCGATACCTTCGGGTAAGGTGCAGCCACGCGATGCTCTAATTTTTGCGATCGCACTGGCGACAATTTCCTTTACACTCCTAGCAGTATTTGCCAACCTGTTAGCCGCTCTATTAGCATTCTCTGGCATCGTCTTTTATATTTTGGTCTATACCCACTGGCTAAAACGCCACACCACCCAGAATATCGTTGTTGGTGGGGCGGCTGGGGCAATTCCGGCGTTAGTGGGTTGGGCTGCTGTCACAGGTACTTTAAGCTGGTCAGCGTGGTTAATTTTTGCCATCGTCTTTTTGTGGACACCGCCCCATTTCTGGGCGCTAGCTCTAATGATTAAAGATGACTACGCAAAAGTTGGGATACCAATGTTACCTGTGATTGAAGGTACTACGGCAACTGTAAAGCAGATTTGGTATTACACGCTGGTGACAGTATTTGCAACCGTGTTGTTGTTTTATCCCTTGGGCGCAAGTGGAATTCTTTATGCTGCGATCGCCGTAAGTCTGGGAGGATTATTTATCCACAAATCTTGGCGGTTGTTGCAAAATCCAGAGGATCGCACTGTCGCTAGAGAGTTGTTTCTCTTTTCCATCTCCTACATGATGCTGTTGTGTCTGGGGATGGTAGTCGATAGCCTTCCCGTTACCCATAATTTAATTAGTGCGGTGAGTAATCATCTGCATTTTATTGGTTAGGGGATGGAAAATTTAGCGATCGCGTTTGGTAAAGGGGCGCGATCGCATTTTTGGAAGTTAAAAAATATACATAATAATTAGAGTTTCGTGTATTTGCGATGTCTACGATGGGCTACGCCTACACGAGTAAAGTTTCAGTCATAAGTGAATTTATTAAACATTAATTACACTTACCTATTTATCCATTTTTAATAGCTATGGAAAAATCAACGCAAGTAATTCGTCACGAGTGAAACCAGCATGAGCAGCAACATCTCTCAGTATGGCGTTAAGAGTACCAATTTTAATCGGGTCATGGGCGGGAACTGTGATATGATGCTCACCATTCTGTTGAGTAGTTAACCGAATATGACTGCCCTTTTGATGACTGACCTCGTATCCTAGACGAGCAAGAGCGTTAACTAATTCTGAACCAGATAAATCTCGTGGGAGCTTCAAGAAGCTATTACCTCATCACGTACTATGTGTAACCGAATAATTTTGGGACGGTTTTGTTCATTAGGAAAATGGCAGTGAACTGCATCACGAAGCATTTCGCGGAGTGTTTCTATATCGTCAGCTTGAGTAAAAATTGACTCGGTTAAAGCTCTAGCTGTATAACCACCATCAGGATCATCTTCAACGAGAAATACAATTTCAGTCATAGCTAATCTTTCCATAACTACTAAATTTTACAATCTACAAGACCTGACAAGGGAGAAAAAATCCTCCCAAGCGCAATTCTTTATGCTGCGATCGCTGTAATTCTGGGAGGATTATTTATCCACAAATCTTGGCGTTTGTTGCAAAATCCAGAGGATCGGGCTGTAGCTAAAGAGTTGTTTCTCTTTTCCATCTCCTACATGATGCTGTTGTGTCTGGGGATGGTAGTTGATAGTCTTCCCGTTACCCATAATCTAATTAATGCAGCGATCAATCAGTTGCATTTTATTGCTTAGGGGATGGAAAATTTAGCGATCGCGTTTGGTAAAGGGGCGCGATCGCATTTTCAGAAATTAAAAAAGAAAAATTTTATTAATCTTGACTAAGAGATCCCAATCGTTAAATGTTATATAACAGGATAGATTTATTCTGCTTTCTGCCATCCTTCAAAAACGGCTAGGATGATTTTAACTACAGGTTGACTTACTAGTATGTCTTCAAATGCTTGAGCAGCCCCTGCTTTCATCGCTCTGATTAGACGAGCTTGTAGAGTTTTATTTTTTTCTATTTCTTCAACAGCTTTAGTTGCAACTACCATTTTTTCGGCATTTGTTGTAGTTGGATAAGTCTGCTCAAGATTTTGAATAATTTGTTGAATTTCTGCTGCCGTTGAAGCGAGATTTTCCTTTTGTTGGGGCGTTTGGTCGGCAACTTTACTCCTAATTTGACTAGATTTAGCATTCTCTGTATTCATCAATACAATCTCATTTTCTTGAAAAGAACCATCTCTATATATTAAAATTTGGTCAGTCACGCCTTTAAGGCGTAACAGCGATCGCACTCTTGCTAATAGCTCATCTAAATCAATTGGTTTACGAATAAAATCATCGGCTCCAGTGTCTAGACCTTCTACAACGTTAGATTCAAGAAATGCTGAGATTAGTAGGATGGGAATATAAGGCAGAACATGGTTATTGCGGATGTGACGTGTAACCTCAAAACCATCCATTTCTGGCATTTTTACATCTAGAATAATCAAATCAGGTGGAGATTGTTCAATTTGTGCTAAAGCAGTTTTGCCATCTGCTGCTAAATTTATTTCATATCCTTCATCTTCTAAAATTGTACGAATTAAGATGAGATTATCTCGTACATCATCTACGACTAAAATGCGAGCATTGGTAGATTTTTGTGAATAAGTAATATTAGTTGGGGATTTAATAATATACCTATGTTCCTCAAGAAAACTAGCTATATCTTTAGGAATTAGCAGGTTTACTCCAGCAACATCTACTTGATACTCATCTAGACCAGATAAATTGCTAAATTCAGCAGATGCACTTTCTAAATTTCCACGAGCAAAATTTTGCATCCCACGACTATAAAAAAGTAACGGTTGAAAATCAACCAGTGGTTCTGCAAAAGTCTCTACCAGGGATGCCATGCGAACCCACTCTGCTTTTTCTGTAAATTTCAACTGTGAAAGAGTTAACGCTAATTCTCGTGCTGCTTCACTCGGTCGTGTATAAGCTAATGCTGTCCATTTCTGAGCCTGAGCAAAATCACGAATATCCGGGTCGTGGCTCTCAATTTGCTGCCGCACATAGGTAAGCAGAAAATCAGACAATTCATTAATCCGCTTTTCGCCAAAACGAGGATTCTCTTTTAACTCTCTCAACAGGGTATCTCGCACTGCTGCATCCATTTCGTATAGTTCATGCCCCACTTCATCGCAAAGGCTAGAAAGCAGCAGATCAGCCACAGCCAACCAGGGTATTTTCAACTCCTGCCTATGAATATCTCGTTGAAAATTTGCCCATAGCCGATAAAGCAAATCTGGGGTGAGGGCTAACGGAAAAGCAGCATGATAAGCAAAAGAGAGGTGCGCTTCCCCGAAACGTTGACCAAAAGACTCAATTCGACGACTAGCAACTTCTGGCTTCATGCTTTCTACCCTTGAAATACTTCCAGTTAAATTAATTACAGCCCCTGCCTCAATTGTGCATTGATTCCCCGACCACGTAAAACATCGATCGCACCATCAAAACCCTGTCGGCTAACTTCAAACATCGGCACTAAACGAGCAATTTCTCCTGCTGTTGTGCCAAACCAGCGCTCTGTTGCCATTGGATTCAGCCATGCAATATAACGCGATCGCTGTTTCAATTGGTCTAAAAATTTTTGGGTTAACTCCAGCCGTTCCAAACTAAAACCGCCCCGTGCTGCTCCCCCATCACTAAAAATTAATACAGCAGAACGCTCTGGGCGCAACTGAGCTAGAAAATCTGTCGCAGGTTCAGCTTTTTGGCGCGTCTGGTCATAGTAAAGATATTTAGTTGGGCAATTGTGAAAGTAGTAAATACTAGCTTTTCCTAAGCGTCCGCCTCGTAATGCTGTCTGGGCTAATCGCTGGGACAGTGCGTGAAAGGGAACCATTGACCCCTTGTGATCAATCAGCAACAGCAGTTCAGTTCTATTCACCCGACTGGGCATCAGTACAGGCTCTAGCAAAACTCCCTGCCGTACCACTTGCTCAATAGTTGCCTCTATGTCTAACTCTGTGGGCAAACCTTGGCGTACCATTCGGCGTAAATGCCGCCAGCTTTGTTTCATCTGCCGCCGCGTCACTGGAAAATACTCATCAGTTTCGGTAAAGCGATTAACAGTAATTTCCTCATTTTTTTGAGTAGTAATCTGTACTGCTTCAGCCACTTGCATCTCATCCTGTACTTCCATTAATTCCGATGAAACGGGTACAGTGGCAGGTGTTGTATTGAGCAAATCAGGTGAATAATTATCGTCGCTTTCTACCGCTTCTTGCATTCTGGAAGACGTTTTCTCTTCTTCTTTCCTGACAAAAGGTTTTACAGGATAAGGTTCTGTTATTACCTGTTGAAAGTGATAGTTGAACAGGTGTTCTTCATCCTGGGATTTTACCCACAAGGTACGGCACAGTTCTGCTAACGCTTCTTGGTTAGTCGTGCCAAAGCCTTCCTGTAAAGCTGTCAAAAAAAGGCGGTATTCATCGATACCCAAGGGCAAACCTGCCTCGCGCAGTTGTGTAAAAAGCTCAAGCAGTGGTAGTTCTTCGTAGAGAGCTTCTATCTTCATACTTCTGGCTGCGATCGCATCTGTTCACCATAACGGCGATAATCATCCCAACTCTTCAGCAACACCCCAGGATAGAGAAGTTCTGTTTTTAACTTGCTGAGAATTTGATCGTCTTGATGATGATTAAGAATCCGCACCCAATCCATCAGTTCGCTGGTACTGACCTTTTTTCCTGCTTCGCCCTTGTCCCGTCGCATCTCTTCGCGCAGTTCTAAAAAGCGGTCAATAATTGCGTCCACTAATTCCAAAGGTGAAACCGAAAACCGAGTTTTAACAATCTCGATTAACTGCTGACGTTCAGGGAATTTAACATAGTGAAATAAACAACGACGCAAGAAAGCATCAGGCAAGTCTTTCTCATCGTTACTGGTGATAAAAACAATTGGTGTTACTTTCGCTTGAATTTTCTTGAGCAGACTGTTTTGTTTTACTTCTGTGACTTCAAACCTTTGCTCATCAAGCTCTAACAGCAGATCGTTAGGAAAATCAATATCAGCTTTATCTATTTCATCAATCAAAACCACAGTTGGCTGCTCGTTGCGAAAGGCACGTCCTAACGGCCCCCATTCTACATAGGCATCAGCATTTTTTGCTTTGACTGCGGCTTCTTCATCGATTTTGGAAGCAGCAAGTTGAGCATCCCGCAATCTGCCAACGGCATCATAGGTGTAAAGACCATCCCGCGCTCGACTAGTAGATTTGATGTACCAAGCTTCATAAGGTAAACCCAATTCATAAGCCACAGCACGAGCCAATTTTGTCTTGCCGCATCCTGGTTCTCCCTTTAATAGTAAGGGGCGTTCCAGGGCGATCGCTAAATTCACAGCCTCTACCAATTTCTCACTAGGCAGGTAGGGATACAAGATTTGACCCGTCTCTGGGTCTTGCTCTCCTGGCTGGGGTTGAACCTTACCTATGTATTTCAGCCGCCTTCCGTCTAAAGTTCTAACCACCGGGTTTCTTCCTCCTGCCAGTTACAGCCACACAAACCAAAAATTTCAGCAAACACACGCTCTGGAATGCCTTCACTCTTCTCTAGAATCACCTGAACTGTATAGTCAATTTTTTTAGTCATCTGGATTGGTAGAACATCAATTGCATTTTCCATCCAGTTAACCAAGACTTGCTCAGATAAGGTGTCAATTATCGGTAGCCTAATGGGAATATGGGGTTTCCATACCAGATCGAGCCGATCTGCAAACTCAAGATTCCAAGTGTTGACACAACCATCTTGGTCAAGCAAAAACATCAGTAGAAAAAATTCGTTGCTTGAGCAAATTGTCTGTGGGGTTGAATTTACCAGAGGCAACCAAAAATCATGGATTAATTCGTACAGATAGGTTTCATCAATGCAATCGAGATCGTGAAATACTAGGATGATATGTTGAGTTTTTAATTGAGCTACGACATTCCTGGCAATCTCTTCATGGGATGAAAAATCTTGTACTCCAATCCGACGACCCAACTCTCTCCATAAGGCTGCAATATCAGTCCTAAGTGCCCGGCGTGAGAGATAAAATGTGATTGGGGGAGTTACTGTGCTTTCAGGAATTTTCTGTAACAAACGCTTCAGTAACCAGATTTGACCATATTCTGGCGAACCATGAACTAAGAAAGCTCCTATACGTTTTTCTGTAATAAATTCTCGGAATAACTGTACCTGTGCTATGTAGTTGAGGCGAAATAGTTCACTGTGTATTGGCTCACTCTTGCAAGACCTCTCAATAACCTGAATCTGCTTCAGGAGGCGATCGCGTTCTTTCTCAACCCGCTCAATTTCTTTGTCTAGCTGAAAAGCTACTGAAGCCCCCGCTTCAATGGCGTGTTGATTCCGCAACAACTTAATCTTTTCGCTAAATGCATCGTAGTGTTGTTGAAGTTCTTCCCGTTTTTGCTGTAAATGCCGAACTGAAGACATCTGTGAGGTTTTAATACCCAACTATTGAGATATTACTATTTTTATTGCAGGCTGTTTTCTAGCTGCTCAATCCGTTGAGTAAGTTGTGTTCTTTCAGCTTCAGCATTTTCAATTTGCTTTTCTAACTGAAACTTGACGACAGTGCCAGATTCTATCACTAAATCCAACCGTAGGCGGCTCAACTTCTGACTTAATAAATCATACTGTTGCTGGAGGCTTTCGATTTCTTGTAAAGTTCGCTGCCTTTGCCCCAGATTTAAACTAGTTGACTGTGCATTTGCTACTCCAGTTAATTTGTTTGAGGCTACCTCGTGTACCTCTGAGACTGGAGACACTGAGTTTTGTTTGGTGTACAGAACTGGAGTCAAATGTTCTGCAATGCCTTGCAATCTAATTTCGACACAACCGAACTTGTAAGCTTGATCTATCGTCCGCCTTGCTGCCAATGCTTTGTAAAAACCAACAGCAAAAGCGATCGCGGCTTGATCTCCAATTGCTTTATTCATGCCAATCACAAAGGGAATATGTTCTGCGATCGCTTTTGCTTGAGCTTCGGAATAGCACGCATTTAACACCACACAATTTATTTGCTCGGCTACTAGTTCAAATAACGCCGCTAGAGCATCGGGTTGTACAGGTTGGTATTTTCCCAGTAAATCTTCAAAACAAAGCTCACCTGTACTGGTTCCATGTCCAGAAAAATGCACAATCTGCGGCTCAACATCGAATATTGCTTGGCTGATATCTCCCGGACGTACAGATTCACGCGAGTCTAGAATAAATCTGTCTCGCTCTTTTGCTAGTTGCAGTTTTTCACGAATATCACGCAACTCTTGCCCCAAGCGCAATCGTGCAGCATCACTGGGATCTGCTGCCAGAAACAGAATTTTGATTTGACCATTACTACTCATTTAGATGAGCAACCCAGAGTATGATTTTTGACTAAGTTCATTTTTACATAAGTCAAGACCATAATTGTTGCACTTTTGCCGATGTTCCTATTAAAAACAGAAAAATCTGGCATTTAAGTTGAGAAATACTCAGAAAACAACCAAATAATTAATCTAGTTTCCAGGAGATAAACAATTTGTCATTAGGGTTAAAGGGATTTGAATAACTGGAATTAGAACAGTAAAGTATATTTGGGAATAAGCTGATGGTGTCTATTAAGTTTTCCCATTTTCTGCTGACTGGGTTTCACGAGTCTTTATATTTTTGAGCAGATTTGCTTCTCGTGGCGGCTACAGTCTCAAGTCACTTTTGCTAGCGTAGTGATATGAGGTTTATCGCTCCCCCAGTAAGTGGCTGGAAGCAAAAGGATTATATATGGCTCATTTAAATCAGCGTCGTCCCCAAAATGTCAACGGCGATTTTTATGTAGATACTACCTGTATTGATTGTGATACCTGTCGCTGGATGGTTCCTGAAGTATTTTATGATGTTGATGACCAATCGGCTGTTTATCATCAACCAACGAATGAGGTGGAAAGATTAGCTGCACTGCAAGCACTTTTAGCTTGTCCTACCAGTTCCATTGGCACAGTTGAAAAGCCAAAAGATATCAAAGCTGTTCAACAAAGTTTTCCAATATTAGTAACAGAAAATATTTACCACTGCGGCTATCATTCTGAAAAATCTTACGGTGCTGCTAGCTATTTAATTCAACTTCCAGAAGGTAACATTTTGGTGGATTCTCCCCGGTTTACGCCGCCTTTAGTCAAGCGCTTAGAAGAACTGGGGCCAATTCGTTATATGTACCTAACTCATAAGGATGATGTAGCAGATCATCAAAAGTTTGCCGAGCATTTTAAGTGCGATCGCATCCTCCACACTGATGATATTACTGCCGATACTCGCAATGTTGAAATACAGCTAACTGGTTCTGAACCATTCACTTTGACACCAGATTTATTAATTATCCCAGTTCCCGGTCACACCAAAGGACAAACTGTCCTACTCTACAAAAATAAGTTTCTATTCACTGGCGATCATCTCGCTTGGTCAGAAAGCTTGCACCAACTGACTGCATTCCACGGTGCCTGCTGGTATTCTTGGTCAGAACAGACTAAATCAATGCGTAACTTGGCTAATTACTCTTTTGAGTGGGTACTACCAGGACATGGGCGAAGGTTTCATGCCGATCGGGAAACTATGCGCCAGCAGATGCACAAGTGTATTGAGTGGATGGAATCTTTGAATTGACCAAATAATTATGAATTATTTGGTTCTCTGAAAAAGGCTGAAAAAACTTAACCCCCTAAGACAAAAAAACACCAGCTTTTACACTGGTATTTTTTTGTTCTTGTTAGAAAGAGATTATTTTAGTGTGTAATAACTTTCTTAAAGCTTCTCTTCTATAAAGCCCCGTCTTTAAGGTCTTGTAATTTTTGTTTCATCTCAGGAGTAGTGAAATCACTAGAATTAAGACTTTGAACGGCGCTTGTTAAGTCATCAACAGTATTTTTAGTGGCAGTTTCCTTTCCTAGATTTTGATCAACCCATCCTTTTGCGACTTGGCTCAATTTTTGAAATTTTCCCACTAAGTCTAAATCGTTAATTTTTCTTGCAAGGTCTATACCTTTATTAGCATAGTCAAAAACCTCTACCCAAGTTAAATTCCTTCCTTGAGCAAGATATTGAACATTTGTACTATTGTTTCCGTAGGACGGAGAAACATTCCCAGCAACAGTTATCGTCGCAGTTGTAACAGCCAAAAGACCAGCCAAAACACGTTGATTCAACATCTAATTTTTCCTAGTCTAGGTTTGTAAGAACAATAGTTAATACACAGAAATTTTTATCAATTTCAGAAAAAAATTTTACTTATTTATGTTTTAGTTACTATCAAAAATTGCCAATATAGTAGTTTTTCAACTCAGTATTAACTATCTATTAGCTTGATTGTACTGACAATGACGTAAAAATGAATTGTATACTTTGATTATATGTGTTATTCCAAGTTCAGTATTTTTGTCATCATTTTTTTACCAATGAAGCAATTTCAAGTTCTAGACAATGCTGATTCGATAACCGTAGACCCTCATAAATCTGGCTATATTCCTTATCCAACTGGAGCTATATGCTACCGCAACTCCGCAATGCAGGATTTGGTAAAACTTACTGCTTCTGTTGTCTACTAATGCTAAACCCTTCCCGAAGCTCTGAGAGAGAAAATTCAAAGTCTCTCTCCTTTTAGGAGAGAGATTTAGAGAGAGGTCAAACTGTATTGCATAGAAACGAGAAGCGCTATAACCTGAGTTTTAGCACCTTTTATAACCAAACACGGATTATGAAAAAGCTGATCAACAAGCCAGAAGACTTTGTGCGGGAAAGTCTAGAAGGTATGGCGGCGGCTCATTCCGATTTAATTAAACTGAATTACGATCCGACTTTTGTCTATCGAGCCAATGCACCTATTCCGGGTAAAGTAGCAATTATTTCAGGTGGTGGCAGTGGACATGAACCAATGCACGCTGGCTTTGTGGGCAAAGGAATGCTTGATGCAGCTTGTCCTGGTGAGGTTTTCACTTCACCTACTCCAGACCAAATGCTAGAAGCAGCCAAACAAGTAGATGGAGGCTCTGGTATCCTTTATATCGTCAAAAATTACAGTGGCGATGTGATGAACTTTGAAATGGCAACAGAGTTAGCCCGTAGTGAAGGCATTCGATCGCTAAATATTTTGATTGATGATGATGTAGCAGTGAAGGATAGCCTCTATACCCAAGGACGCCGGGGTGTGGGAACAACAATACTGGCGGAAAAAATTTGTGGCGCGGCGGCTGAGGCTGGGTATGATTTGCCACAAATAGCAAATTTATGTCGCCGAGTAAATCTGAATGGGCGGAGTATGGGAATTGCTCTAACATCTTGTACAGTGCCAGCTAATGGAACACCGACATTTGAATTGAGCGATCGCGAAATTGAATTAGGTATCGGTATTCACGGTGAGCCAGGAATAGAACGTACAGCCATCAAATCAGTAGACGAAATTACCGAAATTTTGACGCGATCGCTCCTTGAAGACACAGCATACAGCCGCACACTGCGCGAGTGGGATGAAGATAAAGGAGAATGGGTAGATGTAGAACTAACAAATCTCCCATTTGCCAAAGGCGATCGCTTATTAGCTTTTGTCAATAGTATGGGTGGAACTCCGATTTCCGAACTGTATATTGTTTACCGTAAACTCGCCCAAATCTGCGAACAGCAAGGATTTCAAATCGTGCGAAACTTGATAGGCCCTTACATCACATCTCTAGAAATGCAAGGTTGCTCCATTACCCTGTTGAAATTAGATGATGAGATGATCCGCCTATGGGATGCACCAGTAAAAACAGCAAGTTGGCGCTGGGGAAATTAACTAATTACGAATTATTATGGTAACTCAAGCGCAGATATTGCAATGGTTGCAGGCTTATGCAACGGATATAGAGCAGAATAAAACATATTTGACAGAATTAGATGCTGCGATCGGAGATGCTGACCACGGGATCAATATGGATCGCGGCTTCAAAAAGGTAAGCGCTCAGTTACCAACTCTTACAGACAAGGACATCAGCAGCATTCTCAAAGCTGTGAGTATGACCTTAATTTCTTCTATTGGCGGTGCTAGTGGCCCTCTTTATGGTACTTGGTTCTTACGAGCCAGTACAGCAGTAGTTGGTAAGCAAGAATTAACAGAACAAGATGTTTTAGGACTACTCCAAGCAGGCTTAGACGGGGTGCTACAACGTGGTAAAGCGCAACTAGGAGACAAAACGATGGTGGATGTGCTGTCTCCATCTGTAGCCGCTTTTGGGCAAGCTGTAGAAGAAAGTAAGGGAACACTGGAAGCTATGCAACAGGCTGTAGTAGCAGCTCAAAAAGGGTTGCAGGAAACTATACCAATGCAAGCGAAAAAGGGACGGGCTAGCTACCTGGGGGAACGGAGTATCGGACATCCAGATCCAGGAGGGACTTCTGCTTATTTGATGTTGAAAAGTTTGTTAGGGGTATTGGAAACCTAAAAATTGCAACTTATCTAATTATCTGATTCACAACAGATGTACTTTGAATACGCCATTTAGCTCGTTGTCGAATCAAATCATACCGAACTCGCAAATTATCGTTAGAAGAGTTTTTATACTGACCATTTTCATATAACTGCGTCGCTTCCTTCACTGTAGCTACTACTGCGGCACGATCTGCGAACAAATCAATTTTCTCTACAGATTCCACCTTTACGCTATGGTCGTACTTGCGGTAGCGGTTGTCAGACCTAGCCTGTTGAGCGATCGCCCGCCATTGAGACAAAGCCGAACCAGTTAGAATCTGCTCTAAATTATTAATCTCATGATTCGGCCCTAAAGCTTCGGCTTTAGTAGATAGCCAAGTGCGAATGATTTGCTCTGCCGCTGCATCTGTTAAAGGGCCATCTAATCCTTCTGGTGGACTATTTGGAGGGGGAATAGATATTGGTGGTTGATTTATTTGTACAAACAACTGTGAAGGAGGTGCAGGTCGTGTCGGAAAAAACAGATTTTTTAACCATCCAAAAGTTGTTGTGGCTAACACCCAGAAAACTAAAATACTCACTAAAGAAATAAACACTCTCCATACCAGCCGTGTTTTCCCTTCAATGGTGTTAGCAAAAGTTCGCCGCCGCCGAGGACGACGAGAATGGGGACGATTATCCGGTACACGCTCCCGGATATTAGATGGAGTAGGTTTTCTCCGCCGACGCTTTTGATTATGAACAGGTGTAGCACTTTTAGCTGAACCGTTCAAATTCTGATTAGTGCCTCTGCTCGTTCGTTCAGCAGCAGGAACCTCTGATTTTACACTTCCAGATGAATTCCACATCGGTGGTGAGAAGTTTAAATGTTCTGGTGTTTCTGGTAAATCTAGGTTAGGTGTTCTGCTATGGTTAAATTGCTTTGAAGTCCTAGTCGAATTTTTAGGGAAAGGCGAATTATTTGTCTGTGGCTGGGGAAAATTTTGGGGGTTAATTACAGCCCACTCATTAGTTGTTTCTGCATCCGTTGGCAGTGCTTCTAAATAAGCTTGTACCTGTGGGTTAGCAAAGTAATCTTTTAGAAAAGCTTGCTGGTTTGCTAAATCTCGAAAATGGGGAAATACTTCGTGTTGCAACCACTGTTCTGCATATAGACACAGCCCTGGTAACAAATCTGGAGAGTCTTGAGATTTTTCTCTAATAAAAGCTAAAGCTTCATACTCCTGACTAAGTTCTAAAACCCGAGTCGCTTCTTCAGTTTGTCCCAAAAGTAAAGCACATAGCGACTGTTCTAAATGTACATCTTGACGCTTACCCAGACGTATGAGCATTTGCCTTGCTTGACGAATTAAAGCCGGTTGCCGTTGAGCAAATCCCCGTGCTATCAAAGCATAAACAGCTAAGTAAGTGGCAACAGCAGAATTACGTTTGCTTTGGGCTTCAAATAACTTGTGCTGTTCGGCGACTGTTAAGTGGTTGCGTAACTGCTGGATAAACCGGAGAAAGTCATCTATATTTAAACCAGAGTCATCATTGTTCGTGCCATCAATTCCGCCACGATCTTCTAAGAGGTTTTGTAATAATTCTAAACCTTGGCTTCGTTCGGCAGTCTTCTCTTGAGGTAGTGCCAACAACTCCAAAATTCGATATGGTCGCAATTTATAAAGATCCGCCTGAATTTCTGCCTGGACACTGGCGAACAATCCTTCGCGTACTAACAGTTCTTGACCAGTTTCTAGGGATATGGCGGCATTTTCATAGTGACCTTGTTGCCACTGTTCGCGACCTAATTCTAGACAAGCAAGGGCAACAGTGAGAACGACATCAGGATGTTCAGCACTTTCGTGTATTTCTTCGTCTGCTAAATTATTGCCCTTTCTTGCACTTGTAGCACCATTTTTATTTACCAGGTACGGGCGACCTAGTTTTAATACAAGTTCGTATTCCCCCAACTCCTGCAAAATTAATAAAGCGCCAACCAACTCGTCTTGAGTAATTTCGATACCCAAACTCTGGATATCACTACCCCTTTTGGTGCTTTCTGGACGATTTTCCAGTGCTACTGCGGCAGCAGCAAGGTTATCAGGGTCATAGGCGTGAGCAAGATAAAGCTGATCGTAGGTACTGCGTTGTTTTGGATCTGATAAAACCACGTAAGCTTCTTCTATGAGTTGTTTACGAGAAGAAATTGCTGCCTGAGAATACTCACGTCGCGGCAATTGTACAATGCGATCGCTGTATGCCTGTCGCAATTGTTCTTCACTTGCCGCTAACGGTAGTCCTAAAATTCGGTAGTAATCTAGCGGAATTCGCACAGCCTACTTCCCCTGCACCGTGATCAACATAATTCACCTAGAGCTTTCCAGGCCTGTAAAACCGTGCCATAAAAATGCCGTATAGAATTTACTCTACAAGTGTATATTGCAACAACTTGTTTTGTACCTTCCCGAAATTTTGAGTCACATTCTAGTACTAATTTTTTGCTTTCGCCTAGAAAGCCTCAATTGTTTGTTTTAATTCTTAGTATTTTTGTTTAACACAACTATTATCAGCCTTCGATACCACAAACCACAACTACCGCTTTTAATCACGGCATAATTGTTGTGGCTGGAAGAATCTATTGATGATTGATTTTTTTGGGACTTTCCCACTAGATCGGTAACAAAAATACCACTATTGGGGATTTACCCTGATAACAAGAGAATGAAACTATATCATAATTTACTTTTAATTACAATTACCTATTTGGGTATTATAGGTTTTTGCCTCCTTTTTTTTTAAATTGTTAATGGATATGCAGAAAGCAGTCTATCTTGATTGCTAGTCTATGAAGGGGAATATTCGGGAGTGCTGAGTTTTGAGTGCTGAGTTCTGAGTAAGAAGTAATGAGTAAGACGTAGTACTTGTGAATCTTTTCCTAAGTACTCACTACTCGTAACTGATTTGATGCCTAATCGGTCTAATTTTACTTTTTACTCAGCACGGGCTAAACGCCCCGCTTCCGCTAACGGTACTCAGCACTGTTTTGGTGAGAGAGAAAAACCCAAAGCGGTAAATATTGCCGTTAGAGTCAAATCCTCACGGGGCATCAGCTGAAAAGTTAAAAATCAAAAATTAAAAATTCAGCTATTCCCTAAGACCCTTTTTTGGTGCATAAATAAAGTTTGTTGAGTCTTACAAACGCTAGCCTGTTAAAAGCTGAGGTGTTATCAGACCAACTTATTTAAGACCGTAACTTTAAGTTGTACAACAGGGATACTCAAAAATAATGGTTCAAGAGCGTACTTTACCCACATTTAATCCTGCTACTACGCATATTACAAAAGAAGAAGGGTTACGGTTGTATGAGGACATGGTATTAGGGCGCTTGTTTGAAGACAAGTGTGCTGAAATGTACTACAGGGGCAAAATGTTTGGTTTTGTCCATTTGTACAACGGTCAAGAAGCCGTTTGCAGTGGTGTTGTCCAGTCAATGCGACCGGGTGAAGATTACGTTTGTAGTACTTACCGCGACCACGTTCATGCTCTGAGTGCGGGAGTACCAGCAAGGGAGGTAATGGCAGAATTATTTGGCAAAGCCACAGGTTGCAGCAAAGGGCGCGGTGGTTCTATGCACATGTTTTCTGCCGAACATCGCTTGCTGGGTGGCTATGCTTTTGTGGCTGAGGGAATTCCTGTAGCAGCTGGAGCGGCTTTTCAAAGCAAATACCGCCGCGAAGTGCTGGGAGATAAAAACGCTGACCAAGTGACAGCTTGCTTTTTTGGCGATGGTGCTGCTAATAATGGCCAGTTTTTCGAGACGTTAAATATGGCAGCCCTATGGAAACTGCCAATTCTGTTTGTGGTCGAAAATAATAAGTGGGCCATTGGGATGTCTCACGAACGAGCGACTTCCCAGCCAGAGATTTATAAAAAAGCCAGTGTGTTTAACATGGTGGGCGTGGAAGTAGATGGCATGGATGTACTAGCAGTCCGAGCCGTGGCTCAAGAAGCTGTAGCCCGTGCCCGCGCAGGTGAAGGGCCAACATTAATTGAGGCGCTTACCTACCGCTTCCGGGGTCACTCTTTGGCTGACCCAGATGAAATGCGAAGCAAGGCAGAGAAAGAATTTTGGTTCGCCCGTGACCCAATTAAAAAGTTGGCAGCTTATTTGCTGGAGCAAAATCTGGCGGATGAGGGAGAAATTAAAGCAATTGACCGTAAAATTCAGGATGTAATCGACGAGGCCGTTAAATTCGCCGAAAGCAGCCCTGAACCAGACCCCAGCGAGTTATATCGTTTCGTGTTTGCAGAAGACGAATAAATAGTGCTGAGTTATGAGTGCTGAGTGCTGAGTGCTTTTTATTCTACTCAGGACTCAGCACTAGGTACTCAGCACTCCACCTTACCCAGGACTAAAATTTGTGTTTAGCATTGCAGTTCAAAAGCAACAATACAAGACCTATATTCTTTCGGACGAAGCCGCTGGTTCTCAGTTGGAAGTCGTACCCGAACGCGGCGGTATCATCACCCGTTGGCGCATTCAAGGGCAAGAAATTTTCTACCTGGATACTGAACGCTTTACTCACCCTGAGTTGAGTGTCAGAGGTGGCAATCCCATTTTGTTTCCTATTTGTGGCAATCTACCAGATAATACTTACACTCATAACGGTCAAAAATATACTCTCAAGCAACACGGTTTTGCTCGTGAATTGCCGTGGTCAGCAACAGAACAAGAAACTAAAGATAAAGCTAGCCTCACTGTCGTTCTAAATAGCAACGAGCAAACCAAGACTGTTTATCCTTTTGATTTTCAACTAGCTTTCACCTACGAACTTCAAGGTAATATCCTAGAAGTCCGTCAGCAGTATAAAAACTTGTCATCTACATCAATGCCCTTTTCGGCTGGTTTCCATCCTTACTTTTTGTGTGGTGATAAAACTCAGCTAGAGTTGGAAATTCCTTCTAAGCAGTATCAAGACAATCAAACTAAGGAAATTCACTCTTTTGACGGCAATTTTGACTTTAGCCGTGATGAAATTGATTTTGCCTTTGGACAGCTAACGAGTCAATCAGCCACCGCGATAGATCGTAGTCGGAAGTTAAAACTCACGTTGGATTATGATGATTTCTCTACCTATTTGGTATTTTGGACAGTCAAAGGCAAAGAATTCTACTGTCTAGAACCTTGGAGTGCGACTCGTAACTCTCTCAATACTGGTGATAACCTGACTGTATTAGCGCCAGGAGCTAGCCACACAGCATCTGTAAGGTTGACGGCTAATTTTTTCTAAACCCCTTTACAAATCTACAGATGTATATGCTATGATTGCAAAGTTGCGAAATGCAGCGAAAGGGTCGCTAACTCAACGGTAGAGTACTCGGCTTTTAACCGATTAGTTCCGGGTTCGAATCCCGGGCGACCCATATAGAAGTTTATTAAATGATGTAAAGTTAAATGATGTAAAGAGGCGATCGCTCCTCCTCGTAATTGCAGGAAGGAGAATTTGGGATACTGGGCTACCATAGCTACTAATTCTAGGGTAGCTAAATGTACAGCAATACAGAGCAGGTGTAGGGCATAGTACAACAGTAGAGAGCAAATATAGAACATATTTATAGTAACTATGGCGTAAAGTTTTTCAACATAGATACACCACACTAGTTATAATTTCCTATAAGTTGAAAAAACTCTTAAGATTTAGCGTAATGATTACGCTTCTCTCAGACCGACTAGCTGACAACCACATTAGGAGGACTATCTATGGCGCTTGTACCACTGCGGCTGCTGTTGGATCATGCAGCTGAAAACGGTTACGGCATCCCAGCTTTCAACGTTAACAATTTGGAGCAGATTCAGGCGATCCTGAAAGCTGCTGTCGAGACAGATAGCCCCGTAATTTTACAAGCTTCACGCGGCGCTCGTGCTTATGCAGGAGAAAACTTCCTCCGCCACCTGATTTTGGCAGCGGTAGAAACCTATCCTCACATTCCCATTGTGATGCACCAAGATCATGGTAATGCACCTGCTACTTGCTACTCAGCAATTAAGAACAACTTTACCAGCGTGATGATGGATGGTTCTTTAGAAGCTGATGCGAAAACTCCCGCTAGCTTCGAGTACAACGTTAATGTTACCCGCGAAGTTGTAAACGTAGCTCATGCTTTGGGTGTCAGCGTTGAAGGTGAACTCGGTTGTTTGGGTTCTCTAGAAACTGGTGCTGGCGAAGCTGAAGATGGTCACGGGTTTGAAGGTACACTCGACCATTCTCAACTGCTAACCGACCCCGATGAAGCTGTTGAATTCGTAGAAGCAACCCAAGTAGATGCTTTGGCTGTTGCCATCGGCACAAGCCACGGTGCTTACAAGTTTACCCGTAAGCCGACTGGTGAAATTTTGGCCATCAGCCGCATTGAAGAAATTCACCGCCGTCTGCCTAATACTCACTTGGTAATGCACGGTTCTTCTTCTGTACCTGAAGATTTGCTTGCACTGATTAACCAATATGGTGGTGCAATTCCTGAAACCTACGGTGTACCTGTAGAAGAAATCCAAAAAGGGATTAAGAGTGGTGTACGTAAGGTAAATATCGACACCGACAACCGTTTGGCTATTACTGCTGCTGTACGTGAAGCTTTGGCTAAAAAACCAGAGGAGTTTGACCCCCGTCACTTCCTCAAGCCTTCTATTACATACATGCAGAAGGTTTGTGCTGAACGCTATCAGCAATTTGGCACAGCTGGCAACGCCAGCAAGATTAAGCAAATTTCTTTGGAAGATTTTGCTGCTAAGTATGCTAAAGGTGAACTCAACGTTGTTACCAAGGCAGCTGCTAAAGTTTAATTTTGACAACCAACTAATAAATAGGGGCATAGTCTTGCTATGCTCCTAAAAAACTGAGGATTTGAATGTTGTCAGAAACCGGGTGTTTACCCGGTTTTTTGTTGTATTCATAAGGGCTAGAAATGGGGAATGGGGCTTGGGCATTGGTCGATAATCAATAGTTCTTCTTCCCCTGCTCCCCCTGCTCCCCCTGCCTCCCCAGGGCTGTTTCATTCCATTTCAAACAGGATTTGTCAAGATGGTTAGCAAGAAAATTGTCAGTAAGGGTGACGATGAGATGAACATTTAAGCACTTAAATATCAGTAAAATAGTTCGTTTTATCGACACGCTGGTAACAAAATAACCAATTTAAAATTGCTAGAACCCTTGATTTTTAAAGCTCTTTGGGGAATGAAACAGTCCTGCCTGCCTCCCCTGCTCTCTACTCCCTAGAACACCCGATGTTGTAAAGAGGGCATTTGACGGCGGACTTGTTCGAGTCTAGTAGGTTTGATTTCTGCGATCGCAATTCCCGGTTTCTCTCCAGCATCGGCTAAAATTACACCCCAAGGGTCAATAATGACCGCGTGACCGTGGGTTAGACGACGGGCGTAGTTATTCCCCGTTTGGGCGGGAGCAATGACGTAGGCGGTATTTTCGATGGCTCTGGCTTGTAGTAGTACTTGCCAGTGGTCTTTACCTGTAAAGGCGGTAAAAGCGGCGGGAATAAATATAACATCGGCTCCCTTATCTGCCAGATGACGATACAGTTCTGGGAATCGGACATCATAACAAATAGAAAGCCCTAAATTACCGAGCTTTTCTGAAAAATACACGGGGGGCAGTTGCGTACCAGCCACAACCGTGCTGGATTCGCGGTAGGTGTTGCCGTCGGGGACATCAACATCAAATAGGTGTACTTTGTAGTAGCGGGCAAGCTCTTGACCGCTAGGGTCAATGAGTAGAGTTGTGTTATAAACTTTGCCTGTATTATCTACAGGAAGTGGAAAGCTGCCGCCCAAGATGGTAATTTGAAAGCGTTGAGCCATTTTTTTGAGAAATTTTTCACTTTCAAGAGCGATCGCATCACCTTGTGCGAGTTTATCTTTTTCTTCTCCCATATAGGAAAAGTTTTCTGGCAAACCCACCAATTCAGCACCTTGACGCACGGCAAGCTCTATTAATTCTTCTGCCTGTGCCAAATTTTTATGTAAATCGGGCACACTGGTCAATTGAATAGCGGCGGCTAAATAAGACTTCATAGATTCAACAACGAACAGTTGATTTATGGAAGATAGATTATCAAAATATATCGCTACTTCAAAATCTGTGGAACTTAATTAGAAATCCATCAGGGTTCCTTTTCTTTAACAGACTTGTTTTATTGCTGCTCTTAATCTTCCTCTGGGTTCTAGCAAACTGAATAATATTGCGATGAGTTGCGATCAAACCCTGATAAAAGCCGCCTGATATGAATATTTCCGTATGACAGAGTAACTAAATTTATTTATGCGATTGTTATACCAATTCTATAGGACTCCTATTTGATTTGCGAAAAAACTTCAGTACAAATATATTCACTTCTTTTCTGTTCTCTCTTACCTTCCTAAGCAAGTAAGTTCAAGAATTAAATCAGATTCCTATATCTGAGTTTGAGCTTTATTCACGTAGGAATAATTCATCTAGACACATACTCCTACAGAGAAGCAAGTTATACCAATTTGAAAAAAAGAATTGATATTAATTTTGAATTTTGAGCATACCCTTCCTCTGGAACAAGCTAGGCACAGCCTCTCGTAGAGAATCAATGTACGTGACTCAGCTTTTGGGCTTTTTGTTAGCGGCGTTAGCGCTAGAAATTGCTAGTGCGGGAATTAGGCAGTTGTTTTTGAGGTAGAAAACTCCTAAAAATATTCTGGAACTGTATACAAATGTAAACAAGCTTGAGAGACAGAAAATTCATGCCTCTCAAACTTGTTTATAAAAATTAACTTAAAGTTAGAACAAAATGGATAACTCAAGAGGGTTTTATTGCCGATTGAGTTTCAAAGATGCTTTTCGAGAGTGGAAGCTAATGTAGTTTTAGGCACGGCGCCAACCACCATATCGACTTTTTGTCCACCCTTAAAAATCATTAATGTGGGAATGCTGCGGATGCCATACTGACTAGCAACATTAGGATTTTCATCTGTGTTGACTTTTACGACCTTTATTTGACCTTTGTACTGTTCGGAGATTTCATCGACAACAGGAGCTACCATACGGCATGGTCCGCACCAGGGTGCCCAAAAGTCAACTAAAACTGGTACATCGCTGTCGAGTACTTCTTGCTTGAAACTAGAATCGGTAACTTGTGCGGCTGTTGACATGCCTAAAACCTTCGCCAATAATATCTGAACTTGGTGAAAATTCTACCATAGCAAAAACCTCAGCTTGGGAGTGCGAGGATGTACATTTGCAAAGAAGCTCTAGAATTTATTTACAAACATAAGGAACCGCCCGAACAATAGTCCGGGCGGAGTGTGGTGTGAGGAGTGAACGGAAACATGCGTCTCCGCTATCTCTATTGTAAGCGACATATCGGATTTTTCCAGCAATTGTTTAGGGGCCAGAAAAATTTATTGAAGGATTATTGGGGATTAGGGATTAGGAATTAGGATTAAAATAACCCTTTTCCATTACCCAGTCCCCAGTTCCCAGTCGCTAATTTTATTTCCCCATACCTAATTGTTGAGCTTTTTGGTAAACTTTGCCTTCGGTTAATAAAGAAGGTGCAATCACAACTTCCACCTGCTGCATTTCTTTAATATTTTTCGCTCCCAAAGTGCCCATACTGGTCTTTAAGGCTCCTAAAAGATTGTGAGTACCATCATCTAGTCCTGCTGGGCCAATGAGTATTTGCTCTAGGCTACCAGTGCTGCCAACGCGAATGCGGGTGCCACGGGGCAAGACTGGGCTGGGAGTCGCCATACCCCAATGATAACCTCGTCCTGGGGCTTCTGTGGCTCTAGCAAAGGGGGAGCCAATCATCACACCATCTGCACCACAGGCGATGCATTTGCAAATGTCGCCACCGGTGATTAAACCGCCATCAGCAATAATGGGGATATAGTTGCCAGTTTCGTTGTAGTAATCATCTCGTGCTGCGGCACAATCTGCGATCGCAGTTGCCTGTGGCACACCCACACCCAACACCCCACGAGAAGTACAAGCAGCACCCGGCCCAATTCCCACCAGTACCCCAGCTGCCCCAGCTTTCAACAAATTCAACGTGACTTCGTAAGTCACACAATTCCCCAACACCACGGGGATGGGCATGGAACGACAAAATTCTGCTAAATCGAGTGGTACTAAAGACTCTGGTGACAGATGTGCAGTAGAAACTACCGTAGCTTGGACAAAAAATAAATCTGCCCCAGCTTTTGCCACTGCCTCACCGTATTTACTTGCACCGGCTGGAGTCGCACTCACCGCTGCAATGCCACCTTGTTGTTTAATTTCCTGAATACGTTGTTCAATTAATTTCGGTTTTATTGGTTCGGCATAGAGTTCTTGCATGAGGGCAACAAATTCATCTTTCCCCACAGAGGCAATCCGATCTAATATTGGCTCTGGGTCTGCATAGCGAGTTTGAATACCCTCTAAATTGAGGACACCTAATGCTCCTAACTGTGACAAACGCACAGCCATACGAACATCTACTACGCCATCCATAGCACTAGCAATTATCGGGATTTCTCGCTCAATATTGCCAATACGCCACTTAGTATCTGCCAAGCTGGGGTCTAGTGTTCTATTACCAGGGGCTAGAGCAATTTCATCTATTCCGTAAGCTCTGCGAGCTGTTTTTCCCCGCCCAAGTTGAATTTCCACGCTTTAACTTTACTCAAATCTGTTTAAGCTAGGGTATCAAATTGTGGGGAAATTTGGGGTATTTTTTTCCCGAACCATATAAGTGACTAATGACAACCGTCATTAGTCATTTGGATTTTGACCGATTAAAAATCCAAAATTAGTTTTATTTACCGTTTATTTTTAGCGGCATCCACACCAGTGTAACCAGTTGCTAACCAAATTATCGCTCTAGCTCCATCACGAACAGATTTTTCGATAGATTCAGGGGGTTTTTCGGAAGGAACTGGCACTGGTTTTAAATAAATACCCCGACTACCTAAAATAATTTCGCCGATGACACAAGCCCGGCGCATGTGGAAGTCGGAAGTAATCAAATAAACGCTCTTAATACCGCGAGCTTGCAAATCATCTACCAAAGTAGTAAAATTAGTAACTGTATCTACTGCTTCATAATCCAAGTGTAAACGTTGAGGATCAACACCAGCTTTGGTAAACACTCTTTGGGTGAATGTACGTGGACTGCCGCCTGTAATCCAAATCGGTATATTTGGATGCTCGCGAACGAATTTTGCTGTAAATTTTTCTCGCTCTAAATGTCTCGTTGAACCACCTAACACTACAACTGCTTGCGGCTGCACAAATTGGTTTTGTACTTCTTTGTATCCCCACCACATAAATATTGGTAGGACAAAAGCCATAAAACGAAAAGATTTATTTGTAAAGAGTAGCTTATTCAAGGCTCAATAACTTAATTTACTTAGTACACAATTTTCTCTGGATATAAGAAAAAACAATTCATAGTAGAGTAGCAAACTTCCCAAGAATCTGCCGAAATTCTGCCCAAATATAAATTTGGTTGGTTTTCGTGTAGCAGCGCGATTAAGCGTGCCTGGAGTTTTTCCTCTAATTGATGGATTATCCTAACCGATATCGGACGATTCATCAAAGGGTTTTAACCACTTTATATAGTAGTTCTCAATTGCACAGAATCAGCAGCCAGTCGCGTGGACGGATATCCCGACTTGGGCGAACAGGCGTACTACTATTACGGTCACAGCAATGCTATTACCATATTAAGTGCTGTATATATAAATTGTCTGAATATAACGGGACTGGTGCGACTTGAACGCACGACCTGACGCTTAGGAGGCGTCCGCTCTATCCAACTGAGCTACAACCCCAACTGCGAAGCATATATAATTATAGCAGTAGTTTTAGGGAGACTGCCAAAAATTATCCCAAGAGCCGCCGCCTACTTCTAAACCACAAAGAAAACTTTCGGCTTTTAGAATTATTTTAGATTTTCTGCCATTTAGTTCTCGTAACTCTAAATTTAGTTTTCCTTGCATGGTGTCTCGGCAACAGTATCTTAAACCTTCTGCTGTCGGCGCACGTAGAGGTGTACCAGGTAAATCTGTGATTCCTGTTAATTCAATTTCATAACTAGAATTGCTAGCTTTCATTTGCCATCTACCCCAAGGCTGAATTTCCCACTCTACTTGTGAATTCCAGGGAACAAATTCATAAAACTTGCCTTGATAGTGCAGTCCAATCATCGCTACAGATTCCATCCACCACAGCACACCCCGCCGTCCACCGCCAGCAGTTAATGCTAAGTCAGGTTCGCCCTCGAAGCAATTACAGTTTATCCAAAACCATTTCTGAGGAAAAGCACCACCCCAATTTTTCTCGCCGTAGGCTGGGGCATTAGTGAATTCGTAGATTTTGCCATTCCAGTCAATCTTCCCACTGGCTAAACCGTGAGCCATCAAAATTTGCCATCCAGGTTCAAAAATCTGCAAGAATGACAGCCAGCCTGCGGTTGATTGCTGAATGCCATTTTGATTGCCCCAACCGTATACTGGTTGAATTTCATACTGCCAACGGCAATAATTATTGGTGGCGCGATCGCGAATTATTCCCTGATTCAAGGTGGCTGTAGCTTGATATCCCTCTTGAACATGATACTCAAACTCTGCTGGCAGGAGGTATAGGGGAGAAACTTGCAAATTATTTTTACCCCAATGACCTAAACCCAAAACATCCCGACTACCCCAAAATTTGTTGACATCAGGAAAAGTACGGCAGAGGTACTCATCATCCGGGCCGAGGATTTGGGCTGCACCGCCACTGTAAGGTTTACCGCCGATGGGATCTTCAATAGAGTACATAAAGGCGAATGTTTGCCCAATTTCCGGCAACGTGACGCGGTAATACCACCCTTCAAAGAAGCGACGGCTACTGCCATCCCAGTGATAACCAGAATGGGGCGTTTGGATTGATTGGAGAGGATTTATGGGAATAGTTAACATAGGTTTAGATAGTTGCCGATTTTTTCAGTATGCGCGATGTCTTTGATATCAATGATGCTTATGAAATTCTTGGGCTGAAACCCGGTGCTTCTCAAGCACAGGTGAAGCGAACTTACCGTAAACTGGTGAAAATTTGGCATCCCGATCGCTTTGTCGATCAAAAGCAAAAACAGGAAGCTGAGGAAAAAATCAAATCAATCAACGCAGCTTACAACAGGCTCAAATCTGAAATTCCATCTGAGCCTCCTATTCCTGAAAATCCATCTTCATCTTCGCCTAAAAATCCCCCAAAAATATCTGTCAATCGTTGGGATGCAGAAACTTTCTATACTTTAGGAGTAGAAAATGCTACTCAAGGAAGATATGAGGATGCGATCGCAGATTTTACCCACGCAATTCGTCTCAATCCTCACTATATCGACGCGTATAAATATCGTGGGCTAGTTTGCTCACAATTGGGATACGAATATAGAGCCGCTTCAGATTTAAATAAAGCTGCACAAATAGAAGAAGAGTTAAGAAATCCGGGGAGTACGCGTAGATCGCGATCGCCGAGATATGTATCAAAACCTAGACCTCTGGTAGAAAGATTTTGTCAGAGGATAAAAAGTTTACTGCGGCTAAATCGGCGTTGGAGATAAGGACTTCAGACGGCGACACCAGACCTAGAGTTAGATAATACTTATATCTGGGAATACTAAGTGTAGTAAGATTTGCTGCTGATTTCTTAGTATGAGCGATCGCCTCGATATAAATCATATTTACGATATCCTTGGGTTAAAACCAGGTGCATCTGCTGATGAGGTCAAGCAAGCTTACCGCCAGATGGCTAAGACTTGGCATCCAGATTGTTTTTTTGAAGCGCAGCAAAAGCTAGAAGCAGAAGAAAAAATCAAAGAAATCAATCAAGCTTATGAAAGCTTAAAGTCTTATCAGCCAAATGAGAAAAATCAATCTGCTTGCACTTCTACCAAAATTGATTTCACTCCATCCAATGCTGAAAGCTTCTACAAACTGGGCATGGAGAAAGCTCAAAGAGGAAAATATAGTGAAGCAATAGAAGACTTTACCCAAGCGATTCGTCTCAACCCAAACTACTTTGAAGCCTATAAATACCGAGGGCTTGCTTGCTCGAAACTAGGATACGAAAATAGAGCCAAGTCAGATTTGAAAAATTCTATAGAACTGGAACTGAAACAGAAAAAAGCAGCACCCAAACCGACATCACCACCGCCAAAGCCACCAACACCACCACCCAAACCAACATCGCCACCGCCAAAGCCACCAACGCCAACACCACCACCTGAATCACAGTCTCAACCTTCACCGTGGAAATGTGTACACACGCTGACTCATCTAAACTGGGTTTTTACAACTGCAATCAGTCCAGATGGGCAAACTTTGGCTAGTGGAAGTAGTGATAATAGTATCAAGATTTGGCATCTAGACACAGGCAAATTACTACATACTCTCACTAGTCATACAAAATGGGTAAGATGCCTAGCCTTTAGCCCAGATAGCCAAACTCTGGTTAGTGGCAGTGATGACAGCAGCATAATGATTTGGCAAGTGTCTATAGGGAAATTACTTAAGACACTCAAAGTACATTCAACCTCAGTTTTTTCTGTAATCATTAGTCCAGATGGTCAAACTATCCTGAGTGGTGGTACAGATACTACTATCAAGGTTTCTCATATAGAGATGGGGCAATTACTGCAAGTCCTCAAAGGTCATTCTGGCTTGGTTTACTCCCTTGCTATTTGCCCAAAACAACAGGTTTTTGTAAGTGGCGGTGCGGATAATACCATTAAGCTGTGGAATTTGAAGAGTAACAAACTGCTGCAAACTCTCAACGGGCATTCAGGTTGGGTGATGTGTGTTGCTATTAGCCTTGATGGGCAAATTTTAGCTAGTGGCAGTTATGACCAAACTATCAAGCTATGGAACATCAATACAGGTAAGCTAATTAATACTCTTGCCGGACATCGCAGCTATGTTTGTGCGATCGCTTTTAGTCCCGATGGTCAGCATCTTGTTAGTGGTAGTGCAGATTGTACTGTGAAGCTATGGGATGTCAATACAGGACAAGAACTTTACACGCTGGATAACCATTCAGATTGGGTTAATTCTGTCGCTTTCAGTCCTGATGGCAAAACTTTGGTTAGCGGTAGTCGAGATATGACCATTAAGCTTTGGCGATGCGATATCTAACGACAAATTCAAAATTTAGAGACTTGAAGCAAATTGCCAGATTTTTTATCAATCCATTAATTGACAGTTTAATAACATCCATCTTTGGGATACTCTTTCTCTTGATTAAGTATTAACTTCCTACAGATAGAGCCACTTGCCGATCTCAGAGGTTATGCTGATAATCACCAACAATCGCGTAGCAAATAAAACCCAACATTTATCAGCAACATATATTTTTCAACTCAGTAAAACCTCTTGTTTTTACAAAGTTTTTAGTTTGTCAACATCATATCGAGGAGTGAAATAAACGGCTATGTCTATTCCCAATGAACGCGAAAGTAAAAACAGTGAAGTCAAGCAAGAATCTTACACTGATATTAATGGTAATACTCACACTGACTTGACGCGAACCACTGAAACAGTCAAGAACAATACAGCTAATCCCAACTCTTACACCAACGGTTATGTACAAGGTCGAAATGTTGAGCGTAGCAATCAAGCAGATTTAGCCCAGCGTGATGAAAACAATGCTAGTGGTGGTTTGCTGTTAGGTATTATCATTACTTCCCTGCTTGGTTTGGTTATAGGTGGGGTTTGGTACTTCAACCAGCAGAATAACGCAGCGGTTAACAATGCTGTGCCGGTCGTGGTTCCTGTACCGAGTAAGAGTAATCCAACTCCCAGTGCATCTCCTCAACCAACGACGATAATCGAAAGAACTAGGGAAGTACCTGTACCTGTTGCTGTTCCTGTTCCTGTTCCCCAACAACAGGTTACACCTCCCTCTGCACCTCGCCAACCGGATATTAACATTACTATTCCGCCCCAGCAGCCTGCGGCAGAAAAAGCACCTTCTGTAACCCAGCCAGCCCCTAAAGCGACACAAAGTCCGGCGACGAGTCCAACTACCAATACTCCGGCTTCGCAGAACGATAGTTCTACTAATACTGTTGCTCCTGGTACGAAAAGTGACACTTCTAAAACCACTACACCTCAAGGAGTAGACCAGTCAAACAGTACATCTAATAGTGGTTCTTCTACCGCAGGCGGTTCTGGTCAATAAAAGCTTCTGAACTTTCAGCCCACTTGGTAATGTTGGCGTGAATGCCAATATTATCAAGTGGGACAATTTTTAAGTAATATTTCTGAATTGTTGCGATAAATTAATGGTATTCAAGTTTAGTAAACGTGTCTTGTAGCTAAACAAACACAATGCTAGATTAAGACCAAGGTACAAACAGGTTAAAAGTTAAACAAAAACTTTCAAGTTAGAGCCTGTGCCTCCTGCTCTAATCTTCTCGCGATCGCTATGATTGGTTGTGGCATCCGTTGAATGAATGTGTTTTTGCCTTAAGTTCAATGAGTTGTTTTGGAGGTTTTAGAACGCACAGCCAGAAAATGCCTGCCTAGTTGGAATGTAAGGATGTGCAATTCTGAGTAAAGCGATCGCGAATACTGTCCACCTTATTTTGAGTTAGTCATTTCTGAATTCTCCAATCTTCAAGGAACCGCCCCAAGCTATTGAGATTTATCCATCGTAGCTTCAGGCGGTTTCTGCTTTGAGTTTGTTAGTAAGAATTCAGGAGTCAGAATTCAGGAGTCAGAATAATTAAAGAATCATGAGAATATTTGATGAATGAGTGTATCAGGCTAAACTCCTTATAAATTCTGGATTTTGAATTCTTTATTTATTGTTAATGACTAATTAAGGTAATTACAGTCACCTCTGGCGGACAAAATAAACGTCCTGGTTTATAAGTTCCTAAACCACGATTGACATATAGTTGATTTTCTTCCACCTTGTGAAACCCTTGCGCCCACTCCCAATATCGAACTACTTTCGAGCAGTCTCCTAATAAAAATGTTACCCAACGCCGTAATTTTTTGGGAATTTGTTTGAGTAGCTTTTTGTAATAGAGTACTAGAGGGCCAATGCCCGGAATGACGATGTGACCACCGTGGGTATGACCAGATAGTTGCAAATCTACGCGCCATTGTTGCAATATCTTGGCTGTATCTGGGTTATGGGATAAAACAATGCGCGGTGTCATCGAGTCTAGTTGATTCATCACTGGTGCGGGGTAGAATTCCCGTGACCAATAATCAGCTAGTCCTACCAATGGTAATTCTTTTCCTAGTGGATAGGCGATTTCATTCCAAAGTACATGAACCCCAATGCTAGTTAAAGCTTGTGTAACTTCTACTTTGGAGTGGCTGTAATAAATATCGTGGTTCCCAAGTACGGCGTAGATACCACAGCGACTTTGCAGATGTTTGAGTCGAAGCACCAATTGATGGATTGGTGTGGGATCGTCAGTTACGTAGTCACCAGTTAATAGAATTAAATCTGGTTCAGCTTCATTAGTAAGTGCGATCGCTTTTTCTAACATCTCTTCCGACAGTCGCAAACCATCGTAGTGAAAATCTGATAACTGTACTAACGTTGTACCTTGTAAAGATGCAGGAAGTTCCGCAATCTTAACCGTTATTTTATCTACTCTTAAATGTCCTGTAAACAACCAATGCATAAGTCAACCGATACTCCTCATACCAGCGCTTACAGCTTACCAAAAATAAAAATGTAACTTGATAAAATGCAATAATTTATGTCATCTACCCCAGATACAATTAATTCATTGATTTAAATTCTGCGATGAAACTAAGCAGGTTCTGATTGAGTTTGTAAGCACTCATTAGCCAGAATACCTGCTGTGATTGCGTTCTTTTATTTTGAATTTGAAATTATCTACTCACCTTGTAGAGTGATTATAGTAACTTCTGGAGGGCAAAATAAGCGTCCTGGGAGGTAAGTTCCCAAACCACGATTGACATATAGCTGATTTTTACCTAGCCGATGCAAACCCTGCGCCCATTCCCAATGCTTGACTACAGAAACATTTACTTCTAAAAATGGGAATCGACGCCTCACTTTTCTGGGTATTTTTTTTACAAGCTTTTCGTAAAACAACGCCGCAGGGCCAATTCCGGGAATCACGATTTGACCACCGTGAGTATGACCAGATAATTGTAAATCAACTCGCCATGTTTGTAATATCTCCGCAGTATCCGGGTTGTGGGATAAAACAATGCAGGGTGTGTCGGGGTTTAGCTGGTTCATAAGTGTTGCGGGGTGAAACTCCCGTGACCAATAATCAGCCAGTCCAACGAGTGGTAATTCTTTTCCTAGTGGATAGGCAATTTCGTTCCAAAGAACGTGAATTCCGATGCTAGTAAGGGCTTCTGTAACTTCTGCTTTTGCGTGTTTATATATATCGTGATTGCCAAGGATAGCATAGATACCACTGCGACTTTGCAGATGTTTGAGTCGAAGTACCAGTTGGTGAATTGGCGACGGATCGTCAGTTATGTAGTCACCAGTTAATAAAATTAAATCTGGTTTAGCTTCGTTAGTCACTGCGATCGCTTTTTCTAACATCTCTGCCGACAGCCGCAAACCATCGTAGTGAAAATCTGACAACTGCACCAGCTTTTTACCTTGTAACGATGCAGGCAACCCTGCAATGTTAACCGTCAATGCTTCTGTACTCAACGGCCCAGATAACAACCAATGCATAAAACGTTCAATAAAGCTTAATCATAGCGCTTACAGCTTAACTGAACATTGTTGGTTTGTGTGTAGCGGCCAGTGCAACTTATTGAGAATTTTATGAAAGCTGTAGATTTTAGTGTATTTATACTTAGTTAAATCAAAAACAAATTTACTATTAATTTATTTTGTACAAAAATACTAATTAATATTAGAGTTAGTCTGCGTAGGCGTAGCCCATCGTACCCCTACGAGGAAGCAAGCTATGCGTAACGTATGGCAGAGAAGATATCGCTTTCCAAATTTCTGTATAATTCTGGATGCGATGTCTAACAACAAGCTCGAAAGCAGAATGTCTTCGGTTTTGCTCTATGGGTCTACGCACGTGCAATTTACTACTGTAAACGCCAAACTTGTTTCAGTTTATCAATTAGTTGTTCCTGGCGTTTATTGATAACTTCAGGTGTCCATTCTTTTTCCATCAGCACTTGTGTAGTTAGCGCAAAATTTGAAACACCTGTTTTCGTAGTGAAATACTTCTGCTTTTTCAGTTCAAAATCGTAGTTTTGGGCTTGACTATTTTTATAGGAAGAGAGCAAAACTAAATTTCCTATACGATTAACATATTGATCGCGTTCTTCCTGAGTGGCAAACCATTTTTCCCACACACTATTAGAAATGGGATTTTGCGGAAGCACATGCTCAATAGTAATGTTATGGAAGTGATACGAAGCTTTTCCTTCCGACAATGCAGTATCTAAGCGAATTAAAACATAAAGTCGAATTTTCTTCATTAAATAAAGGTCATCATTCAGTATTTTGAGAATATATTGCTTTTCTTCCATTTTCAATTGCAGCGGTGAATGAGATGCGTACAAATCTTCTCCAATCTCGATAGCATACAGCAACTTGCTGTAACGTTCTATGCGTTCATTAATATTAGCTCGTTGAATCATTAAACCTGAAGCGAGGCGATCTAAATCTGTGAAAAACCTCACTAACAATTCAGGATTGCTGTAATTCCGAGAAAGGTACAAAATAGCTGGAGGTATCCAGTCAGAATTATCAATAAGCTGTAACCATCTAAAAAATTGGTTTACTTTTTCAGATAAAATATCACTGTGATAAGCTTGATTATTAATGTCATAAAAAGCTTCACCGAAAGGAATTAGTGTTTTATCAATTAACTGCTGAGGATCGTGGATTGGTTTAATATCATTTAGGAATTCCTTAAGTATACTTTCACGGGGCTTGGATTTGGCATTAATCATTCTAATGTGAGAGAATAAGCTTTTGAATATATCACGTCCCAGTTTTTCTTCTAGCTCTTCCCATTTTTTACTATATTTATCCTGTTGTTCAAGAGAAATTTTACCAATAATTTCAGCTTTCAATATATCAGCATGAGACAAATCCATTCCTCGATTATTAATTACGGAAAATATTCGATATGCAGAGTCAATATCTGGAGTAGAAACTACTACTAAAAAACATCGTTTAATTATGAATTGAGTTAGGCGTAGAAGCTGATTATTAGTAAATAGCTGTAAGCGTTTTACAAATAATAATGTATTTTCTTTTATGTTTTTACGACTATCTGATAGTTTGGCACTATGTAAATTTTTCAGTTTATCAATTCCACCTTCATCCTGAATATATTCTTTAAAAAACTGTGCATCTCGCTCACGCAAATTCAAACGGTAAACGTTATCATCAGGATCAAAATCATCTTTTTCGTAAAGATATCTTGTTAATATATGTATGTGTTCTTTAGAAACGCATGTCCGTAAAGCAGCTAGCAGTATAGTAAGTGTAGTCAAACGCTGTTGACCATCCACAACCTGGGCATCTCGTTTATCTCCTTTTATGAGTACAATATTTCCTAAGAAATATGGGTTTATCTCATCAATTTTATCGTCACTGTCTCCTAAAGCAGTAATTAAATCTTCAAGTAGTTCTCCAGCTTGTTCGGTTGTCCATGCATAGGGACGCTGATATAGAGGAATAGTGAAGACAAAATCGTTGCTAAATACTTTAGAGATAGGATAATCAGTAGCTTGAATTTTAACCGCGCTCATATTTACCTGCTTTAGTGGGATAGTAGACTGCACTTTACTAAAGTTAGTTTTCCCATTAAATACAGCAATATTTCAGGTCGTTGTAGTATTGTTCAGTTTTTTGTAGGGCTTGGGGAAAATAAGCATTTATTAAGGACAATAGAAAAATCTACACTTAGCGATCGCTAATCTTCTTATAGAATTTTTAGCAATACCTGTGCTAAATTCGGTAGATTTTCTTATTTTAAACACCCTCCAAGCCCTAACACGCCCTACTAAGGCTAATTTTGATAGTTTTATGCAAAATAATCAAAAAAATAACGCCTACCTGTCATTATGGTGGCGCTATTTTTTTAATTTAATTCACAGTTAAAAATAGTTAAATGAATTTGCTAAATCTTTGTCATTGATTTACCGCAATTTTTTATACAGCACTGCGGTTGGTTAATAAATTCCACAGGAAAACTGCGACAATCGCACCAAGAACTGCTACCGCAATACCTGGAATGCTGAGACTAGGAGCTGCTAGAGATAAAGTTCCCGTACTGAAAAATACACCTAAACTACCGCCAACAAAAGCACCGATAATTCCTAACACAATTGTTCCTAGAATTCCGCCACCTTGATGACCAGGGTAGATAGCTTTTGCGATCGCACCAGCAATTAGACCTAAAACAATCCAAGCAAGAATATTCATTGTTGTTAAGTTGGTAAACGTTTTTGACTTACAACTACATATTAACGATCTTCATTTCTGACTTAATCTACCATCAGAATTAATTATGAATATCCATTAGGAATAGTTTAATTGCTACTAAGCTTTTTGATATATTGCGGCTAACATCCAGCTTAGGACAAGTCCGCTATGGATAGCTGTGACAGCCGTTATCTTAGGATTTGCTAATGTCCCAAGCTGTCTGACTACTGCTAGATGACCCATTTGAGGTAGATAGTCAATTAAAAAAAAGCTCCTAGTAGGTCTTTAACTAGGGGCTTATATAAACTATTGCTTGGTTAATTGCAGTATATGCATTTTTAATTAGCTCTCTCCTCTACTAGAAGAATTAAGCTGAGTTTTTAGAGACTGTCTCTAAAGTAATGTAAAGGAAGCAAAATCAGATAATTGAGACGATCGCTTATCCCTTTACAAGTTCATGTCTAGTTTTTAATTTTTAATTGCTGCACGATCGCTGCCGATGACTCGATGGCCGATCAATGGGAACAGTCTGCGGTAAGACCAATGCATACTTAGGAAAATCAGACTTACTAAAGTCAGCAGCATGACGCCCAGAATCGTTGTATATGACTTGGTGCGCCACCAAAATCCATTTGCACCTAGTCGCACAAGCTTCCATAAGCTAGCTATATCGACGCTTTCGGAATCGTGAATGGTGATTGCTAAGGATGCTGCTGTGTTTTGTCGTGCAATTGTCATTTTAATTACTCCTTTAGACCCAAATGCTGAGGCATTAATCTTAAACTACGGTAATACGATAGATTTTATGTTATTTATATGTAATATCTCATAGCTTGATGCAAGAAGCAAGTTTTAAGGGAATTATGAATCGGGGATTGGGCATTAGGATTAAAAATTAGGTATTTACTAGATTGAAAACTATTCTCTAGTCCGAGTCCCTACTCCCAGTCCCCAATTCCCAGTTAAAATGCCTAATCAAATTTGGTTATCACAGTTGCAAAAACATCGAGCGATCGCAGTCATCCGCGCCCCCAAAATCGAATTGGGACAGCAAATGGCAATGGCTGTAGCATCTGGGGGAATGCAGCTAATTGAGATTACCTGGAATAGCGATCGCGCTGGGGAATTAATCAGTCAACTACGTTCGGAATTACCAGCCTGTATCATTGGCACTGGTACGCTATTCAATGTGCAGCAGCTAGAAGAAGCGATCGCATCTGGGGCGCAATTCCTCTTCACACCCCACGTCGATCCGGCAATGATTCAAGCAGCACAAGAAAAAAATGTGCCTATTATACCAGGAGCTATGACTCCTACAGAAATTGTTACCGCTTGGAATCAGGGCGCTAGTTGTGTAAAAGTGTTTCCCGTGCAGGCAGTGGGAGGGACTAACTATATCAAAAGTTTGCAAGGGCCGCTGGGTGAGATTCCCTTAATTCCTACTGGCGGCGTGACTCTAGAAAATGCCAAAGAATTTTTGCAAGCTGGAGCGATCGCTGTCGGTTTGAGCGGGGAATTATTTCCTAAAAAGCTTGTCATAGAGGGAAATTGGTCAGCGATCGCAACTCAGGCAAAAAACCTAATGCAACAGTTAGGTTAACTTAGAATCAAATTATCAAACATTCACGTCTATTAAAGTAATAGATATGGAAATAAAGGTGAAACCTGATAAGTTTCTCAAGACCCCATGATTTGAGTGTGAGTGTATCTAAAATGAAAAGACAAATTTCTCCTGACTGGGTGCGTCGCTTACAAATAATCCTCACTGGTACGGTACTGTCCCTAAGTGTTTTTACTACTACTGGAACCAGTGAAGTTTGGGCGAATTCCAAAACTCAAGTAATTGCACAAAAAATCCAGACATTACAACAATCAAATCAGCGCTGGATTCAAATTGATCTTTCCAAGCAAAGATTAATAGCTTGGCAAGGTGACAAAGTTGTTTATGGAAGTGCTATTTCCTCTGGCAAAAAAGCCACTCCTACTCTTGTTGGTACTTTTAGGGTTCAATCCAAATTTAAAACTACGCGGATGCAGGGAGAAAACTACAATGTTCCCAACGTTCCTTATGCGATGTTTTACCAAGGTAATTACGCTATTCACGGAGCTTACTGGCATAAGAGATTTGGCACTCCAGTGAGCCACGGCTGTGTGAATATCGCACCTAAACATGCAAAATGGCTATTTGAGTGGGCATCGGTAGGGACACCAATAGTCATTCATAAATAGTAGGTGAAGTAGCCAAAAGGCAATTTAGGTAAAATTATAAATAACAACAAATCAAGACAATTAAGTGATTCCCAGCAATATTTTATGCTGGGAATCTTCGGAGTCGGAATTACTGAATTTGAAATAAAATCTAGAGAAGGGCATTTAACGATTTGCCCAAAAAATAAGCGGAAATCCTGACAATTCCTCTATGAAATTACAAATGCAAACATAAATTTGGGGAAAGTTTGTATTTAAGCATTTAAATGACAGATTTTTGTAAAGATTGTCCTTTGTAATTAGTCACTTGTACTGAGCGTAGTCGAAGTATTGGTCATTACTCATCATTTAACCAAGAATAAATGACAAGTGACAAATAAAAGATGAACTGCGTAAATCCTGCACAGAAAGCAAGTAATTTTCTGGAAATTTGTAGTTTTCCAGAAAATTACTTCACTTCATGATTTTTGCGTAGTTTAGAAGGTGAGGCATAATGCAATCCTGGATTCGCAGTGGTGGAATTCGTTCTTCAGGAACTTTTTGTACAGGCGTGGCGCTGATGGTGGTGACTTTATTCTCTTGGTCATCGCCGTTAACAGGTACACCCAACTCGACTACAGCAACAGCCATGTCAGTCGATGAAAACAGCATCACTGTATCTGATAATATTAGCCAACCTCGCTGGATTGAAATTGATTTGTCAGAGCAACGTTTACGTGCATGGGAAGGTAATAAACTTGTTCATTCATATCGCATTTCTGGAGGTAAGCGAGCGACTCCTACACCCATAGGTAGGTTTCGGATTAATTCTAAGTATCGTATTAACAGAATGCGAGGCAGAGGCTACAACATTCCTGACGTTCCTTACACAATGTATTTTTACAGAGGGTATGCCATTCACGGAGCTTATTGGCATAATCGTTTTGGGACTCCAGTCAGTCACGGTTGCGTAAATTTACCTGTTAAGCAAGCCCGTAATCTTTACAACTGGGCTTCAACAGGAACTTTAGTAGTGGTGCGGAAATAATTCGTAATTAAGAGTTGCAATTCTTCCTTTGATGTATAGACGGGTGTGTTCATGGAGTTAAGCACCTGTCTATACATCTTGCTAGACTAAAAACAATCTTCAAGGGATTCAGGAGCTATGAGCGTCATAATTACTCAACCTCTCACATTGGAAGAGTTTCTGAAGCTCCCAGAAACAAAGCCTGCGAGTGAATATATTAACGGAGAGATTATTCAAAAGCCAATGCCAAAAGGGAGACACAGCCGCTTACAAGGCAAGCTTTGTGCTGTTATCAATGAAGTCACAGAGAATAAGAAGATTGCCTATGGATTTCCCGAATTACGGTGTACTTTTGGTGGACGTTCAATTGTACCTGATGTAGCTGTATTTCTGTGGGAACGTATACCGTTCACAGTTGACGATGAAGTACCCGATAATTTTGAACTTTCACCAGACTGGACGATTGAGATTCTCTCGCCAGAACAAAAACCTAACAAAGTAATTGGGAACATTCTTCACTGTCTGAAGTATGGTAGTCGTCTAGGATGGTTTCTTGACCCTGATGACCTCAGTATTTTGGTATTTCTACCAGAGCAGCAGCCAGTGCTACTCCAGGGAGAAGATTTTTTGCCTGTATTTCCAGAAATTGAACTTGCGTTAACCGTCAATCAAGTTTTTGGCTGGTTAAAAATGGGCAAATAGAAATAACTCGGCTGGAATGAGAAAAAGCGTAGCCCGCACTTCGGCTCCTTTCGACTTCGCTCAAGGCAAGTCGCTCAGTGACCTTCGTAGACATTGCCTAATTCTCAAACAAACTAGTATCAACGTGAAAAAAGTTCCCTAAGACCTTAGCCATCTCCTGAGTAATTTCTTGTTTTCCACTCATAACTTCAGAAACAACCTCTCTTGAACCAAGAATTGCTACTAACTCAGCTTCCTTAACACTCTGAGCATCGATTAGATGGAGGAACATTGAGTGTGCTGTTGATTCTCCCATTGAATAATGCTCATCCTCATATTTTTCTATCAGAGCGATCAACAGGTCTAATAATGCCGACTCTTCCAAAGTTCGGTTAACTCGATGAGACAGTTCCTCAGCTAGTGTAATAGCTTGCTCGTTTTCCTCATCTGTTTTAATAACCTTGGGTTGATATTTAGCAAGCAAACTAGCATAAGTCTCACGGTTAAAAGTAAGGGTCATTTTTCCATTTATCCTTATCGTATTCTGCGTGCGTCAAAATGTATTTAAGATAAATTATTTGGTCACTGTAAACCAAATCAACTATCAGACGGTATTTGTTGCCTTTGATATTAAAAACAGTAAAATTACCAACAGCTTCTGTTTGAGGATAAACTGCTTGTACCTGGGCAAGATTATTCCATGTAGCTTTATTGGCAGCCTTGTACCAGTTTTTAAGTGCATCACAGGAATCAGCATAATTTTGGCAAAATCCGCGCAGCTTTTTACGACTGATGATGTGCATTATATCTAGCTCAACTGTGCCACGAGTTGATTTTCTAAAAGTGTGTCATTCGTTAACAAGTCTTCAACGGTGATTCGCAAAAAGCGTTGTTCATCAACTTGAAAGAGAATTTTGATGCGATCGCTTCCAGGATATCCGGCTGGTGTCAGTTGGGCAATTGTCTTCGCACCTTCTCGATCGTTGAGAGGTTTGACGCTGGTTTCACTATTGTCCATACGGCGAGTAATTAAGCGATCGCCATCAAAATAAACTTCAGTACTACCTGTATCTGCTCCTAATTCTCCCATAATTAGTTCAATACTGGGCTGATTTTCTACAGAAGCGCCTAAGACTAATTCCACTGCTTGACTCATTGGGTATGCTTGTCCAGCTTTAATTAAAGAATGCCATTTGTGACGCTGATTGCGGCGATCCCAGTAGCGGATACCATAACTATGGTAAAGAAAGTCTTTGATTTGTATGCCTTGGGCTAACTGTAATGCACCTTGAGCGATCGCTTCAAAGGGACGTTCGCAACGGATTTTTTCTGGCTCAAAATACTGTTTGATCCATGTCTGCACTGCTGGCAATTGCACTGTTCCGCCAACTAACAAAACTGCATTAATATCAGGAAGTTCTATCCCTTGGCGTTTTGCTTGCTGTAACAGTGTCGTCATTGATTCATCGAGTAACTCAAAAAAGGCGTGTTCTTTGAGGATATTTTCAAAAGTATCGCGGTTTAGTTCTAGTTCATAGCTTTCAAATGTCTCATCATCAAAATAAACTTCACTAGCTTGGTTTTGAGTTGATAGCTGAATTTTTACCCGTTCTGCCAATCGTGTTGTCAAGGGACTTACCGCCAACTCTTGAGTTTTGGCAAAGTAATCTACTAACCAGTTATCAATATCAGTACCGCCCAGATTTTGCCCAGCTTTCGCCAGGACACGGGCTGTTTTAACTTTTTGTTTTGAATCTTCAGCCAGAGACTTATTACCCCACTTCAGGATAAATCCTAGCGGTTTGGTGGTTGCTTGCACACCTCGATCTAACCGGACAAGGGACAAATCTAAAGTACCGCCACCAAAGTCAATCACTAAAAGAATTTCTTGATCTGCCAAACCATAACCCAAGGCGGCGGCTGTAGGTTCATCCAGCATTCGCACCTGTTCCACGGGGAGAGCTTGACAAACGTTTCCCAACCAGTGACGATAAGCTTCAAAACTGTCTACGGGTACGGTTAACACGAGAGAATCTAAGCCACCTTCCAGGGGTGCTAGTTGTTCAATTACTTTGGTGAGAAACCATTGCCCTACTTGTTCAAAGGTGACAATTTGCCCATCTAATTCGGGTAAGAAACCTTGAATATTTGCACCAATACCGCGTTTGAAGCTGCGGAAAAATCGCGTTTCGCCTTTGAGGTCAAAACCGCGATCGCGTACTTGTTGCCCGACTAAGACTTTATTTTGGGCTGCGTCTTCAACATAAACCAAGCTGGGAATCAGTGGCGGATTGAGACTTTGTTTAATTGATAAACCTGGTAGAGTCAGGGTTTCTGGCTGCTGGGTTACAGGGTTCCAACGAGCAATGACTGTGTTGCTAGTACCAAAATCGATTGCGATCGCCATATTTTATATTTATTCTCTCGCACGAAGATGCCAAAGCTGCTTTATTTGTGATTATTCTCCATAACCCACCAACAATGCAATTAATGATCTAAGGGCAGTTTAAGAAAATCAACAATGCGATGCCTAGATTGGGCTACACTTACGCAAAAAATGATTTGGCGAAACTCCTAACTCCTAACTCCTAACTCCTAACTCCTAACTCCTAACTCCTAACTCTTGGTGTAAGCTCAATCTTCATTCCGTAACTGCCAGACTGCACCAAAAGCTGCCCCAGCCCCAGCTAACAATCCGGTACTCATCCCTTGGATAGTTTTTTGGAATGGATCTTGAGTTAGGCACTCACTTGTAACCTTACTGTCTTCTAAGCAGAGACTACTTTCTGCCCAACCAGCAGTACCTCCTAAAATTACACCAGTGATACTACAAGAAACAATTAGCAGCAAAAGGCGTTGTGTTTTTCTAGCCATAGATGGATGTTTAACTCAATTTTGTATTTTAGACTTTAAATTGGATCGGTATGTAAATACACTTGCTTTGGATAAAAAATTTTAGATTTTTCCATACTTGAGCCACTGTTTAATCGGGCTGCTTTAGCAAAATTCCAAATCTAAAATTCTGTCAAAGGTTGGAAATTGTAGTTGACTCTCAACTACTTTACACATCTGGGCAGCAAATGTCAGCTGGTTTATGGCTGATGAGGCAAACTCATGCGCCTCACCGCGATAAACAAGACGCGATAAACAAGAAGACGCGATAAATCGCGTCTCTACAATCTGTGTTTTGGGTTTATCTGAACTGTATTGAGTTTTGACCACTGATGCTCAAAAAAGCATCTACTCAATCTTCAAGTTGAAAGGCAAGCGGGCATATACCCCTTGTGGATCGTTCATCTTTTGCAGAATCTCTACTTCCTGTTGTAATTTCTGAAATTCAGCGGTGAGGGGATTGGATTGTTTGAGTTGCGTACCCTCAATCCCGAAAGCAGTTCGCGCTTCTTCTGTTGCACGCCCAAAAAAGCGTTCTCCGAAACTGCTAGTGCGAGGATATTCTTGCACTTCCCAGTCGTCTCCTAATTTCGCCTGCTTTACCGTGTATGCGATCGCAGTATTCAAACCACCAATTTCATCCACCAAACCAATTTCTTTGGCCGCCACACCCGACCAAACCCTTCCTTGAGCAATTTCTGCTACTTTTTGTTCTGGGAGTTTCCGACCTTGAGAAACTTTATTCAGAAACATATTATAAATCCGGTTAACACTGCGCTGATAAATTTCTAACTCTTGAGGCGATTTCGGACGCGAAACTGTTTGACTATCAGCATAGCGTGCGGTTTTCACTGAATCCCAAGTAATACCATTATTACTGGCCAGTTTTTCCCCATTGAATAAGATCCCAAACACCCCTATGGAACCTGTAATGGTATTTGGTTCGGCAAAAATGCGATTTGAGTCGCTAGCAATCCAATAACCACCAGAGGCGGCGACATCACCCATTGATACTACAACTGGTTTTACCTCACGAGTTAATTTCACTTCTCGCTGCATGACTTCGGCTGCGGTAGCGCTACCACCAGGACTGTTAATTCGTAAGACAACAGCCTTCACATCCTTATCTTGTCGTAGTTTGTTGAAGATTTTGGCAAAGCGATCGCCTCCTACTTGTCCATCTTCTCCTTTACCATCGACAATCTCGCCCTCAGCATAAACAACGGCAATTTGATTTTTGGAGTTACGTTCTACACCCAAAGATTTACCAGAAACTTGTGCGTAGCTATTCAGGCTAATTTGTCGGAATGTTTTGTCTTCTTTATCGCTATTTGTCAGCTTTTTCAGGTCAGCGACAACTTCATCGGGGTATTGTACTCGATCGACTAAACCGCTAGTTTTGGCTTGTGTGGCTTCTAGTAAGGATTGATTATCTGCGATCGCTTGCAACTTATTGGGTTCAATTTTCCGACTTGCGCCTATAGCAGTGCGCCACTCTCCCCAAACATCATCCAACAATTTCTGAGTTTGTTCGCGGTTTTCTGGACTCAACTTGTTGAGAATAAATGGTTCAACAGCCCCTTTAAATTTTCCGACTCGCACGACTTGAACGCCAATGCCATATTTCTGTAATGCTCCCGCTAAGAACATTGGTTGTGAACTCAAACCGTTGATTTCCATCATTCCCAGAGGATTAAGGACAATGGAATCTGCTACTGAACTAACGTAATATTCCTTTTCACTCCAATCACTGCCATAAGCTACAATCTTTTTCCCCGCAGCGCGAAACTCCTCTAGCGCTTTCCGAATTTCTTTCAGGGAGGCATAGCCGACGTTACCAGTTTGGCTGGCATTTGTTGCATCTATATAGATGCCGACAATGCGCGGATCGCGCCGTGCCTTTTCCAAGGTTTCCACAACTTTGCGGAGTGCCATCCTATCTTCATCAACACCTGATATTGTGTTTTGAAACAGTTCCCCGGAACTAGGTTCGCTATCAGTAATTTTCATTGACAAGTCAAAAACCAACACTGACTTATCTTTCACATTTGGCCCAGTATCTTTAGACGAGCTAGCAGCCAATATCAGCAAGAACAGTCCAGTGGTTCCCAAACCACCGAAAATAATTAGTCCTAGTAAAGTGCCAACTAAACTAGCAAAAGTTTGTTTGATAAAATTACGCATTAGTTATTTAGTTATTAGTTATTGGGTAAAACAGTTTCGTTAGCGGTAGCGGGGCATTGAGCCAGTTCTGAGTAAAAAAGTGAGATTTCCCACTCATTACTCATTACTCATTACTCATTACTCAACACTCTTGAGGGGCATTGGGCATTTACAAATGACAAATGACCTATTTACCTATTCTATGCGCTGTAAACTGCCAGAGTGCTTTAACTGATACAAGGTGGCATTGCCAGTACAAAATAAGACTGTGGTGATTTCAGCGATTAATACTTCAGCCAGTTCTGCAACTGCTGTCTCTGATGTTGCTGCTGCTTGCAAGAAAGGCATTGCTAAACCAGCTATATCTGCTCCCAAGGCGATCGCAGTTGCAACATCCAATCCATGACGCAAACCTCCTGAAGCAATTAAAGGCACATCTGGAGCGATCGCTCTAATAGTTGTAATGCACTCTGCCGTCGGTAAACCCCAATCGGCAAAAGTATTTCCTAAGCGACGCTGTAAGGGACTTTCCGCCCGTTCGCTTTCTACTTTTGCCCAAGAAGTACCCCCTGCACCCGCGACATCAATAGCTGCTACACCGGCGGCGATGAGTTTGTTGGCGATCGCTGCTGAAATGCCGTTACCAACTTCCTTTGCAATCACTGGCACTGGCAATTTTGAACATAATATAGAAATCTTATCAAGCAAACCCCGAAAATTAGTATCACCTTTAGGTTGAATGCACTCTTGTAAAGGGTTAATGTGCAAAATCAAGGCATCAGCTTCTAAAATATCAACTACGCGCAAACATTCATCTAAACCGTACTTGTAGTTAAGTTGCACAGCCCCCAAGTTTGCAAATAGCAGAACATCGGGCGCATACTTGCGGACAGCGAAAGTATCAGCCACCTGGGGTTTTTCCACCGCTACCCGCTGAGAACCGACACCCATTGCAATTTTGTAGTGTTGTGCTACTTGGGCCAAACGTTGGTTAATGATTGCGGCTTGTTCTGTTCCGCCAGTCATGGAAGAAATTAACAAGGGTGCGTCAAGGTTTTTTCCCAGGAAAGTTGTACTGATATCAATATCGTCGTGGTTGAGTTCGGGTAAGCAAGAATGGGTGAAACGATAACGTTCCAGTCCATTGGTGATTTGATGAGACTGAACATCTTCCTCTAAACAGATCCGAATGTGATCGGCTTTGCGATTCTGAGTTTGTGCAGAGATATTGGTAGGGGCGTTCACTGGTGGGTATGGCTAAAAGTATTGGCTTGCGATCGCTATTGTTACATTGTCTGCAACCGTCTTTTGATAACAAAAATATTTATTTTCCCTATCTTTAGGGTACGTTAGGCTATTGATAACATACCCATTCACTCATTTTATGAGTTAATTAATATGGTTTTACAAACAGAAAAGTGCTACACCCCAGAAGAATATTTGGAATTAGAAGAGAAAGCTGAATATAAAAATGAATACAGAGACGGAGAAATTATACCCATGACAGGGGGAACAACTAACCACAATAAAATTGCAGGTAATTTTTATAGAAAATTTCCTCTGACGGTGCAAGGACAAGATTATGAAATTTACATAGGGGATGTAAAATTATCAATACCTCGTCATCGCATTTATACTTATCCTGATATTATGGTCATCAAAGGTAAACCTATTTACGAGGAAACAGGTACAACAACTATTACTAATCCCTTATTAATTGTTGAAGTCTTATCAAATTCAACTAAAAATTATGACAAAACAGATAAGTTTAAATATTATCGTTCAATCCCTGGTTTTCAAGAATATATCATGATTGACCAGTATAGTTTTGCTGTGGAACAATTTACTAAACAAGCAGAAGGGCAATGGATTTTTAAGGAATATGAAGGTGAAGATGCAGTTTTAGTCTTAGATTCTATCGATTTTCAAATTACCTTGCGTGATATTTATGAACGGGTAGATTTTGAGTTGATTGAGGAATAAAACTGCGATAACATGGGCATCATTCACGGTGAATGATGCCTATTTGTTGCTCATTACGCCGTCTGTGTAGAAGCCGCTTTTGAGTCTGCGGTGGATTTTAACCGCGTAATGGTGGCTTTGCGAATGCGATCGCTACCAAAGCGATAGGGTTACTCGTCAGCTTATAACGTTCTTGGTCGGCGATCGCCGACAACCTTTGCAACACCACAGGCAGCTTCAATCAGTCCGCTGTACTAGGGGTGGCGTTGTCCTCCTGCTTTTGCATTTGATACTCCTTGGTTTCAAATAAAAAGTCGCACAGTGTTTTAGCCGAATTAACTGCTAATCTTGCGTGATGCTCCAATGGTTTATACGAAATGACATGAGAATCGCTCATCGTATTTCGTAGAGTAGCCAAACCAGAAACTATGCTTGTTAACCCAGAGAGGATTTGCCTCAGACATTCTGCAAGACTTTCTTGCCCTGGAGAAAGATTAAGATGTTTTTGAACCCTTTTATAAAGTTTCGGGAGGTTCCCATCAGACTCCGGTGGATTATGATCAAATTCTTTTTCAATTGCAGACAAAACTGCCTCAACGAGAGATCGTGCGTTAGTAATTGCTCCATCAAAATCGCCTTCAGCAAGTTTCTTGTCACATTTTTTGATTTGCTCATCGATAAAAATGTGTGTTATCTCAACCGAATTTTCATAAGGATGTGACAACTCGATTTGAGAACGACCTAATTTATAAACTTCCCATTTCTTTCCCGCAGGACGTAATTCATAATTATCAAATTCGAGAAATTGGTTGAGATGTTCAATTGCAACGTTAATATCGAGTTCCTTTCCAAGAAAATGACGAGGATCAAGAGCCGAAACCAGGATGTCTTTCATGGTTGGTGTATCATTGAATTCACGTAACTTCTCTTCGGCATAATACCAACGTGAAGGAAAACCATTACCGTATGTATCCTCCGAACCAAATTGATTAAAAAATGAAACCAGTTGTGTACCAGTTCGATAAGGTGAACGCCTTCCATCACCTGTAATAACAGAGCCAAGAGCTGATATTGTTTGTTCCGATAATTTCACACTTCAACCAACCTTTATTACCCGACTAACAATTCTAAAGTACTTCCCCCACCAAAGACTAAGCCACCTAACTATTTAGTATACAGAAAGTTTTCATGCAATCTTTTTCATGATAAGTGCCATTTTAAAGACATGGAAAGCGCAGAAATTGAAGCATTGATGCGATCACCAGTCACTTAGTTTCGGGTAAGCATACACGCAAGCTCCCAAGTAAAGCATTTGATCGCGCTATTCATTATAGTGTGTAATTTATTGTTAGATAACAAGGAAACAGGCAGCAATCGCATCCTGTTTGCTGGTGAGCTAACTACTAAGGTGTGATCGATCACCAAACATAGGCATCATTCACGGTGAATGATGCCTACTTGTTGCTCATTACGCCGTCTGTGTAGCAGCTGCTTTTGAGTCTGCGGTGGATTTTAACCGAGTAATGGTGGCTTTGCGAATGCGATCGCTTTTGCGTACTCCGCCAGTCATCTCGTATTCCCGGCTGTCTTTGCCATACTTTAATACCACACCACTGACTAAGCGCTCTGAAGTTTCGCGGATAGTCTTTTCAAGGGTTTCTATTTGTTCCTTTGCTGTGTCAATGGCAGTTAGCATCATATTATACTGGTCAATCTGGTTGCGGAGTTGCCCGGTTAACTCGGTTAAATGGTTTAAGCTGATCGAATCACCAAAGTCGAGGCTGGAATCAATCGATTTAAATCCAATTACTCTCTGTTCGGTTTTTTCTAGCACGGTAGAGCTTCTTTTTTGGCGTGGCATCAATGCAGACTTTTTACTAAACTTTATCTTTCTAGAGTGTCTCAATGGAGCAATGTAGTGGTTCAGTAAAGCTTGCAAAAAAAGGTGTTTTTTGTAATAAGATTGGATTGCTAGCTCAGTAATTACACGACAATAAACTTGTGTTGTGGACGAATGGGGTTGTGTTCTGAACGAATAAGCTCGTGTTCTGGACGAATGGGGTTGTGTTCTGGACGAATGGGGTTGTGTTCTGAATGAATGGACTTGTGTTCTGAACGAATGGACTTGTGTTCTGAACGAATAGGCTTGTGTTCTGAACGAATGGGCTTGTGTTGTGGACGAATGGGCTTGTGTTGTGGACGAACAAGAGAGACGCGATAAATCGCCGTCTCTACAAGGCGTTTTTGTCATCTATTATAATTTTTATCAAAAAACCCGATCCCAACCGGATTGCACGCAATCGAAAAACGTAACAAATAGACCATACATCTTGTAGAGACGCGATTCATCGCGTCTTCATCCCACGATTCATCGCGTCTTAAACCAAGGATGTGTTGCAATCATTAATTAAATTGTTATTAGATTTTTTCATACAATTAAACCGGATTCCTATATAAATCAACCAATATAGCCACAGCCTCTCTTTGCAAGCAAAGAGGGGCTTTTGGTATTATTGATTCTCAGAACGGCGATGTTTGGATAACAAGCTCTTTTTCTGTTTTTCTTGCAAACTGCTGGCTTGTTTCAGAACTGGAATACACTGGTTAATCATCCAGATTAAAACCTCAATTGGTGAGTCTCCTTGCTGAAGGCGGTTTTCGGCATTCACGCAAATTAATATTGTTTGTAGAATTAGCAAGAATGCGTAGGCGTAGCCCGCACTTCGGCTGCGCTCAGTGACCTTTGTAGACATCGCTCTTTGACTTGCATTTTGACCCTTGTTTTTCATTTCGTACCACCTGAATGAGTTGTTGAATACAGCATCTCTTTGGGGTGGTGAACGCAATCAAGGCGGATAAAATCTCGTCAAAATAAGGAATACATGGGTTTGGGGTGGTAGATTCAATTAGGGGTAGCCCCAAACTTTTTGGAATTTGTTTTTGACTGTCATGCCGAAATATACTTACGGTCCTATAGTAAAAAAACGGGTAAAGCGCCTTTTAGAGGCTTTGCTTGATTTTGCCAATTGGGAATTTGAAGACAGTAAGTTTGATATTAAGTTCAAGTGGGAAGCAGAAAATAGTGCCAACCCGAAACTGATAATCGAGACAACCCAGGTAGCTTTGGGATACCTGACAGAAAAAGATAAATATCCAAGCAACTTAAGCAAAACACAAATTCAAGAAGCGCTGAATCTGCTGAAAGACTTTTTGAAGATTCTAGAGGATAACCGCATCCAAACTCAGGGTGTTGAGAGTTGGCACTTCACGCTGAGACTCTGGGCAAAGGATAAGAAGAAGAATTTAGATCAATTTGAACAGGCATGGGAAACCAGTAGACCAGAAAAATCTAAAGCTTTACAAGCGAATTCCCAGAAATCAGACGAGTTTGATTGGCAAGAAATCTGCGGCGCTATGCTGGAAAAGCACAAGCGTCTCACCACAAATGAGTTGCTGTTTGCTGATGATGAGATGAAATTTGAGCTAGAGGCGATTCATGTCCCTTTAGCATTGGTGGAACGTAGCAAACCGAAGAAGTGCAGCGAGGATATTTCCGCAGAACAAGGTTCGCGACTTTACGAACCGAGTTATGAAGAGAAGCAGCGATTTGAACATCAGGCTTTTTTAGAGCAAATTATCCGTGATAGTGTTGGTAAAACTCAAGGACACCGCATCGCTTTAATTGGGGAACCGGGTGCGGGAAAAACTACTCAGTTGCAAACTATAGCTTTTTGGATATTAAACAACAATCTGGGTTTACCAATTTGGATTTCTTTGGCAGACTTGCAAGAAAAGCAAGAAAAGCAAGAAAAGCAAGAAAAGAGTGTAAAAAATTATCTGCTGCAAGATTGGCTGAAGAATGCTTTGGAAGTGGTGCGTGTAACAGAAGAACAGGAAAACACTTTTGCAGATTTATTGAAGAATAATCGTGTGTGGTTGTTGTTGGATGCAGCAGATGAAATGTCTTCACCCCAACCATTAACTGAGATTTCCCAGCAGTTGACGGGATGGGTGAAAAATGCGCGGGTTGTGCTGACTTGTCGGGTGAATGTTTGGGAAGCAAACGCCAACGCTTTAGAAAATTTTGAGACGTATCGGTTACTCAATTTTGAATATCCGCAACAAGTGCAAGAGTTTATTGGGCGTTGGTTTCACAATAAGGATGCAGACAAAGGCGAAAGATTATGGCAGGAATTAGATAAACCTGAACGTCAGCGCATCCAAGATTTAGTTAAAAATCCTTTGCGGTTAGCGCTGTTGTGTAGCACTTGGCAAGGTTCCGATAAAGGTTTACCGGAAACGAAAGCCGGACTTTATCAGCAGTTTGTGGAAGAGGTTTATAGGTGGAAAGAAAACCGCTTCCCTACCACCGAACAGAAGCAAGAGGAATTAAACACTGCGTTGGGACGTTTGGCAAAACGGGCAATTGATCAAGAAACGTCACGGTTTCGGCTACGGCATAAATTTGTGCGTGAGGAATTAGGTGATGCAAAACAGCAAAATTCTTTATTTTCGTTAGCGTTAAAGTTGGGATGGCTAAATGAAGTTGGAGTGGCTGCGGAATCAGCAACGAAAGAGAAAGTTTACGCTTTCTACCATCCCACATTTGAGGAATATTTTGCAGCGTTGGCGATCGATGATTGGCACGAGTTTCTGAATCATGTTCCCGACAACCCCGCGCAAGGCGTTTATCGCATTTTTGCCCCGCAGTGGAAAGAGGTGATTTTGCTGTGGTTGGGACGTGACGATGTGGGGAAGGAGAAGAAGGAAGAGTTTATTCAAGCGTTGGTGGAATTTGATGATGGGTGCGGAGAATGCAGAGCTATTGATAGAGTTAGAAGGGGATTTTACGAGTTTCGCGCTTATTTTCTCGCTGCTGCGGGGGTTGATGAGTGGAAAAATTCTTGCAACACAGATGCTATTGTGGCGGAAATCGTTAAATGGCGCTTTGGCGAGTTTAAGGTTGAGCAAAACAAGTCGGTGGGATTTCTCGAACCAATCGAAAAGGGAGCAAGGACAGCACTATCTCAGACAAATCGTACAAAAGCGATCGCTGCCTTGTTTAAATTAATTAACATATCACAACTGGATAATTTTACCCCAAGGCAAGCGGCAGAAAGCTTAAGGCAAATTGACTTTGGCAACCAAAAAGCGATTGATGCCTTGTTTAAATTAATTAACATACCACAACTGGATAATTTTACCCCAAGGCAAGCGGCAGAAAGCTTAAAGCAAATTGACTTTAGCAACCAAAAAGCAATTGATGCTTTGCTGGAGTTAATTGGCAAACCACAACTGAATTATTCTACCCGAAGGCAAGCGGCATATAGCTTAGGGCAAATTGGCTCTGGCAACCAAAAATCGATTGATGCTTTGGTGGAGTTAATTAGCAAACCACAACTGGATCATGATACTCGATGGCAAGCAGCATCTAGCTTAGGGAAAATTGGCTCTGGCAACCAAAAAGCGATTGATACTTTGGTGGAGTTAATCAGCAAACCACAATTGGATGATTTTACCCGAAGGCAAGCGGCATATAGCTTAGGGCAAATTGGCTCTGGCAATCAAAAAGCGATTGATGCTTTGGTGGAGTTAATCGGCAAACCACAACTGGATGAGGATGATCATACCCAATGGCAAGCGGCATCTAGCTTAGGGAAAATTGGCTCTGGCAACCAAAAAGCAATTGATGCTTTGGTGAAGTTAATCAGCAAACCACAATTTGATGATTTTACCCGAAGGCAAGCGGCATATAGCTTAGGACAAATTGGTTCTGGCAATCAAAAAGCGATTGATGCTTTGGTGGAGTTAATCGGCAAACCACAACTGGATTATTCTACCCTAACGCTAGCGGCATCTAGCTTAGGGAAAATTATGTCAGAGGAACAAATGCCGAGTGTTGTCACCGTGTTGAAGGATTACTTATCACCTGAAACTTACGAAAATGACTTTGAGCGATTTGATAATTGCTACAAAGTTATCTGGAAGTGCGCCCAAAGTATGCCCTACCCCGCTTTTTATCAAGCTTGGCATCAACAAGAGAAAGTGAAAGATGGAGAGTAGGAAAGAAAAATACTTCCTCCAGCCAAAACATAAGCGAAATGTGGAAGCAGCAATCCCTTGTAAAGACGCGATTCATCGCATCTCGTAAGCGTCTCGTAAATCTATCGCGTCTGATCTTTCCGCAATCCAGGGAATGCGTCGCCCCTAATAAAACAAATATCGTAAACAGAATGGGAATGCGATCGCTCTTTTGATCGCCGCGATGAATTGATTAAGCGATCGCCTTTACGGTTTATATACCTCACTGCGATGAGCGATCGCCACAACAAGTACCTGCACAACTTCATCGTCTATAGAATAAATGACCCTGTAATCCCCGATTCGGTAGCGATAGTAGCCTGTATAATCTCCCTTCAGGGCTTTAATGTTGGGGTGCGATCGAGGAGTTTGTTCTAGCTGCTGCAAACATCGGGCAATTTTCTTAGCAAAAGCTTTGTCAGCATTGACATAAACTTCTTGGACATCGGGATGAAGAATAACTTCATACATCAGAGCGAAGAGTTCTCCATGCGGTGTATTCGGCTTTAGGCGTTACTTGATTTTGCTTAACTCGCTCTAACAATCCAGGAATTGCCAAAAGTTCTTGGGTTGCAGCTTCGCTTTCAGCATTTGCCAAATAAGCAGCAAAATCAGTCAGCACCCGTAATCGCTCTGGAGATAGTTGCTGGAGTAAGTCATTAAGCTGTTGCTGTAACTCTGCGACAGAGATCAAATCTGCTGATGACCCATCATCCATCGGAGAATTATCGGTAGTATTCATTGCCTACTTCATAATTTCAAAGTTTAGTTTTTATTATGCATCAAATCTTCCAAGTGCTTTGATTATCTTAGGGAAAACAGAGGCAGAGGCGATCGCCCCTAATAAAACAGATATTGTAAACAGAATGAGAATGCGTAGGCGTAGCCCGCCGCAGGCATCGTTTTTGCGATCGCCCCTTGTAGAGACGGCGATTTATCGCGTCTTCTTCCTTCCCATCATTTACATACATAGCGCGAATAATTCCGAGTTTTTTGGGTTGGCAATTACATCAATGCAAAGCAATAATTGCATAAATTTTTGTATCAACCAAAGATGTAATCATGAATAATGATCCTCAACCAGAAAATAACAAACCTAAATACAAAGGTAAATATCGCGTTGATTCAACCCGTTTACCAGCATGGAGTTATGCTAGTAATGCCGGATATTTCATTACTATTTGCACCTACGGTAAAAAATGCTTTTTTGGTGAGGTTGTGCAAGGTGAAATGCAGCGATCGCCAATTGGAGAAATTGCTCATAAATTGTGGTACGAGATTCCTAATAATTTTTCTAATTGCCAGATAGATTCGTTTTGCGTCATGCCTAATCATATTCATGGGATTTTGATTATTAATCAAATACGAGAAGAAGACGCGATGAATCCACAAACACAGGAAGAAGACGCGATGAATCCACAAACACAGGAAGAAGACGCGATGAATCCACAAACACAGGAAGAAGACGCGATGAATCCACAAACACAGGAAGAAGACGCGATTCATCGCGTCTCTACAAGGGTGGATATTCAACGGGGTGGGGTTACTGGGTTATTTAATCCGATGTTGTCTAAAAATTCCCTTTCTAAAATTATTAGGTGGTACAAAGGACGATGTTCATTTGAAATTAATCAAATCCATGAAGGTTTTGGATGGCAAGAAAGGTTTCATGACAACATAATTCGTGATGAATTCGCTCTCGATCAAATTAGACAATATATCATCAATAACCCAATCAATTGGGAATGCGATCGCGAACAACCACCCCATCCCCCCTTGTAGAGACGCGATTCATCGCGTCTTCTTCCTGATTCCTAATTCATCGCGCCTAGTACTATTGACGCGTATAACGATGTTTCACCCCAATAGGAAAATATTCAAAATCCCCCATTGGCGCTAATGCAACCTGTGGTGTTTGATATTCTACAGGAACATAATTAGCAAACTCGCTATTTAGACGTAGCAGTTGTGAAAGAATAGAAGATGCGATCGCAAGTCTCTGCTCTTCACTACCCTCTACCCCTACTGCTAATTCCACAACTACAGATAAAAATCGATTCTTATCTGCATCTTCTATTACCTGCAATACGAATTTACCCGTCACCCATTCTTGAATTACTGGTTGTTCTAATCCCACCGTTACATTTTCGGGATAGATATTTGCACCAAAGTAAGAAACTGTAAAGTTAGAACGCCCAAAGACATAAACAAAAGGTAGCTGATGAATACCTCTAGGCGAGTGCTGAGTGCTGAGTGCTGAGTTTGGAGTGTTGAATTCTGAATTGTGACTCTCATTCTGTAACGCTGCAACAGCATCAAATCCCCATTCTGCTAAAAATTGCAGCATGGCATCATAACTAATTATCCCGCCAGTATCCAAGATGTCATAACGCACTAAGGGAATACCGTTATCTCCCGAAAACAGCAATCCGCCATCTTGAACTTCAAAAAAGCGATTGCAAGGATCGTATTGTACTAGTGTGGGTAAACGCGATTCCCCAAATAAAGCTCTAGCTGCATCGGGATTTTCTGCTAAAAAACGGCGAATGCAGATACTTAACGGGGTTTCATTACCCAAAACTCCCGCATCCGCAGTACCGTAAAGTGATGCAAAATCATAACAAAGATTTCGCGAACCAACTCTTTCGCCAACTAAACTCCGCCATTCTTCACTAAATACTTCTCCCGCCATCACTAATTTAATCTGATATTGCTGCCACTCCACACCACGAGCGATACCAGTATCAATCACATCTTTTAAAAATGGCGGGTATCCCAATAACACCACTTGCTCAAAACCTGAACCTAATTCTTGCACAACTCGCAATATTTCTTCTTTGTTGTTACCAGGAGTAATTACAGTGATGAGATAACCTTTGCTAGCAAGATAACGACAGCAATTGGTAGTAAACATTCCACCTACCCAAGTGCCTAAAGTGAAACAAATCACTGCTAGGGTACGTCTGCTATCTGTATAGAAACTATCGTGAAAAATCTGTTCAAAGCGTGTGGCGATTTGGAGTTCATCTGTGAAAAAACGAGGCCAAAATGTCGGTTTACCACTAGAACCTGATGAAGCAGCTATCATGTCGCACGCTTCTAGTTGTCCGTTGCGGCACAAGTCAGGTAAGGGATAACGCAGTATATAATTTTGTTTAGCGATCGCTGGTAGTTTTTGAAACTCCTCTAAGCTTTGAATAGTTGCGGGATTAATTTCCCTTTCTGCTAAAAACGCCTTGTAGGCAGGTACATTCGCCGCCACATCGTGAAATAAACTCAAAGCTGCCGAAGTTTGAGTGTTGAGATGCCTTTGCAGTACTGTTTCTAGGGGGGTAGACAAAAAATCTTCAAATGCTTTAATTACTTGCTGCTGTCTTGATTTGCCGTTCATGACGCTTGTTGTTTATCCTGAAGTAGAATCAACACCGTTTAAAATAATTCGTAATTCGTAATTCGTAGAATATCCGAAAATGAGGGTATGCGCGTTGTAGTCATTCAATAAAACCTTAATTTATCCTTCAGCACCATGCAGCTCTATTGCAGTAAACAACACACAAATAATGGTAGTAACCGCTTTTGCACCCATTGTGGTGAACCATTACCTCTTGCTGTGGGACAGGTTGTGGATAATCGCTATCAAATTATCCGTCAATTAGGACAGGGCGGCTTTGGACGCACCTATTTAGCGGAGGATATCAATAAATCCCATCAAACCTGTGTGCTGAAGGAATTTGCACCCCAAGTACAAGAAAATCAAGATTTACAAAAAGCTAAAGAGTTATTTGAGAGAGAAGCGAATGTCCTGAAAAAACTCCAGCATTCACAGATTCCGCGTTTTCACGCCTCGCTACAAGTGAAGATAGGCAGTAAAGATTTTTTCTTTTTAGTGCAAGATTATGTGGATGGTGATAATTACTACCAGTTATTAGAACAGCGTGAAACTCAAGGCAAAACCTTTAGTGAAGAGGAAGTACTTACCCTCCTGCAACAGATTTTACCTGTATTATCATACATCCACTCACGAGATGTAATTCACCGTGATATCTCTCCCGATAATCTGATATGGCGGCGTTCTGATAATTTGCCAGTGCTGATTGATTTTGGTGGCGTTAAGCAATTGCCAGCTTCTCAGGGTTTTTGGCGCACCAAGTTGGTTGGAAATAACACTCTGCTGGGTAAAAAAGGTTACGCACCAGAAGAACAGCTACGGCAGGGTAAGGCATTTTTTAGTAGTGATTTATACTCTTTGGCTGTGACAACATTAGTGTTACTCACAGGTAAAGAACCGCAGAAACTATACGACAGCTATCAGGGAATTTGGGGATGGGGCAAGGAAATCCAAGTTAGTCCCAAACTAGAAGCAGTGTTAAAAAAGATGCTGGCTTATAGACCGAGCGATCGCTATCAACGAGCCGAACAAATTCTCAGAGATTTACCATCAACAACTGCAACTAAATCTCCAGGTAATTATATTACGACCAAGATCAAGACGATGGTAGTTGCTCCGGGAAGACAACACGCCAGTGCTGTTATGAGTAGATTCCAGAGGCAAACGCAAGCGATTGCTAAACCGAGAACTTTCCCTGTTTGGATTCGCCCTTTTGTGATGAGTTTAGGGGGAACGGCTTTAGTTGGATTAACTTTAGCGGCGGGAAATGCAGCCATTCGCGCCGTAACTTCAATCACTATCCCATCAATTTCATTACCTTCATTACCGCAAATCCCACAGTTTCCAACTGGAAAACCAGCCGGCGACAAAGGAAAAAATAGCGACCTCCAGAAAATTATCAGTCGTCGTCAAGAGTTAGAAATTACTGAAGGATTTTTTATTCGCACAGTAGATGATTTATTTTATACAAAAAAACCAGAATTAAAGGGACGTAGCCTGACATCTAAACCTGAAGATGCTGGTTTACGAGATGAATGGTCTGATATCGCTGATAATTTATTGGATAAACTAGAACAGGCTAACCTCAGTACAGCAGCTCGTCGGAAATTGGGGAACTACAGTCAAAAAGATTACGATACATGGAGACAACAAGCGCGATCGGGGCAGTTTGGGAACTATACAATCGATCAGTTGACGAAAGACACCAATGAAAAATTCGATCGGTTGTTTCCCGATCAGCAGCGTAGAAAACTCAATCAACAAACTTTTGGTCAAATTTGGTATGCGATCGCAGCCGATCAAGTTAGTAAAGTACAATCTGGCAAATAAGGCGACTGGAGATTGGGGACTGGGGACTGGGGAAGAGTAACAAATGACAAATAACAAATGACAAATGACAAATGACAAATGACAAATGACAAAAATATATTGTTCTAAAGGACATGAAAATTCCCCAGGTAGCCGCTTTTGTCTCCAGTGTGGCGAAAATTTGTTGGATACGCCCATGAGTTATGGTATACAACCGGGACTGACTTTAGGCGATCGCTATGTGATTGTGCGTCAAATTGGCCAAGGTGGCTTCGGACGTACTTATTTAGCTGAAGATGTCAACCGTTTCCGCGAACTTTGTGTTTTAAAAGAATTTTCCCCCCAAGTTCAAACCGCTTACGTTGTCCAAAAAGCTGAAGAACTCTTTGAGAGAGAAGCAAGTGTTCTTTATAAATTGCAACATCCCCAAATTCCCCGCTTCCGAGAACTGCTGCGGCTAAATTTAGGGGGCAAAGAATATCTGTTTTTGGTGCAAGATTATGTAGAAGGGGAAACTTACAATTCTTTGTTAAATACCCGGATAAAACAGGGTTTGCGCTTTACAGAGGCAGAAATACGCCAATTGTTCCAGCAAATTTTGCCAGTGTTGGAATACATCCACTCACTAGGAGTAATTCATCGAGATATTTCTCCAGATAATTTAATGCTTCGGACTGTTGACAAACTGCCAGTTTTAATTGATTTTGGCGGTGTCAAACAAGTAGTAGCAACTGTGGCTTCCGAATATTACCAACCCGGTATGGTTGCACCTCCGCCAGCACCAACCTTATTAGGCAAAATAGGATTTGCACCCCCAGAACAAATGCAAACTGGGTTAGTATCTCCCCACAGCGACTTGTATGCTTTGGCGGCAACAATATTGGTTTTACTGACAGGGAAACAACCCCAAGAATTAATTGATACCTATACTCTTAGCTGGCAATGGCGACGTGAAGTTAATCTGAGTCAAGATTTGGCACAGGTATTAGATAAAATGCTATCTGCTAGACCAAGCGATCGCTATCAATCAGCCCGTCAAGTACTCCAAGCCCTCAACTCACCGCCAGCGAACTATCCGCCAACTCAATATCCCACTCCACCACAACCCACATCCGCCACCGTCGCCGTCTCCCCACCTCCCCCACCTTCCCCAACCCCTGCATATCCCTCATATCCCTCATCTTCCCCCTCTTCCTCCTGGTGGACACCAACAAAAACCTTTCTGGTGGCGGCGCTAGTGGCTGGTAGTGTGGGATTAATTTGGTGGGGATTGAATGGCAGACGAGATGTCGGGCAAGTCGATCCTAATCCTACAGCCAGCCCTATTCCAACTAGCGAACAACCAACCGATCCTTTAGCGCAATATTCGCCAGCAGAACGAGAACGCAAAGAAAAATTAAACGATCGCCGTCAACAGTTGGGTATTGTCTCTAACTTCTACGTGAACTTGGTGAATCAAGTTTTTTGGGACAGAAATCCCAGTTTACGGGGACGTACTCTCAGCAATGGGACTGAAGATGAGAGTTTGCGCGCAGAGTGGGATAAAACAGCTTCGGAATTACTAGAAAAGCTTGCACCACTGAGTAATAATGCCCGCCAAAAGCTGGGAACTTACACAACTGCTGAACGCGATCGCTGGAAAGTAGAAGTCAACAAAATCAACGTTGGTAGTCGTTCTTTGTATGATTTAGGAGATACTGCATTCTTACGTGTATTTCCTGAGCAGCGAGGTAAAAGTTTCCAAGGTCAGCCCATTGGACAAGTTTGGTACGGATTTGTTAGCGATCGACTCAGTGCAATCCTTGACGGTAGCGCTTTCCAGAAACTTGTCTTCGATCCTGGGGCTACTGGCAAAACAGTCAGCAGTACTCTCCAACCTGGTGGTGGTAAAGTATTCATTGCTGGACTTGCCAAAGACCAATCTTTAGACTTGAAGCTAGAAGCAAATTCCCAAGTCTTGTTATCAGTCTATTCACCCTCTGGCAAAATCCGATTTTTAGAAGATTCTACCAAGCGTGGTTTGTCAACTAAATTACCAGAAAATGGATTTTATGAGTTTGTTGTAGTTTCCACAGCAACGAAACCAGTAGATTATCAACTCACTATTACAGCCGAAAATCCCACAGTTCCCCCATTACCAACACCCACGCCCACGGAAACATCCACGCCGACACCAATTCCCACGCCAACGCCGACACCTACGCCCACACCAACTCCCACGCCTACTGAAACCTCCACACCTGAACCTGAACCTACACCAATCCCAACTCCTGAGACAACGCCTTAGTAACGCAAGGCGGAATTAAAAATTAAAAATTAAAAATTAAAAATGAATACAGCATAAGGGTTTCGTTGATTTGGAGTGATTGGTTTATTTCCGCCGTGTTGTACTAAGCTGTTGCATATTTAATTTGTATATGCGATGCGGGCAAGATGCCCACACTACAATAATTTTACGTTTTCGTGTTATACAATTTAGCTGCACATCAGCTTAGTGGTCTGTCAAATTTAAATTGATATAGCGTTTCCTAATCAAATGAGGTACACCATAGCCCCCTCCTCGCTTGCGGGGAGGGGGTTGGGGGTGGGGTTCTTCGGGTTTAATAAGCAATCAAGTGGACATGATATCACCCAGTCCCCAGTCCCCAGCCCCCAGTCCCTACTTATGCATCATCTAAAGCTGCAATTCCAGGCAACACCTTGCCTTCAAGTAACTCCAAGCTAGCGCCGCCGCCGGTGGAAATGTGGCTCATTTGGTCGGCTAAACCAACCTTTTCCACAGCCGCTACAGAGTCACCACCGCCAATAATGGTAGTTGTACCAGTTTTACCGATTTCGGCGAGGGTATGAGCGATCGCTTCCGTACCTGCTGCAAACTTATCAAACTCAAACACACCCATTGGCCCGTTCCAAATTACCGTTTTGGTATCTGCAAGGGCTTCTTGGAAAAATTTCACCGAGTCTGGCCCAATATCCAAACCCATCCAACCATCAGGGATATTTTCAATGCTAACGGTTTGAGAATTGGCATCTGGGGCAAAGTTATCTGCCAATACCACATCTGTGGGAAGCAATAAAGCAACGCCACGTTCTTTAGCCTTAGCTTCCAAAGACTTCGCTAGTTCCAGCTTGTCTTCTTCCACCAACGACTTACCAACATTCAAACCACGGGCTTTGTAGAAGGTGAAAATCATCCCACCACCGATGATCAGCTTGTCGCACTTCTCCAGCAACGTTTCAATTACGCCAATTTTGCTAGAAACTTTGGAACCGCCAATAATTGCCGCTAAAGGACGTTGGGGATTTTCAATGGCGTTTTGCAGATATTGCAATTCCTTCTCAACCAAATATCCAGCCACAGAAGGGCTGAGGAATTTAGTCACACCTTCAGTAGAAGCATGGGCGCGGTGTGCAGTACCAAAAGCATCATTTACATAAAAATCCGCATTAGCTGCCAATTTTTTCGCAAATTCTGGGTCGTTTTTCTCTTCTTCTTTGTAAAAACGGACATTTTCGAGTAACAGCACTTGGCCATTTTGCAACGCGCCAACTTTAGCTGCAACTTCATCACCAATAGAATCATCAGTTTTAATGACTTCTTGCCCCAGTAACTCAGACAGACGCTTGGCAACGGGAGTTAGGCGTAATTTGTCATCCACACCCTTGGGACGGCCAAAATGGCTGGCGAGAATGACCTTAGCTCCCTTCTGCGTCAAATCTTGGATGGTTGGTAGAGCGGCGCGAATACGAGTATCGTCAGTAATGTTGCCTTGATCGTCCACAGGCACATTAAAGTCAACCCGCACTAAGGCACGTTTCCCAGAGATATCAGCCGAAGATAAACTTGCTAAACTTTTTTTGGACACACCAAACTCTCCTGATTGCCTTTTTGTTATTGTTTTGAAAGTAGAACCATCAAGATTTTACCGGAGTCAGGGGTACCCAAGTGACAGATATATTTAAGACGGTATTATTTCCTATCGATCAAAGCCGGGAAACGCGGGAAGCTGCTGATGTTGTTACCAACGTAGTCAAAAAGTACAGCAGTCGCTTGATACTGCTGTCTGTGGTAGAAGAACCACCTCCAGACGCGCCTAATGCCGACGATCCGATGGTGTCGCCAGAGGTAGTTGCGAAACTACTGGAAAATGCCCAATCTTTATTTTCTGGGCAAGGAATTCAATCTGAAACCTTAGAAAGGCGAGGCAAACCAGCTTTCACGATCTGTGATGTTGCTGATGAAATTGGGGCAGATTTAATTATCATGGGCTGTCGGGGCCTAGGTTTGACTGAAGAGGGAGCGGATGATAGCGTTACCACTCGCGTGATTAACCTTTCCCCTTGCCCAGTGTTGATTGTGCCTTAGCAGTGTGTTGCTCAATACTAGTAATAAAAAGTTCTGCGGTTGCTATAAAAAGGGGGCTGAAGAAGGTTGTCCTAGATTTATTGGTGCTAAATAAAGGCATCAAGTTTTTAGCCTTAACCAAGCATTATTGCCTCCTGTCTTCTTAGCTCGACTTTATCCATTTTTTGACAACGCTCAAACTGACGCTGAAACCTTTGTAGGACAGTAGTTTTGCTTTTTCGACTTTACCGATAATTTGTGGCGTGGAAAAAGTATTTGCCAAAAAGCCAGGGTTTTTGCCGGATAAAGAAAACTGACTTCTTAATTTTGGATAAAGTCAAGCTTAGAGCATATTTGAAAAGTCCTCTTGTCGGTATTAAAAGTTTTAGATCCCCCTAAATCCACGCCATGTGCTTCAGGGGAGACCCCTTGGCGCTAGCCTCTCCCTTTTATCGATAGGACAGTGGAGCAAATTGGCAAGCATGAAGTAGTCTTGGCGTTGGAGTTTTTTTTATGCGTTTTCATAAAGAATTGGTATTAACTGATATTTAGGTACTTCAACACGATATTTGGGTACTTCAACACGATATTTGGGTACTTCAACACGATATTTGGGTACTTCAACACGATATTTGGGTACTTCAACACGATATTTGGGTACTTCAACACGATATTTGAGTACTTCAACACGATATTTGGGTACTTCAACACGATATTTGAGTACTTCAACACGATATTTGAGTACTTCAACACGATATTTGAGTACTTCAACACGATATTTGAGTACTTCAACACGATATTTGGGCACTTCAACACGATATTTAAGATGCTTGTGGACTTGCCAACGCTTTGCTATCACCCAGTCTTATAAAATTCATCCTGAATTCTGACTCCTGAATTCTGAATTCTTCTTATGAATTTTTTTATACAAATAATTTTCAAAATTTCAAGTGAAATTAGGGAATAAATATCAGATTTTATATCATGTCCGCTTGATTACTTACTAAACCCCAAGAACCCCACTTGCGGCTACGGTGTATACAGAAGTCGAATTACCCCCCTTAATCCCCCCTTTCTAAGGGGGGAAACCGGAAAATCTTGTTCCCTCCCCAATATATCGGGGAGGGTTAGGGTGGGGTAATTTGATAACTTGTGTGTACACCGTACCGTAGCCGCTTGCGGGGAGGAGTTGGGGGTGGGGTGCAATGACTGTGGGAATCATAACTAATTATGCGGACATGATATTACCGTAAACTTCACTTTAATTTTGGTGGTTTTTACTCAGGGGAAAAAGAATGGCAAATAGCTAAAGTGGAACCACAAGTCTGTACTAATTTTCATATAAGTTTTTGCAGGAGATGCATTCATGGCGCGACTGAAACGCAGTTCTACGGTATTGGATAAGGCAACGCTACGGATATCGGGGATGAGATCGATTAGCGAAACGCTTGAGTTTAGCGATAGCTTGAATTTAGCGGAGTATGAAAGGCGGATTCAAACCTTGCAAACGAAGCTATCGAGCTACAACACAATGCTTTCCACAGTTGATGAAGCGGTAGGGCAGATTGAATTGCTAGAGCAGGATTTGAGAAGCTACTCGGAAAAAATGTTGATGAGTGTGGCGACGCGCTATGGTAAAAACAGTTTGCAGTATATGCAGGCAGGGGGTAAACCACGCAAGAGTAGTAAGCGATCCGTGGGGAATACTGCGCCAACAACGATGATCGCAGCAGTGATGACACCGAATACAGAGAAAGCGACGACAAATGGTGGGGGCACGAAGGCGTTGGTAAAGTAAGGAAATTAGTTGATCGGTGCGATCGTCCGGTTCTTTTCTAGCCGAGCGATCGCCATAAATTTGGGGTTAGTTAACGAGCAGAAACTGCTTGCCACTCTTGAATCGCTGTGGATGGGATTTGTAACTCGATCGGTGAGCCAGTTACCATCGGTAAAGTTAGATGAAGAGGAATTTCAGCCTGCAACTGCGGTAGGACAGACTTAATGTCATATTCTGCGACATTGGCTGGGGTTGGTGTGTCCTGAGAAATTTTGCTGGAAATATCCTTGGCGGTTAGAGTTTGCCCCATAGATGTTGTTAGTGTCAGTGGTTGAGTGCGATCGAATTCCACCCCACTAGGAAATCCCACTAGCCGCAGAGAGACAATAGCGCTACCTTCGGGATGAATGCGCTTGAAGGCGATCGCCTGCCAGGAATTTCCGGTCTGATCCGGCAGTTGTTGCCGGGATTGATAGAGCATTTGCCCTGGATATTCTTCGATTTTTGTCACAGCAGCAAAGGCGGGTAGGGGACTGCAAACAACCAGTAAAACGCAGATCCAGGCAGCCAGCAGCCAGCGCATTGGGCGAATTTTAGACGCGTTAAAATAGATAGAGTTCATCACAAAAGTCCTGATCAAGTTAAAATCTCTTGAAATTCCAGAGTAAAATTTGGAATTTTAGCCCTAGTTGTTTTGGTGCATTACCTGGAGGCGATCGCTTCTCCTGCGGCTTGCCAAGCTACAAAGCTAGGTGGAAAACCTTGCACATTCTCATAGCCCAACAAGTGTAATGTCATCACTCCCATTGCCGATCGATAACCGGAGGAGCAATTTCTGTGTATTTATGACCCTACCTTTCCATATAACGTTCAGTCAAAATCAAGTCTTCTAGTTTGAATATGCTCGTGGTGTTGCGGCACTGACAGCATGGCTTCAATGTGAGGATTTGCCCATCCTGCGGCTATTTTCAGAAAATCAGGATCGTCATTGACACAATCGAGTCGTGTGTAAGTCACTGTTGGATATTGACGCTGCAAAGATTGAATCGCATCTTCGACATCGAGAATAGTTTCATAATTATCTGTCACCCAGCCGAGGGGTTTAAATAGAATAGTTTGTGCCCCTGCTGTAATTAAGCTTTTGGCGGCTTGTTTCAAATTGGGTTGTGACCAATTAATGAAAGGTGTGTCATGATTTACCCAACCGATGGAAACTAGGGGATATTGATGTTGCAACTGTGCTTCCACGCGATCGTAAAGGGCTTGTCCATCAATCACCCCAGTTAACAGTCCTTGCGCTTTTTCTGGGCCACCGTGAACCGTTAATACAATGCCAATCTGAGACTCAAAAAAGCGACCAACAAATAGCTGATTCAGAGTTTCTTTAATTCGACGCGCCATCAAATCAATGTAGGCAGGTTCAGTTGCAAAGGCTGGAATATATCGAATTGCTTTGAAGACCGAATGTTGAGGCTCATTTACAGATGCAGTTGCTGCAATAACTTCATTGACTTGCTCGACAGCTATTTTGCCCGTGAATGCAGAATCAACCACAAGCATTGGATAAATTAGCAAATTTTGAAAACCTTGCTTAATGATATCTGCTACAACTTCTTGCACAAAGGGCTTACAGAAATAAAATCCTTTGAACACTTGCACCCGATTTCCCCATTGGTGTTGTAACTGTTCTTCGATACCAAGACGTTGTTTTTCAAAAATCTCATTTTCGGGCGATATGAAACGATCGTGCTTGACTCCAAAATTGTACAAATCTTGAAGTGCGAGAAACCAACCAGCAAGAGGGTATAGCCATTCTGGAATCGGCACAAACTGAGATGCAATGTACTTAGTTGCAGCTTGGTTGTAAACACTCAGAGCGCGGTAAGATTGGACTTCACCATACCCTGCAAGTAAAACTGCCACGCGTTCGCTATTTTGGGTTCCGACGGGTTGCGTCCCTTGAGATTGATGACTAATAATCATTGTTTTAAGCCTGAGTAGGTTGTTTTTTAGAAGTACGTCGTAGATGAAGCCACATAGAAATTCCCGTAAAAAGTAATATCAACAAGCCGAGAGCATTCAGGAAGGGATAAATTACTTCTAGATTAAGTGCCCCAAAGTGTCCCTTGTGCAAATTTAATAACCAGTCAAACGCATCTCCTTTGCCTGCCAAATCAACGATCTGATAAACCGATCCTGTAATGGCTGTCAGCAATAGAGGCAACAACATAATGGGAGCAAGTGTGCGATGAAAACGGCGAATATCTTGAAAATATTTGCTGTTCTTTTTGGAGGTTGTCATAAAATAATTCCTTATTTGTTGCTTCAAAGCTTTAGACAGCTATCGACAGAATAATTTTGTCTAAGTAGAGCGGCGTGAATAATTCAAGGTTTGTAGTGTACCCCTTCGGGGAAGCAAGCTACGCGTAGCGTCTCGTAGAGAGGACTTTAGTCCTCTACTTTTCTACTGTAAAGCGCGTCGCTGTCCTGAATGCAGAGTTAGCATCCAAACTCCATCGAATAAAAGATTGATGCCAATGAAAGTGCCAATCAGCCAAACTGCGTTAAATGGAAAGTTAGACCAAATGAAAATACCGAAAATAATGCCGATGATTCCGCTTACCAGCATTAATCCCCAGTTAGATGAAATCCGGCGCATTTGAAATGCGATCGCCACTTAAATCACGAGAATTCCAGATAGGAGATACAACAGACCTAGAATAGAATCAGCTTCGCGATGACTCTACCTGTACCTCTTGATTGAAAGGCATAAACAATTTGAGTAATTCCAGCAAAGATGAATATCCAGCCAAACAGTAAGGTTGAAGCAAGGCTGGCAAAGAAAGGAAATGCGATTGCAATGATGCCCAAGACGATCATCAGAATAGCGATCGCGGTTGTCCACTCAGAACTAACAACTTGCTCATCAATCTCAGACTCAATAACTCTCATCTTGATCTCCTTTTAAATTTATATAAATGGATCTAATGTTGTACAAATTGTGATAATAATTTGCGATTTGTGATATCAATCGAGCCTTGGCTTAACCCAACCAGTTGAGCAACTTGAAAAGCAGAAGTTATAGCTCCTTCATGCAACCCATAGGGTTGTTTAATGCCATAGTGGTTATATATGTCAAGCTAATTCATAATTATTAATTCATAATTAAAAAAGGTTTGTACTTAGTCCTTATACAAGCATTCAGAGTTTTATTTGAGTTCTGAAACAGTCTTTAATTACGAATTACGAATTACGAATTACGAATTACGAATTACGAATTATTTCTTCGTAGTTACCGCAGCAGCTTCGGCATCTAGTCTGGCGGCGATCGCTTCTAAGGTTGCTTTTTCTGCCTCTTCAATGGTTGCGATCGCTAAGAATGTTGCCGTAGCTGCATGGTTTTCAGCTTTATCTGCCCGATGTTCGAGTTTCTTTGCTTTGCGACCCGTTTTCCATTCCTCGACATGGGACTTCACTTCAGATTCTTTTTCCTCGAATTGAGTTTTGAGCTTTGCCCGGTACTCATCAAATTCTTGTTTCTTAGCGTCTAGCTTTGCTTTTGCTTCATCAATTTGAGATTCAATCTCAGTTTGAGTTTTTTTCGGCGCAGATTGAATACTTTCTCTTAGCGATTTTACCCGTTCTTCAACCGCTTCTAAATTGTCATGAAGATTTTTGGTGAAGTTATCAATTGCAGTACTCATGATAATTGCCTTAGTTATGTTGAATTTCTGAAATCTGGCTATATTATTATCAAGTTAAGATTAAATCTCAGTTTGAGTTTGTTTAGCCGCACATTTAATGGTTGCAAATTTTGACCAACATAACCTCTACCTTTGGAACGTTTTAGTAGAATTAATACAACTTATACAACATTTCAAACATTTTTGACACCTATTTTCTATTATAATTAATTATTTTTTGCTGCTTTTGGCAAGACCTTCAGTACTAGGTTCAGATAATGATATTGCAGTATTCGTTTCACCATCCTAAACAGGGTTGTCTATATTTCTGTATACTTATGACAAGCTCCTAAAAATTAAGTTGATTGGTAGTGTATTAGTGTATTAAAGAGAAATATTCCCCGCTTTATATCTGTTATTGGAGTAGATATGTGAAAGTTGAAATAATTCATAAAAACAGAAAGCATCAAATACTTCTTGCTTGTATTTTGCTAGGTAAATAAGTTCAATTTTATCTACCACTTTTGAATTGTTTATGAGAATTTGTATAAGTTATACATAAACTCAAACATTTACTCAAACATAATATTTGACCGTGAAACATTATACTTATTCTTGTCCAAATCAGGGGACATCAATGGATACACAAAAAAGTATTCGGATTGACCCGCCTGGAACAAGTAATCAATCTAATCTTCAAACTCTGTTTAAATTTAGAGGAACTATTAGAAAAAAATAAAGAAAACTTACTCAATCCAGATGATTTGATTCGCAGCATTCACAAGTATTAAAAACTCAGTACTCCTTACTCTTTTTGAGGCCAGCGCCAGTTATAGCGATTCCATTCATACATTCCTTGAATTTCATACTCAGCGCCATTGAAGAAGCGGACGACGCAATTAGTAGAGGAATCATCGCTGCATCTACGCTCGTCGTAGACATCGCTAATTTCCTCGACTTTAATCACCATACAGGGAAACCATTCCCGCTTACAAGGCCCATCTTCTTGCACCCATTCCCATAGTGCATTGGAAACTTCAATGCGATCGCCTACTCTTAACTTCAGTGCATCCTCAAAATAAGAATACTTGTCAAAATGATATGACTCAACCCGATTCAGCCACTGCAAACCATAGCGTTGGCGAATAAATTGTACCGTTCCAGAGTCATTCTCCAGCAACCAGTCGTTGAGTAATTGCACTTTCCAAGTGCGGTTGCGTTGTTCTTCATCCTTAACAAATTGTAAAAATGCTTCTAACTCCTCTGGGGTAAGTTCGTCTAAAGGATTAGCAATATTTGACTTCCCAGAGGTAGAATTTCCCTGAATTTGCTCAACCACTTGCAGTAATATCTGTTTCTGCGTGTCAGTGAGAGGACAGCTTGCTGCATCACAATCATTAAAGGCTGCGAACATAGCTACTTCAATCTCATCTGGAGTCATAAGTTCATAGCAATTGAGGGGTTATTCCCCTAATTATTACAAATGTTAAATTCAAGTCTCCAATCCCCCTGTAGTTAAATTCAGGTAAGCTGAGGTTGTAAGTTAAATATTGTTTGCTAAATTAACTCACGGGGTCTTTTATGCGGTTGCGTTCACTCACGGTCGTTTTTATTTCATGTCTCATTACCTTTATCTCGTGGGTAATTATTCCCTCAGCTGTAGCCCTGACACAGATTAAACTATTTGATGTCTCCTATAAAGATTGTCCACCAGAACTAGCACAAGGGGCTGTTATCAGTAGTGGTAGCGCGGCTGCCAATTGTTTTCTTGTCATTGGCAAAGCAGAAAATGGCACTAATAAAACAGTCTACGACGCAGATATTTTTGGACGCATTTATGATGCCAATAATGACTCGGTGATGCAAAACCGCACTCGTTTAGGCTCTATTACCGAGGTGCCACCAGGTATTAGCGATTTTGAATTGAGAATTTCTGTACCTGCGAATCAGCCTACTCCGTTGAAGCTAAAACAGTTCAAGGCTGCCGGGTTTAGCGGTCAAGTGCGTAAGTAATATGATGTTTGGTAAAATAAAATCTCACTCTGCCAACCCTGTGCTTTATCTCCCTTCTTCGCTTGCTGTGGGGTATTAGAATATACAACTATATAATTTAGACGCAATAAAAATTGTAGAGACGCTTTTACACTTGGCGTCTCTACAAAAGTTTTTATTAGGGTAGTAATCAAAATCCCTGTACGAATGGCAGACGAGTTAGGGTTCTCAGAAACTCTCCAGCTAGGTTGAGTGCTAAGAAAGCTAAGATCGGTGAAAAATCCATACCGCCTAATGGGGGAATAATTGAGCGGAATAGATTCAGATAAGGATCGGTTATCTGGGCTAAAGCGGCAAATGGCTGGTTATACCAGTTGATTGTCGGGAACCAGGTTAACAAAACCCGGATAATTAGCAAATAGCTATAAAAGGTGACAAAGGTAACTAGTGTCGTAATCAGTAAACTCATGGATAGCTTTGTTTCCTACTAGGTGTCAAACGCGGTCTTATCTTTTAATTTTAATTTAGTCCAAAGTCAAAAGTGTTTGCGGATTTCACGTTTACCACACTTGACACTTTCACCACGCCTGAACAAATTTCAGGAGTCTTTAGTGAGGGAGCGGTCATTGGTTGGTTGGGGTGAACTGCTATTAACATTTCCCAGTTGCTTTCGCACTTCATCAATTGTGGCATTTAGCTGGGCAATTTTATCTTCTAGCGATCGCCTGGCCGTTTCTATGCCGATGCTTTCGCTTTCTGAGGCTTTCATCTGACGCCGCTTTGCTGCTATTTTCTTAGCTTCGACTTGGCTATCTGTCAGTTCTGTCTCCTCTTCTATTAGCAATTCTGGATCGCGTCGAGAAGCAATCAGCGCCCCGATGACACCGCCAAATACGCCACCAACAAACGCCCCTGCTACAAAACCACTACCAAAACCATCTCGCTGACTCATATCTTTACCGCCTTCAACAAACCTTGCAACTTTTACAGTAGTTATGCTATTTTCCTGCCCTAGCTGCATACTAGCTTAAGTCCCAAAGATGCGATCGCCTGCATCTCCTAATCCCGGTACAATATACCCCCTGCTGTCCAGTTTTTCGTCAATAGTAGCGGTGTAAATTATTAAACCTGGATAAGCTTCACTCAATTTTTGTAAAGCTGGTGGAGCCGCCACTACACAAACAATCCGCGTCAAAGCTGGGTCAGCACCCCGTTGTGTCAATTCTGCCATTGCCGCCATCATTGACCCTCCAGTTGCCAACATTGGATCGGTAACTAACACTCGTGTTTGGGGGTCAAATTTTTCTGGTAACTTGTTCAGATAACAATGAGGTTGCAGTGTCTCTTCATCTCGCGCCAAGCCAAGGTGGTAAATCGATGCTAAAGGCAGTAAAGTCTGCGCTCCCTCTAGTAATCCTAGCCCAGCCCGCAGAATCGGCACTACTGCCATAGGTACTTGCGGATCGATCACCGTTGCTGGACAGGTATCTAAGGGACTCTGTACTGCTGTTTCTTGAGTCGGCAACCAGTCTCGTGCAGCTTCATAAGTCAGCCATCTTCCCAACTCAGTCATGGCACTGCGGAACAATACTGAAGGCGTGCCTGCATCACGGGCAACTGCTAGCCAGTGCTTGATCAGGGGATGGGGTGGAACATAAACGCGCAATTGTAGCGTCATAGCCAGAAATAGGCGCCTTTTTATTGTATAAGAACTGAAACACCATAATACTCTTTCCTGCATCTGGCTGACAGCTTAAAATTAACAATCTCAATTTTATTGAAAAACTTTTTCATTAGTAGTTGACATTAATTCTTAATTAAGGCTATATTCTTATAAAGTGTTCTCCTCTCTTTTAAGGATCGGCAGACGGGATTAGCCAGCAGTAGCAGGCTCGTCCCTCTTTTTTTTGATTGGTCATTGGTCATTTGTCATTGGTCATTGGTCATTTGTCATTAGTTAAATTAAATATTGATTGACTCTAGACAAAGGACAAATACTTACTTCTCTACGTTCGCGCAGCGTGTCGCAGACAGACGCTACGCGTTAGCGATACGCTCAGTAGAAAGGACTAATGACTAATGACAAAGGACAAATGACAAATGACAATTGACGCGATCGTAATTGGGTCTGGGATTGGCGGATTAGTAACAGCGACCCAGTTAGCGGCGAAGGGAGCGAAAGTGCTGGTACTGGAACGTTATTTGATTCCCGGTGGTAGTGCTGGTTATTTTGAACGCCAAGGCTATCGATTTGATGTTGGTGCGTCAATGATTTTTGGGCTGGGACAGAACGGTACTACCAACTTACTCACCCGTGCATTATCAAGTGTAAATGTCAGCCAAGAAGCGATCGCAGATCCGGTACAGATTCACTATCATCTACCCCAAGGTTTAGACCTGAAGGTTGACCGGGTTTATGAAAAATTTTTGCAAAATCTTATTGCTCATTTTCGCCATGAAGAACAAGGGATTCGTCGCTTTTATGACGAATGCCAAAAAGTATTCAAATGTCTCAACAGCATGGATTTGCTGTCACTGGAAGAACCTCGGTATTTACTGCGCGTATTTTTTCAGCATCCTTTGGCGTGTCTCGGTTTAGCCAAGTATCTGCCCCAAAATGCTGGGGATGTGGCGCGGCGTTACATCAAAGACCCGCAATTATTGAAATTTATCGATATGGAATGTTATTGCTGGTCGGTGGTTCCATCGGATATGACACCAATGATTAATGCTGGGATGGTCTTTTCTGACAGGCATTATGGCGGAGTTAACTATCCCAAAGGCGGAGTCGGACAAATTGCTCAAAAACTAGTGGAAGGTCTAGAGAAGGCTGGAGGTCAGATTCAGTACCAAGCTAGAGTCACCAAAATTCTCACAGAACAGGGAAAAGCGGTAGGTGTACAACTGGCTAATGGTAAAGTATATCGGGGTAAACGCATAGTTTCTAATGCTACACGCTGGGATACATTTGCACAATTATTACCAGCGGAAGAAATGCCAGATAATGAGAAAAAGTGGCAACAAAACTACCAAAAATCTCCAAGCTTCTTGAGTTTGCACATCGGGGTAAAGGAGTCAGTTTTACCTGCGGGGACAGAGTGTCATCATATTTTGCTGGAAGACTGGGAAAAGATGACAGCAGCAGAAGGCACAGTGTTTGTTTCGATTCCCACATTACTTGACCCAGATTTAGCACCAAATGGATATCACATCATTCATGCCTTTACGCCTCACTGGATTGATGATTGGCAAGAACTTTCTGTGAGTGAATACGAAGCGAAGAAAGAAGAGGCCGCTTGGCGAATTATTGACCGCCTAGAGAAGCTTTTTCCCGGTTTAGATGCCGGATTGGATTATTTAGAAGTGGGGACACCGCGCACCCATCGCCGCTTTTTGGGTCGTGAGGATGGCACTTATGGGCCAATTCCCCGGCGTAAGTTGTGGGGGTTATTGAATATGCCCTTTAATCGCACAGCCATTCCAGGACTTTATTGTGTAGGGGATAGTACCTTTCCGGGTCAAGGTTTGAATGCAGTCGCTTTTTCTGGATTTGCTTGCGCCCACCGCATTGCTGTAGATTTAGGATTTTAATTACAGGAACAGCTTACGCTAAAAACCTAGTAAGTGGATAGCGTTACTAGTGAAGCTGATAGCTACCCTAACAATCTGAGTAACTCTCAATACGGTTTGGTTAAGAAAGTTATTTGTTAAAGCGATTTCTTTGAGCGAAGTAAAACAAAGTGCTGGGGAAGCAAGAGTATTTAAATTTAATCTCTTCACTTTAAGTGCCTCCAAGCCACCTCCCCAGCTTATCCAAACCGTATTGAGATGGGTAGCAAATACAATCAAAAAGTTACTATCTTTAGTGCTTTTGCTAACACAATGGACAGTATTATTACTCCTTATCTAATGTTTTTTGGTTCTGAAAATTAGCTAACTCTGATGCTAAAGTCTCTTCTAATGCATCTAGGATCGCTTGGGGATCAACAGCTTCCTTCATTATTTGGGCCTGCGGATCGGAGCGATTTTTGACATTAGGAATATCTTCGCGTAATTCTTCAACTAAAGCGATAAGTTTTGCGATTTTTTGCTCAGAGAGCAGGTTAAGCTGAAGGCTAAGTTGCGCCCGTTGCTCTGCTAATTTTTCCTGACGCTCTTGTTTTATCAACACCCCTGTTGTTACTAACAGGGAACCTGCGGTCAGTGAAAATTGTAGCCAAGAAAATGGCGGGGGATCGAATCTTGATATGCCGAAACGTCGTGGTAAAACATTGGGTGTTACCCATAAAATAATTCCTAACAGGATGCTATACAGGAATACCGGACGACCAAAAAAGGCTGTTACGGTTTCTACAAACCGTTGATGTTGAGGTACGTCTTTTTCATAACGTCTGTGCAGGGCAATAATAGCCTCTATATTTTGACTAATCGCTTCCGGCAATGGGGCTGTGGGCAAAATGGTTTGGCAAGGTGCTGAAGATGATACTTGCGGTGAATCTTTTGGATTTGGTTTATCTTGGGAAAACATGGACAGTTTTCTTGTTGTATTGATTTCTCTAAATCAATAACTCAAGTTTTACCTATATATGTATACTTTTAGGTAGAAAAATATATGAAAGTACCTATAGACAGATTCTGGCAGATTGCTATTGCTGTTGAATCAAGCAGAGATATTGAAACAGAATCATAGCATCAAATTTCTTGTTTCAATATTGTATTGAGACTAAACGCCTCAATGCCCAAATCTAACGTCCAGTCAGCGCTGTTGCGATCGCGTACAGGGTGCGCTCACTTATTTGAAGGAAACACTCCAAACAATTAAAGGATTAAGTCACCAGAGGCTGTGTTTGTAGCTGCTAGTAAGTAGGGGAGGAAACTGCAAACCGCACAGGTAAAATTGAAAAAGTAAAACTACTGTCCCACTAAGGTTTCAGCATCAGCTTGAGTGGTGCAAAAAAATGGATAAAGTCGAGCTTAGACGAGATTTTAATTGAGATTGCAAGTCAAAGGTAGACAGTTAATTTTTAGAAATTGAAAAGTTTAATTCCTGTTGAATACTTTTAGTGTCCTCATCCAGATTTGTCACTCTCAAATCATTACTTGGACAGCTAATATCTTGAGATACTTGCCCTTGATACCTAACTTGAGTTGATGTACCGAATGAAACAGATTTAGCACATGATTTATATGGTAATTTTGATAATGGTTTAGCTGCCGAAATATCATTGAAAAATTTCGTAGCTGTCTCCACTTTTATTTCACCTGCACCGTTTCTGTTGCAAACAGTATAAGTTGCTTTCCCAGATGGCAATAGGTGAATTCTATATTTGCAGGTATTTGTAGAGCCACTATTAATAATAACCGCGGGCTGTTTTGGATTTGGAGTTTGTGCAAGTATTTTCAGCGGAAAAATACATAAGGGTGTAGCTAACAATACTGAAGCTAAACTAATTGTATATATGTTAAAAAGTTTCACTTTCACCTCACATTATTTTTTTAAGTTATCTAATTAGCCCAGAACTAATTTAAAATATCTTATGGAGCAAAAAATTCTGCAATAGCAATTGCTTGGTTAATACTCGATTAAGTTTTATTAAATTTGCGAGAGGCGCAGTTAATAAACAGAAATTATGGTTATTTTTTAAAACTATAGTTGATTATATACTTTTTAGATATGTCATTTTGATGTCAATACTATGTCAGGATAACACTCATGTTTATGTGGTATGCCTATCGAATATCTAATGTAGATTTCGCAATAAAAGCCTTCAGTGACACAATTGAGGCATTGCGGCTCACGCCGGAGAAACAGTCATCAGCGGCGATACGCAAACGCATTCGTGCGTGGATACGGTAGGTTACGCCACGCTCAAAATCGGTTCGGTTGGTTCTTTACCATGCCTTTTCACTGGAATTTACAAAACTTTTTATAATTGTGCTTTAATGGTGGGCGGCTTTTGTTCGTTCAAGAGTCTTCCTCACACACAAAGCGATCGCTGATGCTACTCACACACAAAGAAAACATTGTAAAATTTAGCTGGTTTCTACCCAGCCTCTTAAGCTTGATCCTGTTTGGCTCCACTGTAAAGGCTAATGCTGCGATTGCAAATTGGCATTTTGATAGCAATCGCAATCATCTGGACTTCACCACAGATGAAAATGTTCAACCGAAGGTACAATTACTTACGAATCCTACTCGTCTGGTAATTGATTTACCTGGAGTTACATTAGGATATCCACAGGCTAGTCAAAGAGTGGGGTTAGTAATTAAAGACATTAGCATCGGGCAGTTTAACGCAGAGACTACCCGCATGGTAGTTACTTTAGCACCCGGTTACACCTTTGATTTAGCACAGGTGCAACTACAAGAGGAATCCCCCAATCATTGGTCTGTGCAGTTACCCAAACCAATACAACAGACTGCAACCCAGCCGCAATATTTAGAAGTAACTCCGAGTATTTCTCCAAGAGTGAATGATAATAGCACTCTCTTTGCGGGCGTGGTTCCAATGCATTCACCGATGAAAGCGCTGGAACCTCAAATTAAAGCCTTGATGAGTCGCTACAGCTTTCTGAAAACAGGAATGTTTTTCCTAGATTTGGATACTGGGGATTATCTGGATATTGGAGGCGATCGCGTTTTCCCCGCTGCTAGTACAATCAAACTGCCAATACTCATCGCCTTTTTTCAGGATTTAGATGCTGGTAAAGTCACCCTTCAGGAAAACCTGACGATGCGGCGTGACTTAGTTACCAATGGTTCTGGAAGTATGCAATATGAGCGAGTTGGGAAGAAGTACACAGCTTTGGAAACCATCACTAAGATGATTACCATTAGTGATAATACCGCCACCAACATGATTATCGATCGCTTAGGTGGGGCGGCGAAACTAAATCAGCGCTTCCGTAGTTGGGGACTGAAAGACACAGTAATTCGCCATCTTTTAGCTGACTTGAGAGGAACCAATACCACAAGTTCTCAAGATATGGCGCGGGTGCTGGCTTTAGTTGTGAACAACAAGTTAGTTTCGCCACAAAGTCGGGAGCAAGCCTTAGATATTCTGCGCCATACCACAATTCACACACTGCTTCCCGCAGGTTTGGGGAAAGGTGCAGTTATCGCCAACAAAACTGGAGATATCGGGTTTCTCATCGGCGATGCGGGATTTGTAAGTATGCCCAATGGTAAGCGCTATTTGGCCGCCATCTTCGTCACCCGTCCTTATAAGGACACCAGAGGGAGAGACTTTATCCGTCAAGTTTCCCGATTAGTTTACGATTATCTGAATCAGCTGAATCCAGTTGCTGCGGTTAATTTGCCTAATAGTGCTACGAGATAGAAAAAGCATCGCTTCTCCCCAATTTGTAACGCAATCACAGATCAATAAGGATAAACACCATTGGCTGATCAACGGTGTTTATTAGATTTGAGGCATCTCATTTTTGCCCCTTTTATATAGCAATACGCTTGGTTTAAGCATTTATTTCTTCTCTTCGCGTCCTTTGCGTCCTTTGCGGTTCCTCAAAAAAATTGACTTTGGCAAAGAGTTTTAGCCTTAACTGAGCTGTATTGCTTCATACTCATCATCTTTGCCAAGCCGGAGTGGGCTGCCATGCAGTCTTGATACTCGTGTTCATAATTCATAGTCAAATAAATGATTTGCTGTTCAATTGGGCTGAAACTTGTCGTAGTAAACAAATCCCATAGTGCCATCGAACCTTTGAGCAATGCAGGTGCTTCGGCGAAAACTCCCAAAACTCCACACTGACTGCCGAGACATCATTCGCAACCCAGATCATCGCATCATGAGTAAGGTTTCATTACCTACTTAGACGTTAATATATCCCATTACTCCATACGGATTGCACTTAATCAGGAATCGGTATAAGATTAAGCGCGTAAATAATTAAAGATTTGTAGTAAGCGGCTCCAGCCATCTTTTCAGGGTTCGAGCCGCTTACTACGAGGCAATTTAATTAAATTTACACTGCGTAACATAGCTTGATTTATTTTTGCTTAGTTACCTAATTCAAATTACTTCATAGTCAAGGTTTAGACAATGGCATTAATAGACGGAAGTTCTCTAACTAACGATGTACTCACAGGTACAAATGGCAATGATGAAATCAGGGGATTTCGAGGTAATGATACTTTATTTGGTTTAGATGGTAATGACTTGCTTGTAGGAGCATTAGGGAATGATATCCTGGACGGAGGAAATGGCAACGACATACTCGTTGGAACCCTTAGTGTTAGTGGAGTTGGTGAAAGAGATGTTTTAATCGGCGGTGCTGGGGCAGACAAGTACTACCTTGGCGCTGGCGAGACTCAAAGCTTCTTTTATAACGACGGTGATATACTTAGTAGTGGAATTGGAGACTTTGCCCTGATCAGAGGTTTTGATGTTAGTCAAGACAAAATTGTACTCTACGGTTCATCAAACAAATATGTTTTAAGCCGTAATCCTGAAGGTTTACCAGCAGGTACAGCTATTTACTTTCAACAGTCAGGAGAGGTCAATGAGTTAATAGGGATTGTTGAAGGCGTAACAGGTTTAAATCTTGGAGGCAGTTACTTTAATTATCTGTAATATTTTACACAGTTACTTCTTCTTCTCCCAAAAATAAGTTTAGACAACTAGGCTTACTGAATTGAGATTCCCTCTAAATTTGGAATAGATCCAAACGTTTGTTGTGCGTCATGGGCAATTACGCAAAAGAAATTAGGTGTTGCTGAATACAAAGGATGATTTTTGTAGCTAGCCCACTTGAAAATACAAGGAACGGGCAAAATGTCCATACTACAAAACTAGCAAAATCGTCTCTGTATTATGTAACGCCTAATTTTTCGTCAACCCGCGTAGGCAGACTTCACTTATATAACCGCGACTTCTAGTTGTTCGGTTTTCTGGTAGAAGATGTAAGTCAATTTAGTTAACACAACTAGATAATTGTAATTTTACTTGCGGCTTTAGTAGCTTTTTCCCTAGCCTCTTCGACATTAACGCCCTTCGCCAAAGCTACGCCCATTCGCCGATATGGATGAGCATTAGGTTTACCAAATAATTTAATATCTACATCTTTTTCTGACAAAGCATCGGCTACACCACTAAAAGCAATAGAATCAGATTTTTCTGAGGCTAAAATTACCGCACTGGCTGAGGCTCCTAATTGTTCTATATGAGGAATTGGCAAGTCTAAAATAGCTCGTAGATGTAGTTCAAATTCATTGAGATTTTGTGAGATTAATGTCACCATTCCCGTATCGTGAGGTCTAGGAGAAAGCTCAGAAAAAATCACTTCATCTTTGGTAATGAAAAATTCAATGCCAAAAATTCCGGCTCCTCCTAAAGCATCAGTGACTTTTATAGCTATTTCTTGAGATTTTAATATTTTATCTTCAGAAATGTCTGCGGGTTGCCACGATTCTTGATAATCGCCTCTTTCTTGGCGATGACCAATGGGAGAGCAGAAAATTGTGGGTGCATTCCACTGTTTAATTGTCAGTAAAGTTATCTCAATTTCAAAGTTAATAAACTCTTCGACGATGACCTTTTGACTGTCTCCTCTAGAATTAGCGATCGCATAATTCCAAGCTTTCTCAACCTCACTCTTATTCTGCACTACAGATTGACCTTTCCCTGATGATGACATCACAGGTTTAACAACATTGGGAAAGCCAATTTTATCCGAAACTGCAATCAATTCTTCTAAAGTTGTTGCATAACCATATTTAGCTGTTCTGATGCCCAATTCTTGATGTGCCAGTTCCCGAATTCTATCGCGGTTCATTGTATAGTTAGTAGCAGCCGCAGTCGGTATAACTGTAATCCCTCGCTGTTCAAATTCGAGCAGTTTTTCTGTTCGGATTGCTTCAATTTCTGGTATAATAATATCTGGCTGATGTTTTGTCACTACAGCTTCTAAATCATCAGCACTGAGCATAGAAATAACTTCATAAGCATCAGCAACCTGCATCGCCGGAGCATTGGCGTAGCGGTCAACAGCAATCACATAATTACCAAGACGTTGAGCTGCGATCGCAAATTCTTTGCCTAGTTCTCCTGAACCCAGCAACATCAATTTTTGGGGCAACTTAATACTCATTAACTTATCCAGGTCAATATCAATTCAATCATCTTATAATTTTTTGTGTTTTCATTACTAACTTCTCAAGAATTAAATATAGCTTTGCGTAGTTCTAAATCTTGACGTTGTAGATGATTTAAACCAATACCTCCGCCAAACTGACATTTATCTACTAGAGTCTCTAACCAAATAGTTTCGTTCAGAGTTGCACCTCGTAAATCTGCATTTCTCAAGTCGGCTTTCGTAAAATTTACAAATAAAAGGTCTGCATTTACTAAACTACTACCTTGGAGATTTGCTTCTGACAAATTTCCTCGGATGAAGTTGACCCCATCTAAAATTAAACCAGATAAATCTGCTCCCATAAGATTAGGAAATTTTAGCTGACTGGGAGATTGAAAAAATCGCATTATACAGATTATATTGGCTTCATTTAGTTGAATTTTACTTAAAAACTCATAACGAGCGATACCCAGTTGCTTAAGAATTTGTAGACGTTGTGGGGGAGTTTGTTCTAAAAACTGGATGGCTGTATAGCGTAGGTCTTGAGTAGAGATATTTAACATAATTTTCAGATTGCTGTGATACTTGTGTCAATAAAAAAATAACAAATAATAGATAATATAGCAGTCTTAAACCATTCATAAAAAATAAAAACCCCAATTTATTTGAGAAATTGAGGTTCTAAGTTTATTGATAACTACCTAGCTAATATTATGCTAATAATGCTTTCGTAGTAGATTCGCCTGCTAATCTAACTTGCCTTGTCAACTGCAAGTTTAACCATCCTAGAAAAGTTAACTCAGCGAGGAATGCCATAAAAATTGTTGTCGTTCCAGAGCCTTGGATACCAGCCCAAGGAAAAGTTGAAAACAGCCATACAGTAGACATCACAGTAGACACCTGTGATGTGATGCCGATAAATTCTAAAATTATCGGTGGTAGGAACACTGCTGCACCTATAATCCGAATTGCCCAGAAAGAACGTTTGGGAGTTTTCAGCAAAAGTATCAATTGGGCGATGGTAGCGTAAATCATGATTACGCTGATAGACAAAGCTATAGCTAAAAGTGCTTTAAACCTGTCAATATCGTTACTCAGCCAAGTTTGACCATTGTGGGTATCAAAAATAGATGTAAATGAAATCCAGACTAGCCAGGGGATAGTAACAATTGTAAGATTAATTGCGATCGCCACGAGTGCAGGGCTTTTTTCAGCCCAAATTAGATCCTGCCAAATACTCTTGTGGCTAGAAACTCCCTGATGTCGATATCTTGCCCAATCTTGTACATCTTGACGGTGAGGGGAAAGAACTGCAATTAAACTTAAAATCAACACCAAGTTGTACGATGCTAGCAAAATGTAATTTTCCCCAACTTGTTGATCTAATGCGTAACTATTTTCACCAATTTGCAGAGTAAAACCCCAGAACATCAACTGGCAAAACGCTACTAACAAATAACTTTGCTTCTTGCTAATTATTGAGGCTTGAGGATTACGGAAGCAACGTTTAAGAATTTGCAAAATTCCGTAACTGCACAATCCCAAGTTTAATAAATGAAAGCCAACAACACTAACAATATTTCTCCCTAATGGTAAATAGAAAAACTGCAATTTTTTAATGTCCGAGCCATTGGATAGATTAAATAATCTAGGAAATAGATAATTAGTTGTATCCCAAGGATTAAAAAGTCTAAACCAAGCAGTTGAATGATTTAAAGTGTTGCTATCAGACGATGCAAGTAACATCGTTATGAACAAAAATACAAAAATTATACCACTAACTAATAAACCCAACAAAGGCTGAGAACCACTAAATGAACGACTAAATAAGCTAAGTAGTAGTGCAGCACTGTAGAAGAAAATACAACTAGCAGCAAGAATTGCGTAGTAACCCAAAATGTAACTAAAAGCAATTTTGGCAGAAAGCCCAGCCCATAAATGTAAAGGAACTGCTACTAAAATCATGAGATAAATTAAACTCGGAACTCCTAGCAACTTGCCAGTCAATATACTTGTTTCTGATTGGGGACTAAGACGGATAAAGTTTAGTGTGCCGCGAGTTTCTTCTTTAGCAAAATCATTGATTAGCAAATAAGTTCCTGCAACTAGTAGTGTAAATAGAAAAATTACACTAAATGTTAAGAATATATATTCCCAATGATCTCGCCACCACAACTGCCAATCAATTTGATTTTGAGGACAAAAGTTTTTTGAGAAGAAATCATTTAATTCATCAATTTTAGATTGATTTGATTCTTTGAAAACCTGTGTTTGTTGCGGCTCATATATTTGACGTAAACGACAGTATGTACCAGTTAGGGAGTATTTATCATCAGGAGGATTGCTTAAATGATATAAAATAACTACCAGTTGCAATAGTAAAGATGTCACAACTACGATCGCTACATTAACAAATTTAAATTGCCCTTTGAGTTCGCGGAATAATTGCGGATTCCAATCGCCGATTTTGTCTATTAAATTGAGCATAGTATGAAAAATTTCTCCAAAAATAGGGAGTGAGATTTATTGATGAATCAAGATGCTTGTTTGTGACCTAATTTTAAGAAAATACTTTCTAAGTCTTCTTGCGTGCAGTGAAAATCAGTTAAAGGAATGCCCGCTTTGATGAGCGATCGCAATAACTCAGCGCTATCTTCATCTTTGCCGGAAAAATTCACCCGCACACTGTTTTTTCCTGATATAACCTCCCATTCTTCTACTAAAGGATGATGTTTAAGCTCGTTCAAAAGTGTCTCTAAGTTTCCTAGAGTTGATAACACAATTTGCTGATGGGCTAGACGTTGATAAAGTTGCTGTAGGGAAGTACTTTCTACTAAGAAGCCAAGTTCCATAATTCCTACAGAAGTACAAATTTCCGCTAAATCACTGAGAACGTGGGAGGAAATGATGACAGTCATTCCAGCTTCTTGCAATGCCTTAATAATTTCCCGAAAGTGCATCCTCGCAATAGGATCAAGCCCTGAAACAGGCTCATCGAGTAATAGTAAAATTGGTTCGTGGATAATAGTTCGCGCTAAACTTAAACGCTGTTTCATTCCCCTCGAAAGAGTTGAAATCTGACTATTGCGTTTATTACCAAGTTGAATAAGTTCTAAAACTTCATGTAAGCGTTTAGTGCGGCGCGGTTCTCGCAAACGATATAAACGCGCAAAGTAATCTAAGTAATCCCAGACTGTCAAATCCTCATATAGTGGGTAGTCATCGGGTAAATAGCCAAGATGACGCTTAAGTTTGAGGTTACTGTTGTCACGAATGAGGCGATCGCCATTAATATAAATCTCACCCGCAGTTGCTTCCTCAGCAGTCGCCAACATCCGGATGAGAGTTGTTTTACCCGCGCCATTCGGCCCAATCAGTCCATAAACTTCCCCCGCCTGAATTTCTAAATCAACATCATTGACAGCAACATGTCGGTCAAATTGCTTAGTGAGTCCACGGGTGCAAATTGTTAATTCTTTTACCATCGCTGCTAGGGTGCGGCTTGTGATTAACCGCTAACCTAACTTTTTTTACAGCTTTTGTCAGGATGGTTTCCAAAATTGAAACTGGTTTTATTTAAAGCTGCTTTGAGTTCTGGGCATTATTTACCCTATTTTCACTAAAGTTTTAAATGATACCAATAATTAAGTTTGCTTACTGGGAATACTAAAGTTAGAAATCTCTAGTTCTTCTCAGTTAATCAGGTGTAAAAATTATGGATTTTGATTCGATTATGAAGATGCCTGTTATCGGGCAAACTATTGCTCATGGTATTGAAGGAGGTAGAGACTGGGGGCAAACGTATCTTGACGATTTACGCTGGTGTGGTGATAAAGATAAAATGGCAAATAACGTTATATATCAGTCAACCCTTTGGTCAGTAGGCGAGGGTATTGGCAGTGGGTTTATAGGAATCGCTGGAATACCGTTTGATGTTGCTAATACACTTTATTCCCAAGTTAAACTTGCATCTACTCTTTTTACCATATATGGAATTGACACTTACAGCCAATCTGCACAGCCCTTAGTCTTAGCTGCTGCTGCTGGAGTTAGTGTATCTGAATTAGCTAATAAGTTGGGAACAAAGGCAGCTTCACAGGCCATTCAGAAAGCTTTGATGTCTATCCCTGGTAAAACTTTTGCTGAGATAAATAAAGCTTTAGGAATTAAGTTAATTTCCAAAGCAGGCGAGAAAACTTTAGTCAACGTAGCAAAAATGATGCCTTTTATAGGGTCTGCGGTCGGTGGTACGGTAAATGGTGTAATGATGAATGCTTGTGGACATTCAGTGATTGCTTTTATCAAGGCTTGGAACAGGTCATAAATTAGCAAAATAGGTAAGGCGTATGTCCTACCTACTTTTTAATTTGTATTCTACTATTTAACCTGAGTTCGGGATAAGCTGAAACCCTGATTACACCGTTGCTTGATTTTGGGATATATTAACGTGCTTATGTCATTTCAGCTAGTTAGAGGTGAATAAACCTCCTTAACCCGAACTGAGGTTATTTAGTAAAATTCTCAGATTAAAACTTGACTGTTTAGCCTAGTAGTCCGCCAAAGAATCATCTCTTAAAGGTGAATTTAGGAATGGCTCATCAGCGGTAATTTTATCTGAAACGTTGAGCCTTTACCCTCATTGCTCATCACATAAATGTTACCGCCGTGAGCCTGGACAATTTGTTGAGCGATCGCTAATCCCAATCCAAATCCGCCGCTTTCTCTGGCGCGTTCTGTATCAACTCGGTAAAAGCGATCGAAAATGTAAGGTAAATCTGCCTCTGGAATTCCAATTCCAGTATCGATGACTTGAATTACTGCCCGATCTGGGTGAGGTTCTAAGCGTAACCAGACAGTTCCACCAGGCGGAGTGTAATTACAGGCGTTATTGAGCAAGTTTTCCACAGCTAGCCTCAGCAAATCGGGGTCAGCCCACAACTTAATAGGTTGTTCTGGTAAATGGCTGACCAACTCGATCGACGCTTTTGCAGCAACAGTATTGTAATAAATAGCTAAATTCTCTAGCAAGCTATTAAGATTAACCTTTTTAAGAGATTCGGGAGTTAACTTTCCCTGATGCCGAGCCAACAGCAGTAGGTTATTAACTAAGGTACTCATCGACTTAGCGCTATCGATGATGTTCTGCACTGAGGGATGGATTTGGGGATGGTCTGCTGCCATTAGTAACCCGACTTGGGCATTGGTCAAAATCGCAGAAAGGGGCGATCGCAACTCATGAGAAGCATCGGATGTAAAGCGTTGTAGTTGATTATAGGCTTGCTGAACGGGTTGCATAGCTATGCCGCCAAGTACCCAACCTGTAAGTCCAATTAACCCCAGTGCTACAGGCACAGCCAGCGTCAACATTAACTGAAATTCTCTAAGCTCGTTTTGAGTTTCTGTCAGCGGGATAGCAACTTGCAGATAACCGATGACCGAATTTCCTCCTTGAACAGGTAGGGTGACTTGACGCAGCCAAAGCGTCTCACCTGTAAACTGGTCAACGGACTTAATTGTGAGAAACTCAGATGCTATTCCCAACTTTTCTGGAGGTGGAGTACCAAAAAACCGCTTGAGTTTGCCATTCGGGTCATACCAGCGAACATAAACCAGTTCAATATCAGCAGGGTGAGAACCACTACCCAATAGCGGTATATTGCTCAGATCGACTTCTTTTTGTCCTTGATACAGCCGATATTGTGAACTGGCTGCCATTAGCTCTGCTCTTTTATAAAGCAGTTGATCTAATGCTTTGAGCTTGTCTTTTACCTCAAGATTGTAAATGACTCCAGCAAAGAGAATCAGAATGCACCCCATTGAAAGGGTAAACCAACGAGCTAAATTACGACGACTGCGGTTAAACACAAATAGAAGAAGAATTCAGAATTCAGAATTCAGAAGTCAGAAGTCAGAATTCAGAAGTCAGAATTCAGAAGTCAGAATTCAAGATGTAATTAAATCGGACTAGGATTCTACTTGATTGTAGACTCTGAAATTAAATCTCAAGATGGTTCTGGAGGATTGAGGCGATAGCCCATACCATAAACAGTTTCAATCCAATCGGCTGCTGCTAATGTTTGCAAACGTTGGCGAAGTTTACGAACTAGAACGGTGATTGCATTGCTTTCTGGCTCACTACCCCACTCCCATACAGCTTGCTCAATTTGGTTACGAGTCAGGACTTGCTTAGGATGACGCATAAAGTACTCTAGCAACTGAAATTCTTGGCTGGAAAGGGATACGATCGCCCCTTGTCGCTCCAAAATTAGTCTATCGAGATGAAGTTCGAGGTCTACCAAACGGAGGGTGTCTCCTTGCCAGAGAGGCGATCGCCTCCTCAATGCCCGCACCCGTGCCATGAACTCTACGATATCAATCGGTTTGACGAGGTAATCATCAGATCCGGCATCTAATCCTATGACTTTATCGGGTGTGGTATCTTTTGCCGTAATCATTAATACGGGAGATGTTTTTCCCGCCGCCCGATACTGTTGACACAAACTCACTCCACTAATCCGAGGTAACATCCAATCTAAAATCAGCAGATCGTATTCTTTTTCAGCCAAAAGCCATTGAGCAGTTTCACCATCCTTGACACCATCGACGCTGTGTCCAGCCTGGGAGAGAACCATTTGTAGCGGCATTAATTGCTTTGGATCATCCTCTACCAGTAAGATTTTCATCGCTTTTGTGGGCTTGGGCTTATCTTAGTAAAATATAGCAGTTCTCACTTCGGTGCAATACAGTCGTCACCTCACCTCGCCTTTGACTGCCGTCGAAGTCTCCCCTCTCCGAACTTCGGCTACAATACTGTCTGCCGACGAGAACAAATCATTGCTTTAATAATGGGTTCGTCGAAATAACAAATGAGTTCGCCGAAATAACAAATGCGTACACCGAAATAACAAATGCGTACACCGAAATAACAAATGAGTACGCCGAAATAACAAATGAGTACGCCGAAATAACAAATGGGTACGCCGAAATAGCAAATGAGTACGCCGAAATAGCAAATGAGTACGCCGAAATAACAAATGAGTACGCCGAAATAGCAAATGGGTACGCCGAAATAGCAAATGGGTTCGCCGAAATAACAAATGAGTACGCCGAAATAGCAAATGGGTACGCCGAAATAGCAAATGGGTACGCCGAAATAGCAAATGGGTACGCCGAAATAGCAAATGGGTACGCCGAAATAGCAATAAACCTCTTGCACAAATATTAATAGACTCCCACGAGCATTTGCCCACAAAGAGGGCATAAAAATATTTTTTCTGTTCCCTGTTCCCCGTTCCCTATTTTCAAGACAGAATGAAGGTGCGAAGTATAACCAAGCAAAATCACAGGCAGGTGTAGTGTGAAACGTTGGCTGCAAGGGCTGGGATTAGAGTTTTGGTTGCCTCTACCACTAGTAGCGGTTGTGTTTTGGCTTGGCTGTAATTTCCTAGCTGCTCAAGAGTTAAGCCGACCCTACTCCACGAAGAAAAAACTTCAGTCAGATACTCAACTTGAAGCACGGGTATCAGTCAATGTCTTGCTCATTAATGCTGCCGTTAACCGAACCAAGAGAATTACTCAAGTAGAAGTGGAAACAGCAGACCCCATCCTGAAGCGATTGGAATTAGAACTTCCAACAATAGAATTCAGCCAAATAGAAGCGATAATTGCCCAAGAACTAGGTCTACCCCGTCAGGATGTTAGAAAGTTAGTGCGCTATGAGATTGTGGAATAACATTGATCCGAAATCTTAAGAGTCCCCAATCCCTAGTCCCCAATCCCCAGTCCCTAGTTCAATGCGTTCTGCCTTGGTTTTCAATGTTTGGTTCATGGCTTCAAACCCTTGGCGAACTTCAATATTTAATCGACGAGCCAACAGAGGTACTAGTAAGCCCTGGAAAGATTCTTGCTGAATAAAGCGGACGCGTAGGCGTAGCCCATCGCTTGCTAACGGTTCAATGATAAAGCTATGTTCAACGTCAAATAATCCTGGCATCAAAAAGTGCCATAACCAGCGCAATTTGCGATTAGGTTCTACCGTAATCACCGTAGGTTGAAAGGTCACAATATCTCTACCCGGAGGCTGAAAGTGAACGGTTAGCTGTGCCCCTTCACTCAGCGAACCACTAATTTGACGAATAAACAGATTCCAATGTGGAAAACTGGCAAAATCAGTGAGTAGGTTCCAGACCTGCTCATCGGATGCCTGAATTTCAATTTCAGTGTAGATTTTCATGGATATTAGTTGATATAAAAACCAGAATTAAAACGGTTATCCCTGCTAAAAATAACCCTATGTATTCTAGTCCTAGTAATCGACCAACCCAAAAATTACGGGTGAAGGTAGGCAGATAAAGTAGGGGAAGCAGGGTGAGAAAATAACTTGATTTTCCTACCATAAAATAAACCCCGCAAAGTTTCTTTGGTGGACTATGAGGAAACTAAATTGTTTCTTGTAAAACATAATGAATACTATTCGTGGAAAACTTACGTTTTAACAGCAAAATTAGGTGGTTGGTAGACAGTTATGAAGGAACTACTGACCTTGAACAACCAGGACGGAACATGGAGCGTGATGAACGACGTGATTGCTCACACTTCCTGCTAAAAGTTCGGCAAATCCTTTAAGTCCTCTACGACCAAGCACAATCAAATCTGCTCCCCAACTCCGGGCTAAATCACAGATGTTAGTCCCAGGATCTCCTGTTTGAGAACTGGATTCTGCCATAATGCCTTGTATTTTCGCTTTCTGATAGTACGACTGGAGTAAATTTTGTGCCTGTCGTGTTTCTATTTCTAGGTCTACTAAATTTACAGTGAGTTGACTAGAAGTTGCTAGCTCAATGCTGTGACAAATCATTAACTGAGCAGCATCTTTTTGGGCTAATTCCAGCGCTTTTGCAAACACTGTTGCAGTAGCAGGTGAATCATCGACTGCTACCAAAATCTTCTTAAAGCTCATCTCCAACTCCAATAATCAATTACTTCATTTACTTGTATTGTCTTTTAGTTTGAGGGACAAATGTGATTTAAAAGTGAAATTAAGTAGGATAAACGATTTATTCACTTTTCGTTCACATTCATCAGTAATCCTGGAAAAGAAGCAGAGAAACGAAACTAACCCAATTGAGGTTTAAAACGAATATCCGAACTAATACGGTTCATGCTCACACTAGAAAACTATAGTTTTTTACTATTTGGAGATTAATATAGCGGTTTCCAGTTTAGTCCAATACAGACCTAACCCCCAACCCCTTCCCTACTAGCGTTGGGGAGTAAGATTCAAAGCCTCTCTCCTTGCAGGAGAGAGGAATGGAAGTGAGGTCAAAATTGTACTTCACCCAAGCAATAACCGCTATAAAGCTTCGTTTTAAACTTACTAATTTTTATAGGAGATGTTGTTATGAATTTCAGTCCAGTTAAAAATGCAACCGGCATCATTTCTACCCGTCAGGCAGTAACACAGGTGCTTGATGAACTCAGAGCAATTGACTTTCCTATGCAGAAAATTTCTGTGTTCTCTTTAGACTCTGAAGACGAAAAGTTGCACAAGAAAACTAATGCGAGTAAACATCCCATAACTCCTATCGAAGGTGCTAAAGCAGGTGCAATTACAGGAGGAACAACCGGGGGCTTCCTGGCACTAACAGCCGGACTTGGCGTATTAGTTATTCCCGGTTTTGGGCCGGCATTAGCAGTTGAATCTGTGGTGGGTACACTCCTGGCGGGTGGAGCGAGTGCGATTTTTGGCAGTGTTTATGGCGCATTTCAAGGTTGGTTTGCTCCCGAAAGGCAAGCTAGACTCTGTGAGCCAACCACCTGCCAAGAAAAATTTTTGGTGAAGGTAGAGGGAACAACAGATGAAATCTGGCAAGCAGAATCGATTCTCCGTGACTGGGGTGTGCGGGAATGGCATATTTATTAACTTAGCCAAAGATTCTTGTAATAACACCAATTTGAAAAAAGAAAGATACAGATTCAAACAGAGAAATCCAGATTAAATCTGATGAGTCTTAGAGGTTGTTTTAAAAGTGGTTTGCTGTGATTTAAATCGAATTATTACCCCCCTTAATCCCCCCTTATAAAGGGGGGAAACCGGAAAATTTGCTTCCCTCCCCAATACATACGGGGAGGGTTAGGGTGGGGTAAAAAATATTTCATACATCAATCATGACTTTTCAAACATCCCCTTAATTACGAATTATTTTTTGGAGACGAAAATGACAGCAAATACGATCGCTACAAATACTTTTGCCCAGACAACAAAAGATTTACTCAACTATGAATGGCATACTTTGGGCGAACAAAAGGTTGTGCAAACGTTAGCCAGCAATCCCGAAGCAGGTTTGACCCATAAAGAAGCTACCAAACGACACCAGCAGATGGGTGCAAATCAACTGACTGGTAAAAGTGGAAAAAGTCCTTGGCTACAATTTTTAGAGCAATTTAATCAACCACTACTATATATTTTGCTGACGGCGGGAGTGGTGACGCTGCTGCTGCGAGATTGGCTAGATGCGGGAGTAATTTTTGGTGTCACCCTAATTAACGTCATCATTGGCTACATTCAAGAATCGAAAGCAGAAGGCGCGATCGCTGCTTTATCCAAAGCTGTCACTACCGAAGCAACTTTGATTCGCGATGGTCAAAAAACCCGTCTGGCTTCGACTGAACTTGTTCTGGGTGATTTGGTATTGCTGGCATCTGGGGATAAAGTACCTGCGGATCTGCGGTTATTAAGTGTGCGTGGGTTGCAAGTTGATGAGTCTGCCTTAACAGGCGAATCCGTTCCGGTGGAGAAAGCAACGCCATCACTGGCTGTGGAAACACCGTTAGCCGAACGCAGCAATATGGTGTATGCCGGAAGTTTCGTTAGTTTTGGACAGGCAGAAGGGATTGTAGTCGCGATCGCAGATGCAACTGAAACCGGTCGCATCTCCCAGTTAATTGAAAGCAGCACAAATCTGAAAACACCACTGACGCGAAATATTGACAAGTTTAGCAAAAGCTTGTTGTATGTCATTTTAGCTTTAGCTGCTCTGACATTTGCAGTTGGATTAGGACAAGGCGAATCTTGGATTGATGTTTTCAAAGCGACTGTGGCTCTGGTAGTCAGCGCGATTCCCGAAGGATTACCTGCAATTGTTACCGTCACTTTGGCGATCGGAGTTTCCCGGATGGCACGACGTAAGGCGATTATTCGCAAGCTACCTGCTGTGGAAACTTTGGGAAGTACCACCGTTATTTGCTCTGACAAAACTGGGACGTTAACTGAAAATCAGATGACGGTTCAAAAGATTTATGCAGGTGGACAACGTTACACCGTTAGCGGTATTGGTTATGCCCCAGACGGTGAAATCCTGATCGATCGACAACCTGTTGATTTCAATGCAGATGGACATGTTGCTCTTTGGGAATCTCTGGAAGCAGGATTGCTGTGCAATGATTCTCATATCGAATGGGGAGACGGACAGTGGGACTTAGTAGGAACCCCAACTGAGGGAGCATTGATTGCGGCTGCCAATAAAGCGGGATTGACGCAAGGGAATCTAGAACAAGAATTACCCAGAATAGACACCATTCCCTTTGAGTCTCAATTCCAGTACATGGCGACTTTGCATGAATTGGATGCAAAGCGATCGCTGAATGTGATTTATCTCAAAGGTTCTGTAGAGGCAATTCTCCAACGATGCGTAGTTTACCGCCGCAGGCATCGCCTGCTCGATGCTCAAGGACAACTCGCTCGTCTCAATCCTGCCGCAGTGGAAGAGGAAGTTGCTGGCATGGCAAACCAAGGGTTACGAGTATTGGCGTTCGCCAGCAAAGAAGTTGCCACTAAGCGCTCTTTAAATCGCAATGATATCGATCGAGGACTGGTGTTTCTGGGACTTCAAGGTATTATCGATCCGCCTCGTGAGGAAGCGATCGCCGCAGTAAAAGCCTGTCAATCTGCTGGAATTCAGGTGAAGATGATCACTGGGGATCATGCGCTAACAGCAGCTGCGATCGCCCGTCAAATGGGAATTTGCTCGACTGAAGCACAAGTTTTCACCGGACGGCAATTAGCTCAGATGGATGAAAAAGAATTTGCCCAAGCGGCTGAACAAGGTATGGTATTTGCGCGAGTTGCTCCAGAACAAAAGTTGGATCTGGTAAAAGCATTGCAGTCTCAGGGTGAAATTGTTGCGATGACTGGAGATGGTGTCAATGATGCTCCCGCTCTCAAACAGGCAGATATTGGTGTAGCGATGGGCATAGCCGGGGCAGAAGTTGCTAAAGAATCGGCGGATATGCTGCTAACTGACGATAACTTCGCCTCAATAGAAGCCGCTGTGGAGGAAGGGCGTGGGGTTTACCGCAACTTGCGAAAAGCGATCGCCTTCTTGTTGCCGATTAACGTTGGCGAATCCATGACAATTTTGATTGCCATTCTCCTAGCAACCGCGCTTCCCATCTTACCAATCCAAATTCTCTGGCTCAACATGGTCAGTTCCATAGCATTGATTGCTCCCCTTGCCTTTGAGCCAAAATCTGGACACGTGATGCAACAACCACCGCGCAACCCCAGAGAAAGACTTTTATCGGGTGGGTTACTCCAGCGCATCATCGCGATTTCCGTCTTCAATTGGCTGGTAATTTTTGGGATGTTTCAATGGATACTTCAAACTACAGGCAATGAACCATTGGCGCGCACGATGGCAATTAATGGGCTGGTGGCGGCAGAAGTCTTTTACCTGTTAAGTATTAGCCAGTTTTTACCATCTCTAGTTGCCAGAATCCAAGGTAAACGCACACCCGTAGCCTATGCACCTGCGATCGGAATTGTGGTTGTGGTGATTTTACAATGCCTGTTCAGTCAGTGGAGCATGATGAATCAAGTGTTTGACACTACACCTTTAACATTTATCCAAGCTCTCATTTGTATGGGTGTAGGTTTGCCAGTGGTGTTTATAGCTCTCATCTTGCAGCGTTTCGATCCGCTCAATTAGTAATCTGTCAATAAATAATTGATGGATAAATTACGGTAGAGACGGCGATTTATCGCGTCTCTCTAACCGTCAAAATGAATTTGACAGACTACTAGGGATATAGGACTTTTTTAGTCGTTTCATCCAATGCCAGATGATTACGTTAGAGCTACACCCAAATAAATTAAAAACTCCATCAGTACATTTTGCTAGGTATGATATTTAATCTGTAAGCATTTACCTAGTAAGAACCAGCTATGACCCAGAACTACCGCATTACTCTACTACCCGGCGATGGTATTGGCCCTGAAATTATGGCAGTGGCGGTAGATGTACTGAAAGTCGTAGGGAAGCAATTCGATCTGAAGTTTGAATTCCAAGAAGCCCTTATCGGTGGTGCAGCAATTGATGCCACAGGGGAACCCCTACCATCTGCTACTCTAGAGGCTTGCCGTAACAGTGATGCTGTGTTACTTGCAGCCATTGGTGGTTATAAGTGGGATTCTTTGCCATCCAATTTACGCCCAGAAGCAGGTTTGTTAGGACTGCGTGCAGGTTTGGGATTATTTGCCAATTTGCGCCCAGCGAAAATTTTGCCCCAGCTAATCGACGCCTCAACTTTGAAACGCGAAATTGTTGAAGGCGTGGATATTATGGTGGTGCGCGAACTCACTGGCGGGATTTACTTCGGTAAACCTAAAGGGATTTTTGCTACGGAAAACGGTGAGAAACGCGGTGTAAATACAATGGTTTACACCGAATCAGAAATTGAACGCATTGGACGAGTGGCTTTTGAGGCGGCTAGAAAACGCGGTGGAAAACTTTGTTCGGTGGATAAGGCGAACGTATTAGAAGTATCTCAGTTGTGGCGCGATCGCATCACCCAACTTTCTCAAGAATATCCAGATATCGAACTCTCTCATTTATATGTAGATAATGCTGCGATGCAGTTGGTACGCGCTCCCAAGCAGTTCGATACCATCGTCACAGGCAACTTGTTTGGTGATATTCTCTCTGATGCTGCTGCCATGCTCACAGGTAGTATTGGGATGTTACCCTCAGCTAGTTTGGGTGCTTCTGGGCCTGGTGTATTTGAACCCGTTCATGGTTCCGCCCCAGATATTGCTGGACAGGATAAGGCAAATCCTCTAGCACAGGTTTTGAGTGCGGCGATGATGTTGCGCTACGGTTTAGACCAACCAGAAGCGGCAAATCGCATCGAACAAGCCGTATTGCAAGTTTTAGAACAAGGCGATCGCACCGGGGATATAATTTCTCCAGGCAAAAATCTCCTTGGTTGCCGCGCTATGGGAGACTCACTCATCAAAGCTATCGAACAAAAATAATTTTGTATAGCAACTTGGGCAATTTGGCAACCTTTGCTATAAGTTTCGGGTAGACTAAAGGGAAATCTAGCAATCAAATAACAGTCGATAGTGTACGCATTACGACAAGGTCAAGTAAATTTTACCGCCCCAAAGAACCAATCGCCTTTGATTGATCCCTCTGTAATTAGAGCTGCTGGGCAGATATACTATACTCACTGTGAAGTACATCCCGAAATCGCTGGGCAACCTTCCGGTGTAGCAATTAATCGTGTGACTCATCGAGGTAAGGTTATTTTTACTAACCAACCAGTTCTTTTACCTCAAGAGTGTTTTGTACCCTTAAGTCAAATTGAATCCCACATGTATTAGTCATTGGTCATTAGTCATTGGTCATTAGTCATTGGTCATTAGTCATTGGTCACTTGTACTGAGTTTCGACACTTCGACAAGCTCAGTGCATCGCTGCGCGGTAATCGAGCGAAGTCGAGATTCAACTACCGCGTAGTCGTTGGCGTGGTCACTGAGCGTAGTGGAAGTGCAGCCTCTCGTAGAGAAGTATTAGTCATTAGTCATTGACAAAGCGCAAATGACAAAGCACAAATGACACAGGACAAATGACAAAGGACAAATGACTGTATGGACATTTTGTTCGCCATCCCGGCGAGTGTAATGGTCTTTGCTTTGGGTGCATCTATTGGTAGTTTTCTCAATGTTATTGTTTATCGCCTACCTGCTGGGTTGTCAATTCTTTGGCCGCCTTCTCGTTGTCCTAAATGCTTAAACCAGCTAAAAGCTTACGACAACGTACCAGTGTTCGGCTGGATTTCCTTAAGAGGGCGGTGTCGATATTGCAAAAGCAAAATTTCTGTCCGTTATCCCGTGGTAGAAGGGGTGACGGGCATAATTTTTTTACTAATTTTTTTGGTATTTCAAGTTTCGACTTTAACAATAGGCTATTGGGCTTTTTGCAGTTGGCTATTGGCGCTATCACTCATCGACTTAGATACAATGACCCTACCCAATCCACTTACTCAGTCGGGTTTAGTGGTAGGGATTTTGTTTCAAATGGTAGTTGGTTTTCTACCAGAAGGTAGTTTTGTGGCATTGGTAAATCACCTTATGATGGCGATAGTTGGTGCAGTATTAGGCTTATGGCTGTTTGATGCGATCGCCCTATTGAGTTCAATTGCCTTTAGGAAAACTGCAATGGGTGCAGGTGACGCCAAGTTAGCAGCCATGATGGGAGCCTGGTTAGGCTGGAAATATTTGCTCTTGGCTAGTTTTATTGCCTGTGGGCTGGGAGCATTAATTGGCATCGGTATTTTAATTATGCAGCGATCGCGACAAAAATTAGGACAAAAAATACCTTTTGGCCCTTTTCTGGCTTTAGGATCTGTGATTACCCTGTTTAGCGGCGAAGCCATTTTGTCTAGCTACCTGCGGTTATTTTTTCCAGCGTCTTGAATTGGAGTAGGGAGCAGGGAGTGGGGGAGCCAGGAGAGCAAGGGGGCAGGGGAGCAGGGGAGCAGGGGAGCAGGGGAGCAGGGGAGAAGGAAGTTGCAGTAAGATTTTCCCCTCTGCTCCCTTGCCCCTCTGCCTCTTGTGCCCAATGACCAATACCCATAACTTATGCCCTTTCATAAGAAATATTTATAATTCGTGACTGTAACCAACATTACCCCATCTGCCCTTCACATTTTGATAATATTCAGCTTGTGACTTGTATTACCCTCTTAACGACGATTAACCGTTGGCAAGTACAACTAGTGCAACAGATGCTGATTGTTCAAAACCCAGCAATACAAATAATTGATTAGGGTGGGAGGGGGAAAGCATCTTATTTGGAGGTTGGTATTCTCATGGTTTTGTCACTACGTCCATATAATTAAGTCTGCTGAAAAAAAGAGCAAGAGACTTGTATTGGTATAAGTATTTTCGTTAAGCTGGCAACCAAAGACGAAAATTAAGGTCTGAATTGCTTAAAAACGTAGTTTAACGATGTATCCATAAGTCATTAGTAAAGACAAATGACTTATGAATAAGGACAACCCAATACGGTTTGAAATGTTTTCGACCTCATACCCACTTAAAATAAAATAAAAAATGGCTAACAACGAAGAATCACGTGGTTTAAAGTCTCTATTTGATTGGTTTGCAAATCGAAGGAAGTCAGGATCTACCAGCCTCGAACGCCAAGAACGTGAAATTGCTGATGGTCTGTGGCATAAATGCTCTAAGTGTGGCGTGTTGGCATATACAAAAGACTTGAAAGCCAATCAGATGGTTTGTGTCGAATGTGGTCATCATAATCGGGTAGACAGCGATGAGCGCATCCGTCAATTGATAGATCATAATACCTGGAAACCGATGGACGAGCATTTGCGTCCAACCGATCCGCTAGAATTTCGCGATCGCAAACTCTACAGCGATCGCTTGCGGGAAACACAAGATAAAATTGGCTTAATAGATGCAGTTAGAACTGGTTTAGGTCAAATCAATGGTTTGCCTATTGCCCTTGGGGTTATGGACTTCCGCTTCATGGGTGGTAGTATGGGTTCCGTCGTGGGAGAAAGACTCACCCGAATGATTGAGCAAGCCACTCAACGACGCTATCCTGTAGTTATCATCTGCACCTCCGGTGGCGCGAGAATGCAAGAAGGTATGCTCTCTTTGATGCAGATGGCGAAAATCTCCGCAGCCTTACAGCGCCATAAAGACGCTCGATTATTATATATCCCAGTTTTGACCAATCCGACAACGGGCGGCGTTACCGCTAGTTTTGCAATGTTGGGCGATATAATTTTGGCAGAACCCAAGGCAACCATTGGTTTTGCTGGTCGGCGAGTGATTGAGCAAACCTTGCGGGAAAAACTACCCGAAAATTTCCAGACTGCTGAAGATTTGCTCCAGCATGGTTTTGTTGATGATATCGTACCCCGTACCCAATTAAAGAACACCCTAACCCAGCTGATTGCTCTACACCAGCCGGTATTAACAACACCTCACATGGTTTTGTGGGAAACAATGTCCTTGACTTCTACCGCCGCAGAATAAACAAAAGTTAAAAGTTATGAGTTAGGAGTTATGAGTTATGAGTTAAAAATTTACAACTCCTAACTTCTAACTACTAATACCAATTCAATTAATGATTGCAACACATCCTTGGGTAAAGACGCGATGAATCGCGTCTCTACAAATGGTCTATTTGTCGCATCCTTTTTTCAAATTGGTATAACTTCTAACTCCTAACTCCTAACTTCTGCTTGGCTCTTGGAGAAACATGAGTGGAACCAGGGCTACTAGTCGGAATAGAGCAGAGAGGACAAACAAGCTTAGTAAACCTCCAGACTGGGCAAATTGGGCGATGAAACTGCCTATAGTTGTGCCCAAAGCACCACTTACTCCAGCAACGGCAGCTGCGATCGCAAAATAGATAGACTGATTTTTAGTTGGTGCGATCGCCAATTGTATATTGTTGTTGCACAAGTCAATTGCCGCCCAAGTCCCTCCAGCTAAGATGTGTAACAGAGGTAGCCACAACCAGATGTCAAGGCGATTAACACTAATCCCCAGCCACAGCAATGGTGTAGCTGCAACCAAAATCCCAATACAGATGAGGATGGGACGATTACCAATCTTATCTGCTAATCTTCCCCACAGGATAAGCATTAGCAAAGTCGCCGCCGCCTGAAAGCTGTTGTAGATAGTCACATAGCTCACATCCAAATCCAGCGTATCCAGCATATAGAGGTTAAAAAAAGGACTGCTGAGGTTAACAGCAAGTGTCCAGAAGCTGAAATACAGCAGAAAAATCAAAAAGTTAGAGTTTTTCCAAACACTGTTAGCTAATTGGTCTTGTGGTGGATGAATTGATTGAAGCACTTCAGAAAATTCATCTTTTGCAACCTCTGATTGAATCTCACTTGTTTGAGTTAACTTGCCATAATAAGTGTTTTGCGATAGTGGATTCATATCCACCTGGAAATACTGGCATCCTAATCCCATAATCCCAAACACAACGCTTACCAGTAGAACTATTCCATAACCTTGTAGAGATCCCCCATACCAATGTGATACAACTAGACCGGCCATTGGTACGCAAACCAAAGTGGTAAGGTTAGCAGCACTATTGCGTGTCCCAAAAAACCTGCCTCGTAATCGCCGGGGAACTATCATTGCCACCCAACTTAGCCACGATGCAGTTCCTAGTCCTCCCAAAAGATTGCTGAATAGGACAATCAACAGTGTCAATATGACTAACTGGTGAGTATCAACCACTCCCCAACTGGCGCTGGCAATCCCAATTACTAAAATCAGCCATAGCAGCCGACCAATTCCGTGTGTCCGAAGCGAATATTGAAAGCGGCTGGTGCTGCGTTCTGACAAGTAAGCACCCAACGGCTGAATGAGATTGACCAACATCGGGATAGAAGATAGCATCCCAAATACCACTGGACTAGCACCCAATTCCACCAATAAATTGCTGAGTAAAATCCCGCCAGTTCCAAGAGAGTAAACCGATGCTAAGACAGAATCCGCAGTGGAAGCTTTTAAACTAGTGCGAATAGTATCCTTGGGAATTCGAGAGTTTGGAGAGATTGCTATTGGTGATGAGGCAATCTGGGTAATTTCTAGAGTCAGTGGCGCAGTTGTTTCAACCTGAACAGAATCCATAATCTATGCTTATGGGTGAAGTACCCTGGATAAATCCGGTTGCAGAGAAACTCAGTATGCTTTAATTAGCATTGCTGATAATTTTCGTTATTTTAGCTTGCAATTTTCAACAAAAATTTTAAATAAGTAAAACATCATTCCTTCGTAACACAAGGTATAAGCGAAGAAAGAGAATATTAGTTGTTTGTGAACACTAAAGGATTATTTAATTTTTTGGCATTGGTGATGGCGATCGCGATCGCTATTATTGCTTGTCAAAGCCTACAATTGCCAAGCAAACCGTTAGCATCTACCGCAATCACCATCAAACTCAGTGGTTGGGGAGGTTCTCCCGTTGAGCAAAAACTCTTGAGACAAGTATTGCAAGACTTTGAAGCACAACATCCAACGATTAAGGTCAAATATGAGGTAATTTCTGACCAATACATGGATGTAATTAAAACTCGTTTGGTTGGGGAAGCTGCACCCGATGTTTTTTATCTAGATGCGCTGGAAGCTCCTTTCTTGATGAGTCAAAATGTCTTAGAACCGTTAGATGCTTATATCACCCCCAAATTTGACCTAGCAGACTTTGAGGATAACCTACTCGACAGTTTTAAATATCAGAACCAGATTTATGGTCTTCCCAAAGACTATTCCACCCTGGCTCTGTTTTATAACAAAAAAGCCTTCGCCGCCGCCGGCTTGAGTAGTCCACCAGCGACTTGGGATGAATTACGTAACTACTCGAAACAATTGACAGGCAAACTTAACAAATATGGGTTTGGGGAAATTCCAGAATTAGCGCGTCAAGCTTATAAGATTAAAGCCTTTGGTGGACAACTCATCAATCAAAACGGTTATGCTACCTTTGCCAGTGAGACGGGTTTACAGGGTTTAGAGTTGGTAGTAAACCAGTATCAAAAAGACCGCTCCTCTGCCCAAAAATCTGATGTGGGGACAAACTCAGGTAGTGAAATGTTTGGTCAAAGTAAAGTGGCAATGGTGATTGAGGGTAATTGGGCAATTCCCTATCTAACTGAAACCTTTCCCCAAGTAGAGTTTGCTACCGCACAATTGCCTACTATTAATAACAAAAAAGGCACGATGGTCTTTACTGTTGCCTACGTAATGAATAAGCAAGCACAACATAAAGCCGAAGCCTGGGAGTTGATTTCTTATCTCACAGGTAAAGAAGGAATGCAGAAGTGGACAGGAACAGGCTTTGCTTTGCCAACACGTAAATCAGTAGCAAAGAATTTGGGTTATGACCAAGATCCACTGCGATCGCCATTAGTGGCAGGAGTTAATTATGCTACACCGTGGCAGGTGGGGAAATATCCAGGTGCGATCGTCAATAATTTTGATAACCAATTCGTCAGCGCCTTATTGGGACAACAACCATTAAAACAAGCAATGCTGAAGGCAGAGAATGAAGCTAATCAGCAAATTAGGGCGATGGAGTAATACTTAGTCTAAGCAATCTTTCTTGCCTCTACAAAATCACTTCTTGTCCATTCCTCGGTTGGTATAGTTAAATCCTCAAAGGTGTCTTCACGGAGGGACAGGAGTACCCCACGGCTACTTAGAACCATTAGAAGCGATGCCTACGACGGGCTACGCCTACGCCATTTTTCTTAGCTTATTGCTAATACAATCCCCATTCTAATTTCAGGGTTTCTAACTTAGGATTTTTTACACTCATTCTCCTACACTCTTCCAAAAAATCTTTGACTTGTCCTTCGTTAAGACTTAAGCCACCATCTTGAAGATTATTGATATAAGTAATCACATCTGAAGTTGTTAAAGCCGAACTGATTTCTTCTAGCAGAATAGCATTTCTAACTTCCCGGCAAACCAACTCAATATCTGATGAAGTAAATCTCCCACTTTTATCCGCCAGAATTTCAAAATTGACTAGCTGATTCATATCAATTTTTGATAGATAGTGTTTGAATAAATCTATTCTTTCTACTCGATCGGGTGGGAAAACAGGAATCTTCCAATCCAATCTACCAGAACGCTTCAAAGCGCTATCAATACCACTCAAATAATTAGTAGCAGCAATGACAATTACATCACTATTTTGCAGATTATTTAGTTCTATAAGTAATTGGTTGATAGTTGCCTTTTGGTCTGTGTGTGCATTGTCATCGTTACGATTAAACCCAATACTGTCTAACTCATCAATGAATAAAAGTGAAGGAGATTTTTTCTTAGCTTGAGCAAAAATATCTCGAATATTCTTTTGACTTTGCCCTATCCAAACACTGACAATATCGGCAGGAGAGAACTTAAAGAAGTATCTTCCAGACTCATTAGCAAAGGCATTTGCTAATAGAGTTTTACCGCATCCCGGTAAGCCATAGAAAAGAATTCCGCCAATTGAACTCTTATGTCCTTTAGATTGCAGCTTCAAAAGTCTAGTTAGTTTTTCTTTTTCTTCGTTTAGCCCTTGTACTTGGCTAAAGTCAAGCTTAAATTCTTTGATGCGGTTAGTAATTGGATATGCTTGGACTAAACTAGGTTTTTTGGCTCCATACTTAAAGGATGGATATTCGATAGAATCAAATGATACCGGGACTAATTGGTGTTTTTCATAATCAGGAGCCATAATTATAACTTGGAAGCGATCGCCATAATATCCAGAAAACTTATATTCTAATATTTCCTTAACTTTTTTCAGTTGGTAATAGTTGCGTGCTATCTCAAAACCGGGAATTACCAACCAAAGACTTTCTAGTTTATTTGGCCATACTTTTGATTTTCTTAAAACTCTTTTAATTGAATCTAAAAAGAGATTATTATCCTGAAATTCTTGGTATTTTAGAGTTTCTATCTCAACCACTACCTGATTTTTTACATAGACTTCTATAATTTCATTTTGGTACTCTTCATCATCGTCTGATGGATCTTCATCGATTGCTTCTTCATCTCTAGAAGTCAACTCAACTTCACAGTCAATATTAGACAATCCATATCCTAAGCTTTCCAACGTTTTAATAGCAAAATATTTAAGATAGATATATTCTTTACTTTCCTGCTGCCACTTCAGAGTGTAAAAATGTTCAGATTTCATCTTCAGAAATAACTGAGACTCAGCCTGTATTTGAGCCTTTTGTAATTCGACAAAGTAATCTTGCAAAAATGCATCATCTTCCTCTATTTCATAATATGGAAGTTCCAACAGTAGACGGAAATGGGCGTAAACTTCCTCTTTATATTCAATAGAGGCTTCATTTGGGTATTTACACCGGAGAGTAAAAGTAAAAGGAATTTTACTAGCAACTCTATCTACCAAGTACCCTAAAGCATCTTCTTGCTGATGGGCTTGAATTTCTAATGCCGATGGACAATGAAATAAAATAAAGAACTGTTCGGAATTATATTTATTCGCATATAGAGATATCTGTTCAAACTGCTGATCGAATTTTTCAGAATCAAGCAACTCTAAGCCAGTATTGCCAAGGATAATACTGGTCATAATTGAGCGATGAAACTGGAAAATACTAGCATCGGATATAGGATTTTCTTGCTCATCTGCACAATCTTTATCTTCTGAGAGAATACTTGTAGGAATTTTCCTATTGGCAACTTTTGGTATACTATGATAGCCTCCATATTGAGATTTTCTAATTAATTCATAATTAAAGATTTTGACAACAATATCACAGAAGAAATCTTCTACTTGTGGAATCAAAAAAATACCTACTGGCTGTTGAGAATCTAAACACGCTTGAAATCGTTCATATTCTTGTTCAGAACCAAAATCAAACAAGTAGTAGAAAAAATCATGTTTGACTGAAACTGCCTCTTTTAGTTTGGCTGAAATTGATTGAGGTTCAGCAACTTGATTTGTTGGTTCTACACCTTTAATAGAAATAGCTATTTTTGTATCTAAGGGAATATGTAAATCTAACCGAGGATTTGCACAAAGCCCCAATTCATCCAGGGCAGTATTAAAATCATCTATGAATGATTGACTTCTACGCTGGTAGCCAAACTGTTCTATGATAGTTTTGACCCGTAGACTTTTTTGAGTTTTACCAGTTCTCTGAAGTTTACTTTTAATTGAACGTAAGTAGGCTGTATATGACATTTTGTGAGCATTCCAAGGAAACTAAATATATAGTTCCCTAACTTACATATCCAGCTAACTCACACAGGCAATGTCTTTATTTTTGTCTGGGAGTACGATAAATAATCATGCACGACCTATCGCTACAGTCGGGTTGTGCGGGATTAAGCGGAGGTTCAGTAGTGTTTGAAATCAACAGGCGACGGAATAACCCCAAATGGAATATGACCGAAGACTTGGCTGGGTATATGTTTATGATGCCCACAATTCTAGTTTTGGGAACTTTTGTAGTCTTACCCATTCTCTACGCCGTTTTTCTTTCCCTGCAAAAAGTCCAACTTCTCGGCGGTATTGAGTACGAGTTCATTGGTTTTCGGAACTTCACGCGATTAGCTGAAGATGAACGGGTTTGGATTGCTTTGAGAAACACATCACAATACGTAGCCATTGTTGTGCCAACTCAAACCGTACTAGCTTTAATTCTGGCGGTAACACTAAATTCTGGGATTCGTGGTAAAAACTGGTGGCGCATCCTCTATTTTTTGCCCACAGTCACTTCTTCAGCAGTGCTGACACTGATCTTTATGTGGATTTATAACACTGATGGGCTACTAAACGATTTCCTCGCATTTGTGGGGCTACCGACTTATAACTGGTTGGGCGATCCAGCAGTTGCGCTCAAAGGCATTATGATCATGAACATTTGGTCAACTGCACCGTTTTTCATGGTGATTTATCTGGCGGCGTTGCAAGATATACCCCAAACACTTTATGAGGCGGCGGAACTCGATGGCGCAAATGGGTGGCAGCAATTTATCTACATTACTCTTCCCCTGCTTAAGCCTGTAACCTTCTTTGTGGCAACAGTGGGGGTAATTGGGACTTTTCAACTTTTTGACCAGTCTTACATCTTTTCTGGCGGTACTGGCGGGCCAAACAACGCTACCTTAACTGTGGTGCTACTGATTTATCAAGCTGTGTTTCGGAATTTACAAATGGGATATGCAGCAGCGATCGCATTTTTGTTAGCAGCAGCGATCATTCTCATCACTTTGATTCAGCGGCGACTTTTCGGAGGCGAACGATTTGACTAACACCTCTGGCTTATCCTGGCTCAAAGCCTTGTTATACGTCCTGCTGACACTTTATGCCATTATTACCCTAATACCCTTTCTCTGGGCACTTTCAGCATCATTTAAGCCGTTATCAGAGATTGTCAGTGGTGAACCCAACTTTCTCCCCAATAATTTTACTCTCGATAACTACAAGCAAATCTTTCTCCAAGAACCGCTATTTTGGCGCTGGTTATTCAACAGTGTAGCGATCGCTATCAGCGTCACGCTTTTAAATTTGTTGTTAAATTCAATGGCTGGTTATGCTTTGGCAAGACTGCGCTTTGTAGGTAAACGTTTTTGGTTCTTCCTAATTTTGGCTGTGCTGGCAGTACCGGCGCAAATCACGCTAATTCCCACATTTTTAATTTTAAAAGCGATCGGCTGGCTAAATTCTTACCAAGGCATGATAGCGCCTAGCATGGTTAATGCCACTTTTATCTTCATGATGCGGCAGTTTTTCGTTAATTTTCCTAAAGAACTAGAAGAAGCAGCTCAACTCGATGGCTTAAATACTTTTGGAATTTTTCGACACATTGTCTTACCTTTGGCAAAACCAGCACTGGCGGCGCAGGCGGTTTTTGTCTTCATGGGGAGTTGGAATAATTTTTTACTGCCTATAGTTATCCTATTTGACCCAGAAATGTTTACCCTCCCCTTGGGGCTGAACACCTTCAAAGGTCAATACATCAGCTATTGGAACTACATTATGGCGGCTTCTATGGTCTTCACCCTACCAGCTTTAGGCATTTACGCCTTTTTTAACCGTTACTTTATTCAAAGCGTCACCTTTACCGGGGGAAAAGGTTAATAGGCATTAGTCATTAGTCAAAAGTTAAAAATTCTTCCCCTGCTTCCCCTGCTTCCCCTGCCCCCTGCCCCCTGCCCTCTGCCCCTCCCATTCCCCAAACAGTATTTTGGGCAACAAATTGCACTCCTAACGTGATATTGGTATTACAGCGACTCAATCTCTATCTATCAGTAAACAAGCATTATGGGTTTTGCAGACCTATCGATCGCAGAGATAGCAGACGACTACAGCATTCCTGTAGAACAAGTGTTTTCTCTGTGCAACCAACTGGGAATCGCCTACAAACACCAAAAGACCCGTTTGGCGTTAGAAGATGCAAAGGCAATTATTTCCCAAATATCCTCTGAAATATGCCCCAAAGGTACTAACGACTTGGTGGACGATCGCGAAGTCACCTGAAGGGTTATCTCAGAACTTTGGCTAATAACTGATAGCTAATGATAAAAAACAATGAGTCATTAGCAATTAGCAGCTTGGAGATTGAGAATCGCGTTCTTAGCTGTGTTGAGCGTCAAAATCTTTAAGGGGAAACATGTTTATAAGACTAATTGGCGTTGTTGTGGCTACTGTTTTACTCTCGTTTCAGTTGATTGTCGGTAGCGCGACAGCAGTGGAACTAGACGAAGCTACCCGAACAGTGCCATTAAATACTCAGGGTGATACCGTTGTACTCAGCCTTAAACAAGTCAAAGAAGGCAAACGCTTATTTAATTACGCTTGTGCCCAATGTCATGCTGGTGGAGTTACCAAGACAAACCAAAACGTGGGACTCACTCCAGACGACTTGGCACTGGCAACACCTAACCGTAACAACATTGAAGGTTTAGTAGATTACCTGAAAAATCCCACTACTTACGATGGTGAAGAAGAGATTTCCGAAATACACCCCAGTCTCAAAAGCGCAGATATTTTCACAGCAGTGCGAAATCTGACGGAAGATGACTTGGAGGCGATCGCCGGTCATATTCTCTTACAACCCAAAATCGTTGGTACTAAGTGGGGAGGCGGAAAAATCTATTACTAAATCTCGTAGTTGAGTCCTTGGGAATAGGGTATTGGGCATTGGGAATAGGGCATTGGGAAGAATTCAGTCTCCATTCCCCGTTCCCCATTCCCCGTTCCCTGTTCCCTGTTCCTCATTTACTGCTTATGGGACAGCTTTTTGCAATAAATTGCTCTCCATTCTTAAAAAAAAATTGATCTATGACAGATTGTCATATTTGGTGTTGATTTTATTTAAAATGAGAAAGGGAAAAAAATTGTTTGTTAGGAGAGAGCTATGAAATTAATTTCGGCAAGCTGGCGACGCCTTAGTTTAGCTGTGTTGACAATCCTTTTAGTTGTTAGCAGCTTTGCTGTTTTTACTCCCAGTGCTTCAGCTGAAACCTACAAGGTGAAATTGGGTAGCGATAAAGGAATGCTGGCATTTGAACCGAAAAAGTTGACAATTAAGCCAGGTGACACTATTGAATGGGTGAACAATAAAGTTCCTCCCCATAATGTTGTGTTTGATAATGCCAAAAACCCCTCTAAGAGCGCCGATTTAGCTAAATCTTTGTCTCATAAGAAGTTGCTCATGAGTCCTGGTCAAAAGGAAACAACCACCTTTGCAGCAGACGCACCTGCTGGTGACTACACCTTCTACTGTGAACCTCATCGTGGTGCTGGTATGGTTGGTACAATCACTGTCGAAAGCTAGAAACACCAGCGTTTGACACGAGATGATTACTCAGTGAAATTAGCTCATCGCCACACGCTACACTCCTAGAGTGACGCATAAGAATGCAGAAATGGCGGTAACGAGTTCTATCCTTCCCTAAGACGCTAAACTAATTTGTAGCGATCGAGGAGTGAACTTGTTACCGCCAATTTTGATCAAATTTGACTTAATCAGGGATTAATCGCGTTTATACTCTTGCTGGAGGCTTGTTGCGAGGAAATACTGTTGAGAATACTTTTATTAATTCTACTGTCGGCGATCGCCCTATTCAAATTTACATTCATTAGTCCAGCACTAGCTGCTGAAACATCCAACGGTGCGAAAATTTTCGAGGCTAACTGCGCTTCTTGCCATATAGGTGGCGGTAACATCCTTATCAGCCAGAAAACCTTGAAAAAGGAAGCATTGTCAAAGTACCTAGAAAATTACAATCAAGACTCAATCGAGGCGATTATCCACCAAGTGCAAAATGGTAAAAATGCCATGCCTGCCTTTAAAGACAAGTTAAGTTCTGAGGAGATTCTGGAGGTAGCTGCTTACGTTTTTCAAAATGCGGAACAAGGCTGGTAAAGTAGCTATACCGTATAGTTTTTTGGGGTGAGCGTTTGCCTATCTTTAGTTAATAGCCTGGCTAGACGCTCACCCCACAGGAGAATTTATTTGTTGGAAATCCCTCAGTGCATTTCCTTCTTGGATTTAACGAACTTCTAAATTAAGTATTATGTATAACGAACTAGCGATCGCTAGTTCGTCAACTACTAAAAACAATATTTTAAACCCAAAAACCTGATGTAGAAACGCGATTTATCGCGTCTTGAAACTACACCAATAACCCTTAACTCAAACGTATTGTATTTTAAATAGGACTTATGCAAAAAATAGTCGAAAAGAATGATTTTCAGGTAGGCTTTTTTATCAGACGCTGCAAATGCATCTAGATAAATTCCCCCTACCTGAATCCAAAATCATCAACGGGCGATTATTTTTCTGGATTAGACTTTTGTCGGTTTTCCTTAACTTCGCGCAACCGTTCTACTAATTTTTTATCTGATTCAGCAGCAGATGTAGACTGGCCCTGATTGATTTTCGGCAACAATAAAGGTTCAGAAGTAGTAGCTGTCGATGAAGGCGTAGGCTGGTTATTTTTAATTTGCAGTTCAGATAATGGTTTGGGAGTAGCTGCTGGTGTAATTAATGGTTTGAGAGTACCTGTTGGTGAGGACGTAGGCGGGTTATTTCTGATTTGTAAATCAGGTAATGGTTTAAAAGTAGCTGCTGGTGAGGGGGTAATCTGATTGTTATTGATTCCCGGTGCAGATAATGACGAGGGGTTTTGCTCTTGAGTAGTCCCAGTAAGATTGCTCGTGCTGTTTTGGAAACGTAGGTTGAATGGATAGGAACTAATCTGTTTATCTCCCTTGGGGGATTGCTTGTTGAAGTATTGCCTTGCTTTTAATTGCAATTCTGGGGAAATTAACTTGTCTTGAAATTTGATATCTAAGACCTTACCATCAGGATCTACCACCAATACACCCAAAACAGCACCTTCAAGATTTGACTTATTCGTGGATAATGTTTGACGGATGACTGGTTTTTGTTCAGCGTTGGGGTATTGTTGCTGAACTTCCTTTCTCAGGTTGGCGTAAGAGTCTAGCTGTGCAATTGCCTGTTGAGTTCCCTTCGTTGATAAATCCGCTGTTTGTAGCGTGCTTCCCCTAGTTCCAATTAAAGTATCCCCATTCCTTGGAGCTTGTTTTAGAGAATTTATCAGCGGGTTTTGAGCAATTGTAGACGACGCATTAGGAATTGGTTGCGTCATTGGCTGCGAAGTCGGATTTACCTGTGCTGTTGCAAGTGGTGTAGTCTCAGATAAGATTGGGGGCTGGGCATTCCGCAGTATATCAGCAGGTATTTGCTGCGACTGCAATTCTGGCAACCTATTTACAGCTAGCGGCTTAGGTGACTCGTATTTGGCGACACTCTCATTCACATTCACACGAGGAACTGGTTGAGAGAATCTGGCGCTGGTATTAAATTTAGAACTATCAAATTTAGAAGCATCAAACCGCAAATTATCACTAGGAATCATCCGCAAAGACTGCCTTGTAGGCAAGGAAGAGACTCGATAGTTATTTGATGATGCGGGTAGCGGAGGCAGTACCAGCTGGCTGGATGGTGATGGCGCTAATGGGGTTAATCCCGGTTGGAGGCTAAAGTTTGAACCAGCAAGTGGGGCGACTGGAGGTAATTGTTGTAAACCAATTTGGGGGGTGCTTTGCGGCAAACGGTTTTGGTCAGCTTGGCTCAATTCCAAAAGTCCGACTGTTTTGGATGATGCTGTTTCTTTGGGCTTGTTAGACTCCATCGGCATCAATGGTACGATCATGGCGATCGCACCGTGGATACCAAGGGAGGCTATAGCTGCTATCCCAATTGGCTGGCTTAAGATTTCTGGTATATTTTTCAGCAGGGAGACGTAAGACATGGCTGTTATCGTTCACTCACTCAGTTGCAGTTGACTAGCGATTTTCTCTTTTCGACATTGCAATATCTTGCAAGATATGCGTTCTTCATAAGGAAATAATAACTTCCTCTCCTGGCAATCAAAACGCCAAAATTGCCATTTATTCAAATTTTTAATTAATCAATGACGCTGTATCATATTTTCAAAATTCGAGTCTGCTAAAGAGGTATTTGAAAAATTACTACTTTTGATTTTTTATTGTTAGTTATGACACACAATTAAAATTAATATCTGGGAGTTTTATAAAGTTTAGGTGATTTCCGACAAAGAAAATACCTATGTTGGCGAGTTTCGACTTCACTCAACTCTCGATCTAATCAGTTGGTTGAGCGAAGTCGAAACCAACGGCATCGGTATATTTATTCTTGTAAATCACCTTAAGTAAACGCACAAGTTTGAATACATCAAAACATCTGCCGAAGTTACCTTGTTTTTCAACTGTTTTTCAGTCAACTAAACTTCTGTAACAGATGACACACGTGTTTCTCCGAGACTAGTCCCTATTTGAAAATACTACCACATTGGTAGCCCCTCAAACTGTTGCAAACCGTACAATTTTATTGACATTCTAGCCTTAAATTCCACCAAAGCTATTGGTTTTTTCTCCAAGCGGTGAGTTAGACGATCGCAATTCTAGCTCCTCAATATGAATGACTACTTCTTCGTCAAAAAAGTTCAAACCCTCAATCATCGCATCCAAAATTTCAAATGCCGTTACCGACAGTTATTTTGCCTGGATATCTAGAAAGTGCGATCGCTTATCGCCAACTAGAACAATCCCTACAAAACTTAAATTTTCCCACAGTTACAGTCCCACTGCGGCGGCGTGACTGGCTCCCCACTTTAGGAGTAAGACCCGTAACATTGATTCTGCAACAACTCGATTACACGATCAAGCATATATTACGTCAATGTAATGCTACTCAAATTAACTTAATTGGTCACTCAGCCGGAGGTTGGATATCCCGCATTTACATGGGAGAAAAGCCCTATTTAGCACGCGGCGATGTCAAACCATTTCTCTGCCAAGGGCATCCCTTGGTTGCTACTTTCGTCACCTTGGGTACACCCCATATTAGCCAAGAACGCTGGACACGTTCCAATCTAGATTTTGTCACCAATAACTACCCAGGAGCGTTTTACAAAAACGTTCGTTACGTTTGTGTGGCTGGCAAAACTATCTTTGGGAAAAGGCGTCCTGGTAGTTGGTTAGCTTACAGTAGTTACCAATTAACCTGTGGTAAGGGCAACACATGGGGAGATGGCATTACGCCCATTGAAGCTGCTCATTTGGAGGGGGCGGAAAATCTGGTGATTGAAGGTGTCAAGCATTCTCCCAGAAGTCCCGGAATTTGGTATGGCTCACCAGAACCCTTAAAAGCTTGGGTGCAATATTTGATTTAAAAAACTTTATTTTTATATAAGAAAAGTAAAATTTATTAAAATTTCTTAGCTAAAATTGTAATAAGAATAAATACTTAGTTAAGAACAGGAGGGGTGAGCCATGCAAAGCACCCAGTTCGATCAGATTTTGCGACGAATAGCGACGATATTATCAGTCGTGATTTTGACTCTGTGTTTAATTTATATCTCTACCGGAGTTTTGCTGTCTTTTTACTATGAACCGACAGCAGGCGGAGCTTATAACTCATTAAAGATGATTAATACACAACTGCCATACGGCTGGTTGTTTTGGAGAGCGCACGATCTTGCTGGTAACGGGGTAATTGCGATCGCTCTCATTCAAATTGTGGTGATGTTTTTAGGTCGGCAATTTCGCAAGAGTTGGCTGGCTGCTTGGATTAGTGTGATTTTGTTAACCCTAAGTGCGATCGGGCTGAATTGGACAGCAATGATTTTAGATTGGACTCAGGAAGGGTACTGGCGTTTTAGCATTGAGCTAGGAACCATCGAAGCCATTCCTTTGATTGGTGGGCAACTGCGCGAAATCCTGACTGGTGGTGGAGCCATTAACACAATTACCGTCGAACACCTTTACACAATCCACAGTTATCTGATTTCGGTAGCGACGCTAATTCTCGCCATAGTACATTTGTCTGCTTTACTCTGGCAAGAATGGCAAATGTATCAAGAAACGCCAAAACCAGAAAGCGAATTTATTCCTTCCGAAGGCTAATAAAGAGCCAAAGAGGAGTAAAAGGGGCAGTGGTTATAAGGAAGGGACAAGGTAAATGGGGAAGATAACGGAGAGACTTGTTCAATAATTTCCCCTTGTCCCCCTCTGCCCCTCTGCTCCTCTGCTCCTCTGCTCCCCTGCTCCCCTGCCCCTCATCCCCCAGAAGCCTCACTAGTAGAAAGTTGAGATAATTGGGCGAGGGATAAATCTTCAACCTCTGGTAACTTTTCTAAAGATAGGGGAGTGGATTGGGTAGCACCAGATAAACGTTTTAAAAGGCTAGGCCTGGGGTCATGTAATAGATAAATAATGCGATCGCCAATTTCCCAATCTTGGTTAGCTGGCATTACCTGTAAGCGTTCTGCTCGTTCTACCAATAGTGGTATCAACACCCCAGTCCGAATCTTTTCTTGGATGCGATCGCATTGAGTTGAAAACTCCAACTCATCTAGCGTAGTTGTCCCCAACTTCACTCGCCCATCATTCAAATACTCATTCCAAGTTTTAATTGCTAAGTCTGGGATAAAAGCTTGATTAACTTTATTACTAGCCGAGGTACTCGCTTGCGGATCGCGGGGAAAAACAGCTAAGACACGCGGAGGTTTAAACTCCTCAGCTGCTCGTTGAGCCAAAACAAAATTCACCTCCCCATTACTTGTCATCGCCAAAAAAGTACCCATAGAGGCAAGTCCTGCCTCTTCTAAAACAGCAGCATCCAGCGCACTGCTGGCAATCACCCGGAGATTTTGCGCCTCGGCTTGCACAAGACATTCGGGGTCAGTATCAATCATCACCACGTTTTCTCCGCGTTCTTGAAAGAAGCGGGCAATCACAAGACTCAAGGGATTACAACCCACAATCACTGCCCCAGTTACGTCCTTAGAGGTGATTTGCAGCCATTTAGCAACCCAGCCAGCTGTTAGTCCTTGGCAGACAACAGTCATGATAATTGTGAGGAATACTAAAGCTTTGATGGAATCACCGCCGTTAATGCCTCGCTGTGTCAACGAAATCGCAAAAAAAGAAGCTACAGAAGCGGCAACAATTCCTCTCGGAGCAACCCAGCTTAAAAACAGTTTCTGTCTCCAGTTGAGATCACTGTTCCAGGTACATAACAAGATATTAATCGGGCGAACGACAAACATTAGTACTAAAACAGTGAATAAACTACCCCAACCCAAAGCAAACACACTGGCAATGGATAGGTCAGCAGCTAATAAGATAAATAGCACCGAGACGCTGAGAATTGTCAGCTGACCTTTAAAGCTGCGTAACAAACGTTCTTCCGGGACTGAGGAGTTAGCAAAGACTGCTCCTGCAACTACTGTTGTCATTACTCCCGATTCACTGCGGATCATCTGCGATAAGGTAAACAAGCTCCAAAGTATCGCCAACACCACTAAGTTTTTTAGCTCAAATGACAGAAAACTGGCGCGTTTGAAAATCAAACTCATCAGATAACCGCCAGCACCACCAATTGCTGCTCCGACACCCAGACGTATAAGTAAACCGACGATCGCATTAATCGGGTCAGCATCGCCGTTCAAAATCGTATCGAGGACAACGAAGGCGAGGATAGCCCCTACAGGGTCAATTAACACCCCTTCTCCTTCCAAAAGTGTTGCCACTTGTCGATCTACATTGATTTGTTTGAGCAAAGGGCCAACGACGGTTGGGCCTGTCACCACGACTATGGAAGCATAGAGAAAAGCTATATTCCAGGGAAATTCACCCAGCCAGTGAGCAGCCATACTCCCGCCAAGCAGGGTGATTAGCGTTCCTTGAGTGACGAGCAATTGTAGGCTGACTGAAACTCTACCTAACTCACGCAGATCCAAGTTAAGCCCGCCTTCAAACAAAATGATTGCCGTTGCTAGAGCGACTATAACTTCCAGTCCAGTGCCTAGCGAATGGGGATGCAATAGCCCTATGCCATCGGAGCCAAACAAAATGCCCAACAGCAATAACAAGACGATGCTGGGTACACGAAGGTATGCAGCCAGCACTTGGGCGCTAATGCCTGCAAAGACAGCGATCGCCATCTGTATGGTGATTTCAAAAGATGCTTCCATGTTGTAGATTTTGAGCGATTTATTTCAAAATCTCTTGTAAAAAACCGTAGATATTAACTCTACAGGGTACAACATCATACCCTTTGTTCCTTGCTGTCTTCAGCGTTTGTTAGATATGTGTATACCCCGAAATTCCCCACACCCAACGCTGATGCACCCTGCGACTGACCGCAGAAGTATCTACGGACTTTTTTCTCTGTCTCCATATCTTTGTATCCTCTTTAAGCTTTTGCTTCCACCCAGTTTAGCTGCCACAAACTTTTTTTGGCAAAACCTGTTGACAAGAGCAAGAAAATTGGTTAACTTATAAAAGGTCTGAGTCCGATGCCCCCATCGTCTAGAGGCCTAGGACACCTCCCTTTCACGGAGGTAACGGGGATTCGAATTCCCCTGGGGGTACTTAAAAACAATAAAAAGCAAAAGCTTTTTTGTTTGAAATCTAGCAATAAAAACCATCATCCAGGAATACCCTGAATGATGGTTTAATTGTTGTTATGCATACGGTTCTTTGCTGGCTAGCTCTTCTACACGTTGGTGAATAGCCAAAAGATTTAACCGCAAATCTTTGCTTAGGCGATTTTCAATAATTCCCACTGGCATAGTGAGTTTAGGCCAAACTTGAATTGTGTAGGACAGATTTGTTCCTAGATACTCACCGAAAGAATAAGGCTCTAAGCACCAGCTACCAGAAAAGCCTTTAAAATCTCCCTCTACCATGCGGAAATTAATTGTTTTGGGGAAGCATTCTTCCAAATCCAGAACTACCCGCGCAGAAAAATTGAAATTCAGTAAGCGCTGGGAGCCTACTTGCTCCAGTCGAATCCCACCATCGGGATGCTCAATTAGACAACTCTTAGCGAGGTTGGGGAGGAAGTCAGGTAAGGCTTCATAATTTGTCAGAACCTTCCAGATTTGCTCCACGGGGTGGGGAATTTGGACTCTAGCACTGATTTGCCGCTGTCGCTCTGCTATTTTCTCAATTTGAACTTCTACCTGAGCAAGCAAATCCTCTTCTAGTTTGGTGTCATCAGTGGAAGACTGCAAATCAGGGTTCTCTGTGATGTTCTGTTTTTTAGTCACTTTCAGAATTATGGTTTGCTTTCGTCAGAAAATTGGGGCAGAGTCAGGGTGAAGCAAATTTCGCTCTGTTCAGAATCCGAAATTGGGAGACTTTCAACTGCGATCGCTCCATTCAGATGCTGCACTAAAGACTTGACTAAAGCAAGTCCCAAGCCAGTCCCTGGAGTCCAGCGCCCTTTTCCTCGACGGAACTTATCAAAGATGTAGGTCGCTTCTTCTTCAGAGATGGCACGTCCTGTATTCGTCACCTTCATGATAACTTGATCGATTTGCTGATCGACTCGGTGAGCCGCTTCAAGGCGGACTATTGTATCAGCCTCTGAGTATTTACAGGCATTCGTTAATAATTCTTGCAGGATACGGTCAAAACTCTCCAGTTCAGTTTGCAGTTTGAGGGATTCCTCCGGCAAATCTATAGAAATTTTTAATCCCTTTTCCGCAAGTTTTTTCTCAAAAGATGCTGCTATATCTTGAATTCTAATATTTAAATCTATAGATTCTAATTGCGGGGCTTCGTGAGGCGACTCTAGCTTTTGGAGTGTCAACAAGTCATTAATCAAGTTGATTTCCTTTGAACATTCCTGCTCAAGAATATCTAGATATTTACCCTGACGCTCTGGCGCTATTCCTGGCAAACGCAAGTTTTTTATTGACATCAGCATATTTGTCAAAGGATAGCGGAGGCGATCGCTCATGTTACTCAAAAATTCATCTTTGAGTTCATTAAGTTTTCGCAGCTGCTCGACATATTGCCGTGTTCTTTCATGCAATTTTGCCTGGAGTTCTAGACTACTCTGGAGTTTCGCCGTCCGTTCATCTACCAACATTTGCACTTGGCGCAATGTCTGTGACTGAATTATGGCGTTACTCACTTGGGCGCAAACCATTTCCACAAGATTTAATTCTGCTGGTTGCCAATCGCGAATCACAGATTGCTGTAGCACCAAGAATCCTAAAATTTTACCTTGACTTTCCAATGGCACTAAAAGTACCGCAGGCAATTCCTCTATTGCAAATAATGGAGCAGCTGTCAAGTTCTCGTTTTGATCTGTATAGTCATCGAAGATTACTGGTTTTCCAGAATCCATGAAGGCACGCTGGCTTAAACCACAGTCTGAAATCAAGAAAGACTGAGCTAACGTATCTAGTTTACTAGTGCCAGAATTTTGTGTTTCTCTAGCCCATTCACCAATCACGGTACCTTTCGCTTTGGGAATTTGTTTTTTAGCTTGAGTCCTAAATAGTGGATCTGTATATTTCAGCAATATGAGCAAACCCCGATCTGCCTGTAGAGATTCGGCAGTCGAAGCGATAACTAACTGGAGCATTTGATTCAGCTCCAAGTTGCTACGACTCAATATAGTTAATTGCTTGATCAAGCTTTGGTGCTGGTTGCTCTTTTGCAGGGATTGCTCTTGATGGGCAATTTGTTGAGCTTGTGCCACTCCAGAAAAAGCGATCGCGCAAGCCGACTCCACTTCTTTGAGCAATTGTTTTTCTGATTCACTCCATTCATAAGGTTGGAATTTAATCAGATTAATCACTCCATTATTATTGCCACCAAACCGAGTCGGAATTGCCAAAACCGCTTTTATCGGTAGTGGTAAATATTGACACCCAATTACCAGACTGTTCTGAATGATCGAAATGTCTTCAATAGTCAATGGTTGGGCAGCGCATTGCAGCACTGGCGAGTGCATAAGCAACTGTTCCATCGAAAACATTTCTTCTGGGTGCGGCAACCCTAGATACTCATCAGCACACCAATTAGTAGTAGTTGCTTCGTCTGATGTCTCATCCGCCACTGAAACCAAGCAGCAGCAATCTACTTGAAAAGCAACTCCTAGTAATTGGGCAATCTCTTGCAGCATCAATGCTGTAGCCGAGCTATTAGCAATGATTTGGTTAATCTTTTGTACCAGATCGCGGGCAGGTTCTTCCTGATGCTGCATCAGCTTGACTTGGTAAGGTTGTAGTCGATCTATGTCATCTATGTAATGTGGCGGCGATGATAAAGGCTTTTTCATTTTTGGCACGCCCTCGGATAATAACCCCATTGTTCTTGCACCCAACCTCTTGGCATATTTTTCACCGTTAGTTGTGTTGCGACACCCTGAATAATTGACAAATTTTTTGTGAATACTTTCTCTCACCTGTTATAGCCCTTTTCTATCTCAGATGGCCAAATTTCCACTGTATCAAGCAAATTGCTACATTGGTACATAAGTAATAGAATACTCAAGATATCCTATAAATGCTTAAGTTAGCTTATTTTTAACTGCTCTATTTTGAAATAATGCACTAACTTTATCCTGTCTGTAAGTATACATAAACCGTAATTTCTCTGGAATTACAGCAAAATTCCCCTTTTGAGCGCGTAAAATTACGTAACTTGCTTTATGAAGCTTTATTACATTTATTCAAAAAACTAGTAGGTTTAACAAGCTACTCCTCGATCTCCGTAACTCTCAGTAAAATATCAATAAAAGTAAAGGATGCAAGAAGAGGTTGCTCTTGCAGTGTAAGTAAGCTTCTCTTCTCTAGGAGAGGCTGCATCAACGAGACGCACTCGTGTTCAGACCCGATCTACACTGATATCGTAACTATGCTAGCGAGTTCGTAAGCGTCTTCCAACCTGTGGCAGAAATTTGGAGTAGAGCTTAAATTTAAATAAATTCTTGCTCACTAGAGGTTGCGGCAGTTCTGGCTAAATTGTGAATGCAGCCTAGTTATTAGTAAAAATAACTAGGCTGCATTCGTTTGAATATAAAAAAACCACATTTATTTTCAGAACTATATTTTTTAAAGTAGTAGAGCATTTTGTACTCCCTGCTGGTGTAGGGCGGACTAGATGCCCGCCTTACACCAGGTTTCAAAATGGACGAAGTTTATCCAGCCAAGCTCTCGACACTCAGAGGAACCATATCGCCATTCCTCGTTAGTCCTAACAACATCGGTTCTTGGGGTTGAATTAGTTGACCTGTAAGTACACAGCGTTCTTCTTGCTGAGCTGTAGCAGCTATGCTAGCTCGAATGTCGGATCGCGAAAATCGAGGCTTCCACTCACCTGATTTTTGCTGGACATAATTCCAAAGGATATCTCGGATCAGAGCTTGATATCCCTGATTCCCAGCTATTTCTTTGAGTTTATCTTTGAGTTCCCGTTCTAGGCGAATGCTGGTAACTTCCATATCGGTGGTTGGGGTGCGAGCGATCGTATGCATCAGTTTTTCTCCTTAAAGGTATAGACAGGATAGTAATACAAGTGTAGTATGTTTAAAGGAATGTTCAATAGGTGAAATTTTCTGTGAAATCCATTTACCCCATCTCTACTTCAATTTTGTGCCCTACCAATTGCCGAACCAATTGGGAATCAGCTGCTATGGAAGTGGAGTATTTATTTATGGGCGATGGTAGCCGAGATCATGGGCAAATCACAGAGGGTAATGATGATTATAAGTATGTAGGCTTTAGTGCACTAATTGCAAAACCACAACTAAATCAAAAAAGCGGGGGGTACAGGCGAAGGAATCCTGTACCGATATGAGACCAGAAAATTTTCCGGTCAATTCTAACCCCCGCTTCACCGAAAACTTGAAGCGGGGGTTTTTTTATAAGGAGTTAAGCTGTGACGATATCTTCCATGCGCGGCGCGAACGCAATGCAAGTGTTAGAGCAATCTGTGGTGGTGTTTTCTCAAAATTACTTGCCACTATGTCGGGTCAATATCAAGCGGGCGATTGTGCTGTTAGTAACCAACAAGGCGCAACCGCTGGGTTTTACCACAGAAAGCGGCTGGCAAGTTCACTCACCCAGTTTGGTAATTGATGTGCCAAAACATATTCGCTTGACAATCACTTCTAATGAGCGGATGTGGAAAGTTCCGCCAGTGAATCGGCGGGAAGTGTTGCGACGAGATCATCACAGTTGCCAATATTGCGGTAGCAGCAAACATCTAACGCTAGATCATGTGATGCCGCGTTCTAAAGGCGGTTCTCACACTTGGGATAACGTAGTCGCAGCTTGTGAAAGATGTAACTCCCGTAAAGGCGATCGCACCCTATTTGAAGCTGGTATGCAACTGCGTACCAAACCAAAAGCGCCAATGCACCCCGCGATTTCTTTTGCTGAACAGTTTTGGATAGATATGCAAGCAAACCTGGAATAACAGGAGAGCATAAGGAATGCTGAAATTAACTTACACTGAAAGCAGTTTTGATTTGGAATGTGTCACTCTGTCGCTAGAAGAATGGGTAGCGCAGCGAGTGATTTTAGCCCTGCGAGTTGGGCAAAGTTTATGCATTGAACCCACTACCGCTTCCTTTTTGCTTCCTGTTGATTTGCCAGGAGTAGAAGTACTCAGGGCTGAGGTAAAAAGAGATGACAGAGAAATCATTGCCCTCTGTGCCTGCGATGCCGAATATCTGGAAGTCACCCTGCGCGGTTCTTGGCTATCAGATAGTTCTAAGGGTTCTGTAGGTGTGTTTGTCACCGCTATGAGCGATCGCGCTGAGTTCTTTTTGCACAAACTTTGGCAGGAAGCTCAATCTTGTGCTTCTGTCCTGAGCGAATAAACGAAATAGTCGGGTGACTCAATTTTGGATTTTGGATTTTAGATTTGTTCTCACGTTGAAATTCGGGGGTAACTCTTGGAGACGCTGCGAGAACAAACATTTTGGGATTTTGGATTGAGTAATCCAAAATCCCAAATTTAAAATCTAAAATCAGGTGAGGAGAATTTCTCACCCTTTATTGCGCCATTTTTAGTAGTTCAGGAATTGTCACAAATTGGTAGCCTTGCTGTTTGAGTCCGCTGATAATTTGTGGCAAAGCTTCTACAGTTCTGTGGCGATCGCCACCACCATCATGCATTAAAACAATAAAACCAGGTTTTGCGCCTTTCAGGACATTATTTACAAATGCCTGCGGTTTGGCGTGAGGATCGGTATCCGCTGAAGTTAGTGACCACATAATTACAGCATCTTTCTGGCTTTTGGCGTAAGCGGCTAGTCCGTTGTTTAAAAAGCCTCCAGGAGGACGAAATAGAGAAGTTTTGACTCCTGTAGTTTTGTATATCAAATCGGCTGTGCGATCGATTTCACTCTTGGTTGTGGCTTCATCCATCCGCCGATACCAATGATGCCAAGTATGGTTGCCGATGGCGTGTCCCTCGGCTACTTCACGCTTGGCTAGGTCGGGATTTGCTTGTAAGGCTTGTCCTACCCAAAAGAATGTGGCTTTAACATCATTTTGCTTGAGGATGTCCAGCATTTCTAGGGTTGTTTTTGGCCAAGGTCCATCATCAATGCTTAAAGCAATAACCTTTTCGTTATTGCTGGGTTGCACCTTATAAACTGTTTTTCCCTGAAATTCATCTGGGACTGTAAAGGTAGGGTTTTCTACTTTGGCTGATGGCGGTAACTGGGCATTAATTTGGCCCTTTGCTGGATCTTGAAGTGCAGTATGAATTTTGCTTAGTGGCTGGTTCAACCCCGATTGTGGGGAGATACCTGGAGCAATACTACAAGCTGTAATACTAGAGGCGATCGCGACAATACTAATTATCTTTTGTCGCATGAGGTAGTTGTCTGTCACGTCAGGCTTTTAAAGACTCACCCAATCATAAGCTGTAGTTTGACTTTTCAGAGGGTTTAGCAAGTTCAAATCTAAGTGCAGAAGCTTTTATAGACAATTTAAAAAAAAACTTTCTAAAACCCCTTGACACCTCTTGTAGTATTTTGTAGTATATTTGTAGTGGAGCAAAAGACAAGCTTCCCAAGAGTCAAAGTTACCTTCTACATACAACTAAAGGAAAGGCGTTGAAACAAACCAGAGTCCTTAGTCAACAAAGCTGCTCCTACTTGCAAACCATCGGCAGTAGAGGCAATAAACGAAAAAAGTTCTAATTTTGCACTCATCAAAACCACTGAATACATCCGTAATACACAACAGGCTTGCTACCTAGAGTTTCGGTTGTTTTCCTCACAGTTTCTAACAGTTAAAAGTAAATTTTCTGAACCTTGAAAACTAAATAAGAAATGGGCAAGTTCACCAACCAAATCTGTGCCTAAAAACTTCAAAGTTTAGGCACAGATTCCAAAAAATCGGGGTGTAGCTCAATTGGCTAGAGCGTTCCGTTGTCTGCGGAAATGTTGCGGGTTCAAGTCCCGTCACCCTGGTTGCAGTCCTGTAGGCGAATAGTTTAAGCCGTCAGCCTCTCAAGCTGAAGATTGCGAGTGCAAATCTCGTCGGGACTCCCAAATGGTCAGGTAGCCAAGTTGGTAAGGCGTTGGTCTGCAAAACCGATTAGCGCGGGTTCAAATCCCGCTCTGACCTCTGTCGCAGCGTAGCTTAACCAGCAAAGCCCCAGGTTCATACCCTGGTATATGCGGGTGCAAATCCCGCCGCTGCCACCAAATGCAGGGATGGTGTAACGGTAACACCTCGTGACTCCAAATCCGATGTTCTAGGTTCAAATCCTAGTCCCTGTGTCAGACAATTTTGGATTGCCGATTTTAGATTAAAAAATTTAATCCAAAATCTAAAATCTAAAATTCCAATTATGCCCTCGTGGACTAATGGTTAAGTCAGTGTTCTTTCAAAGCACAGATGCGAGTTCAATTCTCGTCGGGGGAATGATTATGGGTCGGTGGCCGAGTCTGGTTGAAGGCGACAGTCTGTAAAACTGTTCTTTTTTGCGCGCAGGTTCAAATCCTGCTCGACCCACTATGGAGAGGTGGCTGAGTGGCTAAAAGCGTCCTCCTGCTAAGAGGAAACGGGTAGCTAATACCCGTCGCAGGTTCAAATCCTGTTCTCTCCGTTTTGAGAGTGTGGTGTAACTGGATAACATCTCAGTTTACGAAACTGAAGACGTGAGGGTTCAAATCCCTCCACTCTCGCTCGTTACATGATCTCTTCTCATATCCCCCAGTAGCTCAGTTGGTAGTTAGCGCCTGTCTGAAGAACAGGAGGTCGTCGGTTCGATTCCGACCTGGGGGGCTTCGTTGCCTCATAGCTCAATGGTAGAGCAAGCGGCTGTTAACCGCGCGGTTGTAGGTTCGAGTCCTACTGAGGCAGCCAATCATAATTCGTAATGACTAATTCGTAATTCGTAATTAAATAGGGGTCGATACCCAAGTTTCTATAAACGGCTTGTATGTTAGTTGGGGTTTAAATCCCTGTCACAAAACATAATTACGAATTACGAATTACGAACTACGAATTGTTTAATGCCGGGTGGACGAATTGGTAAGTCGCATCGCTCTGAACGATGAGGTTGCAGGTTCAAACCCTGCCCTGGCAATAAAGCCCTGTGGTGTAATTGGCAACATAGCGCCCTTTGAAGGCGAAGATTCCAGGTTCGAGTCCTGGTGGGGCTGCCAAACTTTGCTCTTGTAGCCCAACTGGAAGAGGCTGCCGTCTCAAAAACGGTAAGTTGTGGGTACCCTGCGGGAAGCCGCTCCGCGTCTACGACTCCCACCAAGAGTACCAAAATTTGCTCCTGTAGCCCAATTGGAAGAGGTGGCAGACTTAAAATCTGTTTGGTTGTGGGTTCGACTCCCACCAGGAGTACCAACGGGATGTAATTCAGTGGCCAGAAGCCATGCTTTGGGAGCATGGAGTCGCAGGTTCGAGTCCTGCCATCCCGATATGCCCCTGTGACGGAACTGACATACGTGCTGGAATCAGAGTCCAGATTTTGCAGGTTCAAATCCTGTCAGGGGTACTAAGCTCTCGTGGCGGAACGGAAGACGCACTAGACCGAGGATCTAGTTTTTGCAGGTTCAAATCCTGTCGGGAGTACCAAAATATCTGGGTGTGGCGCAGTTGGGAGCGCGGGAGTTTCGGGAACTCCAGGTCGCAGGTTCAATCCCTGCCACTCAGACTTTGCCCTTGTAGCCCAACGGAAGAGGCGCTTCGCTTAGAACGAAGAGGTTGCTGGTTCAAATCCAGTCAGGGGTATTGGTGAATATGCGGGGATAGAGCAACGGTGGCTCGTCAGGTTCATAACCTGAATATCGGCAGGTTCAACTCCTGCCCCCGTCACCAAAACAGTGCTGGTGTAGCTCAATTGGCAGAGCAACTGATTTGTAATCAGTAGGTTGCAGGTTCAATTCCTGTTACCAGCTTGATGCGGGTGTGATGTAACGGCAGCATGAGACGTTTCCACCGTCTTCGTGCGAGTTCAAATCTCGCCGTCCGCTCTGAAACTTGCGGGTGTGATGTAATCGGTAGCATCTGAGTACGCCATACTCAGTGCGTGGGTTCAACTCCCTCCACTCGCTTGCGTAGTCCTGTAACTCAATTGGTAGAGTGTCTTCCTTACAAGAAGAATGTTGCGGGTTCAATTCCTGCCAGGACTACCAAATATTGGGAGTGTAGCTCAATGGAATAGAGCTTCGAGCTTCTACCTCGAAAGTTGTGGGTTCAAGTCCTACCACTCCCGCTATGGGTCTGTAGCTTAATTGGTAAAGCGTCTAACTGGCTGTTAGAAGGTTGTCGGTTCGATTCCGACCAGTATCCACCAAATATGGGGTCATAGCTCAAATGGCTAGAGCGCCTGCCTTGCAAGCAGGAGGTTATGGGTTCAATTCCCATTGATTCCACTGATGGTATCTGAAGCCAAAGTGGTCGAGGCGCTGGTTTGTGGAACCAGTCATAGCGGGTTCAAGTCCCGTCAGATACCCCTGAATGGAAGATGCTGCTGAATGGACGGCAACTGGTCTTGAAAACCAGGGTATGGGCAACTGTAGGGGTTCGATTCCTCCATCTTCCACCTATCCACCTGGAGCCGAAAAGCGAGGCGCTGTGCTGATAACACAGAAATAGGAGGGGCAGTACCTCCCTGGTGGATTTATATCTAGTGTTGGTGTTACAAGGCTTGCGATGTAATACGATCGCAGCGGCTCATTTCTTTTTCACATTAACTAGGGTGGTTGGCATACCGGCTGTGCAGCGGGCTTTTAACCCGCAGAAATAGGTTCGACCCCTATACCACCCATTAAACAATTAAAAATTAAGAATTAAGAATTAAAAATTGCAATCTTTGTTAGCCTTTTAGCAATTGCTAATATACAACTTGAATGCACGTTGGGTTATGAATAGCAACTAGCGATCGCTAGTTGAGCATGTTGCAATAATACATCTTTATCCAAAGCATGTATGGGATATTGCGGTGTTACTGCCAGCAGTTTCTCAATTCTTTCTCTGGCTGCTTCTACCACTGCTTCATCTAAGCTACCGTTACTGAGCGAATCAGCAAAATCTTCAGCAATCCGATAAGTTCTTTCAATAGATGATGAGTTGATATTGCGCGAAACAATAAACAAGTCACAGCCTGCATTAAATGACCGCGCCACAGTACCAGCTTTCATAAACATATCTGAAATAGCTTTCATATCTAAATCGTCAGATACAACTACTCCCTCAAAGCCAAGTTCCTCTCTAAGTATGGTTTTGAGGATAGCCTGGGAAAGGGTTGCTGGCACATCAGCATCTATTCTGGGAAATAAAATATGGACAGTCATCATCAAAGGAATCTGTACTTCGATTAAGGCTTTGAAAGGTATAAGTTCTCGAAGTCGCAGGTCTTCTAGAGTTAAATTCAGTATTGGTAGCTCAATATGAGAGTCTTTGCTGGTGTCTCCATGTCCGGGGAAGTGTTTGGCGCATCCCAAAATTCCTGAATCTCGAAGTCCAAGGTAATAGTCACGGGCACCTTGAGTAGCAGTTTCGGGAGTGTTACCAAAGGCGCGAGGCCCAATCACGGGGTTGTCGGGATGGGAAAAAATATCGGCTACGGGTGCCCACGATAAGTTAATGCCCAGTGATTTTAGTTCTACTGCTGTGGCTTTTGCTACTTCATAAGCGTGCGATCGCAGCAATAAGGCATGAGGAAAGCGGGTAATTGGCGGTGGTGTACGAATTACACGACCGCCTTCATGATCGAGAGTGATGAACATGGAATCACGCTCAGTGTATTCTCGTATCTGCCTGTTTAAATCCTTGAAGCTTTCCAGCCAAACCTGATATGGGGCGCCATCCAAAAAGTTCTTAGCAAAAAAGATCGCCCCAATCGGTTTCAATTCATTGAGTGCGCGTTTATCGTCATCGCTTAATGTCGTGCCGGAAATACCTAAAATCAGGTGATGTCCAAAGCGCTTGAGCTCTTGCGATACACCCATAACTTTTACCTATAAGTTGTGCGGTAAACAACTCGGTTGTTCAGCCTAGAGGACATAGATTTTTATCCTACACCTTATGGGAAGCAGAAAGTTTTCCAAGTAGTCTTTAACCAATACCCCCGATATTTACTCAAAGCAAATACACGAATTAGCAAATAAATCAACTATTTTAAGACAATATTTGAGATTAACTTATTTTCAGTCAAAGGAAATACTTTTGTTTGCCTAATTTTTCTCCATGTAAAGATAGATGAAATGCTCGCTCAAACCTATTACCAACAATGGTATTGATAGTTTGCTTGGGTAGGTGCGCGTAGGTAAAATTCCCTTTGGCAAAAGTTTTTTGCGGAAGCGATCGCACAATAAATGCCAAATGTAACGGATTGCAACGTATAATGAGAACGATAAAACGGTTAAGAAATATTGAAGAGCAGTAGGGTTACATGCGAGTAGCGATCGCGGGAGCGGGACTAGCAGGACTTTCCTGCGCGAAATATCTTACGGACGCAGGCCACACACCCATTGTCTTGGAACGTCGAGACGTTCTAGGCGGTAAAGTGGCTGCATGGAAAGATGCTGATGGAGACTGGTACGAAACAGGTCTGCACATCTTTTTTGGCGCATATCCCAATATGTTGCAGTTATTCAAAGAACTGGACATTGAAGATCGATTGCAGTGGAAAGAACACACAATGATCTTCAACCAGCCAGATGCACCAGGTACTTACAGTCGCTTTGATTTCCCAGATTTGCCAGCACCAATTAATGGTATAGTGGCAATTCTGCGAAACAACGACATGCTGACATGGCCAGAAAAAATCCGCTTTGGCATCGGATTATTACCGGTCATGATTCAGGGGCAAAAGTACGTTGAAGAAATGGACAAATATTCCTGGACAGATTGGCTGCGGAAACACAACATACCAGAACGGGTCAATAAAGAAGTTTTTATTGCCATGGCCAAGTCGCTGAACTTCATCGACCCAGATGAAATTTCGGCAACCATTCTTTTAACTGCCCTCAATCGTTTCCTCCAGGAAAAAAATGGCTCGAAAATGGCCTTTCTGGATGGTTCGCCCACAGAACGATTGTGTCAGCCACTAGTGGATTACATCACCGAACGCGGTGGAGAAGTCCGCTTGAATGCCCCTTTGAAAGAGATTTTGCTAAACGCCGATGGCAGCGTCAAAGGATATTTAATTCGGGGATTGAATGGCAAAGAGGATGAAGTTTTCACAGCGGATTTGTATGTATCTGCCATGCCGGTTGACCCTCTGAAGGTGATTTTGCCAGCACCTTGGAAGGAAATGGAGTTTTTCCAAAAGCTAGAAGGCTTGGAAGGCGTACCTGTGATTAACGTGCATTTGTGGTTTGATCGTAAACTTACGCAAATTGATCACTTGCTATTCTCGCGATCGCCCCTCCTCAGCGTTTATGCTGATATGAGCAATACCTGCCGTGAATACGCCAACCCCGAACGCTCGATGCTGGAATTAGTTCTAGCGCCGGCAAAAGATTGGATTGCCAAATCCGATGAGGAGATTGTGGCTGCCACTATTGCCGAGTTAGAAAAACTCTTCCCCGACCACTTTGGGGGAGACAATCCAGCAACATTGCTGAAATCTCATGTGGTGAAAACGCCCCGTTCAGTTTACAAAGCGACCCCTGGTCGTCAACAGTACCGTCCCTCGCAAACAACCCCCATTAGTAACTTCTATCTCTCAGGGGATTACACCATGCAACGCTACTTAGCCAGTATGGAAGGTGCCGTACTTTCTGGTAAGCTGACAGCGCAGGCGATTTCTGAGGCCCTCCCGGTAGCAAATTCCTCAAACCTGCAAACGCTCACCCGACCGCCCGCAACGAATGCTGCAACTGCCTGATTCCCCGCCGCGCATGAAAACGCTGGTCTCTGTAGACGAGTCATATAAACTTTGTCGGCATCTCACAGCAAAGTATGCCAAGACTTTTTACCTGGGTACTTTGCTCATGAGTCCGGTAAAACGTCAATCTATTTGGTCAATTTACGCTTGGTGTCGCCGTACAGATGAATTGGTGGATGGCCCCGCATCTGCTATTACCACGCCAGAAACCCTAGACCTATGGGAACAGCAGCTGGAATCGATTTTTGCGGGACGCCCATTAGAAAATTACGATGTAGCTTTAGTTGATACCCTCCAGCGCTTTCCGATGGACATTCAACCATTTCGGGATATGATTGCCGGTCAGCGCATGGACTTATATCGCAGTCGTTATGAAACCTTTGAGGATTTATACCTCTACTGTTACCGTGTTGCTGGCACTGTTGGCTTGATGTCAACATCAGTTATGGGTGTGGATAACACCATATATACAGCACCGTGGCGGCAAAATAAACAACCATATCTTCCCATAGAAGAAGCGATCGCTCTCGGAATTGCCAATCAACTCACCAACATCCTGCGGGATGTGGGAGAAGATGCCAAACGGGGACGGATCTACATTCCCCTTGAAGACTTGGCAAAATTCAACTATACCGAGCAAGACTTCTTTAAAGGTGTGGTAGACGATCGTTGGCGGGCATTGATGCGCTTTCAAATTGACCGCGCCCGCCAATTTTACACCACATCCGACCAGGGAATTACTTATTTAGCATCCGATGCCCGTTGGCCTGTGTGGGCAGCATCAATGCTGTACGGTCAAATTTTGGAGGCGATTGAACGCAACGATTACGATGTATTCAGTCAGCGGGCTTACGTTCCCCAGTGGAAAAAGTTACGCACCTTGCCCATAGCTTGGATGCGATCGCAAGTCCTTTGAATTAGTCATTAGTCATTAGTCCCTAGTCCTTAGTATTTTGTGAATAACCAATGACAAATGACAAATGACTATTGACTATTCCCAACAAACCTGCTACTATTGTTATTCGTGAGTCAGGAGAGGTGGCTGAGTGGTCGAAAGCGGCAGATTGCTAATCTGTTGTACGGCAGGCAACTCCGTACCGAGGGTTCGAATCCCTCCCTCTCCGTTTTTCAGCTTTTGATACACGGAGAATATTCTGTGTACAAAAACAATTACTAATATCAGCGTAAATATTTCTACTCCCAAAGATGGATGATATGATTTATCCTTTGGAGTCTTGATAAGATCCAGCTAAGTTACAAACCTAGTTTGGATCTTATTTTTAGGCTCCTAAATATCTGAGGAGTGAAAGTAATTTATGAGAAAAATTAGCGCCGCCTTAAGTTTAAGTATAGCTACCCTTGCGGCAGGGTTTCTACTTGGGGCTTGTGGTGATAGCAGTACCCCCAACGGCACAGCTAACAACGGAAATACCGCTACCCCAGCGGCAAACTCAACGACTACAAGCAGTGCTAAAGGGCTAAAAATTGGTTCCTTGCTACCGACGACAGGCGACTTAGCTTCTGTGGGACAGCAGATGCTAGGCTCAGTACCTCTACTAGTGGATACAGTCAACGCTTGCGGTGGAGTGAATGGCGAACCTGTTACCTTGGTGCAAGTAGACGACCAAACCGACCCCAAAGCTGGAGCTGCCGGTATGACTAAACTAGCAACTTTGGATAAAGTAGCAGGTGTAGTTGGTTCCTTTGCTAGTAGCGTTTCAAGTGCAGCAGTTTCCATTGCCACACCGAATAAAGTCATGCTGGTTTCCCCTGGTAGTACCAGTCCTGTATTTACTGAAAAAGCCCAAAAAGGTGACTATAAAGGCTTTTGGGCGCGTACTGCTCCCCCCGATACCTACCAAGCACTAGCTTTAGCCCAACTTGCCAGAAAAAAAGGTTTCAAGCGAGTTTCTACAGTCGTAATTAATAACGACTATGGCGTTGGTTTTGAAAAAGCATTCGTGCAAACCTTTGAAAAATTGGGTGGAACCATCGTTAATAAAGATAAGCCTGTCCGCTACGACCCAAAAGCTCAGACCTTTGATACAGAGGCGGCTGCTGCATTTGCAGGTAAGCCAGATGCAGTACTGGCCGTACTCTATGCGGAAACTGGTAGTCTGTTCCTAAAGGCCGCCTATCAGCAAGGTGTGGCGAAGGGAGTGCAAATTCTGCTGACAGATGGGGTAAAATCACCTACTTTTCCCGAACAAGTTGGCAAAGGCAGTGATGGTAAATATATTTTAACTGGAGCGATCGGTACAGTACCGGGTTCCGATGGTAAAGCATTAGAAGCTTTCAACAAGCTGTGGAAGGATAAAAAGGGTAGTGCGCCAGGGGAATACGCTCCTCAAGCTTGGGATGCAGCAGCTTTATTGACATTGGCGGCGCAAGCTGCTAAGGAAAATACAGGCGTTGGCATAGCCAGCAAAATCCGGGAAGTTGCTGATGGGCCTGGCACAGAAGTTAGTGATGTCTGCGAGGGACTGAAGTTACTTAAAGATGGTAAAAAGATTAACTACCAAGGAGCCAGCGGCAACGTAGATGTTGATGCTAACGGCGATGTCGTCGGTGTATACGATGTTTGGACAGTAGGAGACGATGGCACAATCAAGGTGATTGACAAAGTTACCCCTAAGTAGAAATTTAGGAGTTAGGAGTGATGAGTTATAAATTTAATAATTGAATCTTAATAACTCCTAACTCCTAACTCCTAACTCTTAACTATTTAATTCCACTGAAGTTATAACCAACTCCTAACAAAAAGCCCACATCAGTTTGATCGAAAAATCCGGCATTGATAGCAGCTGTTGCCGTAAATTGAGAAGTTAGCGGCACATCAATGCCACCAGACACCAAAAAGGCAAATTTTGAATCATCACCAGTTTTGTAAGCTGCACCCACTCCGACGTAAGGTGCGATCGCTAATGGTTCGCTAAAAGCATCTGCTGATTTGAAGGTAAAATCGTAGGTGATCGGAAGTAGAACTGTGGTGTTATCCCCAAATATGGCTGAGGGTCGCACTGATATAGAATTTGTCAGTCCGATTTTGCTAACTACTGCGAAATTACCGTCGCCCAAAGACGTGTCACCACCGCTCAAACCAATGTTAGCAGCGATCCCAAGATAGCTACTACCACCACGGGTAGTTCTACCTAAATCAATATCCGATTGCGCCACTCTTGTCGCAGATGGTTGAGCAGTCGTTTGAGAAGTCGGTTGTACAGACTCAGAGGTAAGCGTTGCAGATGAGGTCGCCACTGTGCCTGGAACGGGTATGGGTGTTACACTGGCGTTTTCTTGTATCGCAGTGTTGGGCAGTTGCTCTACCTTAGTTAAATTTGTGACTGTAAAAGTTTCAGTTGTTTCTGTAGAGAGATTTTGGCTAAACTCTTTGGGAGACGCTACGGTTGCGGAAGGTTCGGTTAATGGCTGATTACTCGACTTGTTTACTGTCTGGGCGCTTGCAGATAAACCGCTACTCAGGAATGCAAGAGCAGCTATACTTGGCAACCAAAAAACACCTTTACGAAAAAAAATAGTATTCACGTTCACTCCTAAAACAATGTTGCCGCGAAAAATAAAGATTTTTGTTGATTTAAATCAACAAATTTGGGCAATATTCAAAATTTAACATCAAAAAATCGGTTTTTGCATTCTGACTTTACTTGATTTCTCTAATTAATATTTACTAGCAAAAAATTAAATTCTATAGCAATCCTAAATAACTTGTCAGAAACAAGATACCCCAATACTGTTCGGTTCAGGCAAGAGACGCGATGAATCCCCGTCTCTACAATAATCAGTTTCGTATATACGGCAATTTATCGCATCTTTGGCGATCAATAATTTTCATAAAATAAACCTTAACCGAACCGTATTGCAAGATACCCAACAACTTTTACAAAATCGGGGATTTGTGGGTTGCAATTTTCAGCAACTCCTAAATAAAATTGATATATTTATTTTAAATATCCTTAATTTGATAGATGACAAATAGTCTCTTTGCTTAAAACCAAGATAGTATTTGTTAAGGAGGCGATCGCAACCTCTCCTAATGCAGAGAAGAAGTTTTTTAGCATAGCTGTCTTAGCGCCAAAGGCAGCTAGATTGTGAAGTGATATTACGAAGCTTGCAAAAATATTTAGAAATTGCCTAGAAGGCAAACATAGTTCTAACGTAGAACCTATTAGGAGAGACTGGAGGCAAATGTGATGAGCGAAAATAATATTCAAAAGTATCGGTTTGTCTGTACCCTGACTTTCGGTGATATCTACGGTCAAATAATTGTTTGGTTGATTACGATTACCCTAAGTTTGGCATCAGCTTTAGCGCTGATGGGTGCCAAGCGGCCTGTGTACGCTTTAGCAACAGCGGGTCTTGTCGTTCTGCTATCGCTACCTTTCTTGTTGTTTGCGTTTGTCACTACCTTGTTAAATCATATTGAAGTTAGTCCTGTAGGGCCGGGAACCAAAATGGAACCTATACCAGGTAATGTGTCTCAACAACAACCTGTACAAGCAACTAGCTAAAGAGTTAGGAGTTATGAGTAGAGACGTGATTAATCGCGTCTGTACAAGAGTTATAAGTCACTCTATTTGTGCCATAACTCTTTGTTTTTAACTTTTCACTCCTAATTTAAAAATTTGTTATAACGTCCCTGTCTGTAGGCAGGGAATTTTTTTGTAGAGATGCTACTGTTACAACGCACTAGCTGATTAATCACCTCTCTACAATAGAACAGCAGTGGTTTGCAATCAGGGGGCTAATTATGCTGGAACACGATGTGATTATTGTCGGGGGTGGATTGGCGGGATGTCGCGCTGCTGTAGAAATTGCCCGCACTGACCCTAGTTTAAATATTGCTGTGGTTGCCAAAACCCACCCAATTCGTTCTCACTCGGTTGCAGCTCAAGGTGGTATGGCTGCATCGCTGAAAAATGTTGATTCCGAAGATAGTTGGGAAGCACACGCTTTTGATACTGTCAAGGGTTCTGATTATTTGGCAGACCAAGATGCTGTAGCAATTCTCACCCAAGAAGCGCCGGGTGTGGTGATTGACTTGGAACACATGGGGGTTTTGTTCTCTCGCTTACCCGATGGGCGCATTGCCCAACGGGCTTTTGGCGGACATTCCCACAACCGCACTTGTTACGCTGCTGACAAAACTGGTCACGCGATTTTGCACGAATTGGTTAACAATTTGCGGCGTTATGGGGTGCAAGTTTATGAAGAGTGGTACGTGATGCGTCTCATTTTGGAAGAGAATGAGGCCAAGGGTGTGGTGATGTTCCACCTTTTGGATGGACATATAGAGGTGGTGCGGGCTAAGGCGGTGATGTTTGCCACAGGGGGCTATGGTCGCGTTTATAATACTACCTCTAATGATTACGCTTCTTCGGGTGATGGTTTGGCAATGACTGCGATCGCAGGTTTGCCTCTGGAAGATATGGAATTTGTGCAGTTTCATCCTACTGGTTTATATCCAGTAGGAGTGCTAATTTCAGAAGCGGTACGGGGCGAAGGGGCGTATCTGATTAATAGTGAAGGCGATCGCTTTATGGCGAATTATGCACCCAGTCGGATGGAACTAGCTCCTCGTGATATTACCTCACGAGCGATCGCTTACGAAATTCGCGCTGGACGTGGTATTCATCTTGATGGCAGTGCTGGCGGCCCCTTTGTCTATCTGGATCTACGCCATCTGGGCAAAGAAAAAATTATGAGTCGCGTTCCCTTCTGCTGGGAAGAAGCCCATCGCTTGGTAGGCGTTGACGCGGTAACTCAACCGATGCCAGTCCGCCCGACAATTCACTATTGTATGGGTGGTATACCAGTTAACACTGATGGTCAAGTTCGTAGTAGTGGCGATGGTTTAGTTGATGCTTTTTTTGCGGCGGGTGAGACTTCTTGTGTTTCCGTACATGGTGCTAATCGTTTGGGGAGTAATTCACTGCTGGAATGTGTCGTTTATGGTAAGAGAACTGGGGCTGCGATCGCCAAATTTGTGCAAAAACGTAAGTTGCCTTCTGTAGATGAGCAACGGTATGTAACAGAAGCCCAGCAACAAATTCAAGCTTTGTTAGAACAACCAGGACAGTACCGCATTAACCAAGTCCGTGAAGCTTTTCAGGATTGTATGACTGAGTACTGCGGTGTTTTCCGCACTGAGGCATTAATGACTGAAGGGTTGCAGAAATTAGAAGAAATACAACAAAAATACCCTCAAATTTATTTGGATGACAAAGGTACTTGCTGGAATACGGAACTCGTGGAAGCTTTAGAATTGCGAAGTTTGATGGTAGTAGGGCAGACCATTTTGGCATCAGCCCTAAATCGCCAAGAAAGTCGTGGCGCTCATTTCCGCGAAGATTATTCTGAGCGAGATGATAGCAACTTTCTCAAACACACAATGGCTTACTATTCACCCGCGGGAATTGATATTCAATATCGACCGGTGGCGATTACTATGTTTGAGCCAAAAGAGCGGAAGTATTAGCCAAAGATAAATTTATGTGAGAAATCGAGGTGATTACAAAAATTTTGTCCACCTCGATTAAAAATATGAAATGATTAAGTTATCAATCAGAGCCTAATAGTTTTTGAATTACATCTGTTATTTTTTCTTCCCAAGCCGGATCATTTAATTTTATTGCAGCATCACGATGACGAGATTTTCGTCTATCCATATAAGCATAAAAAGCTTCCTTATCATCTCTGTGGGTGAGAAAGTAACTCTTTAGCTCTTGGTCGCTCATTGCTGCATAGTTTACCTTATTCATAGTTCTCTATAATTCTCGGTTTCAGAAACTTGCTGAGGCTGGTAACGTGCCTCATATTCATTCAATAACTTTCTCAATAACAGTAATGGGTGTATCCTCGAAACGCACAGCCAGGGCTTGAAGCCTCTTGTAAATGGGATTAGGTATTCTGATAACTGGCACCGTAATATATGCTTGTATGCTCACTCTCTTTATAAAGGAGTAACACATTTATATATAAAATCTCAGCTGCCATATAACCTTATGCCAACACAGAAACAATCGGATACAGCGATATTCCTTTGTCAGTTACTTTCTAATCTGTATCAGCCTATCCAGGTTTTCCGCTACGACCAAAAGCTGAAAACGCTTTATATACAAGCTGGTTTGAACGATGAGATTTCAGTCATAATTGATCAAGATGGGAATTGGAAATTTGTTCTATGATGCAAAACCTCAACCAGATGACCAATACTGAAATAAAACGATATATTTCAGAACATAGAAATAACGAAGAAGCGTTTCGGGCTGCATTACAAGTTTTGATGAGTCGTTCTGACTTCTCTACACAACATCCTTATCCTTTCGATCTTGAAAATCCTGAGAGTGAGGTAGAAGCTCTTCTATTAGAGAAACTCAATCGAACTGAGTGATTGCCTATCTATCGTCCATAGTTTAAATTCAGGCTTAGTAAAGCTTTGCGTAAATTCGTAACGAATTGACAAAGGAAAACTATTGAAGTTAGGGTGAGCAACAGGAACTATCCTCAAGCATCCAAGATATAATTGGTCAGCAAAAAAGCTACAGAGTTCTACGATCGCACCTACAGAATGTAGGATTTAGCAGTAAGTGCGAAGATATTTTCTGTATGCAGTAAAATTCTGACTATAAAAACAAGATTTTTATTTAAAATATGAACGGATCACAAACTTGGTATATTGTCAAGCGCTCTGCTGGAAACTGTGAAATTATCCCCACCGACCAAGTTGGCGACGATAATCTAGAAATTATAGAACAGTGGGGGCCTTTTAGTTCGCAAGAAGAAGCGATCGCTCGACGTATCGGACTTATTAGGGCTGGAAAGTGCAAACCAGTTTAAGTTAGTAGTTAGAAGTTGACAGCGATGGACTTTATTCCTAACTCCTCACTATTCACTCCTAACTTTATTCCTAACTCTTCATTTTTCTGCTGTAGGTGTCCCCTGAGCAGCAATTTTTTTACCTATCACTTCCACCGCTTTAGCGAATTGAGGGTCTGCAAGAGTCGCGAGTTTGTCACGTTCATGGAGCCACAAATCCTCCATCTGCTTTTTGCTCAAATCCACCTTCACATCTGGCGAAATGCCTTTGTGATTGATATCTGTACCATTGGGAGTATAGTAATGAGCAATTGTCACCGCTAATCCTGAGCCATCTTCCAGGGGACGCACCGATTGCACTAGTCCCTTACCAAATGTTTGAGTACCGACCAAAGTAGCACGCTTATTATCCTGCAAAGCCCCTGAGAGGATTTCACTGGCACTAGCTGAACCTTTATCTACCAGCACCACCAATGGTTTAGTTGTCAAGGCTCGTCCGTTTGCCTCTTCCTTTTCTGCCTCTCCTTGGCGTTCAACAGTGGAGACAATCTTACCTTTATCTATCCACATCCGGGCAATATCGACACTGGAGAAAAGTAAGCCACCAGGATTACCACGCAAATCAAGGATATATCCAGCTACCTTTTTGCTTTCTAAATCTTTGATGGCAATTTGCATTTCTTTACCAGCATTGGCGCTAAACTGGTTCAAGCGGATGTAGCCAAGATTTCCGGCTGGGGTTTTCTTTTGAGAAAACTTAACTGGATGGATTTCAATGCGCGCCCGTTTGATGTCAAACTGTTTTGTCTTACCGTCACGTTGAATAGTCAAGCTGACTTGAGATCCTGCTTCACCTCTAATCAAGGATACTGCCTGATTGGTATCCATCCCCTTAGTATCTTTGCCGTCAATTTTGAGGATGATATCTTTTGCCAAAACACCAGCTTTAAAGGCTGGTGTATCTTCGATTGGCGCAATTACAACCAATTGCTTGGTTTTTTCATCCTGACTAATGGTGATTCCAATCCCTGTCAATTCTCCAGAGGTATCCACCTGCATATTTTTGAATTCCGATGGGTCCATAAATCGGGTGTAGGGGTCTTCTAGCTTTTTCAGCATTTCCCGAATGGACTTATACGCATCCTGTGGATTACTGTAGGACTTGCTCAAGTATTCCTTACGAACAGCCTGCCAATCTACCTGATTAAAAGTACCGTCAACATATTGGCGCTGAACAATTTGCCAAACTTCATCTACTAATTCTTTAGGACTTGCTTTAAATAAAGCCTGACCTCGCGAATGAATGCCAAGGCTTGTAACAGCGATCGTGGAGAGTGTAACTGCCGTAGCACCCAAAACAAGCCTACTTTTTGTAATCACCATAATGACAGCTGCGTCAGAGGGAAAATTTATAGTCAGTATGCTCAATCTAACACAGGCTACCACTGTACAGACCGAGTATGTATTCTTAATTTAAACAAAATACTTGACAATCTGGCAAATTGGGGGGTTGGGGACTAGGGATTGGGGATTGGGTATTACTTATTCTTCCCCTGCTCCCCCGCTCCTCTGCCCCCCTGCCCCCTTGCTCCCTTTAAGGTTCTACCCAGCGTTCATCTGCTTTAATGAGGTTAATTAATTCCTCTACACCTTTGTCTTCTGGGACTTTTTTAATTTCTTCTCGACCACGATACAAAGAAATATAACCAGGAGTTTTGCCAACATAGCCATAGTCGGCATCGGCCATTTCTCCGGGGCCATTGACAATGCAACCCATAACTGCAATGTCTAGTCCAGTTAGGTGTTTAGTGGCTTCCCGGACTTTGTGCAGCACTTCTTCTAGGTTAAACAAAGTGCGTCCACAGGAAGGACAAGCGACGTATTCCACCATCGTTTTTCGCAATCCCAAAGCTTGGAGAATGCTGTAACAGACGGGAATTTCTTTTTCAGGTGCTTCTGTGAGTGAGACGCGAATTGTATCGCCAATGCCATCAGCAAGTAAGGTGGCAATACCAGCCGTGGATTTAATTCGCCCGTATTCGCCATCACCGGCTTCTGTAACGCCTAAATGTAATGGATAATCCATACCCAGTTCATCCATGCGTTTGGCAATGAGGCGATAGGCGGCTACCATCACCGGGACTCGTGAGGCTTTCATGGAAATTACCAAGTTGCGGAAATCCAAAGATTCACAGATGCGGATGAATTCTATAGCGGATTCCACCATTCCTTCGGGGGTGTCACCGTAGGTAAATAGCATTCTCTCTGCAAGAGAACCGTGATTTACCCCAATCCGCATCGATTTTCCTTGATCGCGCAAAGAAACTACCAGAGGTTCTAAGGTTTCGCGGATTTTATCGCCAATTTCGTCAAATTCGCTTTTAGTATATTCAGTTCGATTGATGTTTGGCTTTTCAAACACATACAAGCCCGGATTAATCCGTACTTTCTCTATGTGCTTGGCAACTTCCACAGCGATTTTTAGCCCGTTGTGATGGACATCAGCCACAATGGGCACGTCTTGGTAAGTTTTAATTAATTTTTGTTTAATTTCTGCTAAAGCTTTCGCATGAGCCATACTCGGCACTGTGACGCGGACAATTTCGCAGCCAATTTCGTGCAGACGACGAATACCAGCTACGGAACCATCAATATCAAGAGTGTCTTCGTTAATCATGGACTGGACTACAACGGGGTAGCCGCCGCCAATGGTGACATTTCCCACCTTTACAGGACGGGTTTTACGCCGCTTGATAGTTGTATCAAAGGTGGCTGGAGTTGATGTGATGCTTGAAGTGTTTACTGTGGGCAGAGTTTGCATAACCTGATTAGGTAAATTTGCTGTTGCTCAAATATCAGATTTAATAAATCTCTGTTTCCCAGATTGCCACAGGTGGTGGCTCTTTGGGTGATTAGATAGAAAAAAATCAGACAATAACACAGCACAACAGATCAAGAGCGATCGCTTTTCTCTTGTGAATGCTAAGGAGCGATCGCTTTCCCATTCTCATATACGATCAACTGCGTCAGCTTTTCTCACTACCCACAGTACGATGTCTTGAATGATGAAGTGCGTTGGCGTAGCCCGCCACAGGCATCGCAATTTCTTACTTGAGTTAGCAAGACTTCAATAACCATTATTTTATAATATAGTCAACTAGCATAAAGCGGAATTTATGAATGCCAAACAGAAAATAATTGAAGAGATAGAAAATGTACCAGAAGAAATTGTATACGAGGTTCTGGACTTTTTACTTTTTTTGAAAGCCAAAGAAGATAAAGAAGATTTAGAAGATGCAAAAGCTGCATTAAAAGAAGCACAAGAGGTTGGTACGATTTCCTTGGGTGAACTCAAAACGGAATTAGGTTTGTGAGTTACGAAGTAGAAATTGCTCCGGTTGCAAAAAGACAGATTAAAAAATTACCTTATGATGTTCAACAAAAAATAGTTGCTAAATTGGAATAACTTGCTTTTGAGCCTCGTCCTGATGGTGTGAAAAAATTAGAAGGTTCTGATAATTTATATAGAGTCAGATTGGGAAAATATCGAATTATTTACGAAATACAAGATGGTTTATTATTAGTCACAGTGGTCAAAGTAAAGCATCGTAGTGATGTTTATAGATTGTGAACAACTAAAAATCGGGAGCATCCCAAATGTGCAAAAACGCTATGGTTGGTTTACAGATGAGTGGTTAGATCGACGGTTGGTGATGTTGCGAAGTTGGGATGACAGCGAGCGCTAAATTTATGTTTTTATAATACAAAAGTACTATTAATTAAGGAAGATGAAAAGCGATCGCGCAACGTTCAGTAGGAAAGCTTAAGGAAGCGATCACCTTATTACTGAGTTATCAATATTACTTATAATCTAGGAACTCCATGACCCAATCTGCAATACTTGTAATTCACTCAATTCCTGATAGTGCAGCTTTAATTACAACTATACTCTGTGAGTATCCAATTCCTAAGCCTCATAGGTGTAAGTGATGGAAATTAATACAAATGGTGAATAAATTATTGATCGTCATCATCAAAAGTTAATTCGTCATTATCTAAATCTAATATATAATCAATCTCTTCAGGATCTTCAACGTTATGTAGTTGATTTTCTTCAATTCTCTTTTCTGGCATGATATTGTTGCAGAAAATAGCGCCCTGCAAGTCTGTATATCTCAAATAAGTATCTCGCAAGTCTGTATTTGTGAGGTTAGCATTCCTTAAGTCTGTGTGTATTAAGTTAGCACCTCTTAAATTACTGCCACTCAGATTTACACCTTGCAAGTCAAGATTCCTGAGATTACAACCGCTAAAATCTAGTCTACTTAAGTCAGCACTGGGATATATGCGAATTACACCTGGTGGATCATTTGCTGCTGTGTCTTTAAAACCACGAGAATTATAGTAAATAGCGTCAGTTAAATTTGCTTCACAGTTATTTATTTCATTGGTATCATCAACATATAAAACAGTACGCTTAAGATAAACTTTTTTCAAGTAATGCTTAAATTCGACTACAAACCAACTATCAATATTTGCTTTTTCCCAGTTAGTATCACTGAGATTTACACCCTGCAACCCAATTTCTCTTAATAGAGCTTGACTCAAATCAGCACCAGTTAAATTAGAACCTATAAAAGATGACTGAAATGCATCCATAGCTCTTAAGTTAGCACCTGTTAAATTGCATTCATCAATGCGAGTATGATCTAGGTTTACTCCACTTAGGTTAGCTTCTTGCAAATTGCTAGAAATGATGTCAGCATAGCCTAAATTGACATTACTTAAATTCGCCTTGCTGAGGTTGACACCATACAACTCAACACCTTTTAGTTTGACACCACTTAGGTCAACTCCTGAAAAATCTCTCTCACCTGCGGCATAGCGTTTGAGTAATTGATCTCGATTCATAAGAGTGATAACTTCGTTAAGCTTTGCTAACGCTAAATTTATTTAATAATACAAATATACTATTAAGGAAGGAAAATGAGGAGCGATCGCCTCTACCACCAGCTAAATTAGACTTATCACCAAATGCTTTAACTCCCATGCTAGAAAAAACATCTACATTCCAGAAAGCCATAGAAGCAGTAGAAGCATTAGATCCAGAAGCTCAGGCTATTCTTGTAGATATTATCCAAAAGCGCCTCAAGCAACAACGACGGGATGACCTTTTAAAAGAAATCGCGCAAGCAGAGAGTGATTATGCTCAAGGTAATGTCCGGCGTGGTTCAGTTGCAGATTTGATGGCGGAGTTAGACGAGTGAAAAACTTGGTTTGGAGTCCGACTTTTATTCGTGCTTTTAAGCGTCTAGTCAAGAAAAATCCTGAGTTACGTTCTCAAATTGAGCAAGTATTACAACAAATCGCTGAAGACCCATTTCAACTCAGTTTACGTAGTCACAAGTTAAAAGGTGATTCATCGGGTAGATACTCATGTTCAATTGATTATCGGAATCGGATTTTATTTAAATTTGTTACAAATACTGAATCAGGAGAGGAAGAAATTTTGTTGCTAACTTTAGGTTCCCACGATGACGTTTACTAAATTCAGCATTATTTTTAACTAAGTCAAGCCTAATAATTAGAAAATAAGTACAGATTTTAGATGAACACCCAAATAATACAACTACCCATTCCTCCACACTATAACCCTGAAGAAGTGGGCAAAGTCTGGCGCGTACCTTACCAAGAACGTGCCGCTGATGCTGAAATCTGGGCAAAACAACAGGATATTAAACCTGCATCTTTAGATAAAACTCGTATTTGCCTACTGTTAATTGATGTCCAAAACACCTTCTGTATCCCTGAATTTGAATTATTTGTAGGTGGAAAATCCGGGAATGCGGCGGTGGATGATAACGTCAGATTATGTGAGTTTATCTATCGAAACTTGGGAATAATCACGAAAATTATACCAACTCTAGATACTCACACAGCAACGCAAATATTCCATCCAATCTTTTGGGTGAATGCTGCCGGAGAACATCCCACACCAGCAGCGACTAGCATCACACCAGCAGATATTGAACAAGGTATTTGGAAAGTCAACCCAGCAGTTGCTAACAGTGTTACGAATGGGGATTATGAATTATTAGAAAAACACGCTTACCATTACCTTAAAAAACTTAGTCAAGATGGGAAATATCCCCTCACTGTTTGGCCTTATCATTCTATGTTGGGTGGTATTGGTCATGCTTTAGTTTCATCAGTAGAAGAAGCGATATTTTTCCACGGCATTGCGCGTCAGAGTCAAACGCAATTTGAAATCAAAGGTGAAAATCCTTTAACAGAAAACTATTCCATCTTACGTCCAGAGGTGTTAGAAGATTTTGAACAACGTCCACTTGCTCAAAAGAACACGCGCCTGATTAAACAACTTTTAGAATATGATGCAGTAATTATTGGTGGTCAAGCTAAAAGTCATTGCGTCGCTTGGACAATTGACGATTTATTAACAGAAATTAAACAGGTAGATGCCACCCTTGCTCAAAAAATCTATTTGCTAGAAGATTCTACTTCGCCTGTTGTTGTTCCCGGTATTGTGGACTACACAGAACAGGCAGATGCGGCATTTGCAAGATTTGCAGAGGCAGGAATGCACATCGTAAAATCTAGCGAAAATATAGCATCCTTTATTTAACGCAAAGGATCGCAAAGGTTTCGCAAAGGTTTCGCAGAGGAACACAGAGATTTCCTTTGCGATCCTCTGCGTTTCAAAACAAACCTCATTTCTTCAAATAACCCTTGGGATCTTGCGCTACCCAACCCAGAGAAGAGCTAGAACGCACTTCAAAATGGAGATGCGGTTGAGTGGATGTTGGTTTTCCACTAGTGCCTACTGTTCCTAGTAGGTCTCCTTTTTTCACTTGCTGTCCAATAGTAACTTTGATGCTGTCAAGCTGGGCGTAGCGGCTTTGGAGTCCGCCACTGTGGTTAATAATAACCAACTTGCCATAAGAACCTTGATCGCTGGCAAAGGCTACGGTTCCAGGTGCGATCGCTAACACATTAGTACCAACTGGTGATAATAAGTCAACACCACTGTGGAAGAAAACTTCACTTGTCGCAGGATTAATTTGCCAGCCGTAAGCTAATCCTACAGTTGCCACTTGTGCCAAGGGATATCCAGACAAGGATGCACGGTTTGGTGTACCTGCATCAGTAGGTAAAGGGGACTTAGTTACAACACCATTGGGCGACCAATTTACCCCTGGAACAAACACAACTCTGGGGTTTTGTTGGCAGCCATTCACCTCAAACAGGCTATCAGCACGAACTTTATATTGTGCCGCCACTTGTCGCCAAGTTTGACCGCGGGGTACTTCGACTACAATCCCATTGTAGGGAGGAATCTGAAGCACACTACCAACGGCGGCAGTTGCACCGTTCTGCAAAGCTGGATTCATGCCAATAATAGTTGTCGGAATGAGATTGTAGCGCTGCGCTATACTCTCCAAAGTTTCGCCACGAACAACTTTATGGCGTTGGAAGCGAGATAAGGCTGGAGTTGAGCAACCACCCACAGCAGCGTTAGCACTGTTTGAGTTTGAGTATGCCAGTATGCTTACTAGGCCCAAGGCGCTAACTAAGCTACAGAGAAACAGTTGACGAAAGGGTAAAGTCATGTACACAGGTCAAGAGCGCATTAACTTTAGATTTTAGATGGGAAGAGTGGGGACTGGGGATTGGGTATTGGGTATTGGGTATTGGGTATTGAATATTAGAAAACTCTTTTCTAGTCCCTATTTCTTAGTTCCCACTTCCGATCTCCTAGTCCCCAGTCCCTATTTCTTAGTTCCCAGTTCCGATCTCCTAGTCCTCAGTCCCCAATCCCCAATTTCTCATAAATTGATCTGTCCACTTGCCGTTCGCTTGACTACACTTAGAAATTAGCAACTGCATTGCTGTTATTGAGCAAAACAATTATGAAGTTATCCTTAAAGCAACTGGCGGTTTATGTGTTTTTACTGGTAATTGGCGGTAGTGCAGGTTTGTTTGGCAGTCGCTATCTCATTCCCCAAAATCGCTCGTTCCAACAGTTAAAAAATGTAACAATGGCTTCGCCTCCAGAATCCGTAGTTCCGAATTCTCCTAACGGAGCGATTGGAGCTACTGGTGGCGACAACGTGAATTTTATTGCAACGGCAGTGCAAAAAGTTGGCCCGGCTGTAGTGCGAATTAATGCCACTCGCAAAGTAGCCAATCCCATCTCTGACGCTTTGAAAAATCCCCTCTTGCGGCGATTCTTTGGAGAGGATGATCAACCAATTCCTGAAGAACGCATTGAACGCGGTACAGGATCGGGATTTATTTTGAGCGAAGATGGGGAATTACTCACCAACGCTCATGTAGTGGCAGATACAGATACAGTACAAGTTACCCTCAAAGATGGTCGGAGTCTAGAAGGGAAGGTGGTAGGAGTTGATTCTGTGACAGATGTGGCGGTGGTAAAAATAAACGCGAATGGTTTGCCGACAGTGAAACTGGGCAATTCGCAAAACCTGGTGCCGGGACAATGGGCGATCGCTATTGGCAATCCTCTGGGTTTAGATAATACTGTTACTATCGGCATCATCAGTGCTACCGATCGCACTAGCACTCAAGTTGGTGTCCCAGATAAACGAGTCAGCTTTATCCAAACTGATGCCGCAATTAATCCTGGTAATTCTGGTGGCCCCTTATTAAACGCCCAAGGCGAAGTTATTGGTATTAACACTGCCATCCGCGCTGATGCTCAAGGACTCGGTTTCGCCATCCCCATTGAAACCGCCGCCCGCATCGCTAATGAACTTTTTACTAAAGGGCGTGTAGAACATCCCTTCTTGGGTGTTGAAATGGCAGACCTTTCTCCCATCAGAAAACAGCAGATTAATCAAGAAAATCAACTAAACATTCAGCAGGATGCTGGAATTGTGATTAAAGGAGTCACAGATGATTCCCCAGCCAAGCGTGGAGGACTGCTTCCTGGAGACGTGATTCAAAAATTTAACGGGAAACCAGTCAAAACTTCAGCCCAAGTTCAGAGGCTGGTAGAGTCTAGCAAAGTTGGAGACATAATAGCTCTCGAAGTCAACCGTAGCGGTAAGGTTCAAACCTTCAAAGTACAATCAGCAGCTTATCCTGAAAAGAAGTAGTCAAAATAATTCGTAATTCCTAGAAAGCGTCATTCCGAATTACGAATTAGTAATTATTTGGTCAATAGTTCCAGAATGTTTGACTACTGACTATTAATTATTGGCCATTAGACAAATGCTCTAACTGCATTCTTTGTTCCATCTGGCGCAGAAAATACCCTGTCATCATGGCTGATGCTAGAAGCCCAGCTAAGTTCTCCCGATCTGTTGTGATTTGCACGTTGAAATTTTCCGCGGGGAGCATTCCCACTAGCCCTTGGACATTTTGCGAGATGATTTGTTTAATTTCGGGGCTGGCGGACTGAGCAACCCTAGCTAAAACATCAGGAGACTGATGCTGTAGATATTTGAGTAACTGATTAGGGTATTCCTCAGAGTGGTCGGAAAGAAGTTGATTAGGGTGTTCCTCGGAGTTGTCATTCAAAAAGTCAGGATTAAACACCATTGGCAGTTTTATTTAGCTTAATTGCTAACTCTACTCTAAACCATAGTACAAGGCTAGCGCATTCACCACGGGTATAAGTCTAGAGGAAGGGAGTGTGATTAGGGGAGAGATGACAGATGACAGGTTATAGGGCAATACGGTTCAGTTAAGGGTTTATTGGTGTAGGTACTTGGTCTTTGAAGACGCGATAAATCGCGTCTCTACATGAGGGTTTTGGGCTTATCTGAACCGTATTGGGTTATAGGGAATAATCTGCACGCTGTAACCTGTACCCTATTCCCTTCTTTACTCCCCACTCGCCACTGCCTTTAGTTCTAGTTCTAGTTCTAATTGTTCTTCCTTCTGACTGGTAGAAAGTATTTGCGGGAGTTGTTCGATTTGGAAATACTGATGGAATTTTGGGGTTACTTGGAGTGAGTAGGAGCGAGAATCGCTGTCTCGGCGCTTGCGGATGAAACCAAGTTCGACGAGTTCTGGAACGTGTTGATATACTCCCGAACCGCGCAGGTTAATCAGGTCACTCTGAAGTATCGGACTATTAAGAGCGATCGCGGCTAAAGTCCGTAATGCACCTACACCCAATTCCACTGGTATCATCGTTTGCACTAAATCGTGAAAGTCAGACCGGAGTTGCAAACTATAACCATCTGGGGTTTCTATTACCTCTAGGGCACTATCTCGGTGAGCATAATTGTCCATGAGTTCAATTATGCCTTCTTTGACAGTGGCGCGATCGCACGCGGCATACTCGGCGATTTCGCCGAGCGACAAGGGTTTACCCTTTAAATAGAGAATTGCTTCTATCTTCGTCGCTGTGGCTGTAATCATTTAGTCATTAGTCGTTAGTCATTGGTTATTAGTCATTGGTCATTAGTACATGACAACTAACAATCAACAAGTGTGTGGCATTATATCCTAAATTGTCAAAATATTTGTTGACTATTTCAAATTGGGCATTGGGCATTGGGTATTGAGCATTGGGTATTGGGCATTGGGCATTGGTTATTAATTATTCTCCCCTGCTCCCCTGCCCCTCTGCCCCTCTGCCTCTTCAAAAGCCTCTACTTGTGAGAATAAATTCTGCGATCGCTAAATCTTGTGGAGTGGTCACTTTTAAATTTGTCTCCTCTCCCTCGACAATTCGGACTTCGATGCCGCACTTTTCAAATAAAGCAGCATCGTCTGTTACTTCCCAACCTTGACGGACTCCTTCAGCATGGCACTGTTTCAACAACTTGACATCAAATCCTTGGGGAGTTTGTGCCGCCCATAGTTGTCGTCTGTCGGGTGTATCTTGAATTATGCCTTGTCCATCAACAACTTTGATGGTGTCTTTGACGGGTACACCAGCAATTAAACCGGGACAGTGGCGAATGGCCTCGGCACAAGAGTTAAACAAATCTGGTGTGGCCAGGCATCTAGCACCATCGTGAATCAACACTTGTTCTGCGTCTATAGGCAGAGATTGCAAGCCATTGTAAACAGATTCTTGGCGGGTGGAGCCACCTTGAATCAATTCCACTGGTTTAGTCAGCTTCAGATCGGCGAGAATTGCATTGAACTCTGGCCAATCGCTAGACTGAGAAATAATCCCGATCCAACTGATTGTAGTGGCGGCTTCTGCGGCTAATAAAGTCCAAGCAATAATTGGTTGCGATCGCACTTTTAGCAGGAGTTTATTGCGGTTACTACCCATTCTTTTTCCGATTCCCGCAGCTGGAATTAGTAAATACACAGAATTCCTCAATCTTTAAGCTATATATTTTCCCCTAAAATAGGGAGCGAGTAAGCGTCAATAAATATTATGCGAGTAGTAGCCCTTGTACCTGGCGGAATTGGCGACCAAGTTCTCTTCTTTCCGACTCTAGATGACCTGAAGCGCCATTACCCTAACGCTCAGATAGATGTCTTTGTTGAACCCCGGTCAAAGGCTGCCTACCGAGTGAGCAAGTCAGTTCACGAGGTGCTGAACTTTGATTTTAATGACCGTAACAGTCTGGCAGATTGGGGTAACTTAGTGGGGACGATTCGCGATCGCGAATACGATGTTGTCATTACTGTTAAGCAAAATTGGTTGCTTGGTCTTTTACTCTGGTTGACGGGAATTCCTATACGTATTGGCTACCAAGGCAAAGGATCGGGTTTTCTTACCCATGCTGTGCCTTTCAAACCATCCCAATATGCGGCGGAAGTATACCACGATTTGCTGCAACCGTTGGAAATAAATAGCCCTGTCCCAGAGTTAGCAGTAAATGTGCCCAAACCAGATATTGAATGGGCACAAAAGGAACAAAAACGTTTAGGGGTTCATGAAACAGGCTATATCTTGATTCATGGCGGTTCTGGCCAGTTATCCCAGGCTAAAGAACTGGATAAAATCTACCCTGTCGAAAATTGGCAGCAAATTATTCAAGCCTTCCAACAAAAGCAACCGGATTTACCTGTGGTTGTTATTAAGGGAGTTGATGATGAGCAGTTTGTGCGATCGCTTCTGGAGTCTTCTCCAGATATCAAGGTGACTGCCCCAGATGATATTGGTAAGTTAACTGCCATAATTGCTGGGGCAAATTTGATGTTATCGACTGATAGTGCGGCACTACAACTAAGTGTTGCAGTTCAAACCTATACCATTGCCATCTTGGGCCCCAGCGATCCGGCTAAGTTGTTGCCGAAAAACGATAAATTCCTGGCTATTGAATCCCTCACAGGAAAAACAGCGGATATTTCACCAAACGCAGTTTTAGAGAAAATTTGGGGTGGCTAAACCAGTAATTTTTTGAAGAAGTCAGAAGTCAGAATTCAGAAGTCAGAATCAGAAAGTGGGAGATTCAGATCCGCTATTACGAAAGTTGACCACAAAATCATAGATTTTATGGGGGTGCAATAAATGCCATTGATTTAGCGTTCGACTGAGCGCTCATGCAGAAGTCCGCTTTTTAGTGACGCTCGTAAACTCGCTACCGCTACGCTATCAGAATTCATACTGAATTCTGGCTCCTGACTCCTGAATTCTTTCTTCTCAAAATATCCCAAAAAAAGCATCATCTAATTCATAACCCAGCATTTGGGCCATGGACTTTAGGCGCGAGAGGCTGGGGATGTCTTGTTGTTTGAGCCAATCGCCTAAGATAAAGATTTTATGCATCAAAAATATCTCTAAGGCTTCAGGATTGTACTGAATACCTTCTTGGGAACTAAACTGGTGTGGTACAAGCATGGCGGCATAACGAGCAAATTCTCCAGCTTTCCAATCTAGTAAAAATGGCAACCAGGGATATTTGGCATCTAGGCGCACAAACCACAGGCGCACCTCTGGAATTTCTGAAAGTTCCCGCGGATCGCCAGGTTCGAGATTGTAATTGATATCAAAGCGTAGCTGCTGTTCATAGGATACAACCCCATCTTGCAGCAGTTTTTCAATCACCGTTGACGCAGGCGACAAATCCAGATTGTTAATGAAGTCATTATTGAGTGCGATCGCAATTGTCATTGATTCAGCAGCCACTTTCTTGATGCTCAACTGTAGGATCGAGAATATACAGTAGCAGCTTTCAGGGATTGACGCTACATTGACTTTTAATAGCACAAAGTTTTCTTCACAAATCAATTAGTATTTACTGATACTTTTTTGCTGATAATTTCGTCAACCTACACAAGATTTAGACACAAGTCTGAACTGCTTAAATTTATTTGATACTTTTACTGAATTTTCGCTAGTTATAACAAATATACATCCAGTTACTAGCCCTGATATGAGCCACTGGCTATGGCTACTCACTTCAGCGATTTTTACTCAAGTTAAATGTTACTTTGATCGTTGCTATAATTACTCGCCTTTAACTAAATAATTACTACACGATTAATATGGTACGCCATTAGAATTAGCCTACTTGGGTAAGGCAATGCCTGCCCCAAGGTGGACATTTACGGCAATTTTAAGTTAAAGTTGTAATGAGTTTGTTTTAGATTAAGGTCTGAGAAAGTAGCCGTCAACAACCAAAAAAAATCATTATCGCCACCTGTCACTTCCACAGCATCAAAAGCCAAAACATAAGTGCAGGTAAAACAGCAGCGTGCAATATGATTGCATATATTAAATAACCAATAAACATTTAGATGGGAATATTCCCTCAACAGTTAACAAGCTGTAATATGCAAAAACAAACAATTACTACAAGACCAATTCGTTCTTTAGAAGATGCACTTGAGCGCTGCCAAATCCTGGGTATGCGCGTCAGTCGTCAGCGTCGCTTTATTCTGGAATTACTTTGGCAAGCAAATGAACATCTTGCAGCAAGAGAGATTTACGATCGCTTGAACCACCAAGGCAAAGAGATCGGCCATACCTCTGTTTATCAAAATTTAGAAGCATTATCCAGTCAAGGCATCATTGAGTGTATTGAACGCTGTGATGGGCGTTTGTACGGCAATATCAGTGACTCTCACAGTCATATAAACTGTGTGGATACAAATCAAATTCTTGATGTTCATGTGGAACTACCAGAAGATTTGATCCGCAAAATTGAAGAAGAAACAGGAGTGCGGATTACTGAGTACAGTATTAACTTTTTTGGCTACCGCAATCCGCAGGAGGGATAGGGGTTGGGGAGTGGGGAGCAGGGGAGCAGGGGAGCAGGGGAGCAGGGGAGCAGGGGAGAAGTTGCAGTAAGTTTTTCTCCTCTGCCCCTTTGCACCTCTGCCTCTTGTGCCCAATGTCCAATGCCCAATGCCCCAATCAAATTAATTGCCAAAAACTGTCTCATCATCGGCATCATCATCATCTAAATCTACTGACAAAATTGCGCCTTCACAGCTTTCAATTAGTCCGATCGCAGGGGTTTTGCTCCAATTGATGTTTGTGTTTGGCGTAATTTTCACGGTGTTTAAGAAGGGTTGCTGCGATCGCAAATGTTTCAGTTTTTGAAACATTTCTTTAGAGAACAAGGCTCCATTATCAGCGGCCAATTTTTTGTCAGTCGCAGCAAGGATGGCGTCAAATAAGCAGGCGTTGGTGAGATCGGCAGAATTAAGATTTGTCCCCATCAGGTTAGCCTGTTGCAGGTTTGTGCCTGTGAGATTTGCCTGTTGTAGGTTTGCGCCTGCGAGGTTAGCGTTTTGTAAGTTCGCGCCTGCGAGGTTAGCCTGTTGCAAATTGGCTCCAGCTAAATTCGCCCCCATTAACTCCGCATTAGATAAGTTTGTTTGCTCAAGATTTACCCCAGTTAACATCACTTGCGATAAAGAGGCTCCCGATAAATTGAGTCCAGACAGAGACTTGATTCGGGTTGCAAAAGCGCTTTTATGCAAAACCGTTGTTCTAGCAATTAGCACACTCAGCACCTCTGGGTTGAATTCTGTTAAATTGACTGGATTCCCACAAGGCCAAAATGGAATTTTTGTTTCTCGGTAGCAAGCACAAAGCAATAAAAACACATTCAGTCCCACCGCAGCATTCACCTGTTCAACATTCACAGGGTTTTGCAGTTCGTGAAAATTAGTCAAAGCGTTGTGGGCTATCCCCTCATCTAACCAACGCCCTTGACAGTAAGCACGCCAGAAAGATAATAGACGTTGAAATAAAACTTCAAACGAAAATTTGTGTTTTTGCTGGCGACGCAATCCAGCGATCGCCAGTTCTTCAATTTCTTGGCTAAGTATCCCGTAACCTAGTAAATTATAAATATTCTGGGACACACTACTGGGATCGAGTATAAAAGTGGGCGTACCATAAGCCTCATCTTGGTATTGAGTCAGAAATTTAAGTTGGGCAGCAATAGCATCTGCACAAAGAGATTCTCCTAACTTGAGATGCGAAAACTCAATTAAACTACTTTTCGCAGTGCTTTCGCCTGAGCTTTCTACATCCCAAATTTTAAAATAAAACGCTGGTAAACTATTAAATTCACCAGCCACATTAATTTGATGACGCTGCGAGTGTAAAATTTTGAGAGCGATCGCTTGCATCTGCTCAACTAAATCTTGGGGATGACGATTAGCGAGTAAATTAGCGATCGCTTCTGGAGTCCGATGGATATGAGCCGTTCCTGAACGCAGTAGCATCGTCTTGATCCCACCAATTAGCGGATAACCCAACAACCATCCACTCAGGCGATGATGAATTTCCCATAACAGAAAAGACTTTTGGGTATTAGCTGCTAACTGCAATAGTTCATCATCTAGCAATCCCTCGCGGTGCAAGATGCCCAACAAATGCAGCATTAGGGGTTGACGAACAAGGGGAGATAATTCGCTTAACTTTGATTGGCTGTTAAATAACCCTGCCTGTTTTAACAATGTAAAGAAATTTTGAGCAATGGGTAATGATTGCACTTTTGCCCACTGTTGAAACCATTGCTTGAATTCGTCCACATCCAATGGCTGAATAATAATTCGCCTCAACAATAGCGGTAGTTCCGAGACGATTTCTGGTAGAGTCGTTGAACGACTTGTCAACACAATTTTGTGGCGGTGCTGAGATTGAAAGTTCAGTAATTGCTGAATAAAAATTGCTTGTGCCCTGATACCCATAGCAGAATGGGGTAATTCATCCAAACCATCCAGCAGCAACAGACAAGGAAGATTTTCTTGCTCTAACCAAGTTGAAAGATTAACACCAAAGGCAGAATTTAGAGTTTCGATTAAAGTTTTACCGTATTGTACATCTCGCAACCTAATTACTATCGGCATCCAAGTAGGGTACAATTCCTGTGCTACCTGTGCTGCCCAAAGTTGGCAAAAACTAGTTTTTCCATAACCCGGTTCTGACTCAATGACAGCGATCGTTTCTAAATCAGTTAACTGTTGCTGTGCCCATGTTTTTAAATCAACTGGTTTAACAGCTTTTTTATCCTGCTCAGAAATATTTTCTTCTATTGGTAAGCCTTTCTGTGGCACATAGATATCCTTAAGCGCAAAGGATTCCATCAGCAAAGGGATACTGAGGTTTTTAATCAAACTTGCACGGTAATGTTCTCGGTGCAAATCAATTTTTTCACTAACTGTAGAAGCAACTTCTGGGGTGATGAAATTGGGAGATAATGAAATCCCCAAACGGAAAAATTTTTGCAGTTGGGCTAAAGGTGCAGCATTCTCGGTGACGACTACCAATATGTCACCAGGAAGTGAGTTGACTAAACGCTGTGTTAGAAGTTTAGCTTCCGCTTCCTCTGCACCATTGGCAACTAACCAAGCGATCGCAGCGTTATTTATTTGTTGCACCAGTAATGAATCTGCAACCGAAGACAGTGCTTGTTCTGCTTGAGTATCAGTCAATTTACCTGGGCTGAGGGTTTTCAGCAATCCTTGTAATTGTGGATCTTGGAGGATGAGTTTACCCACATCCTCTTTAAGTATGTGTGGTTGTATGGGTATAATTGCCCGGTCTAACCACGGTTTTTGTAAGCTTGCTTCCTGCTCTAGAATTGCTTGCAAAGCTTGGAGATAGGCAATTTGAAACGCTAGCCATGTGCCTTCGTTACGTTTTAACGGTTTTTTTTGGCTGAGGCTACGCAAAAGTTTTTCTGTCAACTGGGAAATGACACTGATTTCTTCCCAAACAATACTTAAGGGCAGTTCTAAAACCTCTGCCAAGGTACAGATATCAAAAGGCATGAGGCTTTTGAGTTCCATATCCTGAACAATACGGTAGGCAATACCTGCCAATTGCCCCTCAGAAAACTCTCTGATTTGATTGATTGCGATATGGCGTTCTGCCAACCAGTGCCGAATACTCAGGTTCATTTAATCACACAGTGAAAGCTGTTTATGGCAATTATGATCGATTTATCAGTTTGCGAAAACAGGTGACAATGGGGAAGACAAAGTTTTGTATAAAAGTTGTTTTCTGATTGGTAAAAAACAGTGCCGATCTAATTGAGTGGATTATGAGCGATCGCCCTTTAAAATTATTGTTAATCGACCAAGACCCGATTTTTCGTCTAGGATTACGGGTAGCTTTAGAAGCGATTCCTAACCTAGAAGCGATCGCAGTTGTAGAAACTGACACCGTTGCCTTGCAGATTTTAGCAGAAATTGCTGAAAAAGACCCTAACCAGGTAAATTTGGTAGTTTTAGAATTCGGTAATGGTCGTACCACCAGTCAACAGCTAGGTTTACAATTCTGTCGGCAACTCAGAGGCTTATATCCCAACCTACCAATCCTACTCCTCAGTTCTATTCAAGAACAAGGACTGCTATTAGCGGCGAAATCTGTTGGTGTAAATGGCTACTGCCCCAAAGGTACACCACTTCCTGAGTTAGTCGCCGCTATGCAAGAAGTTGCAGATGGTGGTTCTTACTGGTTCCAGGACACAGAAGCAATAATAACTCCTAACCCTTCTCTACGAGACGCTGCGCGAACGGCAGGCTCAGGGCATCGCTCCTCACTCCTAACTCCTAACTCCTCACTCCCTTTCTCTAAACTGCGAAATAATTTACGTTTGTCAGGAATTGCTAACATTGATGCTACCCTAGCCGCAGTAACAGCACAATTACAAGTTCCCGGACTACCAGTACTAGATCGAGCAATTCTAGCTGGACAGCGGCGAGAACTGCTAGCGGCTCGTTGGTTGCTAAATCGGTTGTTGGTTTCACCACAAGAAAGGCAAGCGGAAAAGATTTCGGTTGCTGATGAGCCGCCTGTGACTCCTTCATTAAGCATTCAACAAAGACAAACCCTATCACCTTTACTTAGTCCGGGAACCCTACAATCTGCCTTGTTTACATCTTGCGTTACTAAGCTTCAATTTCCTTTAATAAATGTCACAGATATACCTTTAGAAATTGATATCTTTCGTGAAGATAAAAAACGTGAATTACTTTATCTGATCCTACAAAAGTTGTCCGAGCAGTTAGATGAATTGCGTGCTTCTCAAATAGAGATAAATCAATTATATGAGCTAAAAAATAGCTTGGTACGTGATTTATGGCAAGTAGCGATTATAGACTTTTTTGGAAAGTTTTCTCGGATAAAATTAGCTAATCAAAACATAGAAATTGTTAAGTTATTGCTACAAAATACAGATGCTGTGCAAAGAGAGATTCTTCAAAAAATTCCGCTATTTTGTGAGTTGTATTCTTATCTCTTATTTCAAACAGAATTGAACATTGATAATCGCTCATATCCAGTAGTTAGCGCTGAAGCCAAGTCCCAAGCACTGATGCTTTTAGAGAACTTATTGATTCAGGTAGCGAATGGAGTAGTTCAACCACTGTTAAATTATTTAGCAGATGTAGAAGAGATTAAGCAAAACTTTTATGGACGCCAATTGATTTCTACAAGAGAGATTGAACGGTTTAGAAATGATTTGTCGTGGAAATATAGATTAAAAAATTATATAAATGAGCCAAAAGCTGTTTTTGAAAGTCGCTATGAGCTATTTGTAATTGCGCCTCGTGGCATTGCCAATACCTCAGTTTATGCTCCTCGAAATCAAGAGTTAGTAAAACTTTCTAATATTCCCTTAATAGTGACATTGCTCCTAGAATTTAGTGATGCGATCGCACCGCGTTTAAAATCACTATTAGCTGTTTTCGGTAGCGGTATAGTTTTTATCCTTACCCAAATAGTTGGTCGGGGTTTAGGTTTAATCGGTCGTGGTATTCTTCAAGGTATTGGTAGCGTTTCGTCAGTAGAAAAGAACTTTAGACGAAATAGCGATCGATCTAAGTGAAGGAGCAGGGAGGATAAAGGAGACAAGAGGGACAAGGGAAATGACAAATACTTCGGCTTCGCTCAGTACAAGTGACAAATGACAAATGACAAATGACAAATAATTTTATCGGGCTAGCAATTTCTTATATTTACGCTATCAGTCTGCTTGTAATTGGCGAGGGATTGCGTAGGCTATTTGGTGTAAAGCCAGATTTGACCCGCAAGGTAATCCATATTGGTGCAGGGATGTGGGCTTTCGGAGTCCTGCTACTGTTTAAGAATTGGGAAATCGGAATTATACCTTTTGCTACCTTTATCGGACTTAATTACCTGTTTTACCGCTACCGAATCATCGGCGCAATGGATACCCAGGATAGCTCACCCGGCACAGTTTATTTCGCTATCTCAGTGACATTGCTGTTCGGGCTATTGTGGCGACCAGATGGGCCAGTAGATAGCGTTGCGATCGCCGTAGCAGGGATAATGGCAATGACCTGGGGTGACGCACTAGCAGCATTAATCGGTAAACCTTTTGGGCAACATAAATACCAAGTGGGAAGTTCTATACGTTCCTGGGAAGGTTCAGCAGCAATGTTTATAGTAAGTACAGTAGTAATTTTCTTGGTGCTGTTACTGCTACCTGGTTCGTCGCTAAGTCCCCTAGCAACGCCTTTAAGTTTAGGTTGGGCCTTTTTGACAGCAGTAGTAACTGCTACTTTCGCAACTCTAGCAGAGGCAGTCTCGCCCCACGGCACAGATAACCTCAGCGTACCTCTAACAGCGGCGGGAGTAGTTTGGATTTTTATGCAGGTTTTTAAGGCACTCCCAATTACCTCGTTCCCAGTCTAAGACTAGAATTTCAGCCACTCATAATATAGATTCTCAATAAAAACAGCTATTTCACTGCGATATCTGCGGCGGTCTGTTACGCTCTACGGCTCGCTCTAAGCGTTGGCGCAGCCTCTCGTAGAGAAGACTTTACGCTGCGCTATCGGTATCGCACTATTAATTCAGCGATTTATACCCCTAATTTTTAGCACCTAACTTTGGAGTACTGCTACTTCATACTACAATACTACTATTTTGAAATTGGCAGTGTTCAGAAACACAATATATCTGTGATCGAGAACACATATTTTCTGATTAAGACAACTATATGATCTTTCCCACATGGACTTACAGCAAGAATACATCTTGTAACTTGATGTCCATCTTCTTTCTGTTAACTCCAGCAATATACAGTTATGCTTCATTTTCTGATTGAGCAGAAATTGTCAAAGCATACTTGAAAGGATTTCCCACAATTGAAGAAGGCAGAAGCCTGTAAGTATCAATCAAAACTCTAGTTGCGGGTGATTGCCCACTACTAGAGCAAAATTGTGTCGAGATATGTAACACCAAACACAAAGCATCCTTGCTTCAATCTCACGCTTTTAAGCGTGGGATTCAAGCAAAGATGCCTTCATACCTCCTACCTTCTGCCCTCTGAATGCATTTTTCATCAAAAAACAATCTCTAGCAACATAGGTACAATCAATATGAACTTTAAACAATTTGGTGTATTACTTTCTATATCTACAATTCTTGGACTCAACGTGATGGCGACCAAGGCTTTGGCTCAAGAGTCGCCTAGTATTACTTTTGGAGATGCAATCGGGTCTGGCGGATGTATTGTTGACGATCAGCTTCCTGGAGAGGATGGTAGAAGCTTATCGATCATCTTGGATAACTTTAGTGCATTCAATGGTCAGCGTCAAAGGTGTATTTTACGCGTTCAAACTTTTATTCCAAGTGGTTTCATCGTCCAAAATGTACAAGTACTGTACCAAGGAACTACTGATATTGATAGCAAGAGTAAAGGTACCAGCTTAGGCAGAACTTATAGCTTTAGTGGTGGTGCTCTTGGTCAAGCTGTAGCTCCCCCTAAAACTACCAAGTTTACATCTAGTAAGGCATTTGCGGAGCAAGATGAGATTACTGTTGTAGCTGCTACAGGTTTATGTAGTGGTGGTGGACAAGGATTATTAGGTATTAATCTGACTGCACAATCCTCATCAGGAAGTTCTATTTTCGTTGATACAGCCGATATCAATGCTGGGGATGTGATACTTTCTTTTGACCTAAAGCGTTGCGACTAGGTGCTTTTAGCGATTCTGCGGATAGATGGTGATACAACGCACCAAATTCCAACTTTAGTGGTCTTCAATGAGTGGGGGATTTAGACACACCACTCATTGAATCTACTGAAGGTATTCTTTTTTGAAGATTACAAATATTCTGTTAATGGAGAATAAAATTATGTTGAGATTAAGTGATGCACGTAATTTTTTCATATTAATGTGCTTGTTTTTTTTCTATTCTTATGATGCCAATTCATCTAGTACTGCTGCTCCAGTAAACAACCAGCCACGATTTTCGGTTAATAGGGGATGTAATATAACTTTCAATCCGCAAATAAGTCAGTTTACACTTCGCGCTCCTATAACTATAAAGGCACAATCGTCAAGAGCTAGATGTATCATTAGAATTGATACCTCTAATACTCAAAAGCAATTTAGGCTCGTGCCTTTAGCTTTAAAAGGTGTAGTCAAGAAAGCACCAGCACAAGTAGCTATCACATCATTTTTACTTGGCGATAAACCAACTCCATATCAAATAAGATATGGAAGCGCTATAAATTTTGATTTGACCAAGCAAATACTTCCAACTAACTATACAAGTACAGGAAAAAGTGTTTTAGGCATTAATTTAGTATTAACAACAACCGGAGGAGAATTAGAGTTGACAGATTTAAAGTTTGCACTTCAACAAAAATAATAAGCTCAATTTTGAGGGATGCTCACCAATTATGATGACGTTGCGTTTGCAATCAAGGTGCTGTCAATATTGCTAAAGGCAGCGAGAACTGCAAAGTCAGTATCCTTGTGGAAGTCAGTAATGATATAGGACTCATATCTGATTTTTGAACGACATTTTAGATAAAATCCTTATAAAACAGGCTTTTCAGTCTCAAGATGTTTTCAGAAATCAAATTGGAGTCCTATATCAGTACCTTGTTTAAGTTATTATAGTGACAACTCCGTGCGTAAGTGCTAATTCCAATTGCGGCGGAAATGAAAGAAGCCTTCTAAAAACTCTTGCAAAGGAATGTTGGTATTTAACTTTTGCTTACTCCACTCTCTTGCAGTTCGTTCTAGAATTTCTGAGAAACTGGGATAGGCAGGAGATAAATTTGCTAGATGTTTGACTTTAATTTTTTGTGATATTGCCAAGGCAATCAAATTAATTAATTCTCCAGCTTCTGCCCCCAATATCGAAGCTCCCAAAATTTCCCCATTGCGTAACACAATTAATTTACACATACCAGTGGTTTCATCCCGAAGTTGGGCTGCTGCCACTGTTTTAAAATATTGTCGCAAAACTAAAATTTTATCTCGGCTAAATATGCGTTTTGCCTGTGCCTCTGTCAAACCCACTTGTGCCAGCATAGGTACAGAAAACATCGCCCAAGGAATTGAGGAATAATTGACTCGTAATCTAGGGAAAAATAGTGCATTGTTCAAAGCAATTTTTGCTTCATAATTAGCGACATTGGCAAAGTCGTAACCACCAATTACATCACCACAAGCATAAATGCGGTGGTTAGTGGTTTGCAATTTATCATTTACCACTAAGCTACGCCGATGCCATTTCACACCTACTGCTGCCAAATTTAGAGATTCAAGATTCGGCTGTTGTCCAGTCGCCACTAGAATTTCATCAGTTTCAATGGCCTTATCTCCTGCTTGAATCCACTTTTTATTTTCAATTAGCCTCACCTGAGTTACTGGTTTTTCGGTGAGGACGCGCACACCTTCTACTTCTAACTGCGCCTGAAGCAATGTGGCTATTTCATGGTCTAGATATGGAAGAACATAAGGATGCTTGACTACCAACGTCACACTGCAACCAAACCTTGCTAAAGTTTGAGCAATTTCAATGCTTTGGGGAATTCCACCGATAATTACCCAATTTTTGGGTAATGTCGTTCCCTGAAAAGATTGCCAAATATTAGAAAGGGTTAGATAGCCAGTGGTTTGTAATCCTTCAATCTCAGGAATTTCTGGACGCGAACCACTAGCCAGCAAATAAGTACGGGCGCGTAGTAGGCGATTGTTAACAGCAAAAGCCAGTTGGGGTGAAGATTGAAATTGACCACTGCCAACGATGATATCGACTCCCTGCGCCGCTAGGATGCCTGGGGAATACTGTTCTTGGAGATTTGAGGCGACGCATTGAGCATACAGCATCGCTTCTTGCCATGCCATAGATATATGGCATTCTTCTGAGGTATCAGTGTGTGTGGCATGAATACCAAAACCAGCCGCATCCTTCAACTTCTGCGCTAGTTTACCAATTTCAGTAAGAGCATGGTGAGGAGCAAACCCATAGTCTACTTTGGGTTGTACCAGGGCAACTGTAGCACGTAGTTGGGTTGCAGCAAGTGCAGCATAGTATCCAGCAAGACTGCCGCCAATAATTACAACATCGTAGTCAACGGTCACGTGAATTTAGATTAGAGTTAGGAGTTAAGAGTTAGGAGTTAGGAATTAAGAGTTAGGAATTAGGAGTTAAGAATTAAAAACCTTTTTTAACTTATAACTCCTAACTTATAACTTATAACTCCTAACTCTCTTTTAGCGCTGTTAGTAAGCGTTGGTTATCGGACTCTTCACGTACAGCAACCCGGAAAAAGCGATCGCCTAGTTCTTTAAAACTAAGGCAATCGCGGATTAAAATCTGGTGATACTTGAGTAATTGTTGCTGTAACTGGGAAGTAGATTCTTGGGACTCAACCAGTAAAAAGTTAGCAGCACTTGCTTGGGGTTGCAATCCTGGGATTTCAGCTAAACCCTGAAACAGTTGGTTTCGTGCAGGTGATAGCCATGCCCAGGTTTGCTGCTGAAACTCCGTATCTTGGAGTGCTGCAATTGCCGCTGCTGACGCTAGTGTGTTTACGGGCCAAGGATCTCGCCATAGCTGCCATTTAACTAGGCAGTCAGGATGTGCGATCGCATATCCTAATCGCAGTCCTGGGAGACTGTAAAATTTGGTCAGCGATCGCAATACTACTAAATTCGGATATTCCTGCACCACCGGAATCAGGCTTTGTTCCTCATTGGGCGGCACAAAATCCATAAATGCTTCATCCACCACAACCAAAGCAAATTGCTCCAGGTAGGGCAAAATAGACTCCCGTGAAAATAGTTTTCCGGTTGGGTTGTGGGGGTTATTTAGCAATAGTCCCCAGTGAGTGCTGAGTGCTGAGTGCTGAGTGCTGAGTAAAACTGGTAACTCAGCACAGGCTAAACCATAGCTATCCGCTAACAGCACTCGTTGCTCATAACTAATCAAAGGACACTCCAGCACATTAGCGTTGTACGCTGCCAAGGTTCGGTAGTAGTCGCCAAAGGCTGGAGTGATTAAAATTGTCGCGGCTAATTGAGCTAATTCCCTACCGATTAAAGTGAGTAATTCTGCGGAGCCGTTACCCGGCAGAATCCACTCAGACGGCACTTGATGGAAGTGACTGAGAGCTAGTCTCAGTTCACTATAATTTGGGTCTGGATAGTGCTTAAGATTACCAATTTGGGACTTAATAGCAGCGATCGCGCTATTTGGAGGCCCCAACGGGCTGATGCTAGCAGAAAAATCCAGAATAGCATCAGGGGGACAGCCAGCCAGTGCTGCTGCCCAGGCTAAATTTCCCCCGTGTGCAGGTTGCCGCATTAAAAAAGGGTTCCCGAAGACAGAACCTATGCTTTTGGGGGTGCTACCTTTTCTCTAAACAGTTTTCCTGCGGAGAAGGCAGGAACCCTCGTCGCTGGAATTTCCATTTTTTCATTTGTTTTCGGGTTGCGACCTTCACGGGCTTTACGTTCCCGTGATTCAAATGAGCCAAATCCCACCAATGTCACCTTATCACCAGAGGAAACCGCTTCAATAATCGTTTCCAAAGCGGCAGTTAAGACTGCATCCGCTTGTTTCTTGGTAACACTAGCCTTTTCAGCTACGGCATCAACTAATTCACCTTTGTTCATGTCAAACTCCTGAAGGTTTACTTAAGATTTCAGTACGGATGCAAAATAATACATCTGTACTGAAATCTTTGTTCGCAGAAATACAAAAATCATCCTTTGGGAGTATTTTTACTCAAAACGGCTGTACATCCCATCGGCTCGACTTTTCAATGAATCATTCTAAGGTGTTGTAGCCTGATGTGGATAGATGAAACCATTAATTTATATAGATTTCAGGATTTTTTGTAATTTTAGAGTACTTGTTCCACTAAAAACCACCCCAAAAGTAGGAAAAAATACCTAGTAAATCCCGCAATTGCCAAGAAAACAGGGGAGTGGGGAGGTGGGAGATGGTCAATGTTTGTTGGCATTCATTACCGATGTTAAAGAGTTATTGCTGAGATTAAGCAATTTTTATGGAAATTGAAGGCTCAGATTCCCAATTTCTCTAAAAAGTCGGAGATTTTACTCACTTTTCATCTGATGTGGAAAATCCAATGCTAAATTTAACCCCATCGCAAGCTTCTTTAGTAGGGAAGGGGTAAAAATTAAAGCTTCTCCGCTACAAGGCTATCCATTAGTCACATCTTTCTTAACATTTATGGTGGCGATGCCTACGGCGGTAAACTACGCTGCGACAAGTTCTCCTCTGCAAGACGTTACGCGTAGCTTGCTTCCACCTAGTATTAACGTGAGTTCGATGAACCTCTCCCTCCCAGCCTCCCTCTGGGAAACGGAAAGGGAGGAGCAACGAAAAATTCAGATTTTTGCTCCCCTCTCCGTGTCGGAGAGGGGTTGGGGGAGAGGTCAAATAAGACTTGTCGAACTCACCTAGTATTATGACGAACGCAGGCACTCAATAAATCTTTGTAAGAATCAATACTGAAAGCCCCTGAGTATGTGGCTGTTGAATATCCGCGCATTCATGCCGATTGAGTCAATCCCTAGTAGAAATTTTTTGTTGCACCCAAGCCCGAAAAGCACGGGTAGTAGCAATTTCCCCATTCTTTTTAGCTTCTTGAATAAACCGAGGAATCTCCTTCACCGACACAGACGCAAAAGTAGGGCTGGTTTGAACTTCTGAATATTGTCCACCTGCAAGCGTGTAAACTCTCAACACACTGCCGTTATAACGCCAAAATTCGGGAACTCCCATTGCAGCATAAAGCCTCAGCTTGTCTATTGCAGACCTGGAATATTCGACTTCCAGCACCAGATCAGGGGGCGGGTCGGTGGCGAGGCCAATATTTTCTTTATCTCGAACTAGGGCTTCATTTTGAATATAGTAGCTACTATCTGGCTCGGCTCCCTTCTCTAAATCATCTCGCGTTAAAGTTAATGAACCAGCGCGTCTAATTTCCCAGCCCAACTCTTCGCACAGGACAACAACAAAACCTTCAATTACACGGTTTGAGTTTTCGTGTGGCATTTGTGGGGTCATAATTTCTATCGTTCCATTGTCATAAGCAAATCGGGAATTACGCTCTGAACCCATTTCAGCCAGCATAGTTTTAAATGTCTGCCAGCTGATGTTTTGCAGTAAAACCCTATTTTCTGCGGATGTTTTTATTGCCACCATAGTTTAGTTCTCCGCAACAAACTTTTTCGAGTACTGTACCCCTTAATATTACTGTTAAGGCTGAACGTAAGAAAGCGATATGATCGAAACGACTACTAGGGGTAATAAATTATGACTCAAGCCATACCAAAACTAGTAAAATTTGAAGATTTTGCAGCGTGGCGACCCGAAGGTGGAAGATATGAATTACATGATGGAGTGATTGTTGAAATGGCACAACCAGTAGGAGACCATGAAGATGTTGTAGGTTTTTTAGCAAGAAAATTAACAGTAGAATTTGACCGATTAAATTTACCTTATACAATCCCCAAAACTGCGCTGGTAAAACCAACTAATTCGGAATCTGCCTATTCCCCAGATGTGCTATTACTCAATCGCCCTAATTTAATCAATGAGCCGCTATGGAAAAAAGAATCAACTGTAAGCCTTGCAGCATCAATTCCCTTAGTAGTTGAGGTAGTTAGTACGAACTGGGATGATGACTACTACACAAAACAGGGTAAGTATGAGGGTATTGGAATTCCTGAATACTGGGTTGTAGATTATCTCGCTCTAGGTGCTAAAAAGTTCACTGGCAATCCCAAACAGCCTACTATATCTATTTATCTATTAATCGATGGTGAATACCAAGTTACTCAATTTAGAGGCAGCGCTAACATAGTCTCGCCTACTTTCTCGGAATTGAATTTAACCGCCGAACAGATTTTTCAAGCTGGATATCTACCAACTTAGCCACAACCCTACTTGCTGTTTTACACTACTAAAAAATGTCAGTTCAAGAGGCGTAAATATGAAAATTAAAGAACAACTTATCGAAGAAATTGAATCAGCACCAGATGCACTTTTGACTGAAACACTTAATTTTTTACGTTTTTTGAAAACAAAGCAAACTCAAGTGCAACCAACACAACATCAAGTAGAATTTGCTAGTCATACTACTGTTAATTCCACAGGAAGCTCACTTCTAGAACATCTGAAAACTATAGGTACTTGGGAAGGTGATGACTTAGAGGAGTGTCTAAAACTAGTAATTGCTAGCCGTGGTCAAGCAGAGTTTAATGAAGATAATCCTTTTGAATAATGTACCTACTCGATACAAATCACTGTAGTCTAGCTATTTTAGGTAATGTCAATATATTAAGTCGCCTTGCTGAGATTGAAAACAGTCTAGTTTCAACTTGTGTCATTGTGCAGGGAGAATTAATAGATATGGCAGCACGTTCTCAAAAACAACAAATTAATTTAGCATTAGTAAGAAATTTTATTACAGGTATTTATATTTACAATATTGACCAGCAAACTGCTAATATTTATGGTCAACTCAAAGCTGCTTTATTCAATCAATTTGCACCAAAAGAAAAAAGTAAACGCAGAAAAACTAAATTAACTGATTTAGGTTTTGGTGAAAATGATTTGTGGATTGCTTCTATTGCTCTGCAACAAAATCTCACTATTGTCTCAGCCGATAGCGACTTTCAACGTATTCAACAAGTCAGAAAATTATCTGTTGAATCTTGGATTACAATCTGAAAACTTACATTTTTTCGAATCTTTTTTAAGTTATTTTCATTCTTCTCTACCCTGTAGCCCACCTCTGCGACTGGCGAGTTCTTTTTCGATTTCATCTTCATCTAATAAATGTTTACCAGAAGCAACAATCCTAGTGCGAATTTGCTGTAAACGTTCTCCCAATGGGACTTTATTTGCAGAGTTTTTCAAACCAAGAAATTCAACAAAATCTAAAATTTCCTCTTGTTTTTCTTGTGGAAGAGAACGCCACTTTGTTAATAAGTCTTGTTCTGAACTCATTAGTATTTACCCACTACTGCTACTTCTATTGTGATTGGGTATTTTTATTGTAGAATGACATTTAAACTTAAACCTACTCGTAAAAAAAGAAGATCCCCAACTTCTTAAAGAAGTTGGGGATCTGAGTCTTTAGTAGAGGTGACTCACTTACTGATTATCTTTATCACCTGCCAGGACTCTTCAACCCACGACGCTCAAGGATTTGCCGCACTTCAGGGCTAGGGGCGTAGTTATAGCCGTAGGAGGAGTTATCAGAGTCATCCATAATCTGAGGTGTAAGCAACACAATTACCTCTTGACGCTGGTTCTGTCTGTTTGTACTTCTAAATAGCGAACCAATCAGTGGGAGATCGCCTAAGATAGGAATTTTGGAAACCGCTGTTCGGTCTTGGTCTTGAATTATACCACTCAGGATTAGTGTTTGACCATCTCGTAAGCGAATTAAGCCAGAAGTAAGAGAGCGCTCAGACACTAAAACAATTTGTCCATTTCCTGTATCTTGTGAGGCGGAAGGAGCGCTGACAGTAGGGGCAACCGATAAAGAAACGAACCCATTATCGTCAATCCGCTCAATTTTTACACTCAAGGTTAAGCCAACTTTTTGTTTCTCAATTGTTCTTTCTGTCCTAGAACCACCAGAAGTATCCGTTGTTTCCAGGGTTATATTTCCCACTACTTCTTGAGTCAGATTTACCAGAGCTTGCTGACCTTCTTGGACAATTAAGGTTGGGTCGGTCAAAATTTTGGCATTGCCATTTGTAACCTGAGCCTTCAAACTAGCGAGAAGACTTTTGGTAAACCGATATGGTGATGCAATAGTACTAGCAACATTATTGATGATCGGTGTACTAGTCAAGCTATTTCTTGCTTCATCACTAGTAGCTGGTCTAGCACCGCCAAAATTCAGAGAGGCGACACCACCATCATTGCTAAAGTAGTTGTTACCAACCCCAAAAGAAAAGCTAGTGTTGTAATCCTGAATGTTCGAGAGGTTGACATCAATAATCTTGACGTTGACTGCCACTTGACGACGGCGGATATCAAGCTGAGTTAGTTGAGCCATCGCAATCTCAATGAGTCTAGGAGAGCCAATTAGGGTTAGGGAATTGGTACGCTCGTCTCCTAATGCCTGTAAACCTCTTAGTAATGGACTAGAGTCTTTAAAATCAACGCGTAGAGGTTGAACTTGGGTTTCTGTAGTCGTCTGAGTTTGGGTGATGGGAGCAGCCGCATTACCCACAGCCACAGCACTAACGCTAGTAACTTGTCGTTCGCGGCTGACGGCACTTTCTGCTCCCAATGCTACCAAAAAATTCAGGGCGACTCCTACCGTTACCTGATTGAGTCGCATACTACGCATAACCATGTCACGGGTCGCATTAGGTAATTTAGCCCCGACAAAAACTGTCCGACCACTACGGTTAGCTTCTAAACCACTCAGGCGCAAAACGTAGTTAAATACATCTTGCACTGGCTCATTTTCTATATCTAGCGAGATTGTTTGAGAAACTGCTGGTGCATTAGCACCGCCACCTGCCTGTCCTCCACCACCTTGCTCACCTCCGACGTAAGCCAGGTTCAAACCAGCAGCACGGGCAAGCAATGATAAAACCTCACGTACTGGGGCATCTCGCAGTACTAGACGAGGTACACGTTCCTGAGTTGCTAAGTCAACAGTGCTAGGAGAAGCATCGGTAGCGGAAATAGCAATATCTCCCACTGGTGGGGCGACGGCTCTAGGTAAGAACGGTGGAGCCTGACTTAGAGGTTGACCTGGCCCAGCAGCTTGTGCAGGTTGTCCGTCAATAGTTACTTCCGGGTTAGGAACGAGAACACCTGGATTTTGACCAGGTTGGGCTGGAGTAGTAACGGGTGGTGCTGTGGATGTTGGGGCTGTTGGCGTTGGGGCTGTTGGCGTTGGCGCTGATGCTGTAGTGCCTGTTGAAGGGCTAAAGCTGAGTGTAATTCCATTTGGCGATCGCATTACAGGTTGACTGCCAGGTGCATCGTTGCTGCCAGTTACTGTCACCCGAACACTATTAGCATCAAGCTGACTAACCTCAACAGATGCAATTCCTGGTGCTGGGTTATCTTGACGAAAACTATTACCTTGTGGTAATCGTAATTGAGTGTTGATAACATCAGCAACTAAAGCCTTGCCTCTTTTCGTAGTGAAAACTTGGGGGCGTGACCCAGAAGAAGTTTTCAAAGCAACGCTAATTCCACCATTAACGGGATTTAACTTGACATCAGTAACTTGACTAATTTGTGCCCAAACTGGTTGAGCCGCCAAAAATACAAAAGCGGCAGTACCTAAAATAAAACTATTACCGTGAAGCTGTTTCACAGTTCATTCCTCACCTTATAAAACCCTGTTTACATACAATTTTGATTAGGCGGTTAGAAACCGCACGCCAATTGCTTATGGGGTTTCCCCATTGGCGCTAGCTTCTTCCTGTGGGAGAAGACCGCACTTTGACTACACGAGACTTTACCCACCTACCCTGCAAGAACGCCAATGGAGAACGTGAGTTTTCAAAACCCTCAATTATTTCCTTAGTCTGCGGGAAGGTTTGTCTACGCTTGTGTAGCCGCGAATTCTATTCGTCCTCTCATGTGACTACTTTTTCGGGGCAGCTGTAGCAGCAGCTGCGGCTATTTCTTCTGGACTAAGTGGCATCAAGACCTGTAACTGGAATGATGTATTAATCCCTGCTGGGCCTACCTGCATCGGCGTTTTATCTAATGGGGATCTTGTCTCTGCTGGAGCCAAAGTTGCTTGATAATCTTTAACTATTAACAAAGGCTGTAACCGCTCAATGTTACGAATTATCGATTGTGTTTGTTCATAAGTTGCTGTAATCTCAGCGCTGATAGTACTGCGTTGCAACTTGCCGTTAACCCCTACTCCTAGACTTCCATCGGTAATCGGTTCTGGTTTTTGGGAAATCGGCACATATTTCTTCAGTTTGGCTCTTACTGCATTAATAGAAGTTGCACTATTGCCAGACTCAATTAAGCGGTTCAAATCCAATAGCAATGTATCTAAGGTTTTTTCGTTAGCAAATAAACTTAAAACCTGAACTTTTTGCTGCTTTGCCTGTGCTAGTTCGTCTTTAACTTTGTCAATCTGTTTGATATTGGCTTTTTTTTGCTCAATTTGCCCTTGCAGTTCAGTGCTTTTGGCTTGCTGCTGCTGATAGCTTTCCCAAGCTGGCATCAGCAGGTTTAACAATATATAACCTGCTCCTGCTAAACCAATTACCCCCACTATGATCCCAATAATTTTTGGTGTGAAGGCAATACCAAATACCACACGTGGGGCTGGCCCTGCCTGATCGAATTCCCCACCATGTTCGGCAAAATTTAAATCATCACTCAGCGTCATTTTGAAATGACTCCTGTTTGTTGCATATTACGAATTCGAGTTACTAACCCCACTGTGCCTTTTTTTTCTAACTCTCGAATTAATTCCGACGCTGGAACGTCGTTCATGCTCGATTGAATAGTGTATTTAACTACTTGAGGTGGCTTAATAATTACATCATTAGAAGATTGACTCGCACTTGCTGTTAAGGGAGCCTCTACTAACGTTGCTGTGAGAATTCTGGTTTCTGTGGGCTTTAAAAACTGAGACTGTTGTAAACTCAATAAGAAATCATTGACATCATTAAAGGAACGAGCCAATCCGTTAATTTCTAATCCCCCGGCGGGATTATTTGGTGGCTGACCTGCCGCTACTGCAATGGGTGGGATTTGCTTGATGTTCTCGATTTGCACTGCCGTTGGGATGCGATCGCGCAAATCTTGCAGCATTGCTGACCAAGGACGAATCTGGTCAAATACAGTTACTAAAGCTTGGGTTTCCCCTTTAATTGCATTTGCCTCGGCTTTGATTTTGTTAATATTTCCTATTTCTGTATCTAACCTCTTGCTTTCTTGGTCTAGTTGTGCAATTTGACCATCTAATTCAACAATCTTCCCTTGCAGCAACCACCAACCAACTCCGAATAAAGCCGGAAGACCTATACCTACTGCAACTCCCACATACAGTAGTGTCAAATCCCCCGTAGGAAATTTTAGAGCTATTCCTCCCTTTCTCTCTGGCTTTTTCTGGAATGCTGGGCGGTCTTTAAGAAAGTTAACATCTAGGCTGTACATTTTGTTACACCTCCCGCATTCCTAGACCAAGTACAATCGCCAAGCCAGAGCGTTGTACCTGTGGATATTTATCAGTGTCAACTTCCAAAGATAAAGACCCGATTGGATCTATTTGGGTAGTTGGCAAACTCAATCGTTGAGTAAAAAATTCATCTAGCTGTTGAAGTCCACCTCCTGGCCCAGCTAATAAAATCTGCGCTACCTCCAAATTTTCACTTTGATTCAGGTAAAAATCGATGGAACGGCGCAGTTCATCTGTTAGTTCTCCCAAGACTCTCAATATGGCAGCCATGCCAGGATCGAGTTCGGTAACGCCAGTTTTACCACCGTCTATGGGAGTTGCAGGAATAACCATTCCGTGTAACAGTTCCATGTCTCGTGATGTAGGTAAGCTCATTGCCCTTGCTAAGGCAGTTTGCATTTGATAAGTCCCGATGGGGACTGTGCGCGAAAATTGCGGCACTCCGTTAACGATGATGGCGATTTCTGTACTGTCGAACTCGATATCAACTAGTACTGCTGCTTCTTGCGGCCCAAATTGTCGCAGTTGTTCGCGAATAGTCCGAATCAGAGCAAAACTGTTAATTTCTAAAACATCAATGTGTAATCCTGCCTGCTCGAAGGTACTTATATAGGTATCCGTTATCTCCTTACGGGTGGCAACTAGGAGTACGTGTACTTTTTCAATGCCATCTTCATCTACAAAATACCCAAGTTTCTGATAATCTACATCAGCCTCTTCACGAGGATAGGGTAAATACAAACCTGCTTCATGGTTCAGCACCATTTCTCGCAGTTCTTTATCGTCTAACTCTGCTGGCACTGGTATAATCCGAACGATAGAATCTCGTCCTGGTACACCAGTCGCAACGTGAGAAGTTTTGATTTTGCTCTCAGCTAGCGCTTGCTGAATTAATTGCGCCATTGCCGGAGGGTCGCTGATTTGACCATCGATAACTATCCCTTCTGGAACTGCTACCGATGTATAGATTTCTAATTTCAAGCCTTGACCCTGCTTGCGTAGCTGAACAACATTTACCCGTTCGGGAGCAAGTTCAATGCCTACCCCTTTTTTCGATTTGCCAAACAGACTATTGAAGCTTTTTACCACAGTTGTGCCCGCTGGACTGCTAAATTGAAAATTTAAATTTGTTGCAGTAAAGGCGTTATATATTACGTCTTTACGGGTAATTTATTTAGCCTATAATCTCAACAATTCTGTCTAAGCTTTTCACACCGATCAAGCGTAAAAATACTGGGAAAATGATTCAATTGCGAAAATTTAAACAACTTGTTGCTTTGGTACTGCTTGGCTTATTAACCAGTTGGATTGTAAGTTGCAGCACAGGTAATGTTAATACAAGTACAAAACAAGCTACTTCAGGAGTGGGAACTGTTGAGTTTTGGACAATGCAACTCCAACCTCAATTTACCGACTACTTCAAAAGCCTAATTGCGAATTTTGAATCGCAAAATCCAGGTATAAAGATTAACTGGGTTGATGTACCTTGGGCAGCAATGGAGAACAAAATATTAACAGCTGTCTCCGCAAAAACGCCACCTGATGTAGTCAACTTAAATCCGGGTTTTGCTTCCCAACTTGCCGGACGAAATGCCTGGTTAGATTTAGATGCGAAAGTCCCGAATGATGTACGTTCCTCCTATCTGCCGAATATCTGGAAAGCAAGTACGCTTAATGGTAAGAGTTTTGGGATTCCCTGGTATCTCACCACACGGTTAACCATTTATAACACTGATTTATTAAAACAGGCAGGTATCAATAAAGTCCCCGCAACCTACGCAGAATTGGCACTAGCCGCGCAACAAATTAAAGACAAGACGGGTAAGTATGCCTTTTTTGTGACTTTCGTACCGCAAGATTCCGGTGAAGTGCTGGAATCTTTCGTGCAAATGGGAGTCACCTTAATAGATGCTGAGGGTAAAGCGGCGTTTAATTCAGCACAAGGAAAAGCCGCGTTTCAGTATTGGGTAGACTTGTATAAAAAAGGTTTGCTTCCTAAAGAGGCTTTAACCCAAGGACATCGCCACGCGATCGATTTATACCAATCTGGAGAGACTGCCTTTTTAGCTTCTGGGCCAGAGTTTCTGAAAACGATCGCAAATAATGCCCCAAAAATTGCTCAAGCTTCGGGAATAGCACCTCAACTCACTGGTGACACAGGAAAGAAAAATGTCGCGGTGATGAACATAGTTATTCCCCGCGATAGCAAACAACCAGATGGCGCTGTGAAGTTTGCTTTATTTGTCACCAATGACGAAAATCAGTTAGCCTTTGCTAAAGCTGCAAATGTCCTACCTTCTACAATCAAAGCATTGTCTGATACTTACTTTAAAGATGTTCCAGCTAATGCTTCAACAATAGAAAAAGCGCGAGTTATGAGTGCTCAAGAACTGCCAAAGGCAGAAATATTGACCCCTACATTGAAGGATTTTAATAAACTGCAAAAGGCTGTTTATGAGAACTTGCAAGCAGCAATGTTAGACCAAAAAACTGTAGATAAAGCTGTAGAGAATGCGGCGCAAGAGTGGAACAACAGATAAATTCGTAATTCGTAATGACGCTCGAAGACTCGCTAACGCTACGCTAACGTAATTCGTAATTATGATTTACGAATTATATTGGTGGCTGCTAAAAAATCGCCGACTAAATAAAGGGAACCACACAAAACGATTAAATCTTCTGTGGTAGCGGTTGTGGTGACGGCTGCTAGTGCTGTGAATAAATCTGGATGGATTTGGCGATCGCTTAATTCGGGACAGAGGCTGTAAGCTAGATTTGATAAGTAGTCTAGATCCGCAGAAGTCCTACCCGCCCAAGGTTCTACTGGTATTGGCACTAAATAAAGGTGATCGCCTGGTCGCAGTAAAGCGGTAAAAATATCAGTATGATCCTTATCGGCAAACATTCCCATAACCCAATTTATGGGTTTGGGGTTAACTGCGTCTAAGCTATCAACATACTGGCGGAGAACTTGGGCGGCGGCGGTATTATGAGCGCCATCAAGTAATAATTTATGGTTTTTCCAAGTAGTCCATTGCATCCGCCCCGGCCATTTAGTTTTGGCCATGCCGTTAGTTATGGCTTCTTCTGAAATCTGCCAACCCTGTTGTTGGAGAATTTCTAAAGCGGCTAAAGCCAAAGCTGAATTAGTTAACTGAATTTGTCCCGCTAACGGCAACGGATATTTAATAGAGTGATGGGCTGATTCTTTAATTTCCCCCTCTGCCCCTCTTCCCCTCTGCCCCTCTGCTTCACATATATACTCTGCCCATCCTGTAGCGATTTGACGGGCAGGTTGAGGTGTAAAAATCGGGCATTGTAATTCTAAGGCACGCGATCGCACCACTTTGTCTGCCTCTGGTGGTAATGGCCCAACCACAACGGGACATCCAGGTTTAAGAATACCTGCTTTTTCTCTAGCAATATCAGCGACGGTAGGGCCAAGTTGTTGCCAGTGTTCGCGGCTAATGGAAGTGATGAGCGTAACCAAAGGTTCCAAGCAAACATTGGTAGCATCTAAGCGCCCTCCTAGTCCGACTTCTACCACAGCCACATCAATTTGTTGCTGGGCAAAATATAACCAAGCAGCCGCCGTAATTACTTCAAACTGAGTTGGCGGCTCGTCATCAGGGCGAATAACCGCTTGGACTTTTTCTAATAATTGACTCAATTCCTCAGAGGAAATTGGCTGTTCATTCAGACAAATACGTTCCGTCCAATCAACTAAATGGGGGGAAGTGTAGCGTCCTGTACGATAACCAGCCTCAGTGAGTACCGAGGAAAGATAGGCACACACTGAACCTTTGCCATTAGTGCCAGCAACATGAATAACCGGGACTTGGTGATGGGGATTGCCGAGATTTGCCAATAGATTGACAATGCGATCGAGTCCCAAATGGACACCAAAGCGTTGCAGGGGTTGTATTACAGAATCGATATTCAATGAAGAGGGAGTGGGGGGATGAGGGGGACAAGGGGGACAAGGAGAATAACCTATGCCCAATGCCCCATTAATTTATATGAATAAAACCGACTGTCCTTGTAAAGAGAAACAGTCGGTTGGAGAGTAATGATATTGAGCCGAATTTAAGCTTCTCTATCCAAAAAGCCTTGAATTTGTCTTAAAGCCGCAGCGCCAATATTAAACACTGCCCAGCTAGCTGCAATAGCAACTGGTGCTAAAACGATCGCTATACGAAAATCGATATCCATATCTAGAACCCCTCTCTTAAGTAGAAATTAAAGTTTTGTCAACAGCTCTCATTTTTATTTTTAGCTGAAGTGGGCAATTTTTCCAAATACAAATGTAAAGAATGTTTAATTTATGGGGCACTTGTACTGAGCGAAGCTGTTGGCGCAGCCTCTCGTAGAGAAGTATTGGGCATAAGAGGCAGAGGTGCAAAGGGGCAGAGGGGAAAAACTTACTACAACTTCTTTTCTTCTCTGCTCCCCTGCTCCCCTGCTCCCCTGCTCCCCTGCTCCCCTGCTCCCCCACTCCCAACTCCCTAAGACTTGCTAAAGCCGATATCAGTACCTTTACCAGCATGAACTAAAGCTAACTTTTGGTAACGTTTAGCGTGTTCAATCAGTTCTGCGGCTTCAACATCTGTTACTTGGCGTAACACTTTACCTGGAATACCGACAACTAGGGACAAAGGCGGTACATTTTTAGTTATCACTGCGCCAGCACCAATAATGCTACCAGCGCCCACTCGTACCCCGTCTAAAATCACTGCGCCAATGCCAATCAAACTTCCACGCTCAATGTAAGCAGAATGTACCACAGCACGATGCCCTACGGTAACATGATCTTCTAAAATTGTTGGAAAACCAGCATCACCATGTAAAATTGCACCATCCTGAATATTTGTGCATTCGCCAATTTCAATCCGTTCTACATCTCCCCTCACCACTGCTCCATACCAAATGCTCACTCCTGTTGCTATATTTACCGAACCCATAACAACAGCATTGCCCGCAATGAAGGCAGCTTGAGAAAAATCAGGAGATGTCCAGTAAGAAGCGGTAGACACGATAGAATATGAATATGGTACCCAGGAACACTGGAGAAACTCCAACCTTTGAGGCTGGTTGCACAACCAGGATATCACAGCGTCAAGCCTCTACGCTGAGGAAAACACTAGTGAACAATGTTCCTGCCGCAACACAGTGTCTATGCAGCAGTGAGCAAGTAACTCAAAGTGGTTGAACCGAAGTGTATAATCCAACCCACTAGTGCTGGTGAAGACAAAATTATGTTTGTACGCACTTCATGATGAATCCAGGTTTGCAGTACCCGATGTTTGGGCCGGAAATACAGTGTCCCCATTGTCGCCAGACTATTCCGGCGCTGACACTCACAGATACCTATTTGTGTCCGCGTCATGGCGCGTTTGAAGCTAATCCTAAAAATGGAGAGTTAATCCATTTGCAATCGGGGCGTCATTGGCGGAGGTGGAATAATGAATGGTATAGACAACATACTCATCCTGATGGTATTCGCTTTGAAATTCACGAAGCATTAGATAAGCTCTATACCCAAGGCTTTCGAGCAACACGAGTGATTATTGCTCGACGCTATCAGGAATTGATGAGTGGCTATTTAGAACGCAGCACGCCTTGGCGTTCTGGACAACCAGAAGCTACTGCTGCGCGTTTGTACGGTTTACCCGTGGAGTTTAGCCCCGATACCGATACTTCAGAAGATGACTGTTGGGAAGTGATTAATTTTGACTTGGAAAAAGAGCCTGGTGTCCCTGTACGCTACCCTTATTTCAGGTTGTTTGAGTAATGGTCAATAATTAGTGCTGAGTGCTGAGTGCTGAGTGCTGAGTTCTGAGGGAGAAGAAGTTTTAATTGCACTCAATTAAAAAGTTTTTCATCCTTAGAATTTAAGTTTAAGGTCTTACTCAGCACTCGTTACTCAGCACTCAGCACTACTGTCTTATGCACCACGCTTCTATTCGGACTGCGAATATTCATCGAGCGATCGCTTTCTACGAACTTTTAGGGTTTACAATCTCAGAACGCTTTACCACAGGCTACACCCTAGCTTGCTGGATGGAAGGATTGGGCGGCAGAATCGAACTGATCCAAATTCCCGAACCAAAACCAGCCCCAGATGCCTTTGCTGATGAGCATTATGTAGGGTATTATCATCTCTCGTTCGATTTAACTGAGATTACACCAGATTTACCTAGCTGGTTGACAAGTTTACAAGAACGTGTTTCAGTAACTGCTGAGAGTCAACCCGAAGGATTAGAACCGTTGAAGGTGCTTTTAGAACCGACACAACAGCAAATAGGCGATCGCATTTACGAAGTAGCTTTCATCGCCGATACTGATGGCTTACCTCTGGAATTCATTCGGGTTTTAGCAAAACTCCCATAATTTAGCTTTTTTATTAGCTTTGTTGCTAATATATTGTTTTTCTGTATTGTTACTGAAGTCACAGATTTTTTTACCAGATTAAAGTGTAGTCACTCACAGAAATAACTATGTAACTTAATTTACAGATAAATCTGCTAAATACATGGATGGATTTTCCAAATTTTATTCTAAATTTTATAAATATCCCTTGCCGTTATTACTTTTAAGTTTATGGCTAGTAGCTGTTTTTTTGTTGAGCGATCGACCTGCTCATAGCCAACATCCAGTTATATCTACTAACAAAGAAAAATATCAGTCAACCTTGCTAGCAAAAAGAATAATGCCCTCAACACTGACAGAAAATGTCCGCAAGACAGTGCTGGAGAATGGTTTAACTGTCCTGACAAAGGAAGTGCATACTGCGCCAGTGGTGACGGTGCAGGTGTGGTACAAGGTTGGCTCGCGTAACGAAGAACCGGGCGTGAATGGCATTGCCCACCAGTTGGAACACATGATGTTTAAAGGCACTCGAAATCGTCCAATTCAATTTGGACGTTTGTTTAGTGCTTTAGGTAGTGATTCTAATGCTTTCACTAGCTATGACCAAACTGCATATTACGGTACTGTGGAACGAAACAAGCTGAAAGCGCTCTTGGTGCTGGAAGCAGACAGAATGCGAAATTCCCAAATTGAGCCAGAGCAATTAGCCAGTGAAAAGCGGGTAGTAATTTCCGAGTTGCAGGGTTACGAAAATAGTCCAGAATATCGCCTCAACCGCGCCGTTATGCAAGCGGTGTTTCCGAATCATGCTTATGGGTTGCCTGTAGGTGGTACTAAAGCTGATGTCGAGAAATTTGAAGTTGAGCAGGTAGAAAAATATTACCGCAATTTTTACAGTCCCGATAATGCTGTCTTAGTGATTGTTGGAGATTTTCAAACTGCAAACACTCTGGAAACAATTAAAGAGGTGTTTGGCAAATTACCGAGGCAGGAGGCAGGGGGCAGGGGGCAGGAGGCAGGAGTTATTTCTCCCTCATCTCCATCACTCAGCACTCAACACTCAACACTCAACACTCAGCACTCAGCACGGGCTAAACGCCCCGCTACCGCTAACAGCACTCAGCACTCAACACTCAGCACTCCCATCGTATTGCGAGAACCGGGAGCAGGGCGGCTGTTACAAGTTGTGTATCCGCTACCCGATGCAAATCAACCGGATATCCCGGCGCTGGATGTGATGGATTACATCTTGACAGAGGGACGGAATTCTAGACTTTATCAGGCATTGGTGGAATCAGGTTTAGCTAGTGAAGTTACAGCATCCGTCACCAGTTTGCGAGAATCTGGCTGGTATGAAGTGTTGGTAACGGCTGGAGCTAAACAAGATTTGAAAAAAATTGACTCAATGTTGAGTAGTGCGATCGCTAATGTAGCAGAAAAAGGTGTGACATCTGAGGAAGTAGAACGAGCCAAAACTCAATTAGCAGCAGATGTAATTTTGAGTAACCGTGATATCACTTCTCAAGCAATGCGATTGGGCACTGATGAGACAACTGTTGGTGATTATCGCTACACAGACCGCTATTTGGCAGCTGTTCGTTTGGTGAAGCCGACGGATGTTGTTGCTGTCATTAACAAATACTTGACAAAAGAAGCGCGGACAGTAGGCTTTTTTGAACCAACCCAGAAGCGGATAACAGAAGTTCCTGACAAACCACACTCAGCCCAAACTACAGAAAATTTCTCTCCTGGGGTACCCGTGCTTTTTTCTGAGGTGATAAAGTACTTACCACCTGTGGATTTGGCTACAGATGCGATTGCCCAAGTCTTACCCCAGGAATTTAAATTGACTAACGGATTGCGGATATTACTGTTACCCGATCGGAGTACTCCCACCGTTACCTTAAGCGGTTATATTCAAGCTGGGACGGAATTCGATCCAGAGAATAAAGCTGGATTGGCTGCTTTTGTGGCAGATAATTTGCTAAATGGTACTAAGAGCAAGGATGTTTTAAGTATTGCTAAAGTCTTAGGAGAACGAGGGGCAAGTCTAGATTTTCAAACCTACCGCGAAGGTGTGCATATCGAAGGTGATAGTTTAGCAGATGATTTGCCGATACTCCTGGAGATATTAGCAGATGTTGTTAAAAATAGTAACTTCCCAGTCAAAGAGTTAGAACTGCATCGCCAACAAACTTTAACTGATTTGCAACAGGAATTAGATGAGCCATCAGAAGTAGCCAGAAGAGTATTTGTTCAGTCAATTTATCCGAAAAAACACCCCTTACATACCTTCCCCACAGAGGAGAGTTTACAGCAGATTCAGCGCCGGGATGTGATTGATTTCAAAACTAAACATTATCGTCCAGATACAACAGTGCTAGCGCTGGTGGGAGATTTCGATCTAGACAAAGTGCGATCGCTGATAAAAAATAAGTTTGGTGATTGGGAAGTTAGCGGAAAAGCACCCACATTAAAATATCCCCCGGTGGCAATGCCCCAGAAAATCGTCAGTGTCAACCCAGTTTTACCAGATAAAGCCCAAGCTGTAACTTATATGGGTTACACAGGTATTAACCGTTACGATCCTCGATTTCATGCAGCCCTAGTATTGAACCAGATTTTGGGAGGCGATACCTTATCTAGTAGACTAGGTGCAGAAGTGCGCGATCGCCAAGGTTTAAGCTATGGAATTTATAGCTCCTTCCAAGCCGGGAAGAATGTAGGGACATTTTTGATTGAGATGCAGACTAGTCCTGAAGATAGCAGTAAAGCGATCGCTAGTACCCGCCAGATGCTACAGCAAATCCATCAACAAGGTGTAACTGCACTGGAAGTAGACACAGCTAAACGCACCCTCATCAGCAACTACAACGTTTCCCTGGCAAACCCAGAGGAATTAACAGATAGAATTCTGATGAATGAGGTGTATGGACTAGATAAAGTAGAATTGCACTCCTTCACTGATAAAATCCAGAAAGTCACCCTTGCCGAAGTTAATCAAGCGGCTCGTGAGTTACTCCACCCAGATCGAATCGTAGTCGTTACTGCTGGGCCATCTGTGTTAGCAGAAAAAAGTATTAGGTAGAGATAAGGCACTGGGCATGGATAATATAAAGAATAGGTAAAGTGGTTTTTCCCGCTACCTATTAGTTATTCCTGCTCATCAGCATTGCCTTTTGAGAATTAGTGATGAAAATTTATAACTGTTTTTACGAAATTGTAATTAAATCCCTTAGTTTCACAATTCCTAGTTTGGTAAAAATATTACGGCGTAACTACGTGATATTAACATTGCTTCTAGCTCTAAATTTCATCGCTGCTACTCCAGCAATGGCGGCGAATAAGTCTTTTGATTTGCTCAAGCAACCAGCCACAGAAATTACAGTAAGCTTGGGTAATGCGGCTAACGAACTCAAGTTTGAGCCAAATAATTTGGAATTTGAGGCTGGTAAACGTTATCAACTACAGCTTAATAATCCCAGCCAGCTGAAGCACTATTTTACCGCTAAAGATTTTGCCGATGGCATCTGGACACAAAAAGTCCAAGTAGGGAAAGTAGAAATCAAAGGAGCCATTCACGAACTAGAACTCAAACCCGGTGCTGAAGCCGAATGGGTATTTGTCCCCCTAAAATCTGGTACTTATGGCTTACGTTGTACAATACCGGGACATACAGAAGCAGGTATGACTGGAGAGATTGCCATCAAAAATTAAAAATAATTGAGCTAAATACAACATTTAATTAAGGTGATTAAATTCTCTGCGTACCTATGCGCTTAAATTTGAAACCTCAATTCATCACAATTTTAGACCAAACTACACTAACTCCCATAGTGTTAAATTATAGATATTATTTCTCAATTAATCTAGAGAAAGCATTCATACTTCAGCGTCAAAGCCACCAGTAATTATTAATTTACCATGAACATTTTCAGTAACTTACTTTCTCAAGCTACTCAACCAGCACCAGCGAAAAAACAGCGCCGAGGAATTGAAATTAAATCGCCGCGTGAAATTGAAATCATGCGGCAATCATCGGCAATTGTCGCAACTGTCCTAAAAGAAATTGCCGAGCGAGTAAAGCCAGGAATGACCACGGCTGATTTGGATACTTATGCAGAAAAACGTATCCGCGAAATGGGTGCAACACCGAGTTTTAAAGGATATCACGGTTTTCCAGGTTCTATCTGTTCCAGTATTAATAATGAAGCAGTACATGGAATTCCAAGCCCCAAGAAAGTGATTCGCGTCGGCGATGTATTAAAAGTAGATACAGGCGCTTATTTCCAAGGTTTTCATGGTGATTCTTGCATTTCAATTGCTGTCGGTGAAGTGACGCAAGAAGCTGCTAAATTAATTCGTGTAGCCGAAGAAGCTTTATATAAAGGCATTGAGCAAGTAAAGGCTGGTGTATACCTGCTTGACTTAGCTGGAGCAATTGAAGATCATGTTAAATCTAACGGTTTTAGTATAGTTGAAGAGTTTACTGGACACGGTGTCGGTCGTAACCTGCATGAAGAACCTTCAGTATTCAACTATCGCACTCGTGAGATGCCAAATGTTAAACTCCGGGCGGGGATGACGCTAGCAATTGAGCCAATTTTAAACGCGGGTTCTAGACACACGCGGACATTATCAGACCGTTGGACAGCAGTTACTATGGATAATTCTTTGTCGGCTCAGTTTGAGCATACAGTTTTGGTAACTGAGACTGGTTATGAGATTTTGACTGACCGTTCTAAGGTGTAATTGTCAGTTGTAATTATCTGTTGTTGAGAGAGGTAAAGCGTTGAAAAAGGACGATTTACCTCTTTACTTTTTTAACGCAATTTGTCAAATATTCAATAACTGCTATATAGTAATCCTATCTAATACCAATTCAATTAATGATTGCAACACATCCTTGGGTAAAGACGCGATGAATCGCGTCTCTACAAATGGTCTATTTGTCGCATTCTTTTTTCAAATTGGTATAATTTTTCACAAACACAAATGATTTAGGACTGCTGATTAGTTGCCGCATAATTAGTTTTATAAATAGAAAGCATCTCTTTAGCCTGTATAGAGACAGACGTACTGTCTGGAATAGCTTCTAATAAATTAATTGCTTGCTGCCATTTATCATGTGCTTGCTTTCGCCTTAGTTGTGAATGAGGTGAATTTTGGACAAATAAATTAGCTTCTGTTGCTAACTTGTGGGCTGATTCTAAGTTTTCTAGAGCTTTCTTTTCAATTAGCACTCTTTGGCTGATAGATTTATAGTTAATTTGATAGTAAGCTAATTTCTTCTTTGCCCGGTCATAAACTGATGTTTTAGCAGGAATTTTATCTAATAAAATTATTGCCTGATACCATTTAGTTTCTGCTTGTTGCCAGACTTTTAGAGGATGCGGTGGCTTTTGAACCAGAGAAGCAGCTTCCATACCAAGTTTTTGAGCAGATTTAAAGTTGCTGATGGCTCCGCCATCGTCTGCGACGAACGCACTTCCTTCTTGAGTTAAACTTAGACTTTGTTCTCTAATTTTCAAAGCACCAAAAGTTAAGATTAATAAACTTGAGGCGATAATCAAAGCTGAACGTACTATTTTGGGTGTTGAAAACTTTGTTAATATTCCTACTTCCTGGTTACTAATTGCTTCTCTACTAGTTTCCTGTTCAATCTTTTTCAGGGCTTCTTCTCCCTGTAGACTTAAAGTATCACCTTGAATAATTAAAGCAGCAATTTGCTCTTGGAAATAATCACAATCATTGAGAATATCTGTCAATTCTTGAAATTTTCCCTCACTCGATATGATTAATTCGTGGTCATCATCTAACCACTCTAAAGCGAAACCAGATTTACCATAAAAAGCTGAGACACCTAATAAAATATTTAATAAACTGCGACTATTTTTAATAGTATCGAAAATATAATTTAGTTTTTGCTGTAACTGTAATAGTTGTTTTTGATAATCTCTAATTTTTTCAATTTGATGTCGTAAAATCTTAGCTTTACCCAAAGCTAAGTCAATTTTTAAGCTGTCATTAAGTGTTTGAAATTCATTTGATATACTTAAATTAATAATGTCAGAATTTAGTTGATTTACTAATTTAAGATCGCTAAGAATATCAGTGGCTATTGCTTGTAAAAAATAATTCCATTCAATCCAAGCATCAATTTTTAATTGTAAATCAGCCAATGAAATTTTAGTTTCTGAATTTCCAAATTTTTCTGCGATCGCTGGATCTACTAATCCAACACTAGGTAAAAATAAACTAGCTACCGTACCTATTCTAGGAAGTGTAGCGATCGCAGAATTATTGATCCGATCGAATCTCAATTCCTGAGCGATTAATTTTTTAATATTTCGTAGCTGTTCTTGAGCATTATTAATTAGGATAATTTGTTCCATGATTTGATTAGAATCGCCAATAGTCAGTTTTAAATTCTGAATTAGTGTTGGCAATTCACTCACAAGTATTTCTAGGTTAGCCATAAATACCCCTTGGGGATTTGTCGAAAGTTTATGCGGAACAATTAAAATGGCTTGAGTAAGAATACAACCACACCTATTGCATCTGAGCATCCTAAATGAGTCACAAATCTTAGGAGCTATAAAATGTATAGTTCCCGGAAATCCTGCTAAAGTAACAATTTCAGTTTAAAAATCCCAGAGAAAGACAAAATTACCCATTCACTAACCTATGAATGAAGTTGATTTAGCATTTACCCCAGCACTAGAGTTGGCGCAATTAATTCGTCGCCGGGAAATATCACCGCTAGAGTTGGTAGAAGTATATTTAGAACGGACTGGGCAATTAAATCCCCAATTAGGAAGTTATTTTACGGTGACGGCAGAATTAGCGATCGCAGATGCCAAAGCTAAAACAGAATTATTAACAACTACCTCAGAACTACCGCCATTTTTTGGCGTGCCGATTTCCATTAAAGACCTCAATGCTGTAGCAGGTGTCACCTGTACTTACGGAAATCCGGCATTACTGAATAATATTCCTAACTATGATGATGGGGTTGTGACAAGGATTAAGCAAGCTGGATTTACTATTCTCGGTAAAACAGCCACTTCCGAATTAGGTTCTTTTCCCTACAGTGAGCCTGCGGGTTTTCCCCCAGCCAGAAATCCGTGGAATTTAGAATACACCCCTGGCGGTTCCAGTGGTGGCGCGGCGGCGGCGGTAGCAGCGGGATTGTGTGCGATCGCTCAAGGTTCTGATGGCGGTGGTTCAATTCGGGGGCCTGCGGCTTGTTGTGGTTTGGTGGGACTCAAACCATCCAGAGGTAGGGTGAGTAAAGCACCCGTAGGCGAACGCCTAGCTGGAATTGCCGTCAACGGCCCCATCGCCCGGACTGTCGCTGATGCTGCTGCCCTTTTGGATGCCATATCTGGTTACATGACAGGCGATCCTTACTGGTTGCCAGATCCCGAACCATCATTTCTTGCCGCCACTCAGACAAAACTTGGTGCTTTGCGAATTGCCTTTGACACTAGTATTTCTCCTTTGGGAGAAGCTGACGCGAACTGTCAGCAAGGTGTCCGCCAAACAGTCCAGTTATTAGAACAACTCGGCCACCACGTTGAACAGAAATCCCCGGATTTCAGTGCTTTAGTTGAACCCTTTCAAATCGTCTGGCAAGCTGGGGTAGCGGCGGCGGGACTTCCGGTTGAAGCCTTGCAACCATTGAATCGCTGGCTATTTGCACGCACCGGTTCCGTTGCCCAGTACCTCCAAGCAGTTTCTCAAATGCAGGTAGTGGCACGGCAGATTGTGGCGTTTTTCGATACCGTGGATGTGCTGGTATTGCCAGTTTATTTACATTCACCCATCCGCGTTGGGGAATGGGCTTCGCTGAGTCCAGAAGAGACATTCCAAAATATTATTGAGTGGGTTGCCCCTTGTCCGCCTGCGAATGCAACTGGACAACCTGCGATCGCAATTCCTGTCGGCTTTGATAGTAAGGGTTTACCCATCAGTGTGCAGCTAATTGGTAAACCTGCCGCTGAAGCCACAATTATCAGCCTAGCAGCACAACTAGAAGCGGCTAACCCTTGGATTCATCATCGTCCAGCCTTGGTAATATAGGGCAATATGGGTCGATCGCCTTCTTGTAGAGGGGACAAAAAAGCCCCCTCAAATTGCTATACAGTCACTACCTTGGGTTGAGGTTTAGTGAATAACTCAGCTAAACGATGTGGTTGGCGATCGCGCCAGTTCCCCTTATGATACGCATACCCCGCGATTAACGGGAACGCCACAGTCGCCTCAGAAAACACCATCTGTTCAGTAGCTTTATCCACCTTCCCCCAAGAATGCGCTTCTTTGAGAGTAGAACCAGATAAAGCCCCATCCCGCTCATCGGCGACGGTGACTTGAATTGTATACTTGTGCATACTCGTCTCAAACCCCAGCATTTCCGCAGCTACCACCGTATCCTGGGCGAAGTTTTTTGGTACACCACCACCAATCATCACCAATCCAGTGTAGTTGGAAGCCAGTTTGCACTGCGTCAACTCCCGGAAGTCTCGTACTGAGTCAATGGTTAAATGAGATTCTGGAGAATTCCATTGGTGATGGACAAGCCCAAACCCAGCCGAACAGTCACTAAAAGCAGGGACAAAAATTGGTACTTGGTGTTGATAAGCAGCTTGCACTACAGATTGACCATAGTTACCCCGACGTTCTAAATAAACCGCCATCTGCTCAATAAATTCCCGTGAAGAATAGGGACGCTTCTCTAAATTCTCGGCGATTTCTGCGATCGTCATGTCACACACCCGCAGTTGATCTTCATCAATGTAGGTGTCATATATGCGGTCTATCCGTTGCTGTCTTAGCACTTCATCATCAGCAAAGGGGTCGCCAACATAATGACGATAACCTAATGCTTCAAAGAAATCTTGATCAACAATGTTAGCGCCGGTAGACACGATCGCATCTACCATATTGTGAGTAATTAAATCGTGGACTATTCCCTTGAGTCCAGCACTAAATAAAGACCCAGCTAAACACAGAATAATCGTACATTCTTTATCTTGCAGCATTGCGTCATAAATTTTTGCTGCCCGTCCCAAATTTCGACCTTGGAAAGCTGTTTTACCCATAGCTTCCACTAAGCCAACAACATCGAAAGCTTTGATGTCAATTGGTTGCACAGTCTGTTGCAAAAGTTCTTCACGATTCATGGTAGATTGTCCTTTTTGAAAATAAAAGTCATACGGTCTGCATAACGACTAGAAGGCAAGTCTTGCCAATGTACTAGGCGCTTCGCAGTGGTCGTACCAGGACAAACCAGGATCTGATTGCCGTCTTTTATTTAACTTGACGTGCAATTCCCAGATACTCATGAGTTGGATGAAACGATTGTTCAATTTTGCTATTAATGACTTTTTAAACACTACAATTCACCCATCATACTCAATTTACTCCAAACTAACAAGTAGTTGTCAAAACTAGCTCAATTTTCTCCAATGCCCAATCTATTTCATCTAGGGAAATAACCAAGGGTGGAGCAAAACGAATGACATTATCTCTAGTTTTTTTGGCTAATAATCCCTCTTTAGCTAAGGCTTTACAAAAACGTCTAGCACCACCCGCTTCGGGGTGCAATTCCATGCCAATTAATAAGCCTTTACCACGCACTTCCTTAATATATGAACTCTCAATTGATTGTAATTTTTCTATAAAATATTCCCCCAGTTTTAAGGCTTTTTCTGGTAACTTTTCTTCTATAAGAACATCCAGTGCTGCAATGCCAATAGCAGCAGCTAAGGGATTTCCGCCAAAGGTACTACCATGATCTCCTGGTTGAAATACATCCATCACTTCGTCAGTAGAAATAAACGCAGAAATGGGATAAAATCCACCAGATAAAGCTTTTCCTACAGTTATGCCATCTGGCTTAACATTCTCATATTGATGGGCAAACATTTTACCTGTTCTTCCCAACCCAGTTTGAATTTCATCAAAAACCAGTAATACATGATGATGGCGACAGATTTGTTCTGCTTGCTTTAAAAACCCATGAGGAGGAACAATAATACCTCCTTCACCCTGAATTGGTTCTACTAAAAATGCAGCAGTGTTAGGAGTAATTGCTTTTTCTAACGCTTGGGCATCACCAAAAGGGATAACTTTAAACCCACTCGTCAAAGGCCCAAATCCATCTTGATATTGTTCTTCTGTAGAGAAACTGATTAAACTAATAGTGCGTCCCGAAAAATTATTACTACAAACAATAATTTCTGCTTGATTTTCTGGTACACCTTTTACTTTATAAGCCCATTTCCGAATAGCTTTGATAGCCGTCTCTACAGCTTCGGCTCCCGAATTCATGGGTAGCACTTTAGGTAAACCAGAAATCTCAGAAAGCTTCTCATAAAATCTTCCCAATTGGTCATTGCGAAAAGCCCTGGAAGTTAGTGTAACTTTCTGAGCTTGCTCAATCATGGCTGCAAGAATTTTGGGATGACAATGACCTTGATTTAATGCTGAGTAAGCTGAAAGAAAGTCTAGGTATTTTTTACCTTCTATATCCCATATCCACACTCCTTGTCCTTTAGTGATGACTACATCTAAAGGATGATAATTATCAGCCCCATATTGCTGTTCTAGTTCAATATAATCCTGGGTATTCATAGTATTGAGGTTGGGAATTCCCAGAGTTACGTTTGTTGCTTGCATATTTACTCCTGACAGCTTTGAGGGGTTGAAATAAAACTAAAAAATATCTGAAATACTACCAGTCGAATGAAACATTCAACTGGTATAATCTGAATTTGAAAACATCCAGCTTCGTTGTTTGTTATAGAATTTAAAATTCCAGCACGCTACTTACAATGAGAGTGAAAAATCTTCTCCCAATAGCAGCGATTTAATGTCAAAGACAATGGATTTTTTCTGATTATCTAAATAGCCAGTTTATTAACTAGATATTTACTCATCTTCCAGACACGCAACTTTTATAGGACATTTTCTACCTAGTTTTAGTGAAGAAAACCCGTTGCCCATTCTGTCTGAATATGAAACTTTGCTGGCATAAATACCTATCGTATAAACTGTAATTTTTTTGATGCTACTTTTGTTTTAGCTAGGCATAGCTAAAACATAATCAATAGGTGACTGATGTCTCTAGGAATCCGCTTTGATTCTTGAATTTATCTGCGTAGGCAGGGACAGGGGGATTGTAAGGAGTTTTGTTTAGAAATTAAATATGATTCCTATATAGTACAAGTTATCAGGAAAATTCTAACTCCTCAATGCCAGGGAGGGGCATATTAAAAATAGGTGGTTGCAAACAGAAGATTCCCTGAGCTAAAAATTGGTAGATTTGGCAGGTTATAAGCGCTGGTTGACGAAGTTTTAATGGGGCGCGATGATCGCCCGATAGTCTCAGCTTTTTTTGCACTTTTTCAACCCGTCGAACTCACGTTAATTCTTAGGGTCTTTTGGTAAGATTTATAGTGTATTTTAATAAATAGACCAAAATAGAGTAAGCATTAAAATGCTCACTCTACAAGGCATGAAAATCTTTGGCAACTTTCACTACATCTACCTTAACTAGTGGAATGATTAAGTTGCCCGATCAATTTTTTGCACTTCTTCATCAGATAGTTTCACATTGAGAGCTTGTGCCGAGTCTTCAATACTGGAAACCTTGCTAGCACCAGGAATAGGCAAAATAGCGGGCGACTTGGAACGCAACCACGCTAAGACGATATTATACACCGACACGCCTTTTTCTTTAGCTAATTTAGCGATCGCAGAAATATCTTGCAAGTCCTGATGGCGACGCCTACCACCAAATGGACTCCAAGGTAAAAAGGTTAATCCCTGTTGTTCGCAATACTTTAACACGCCGTCATTTTCTGGCTGTCGTTGCCAAGGGCTGTATTGATTCTGCACCGAGACAATATCCACCACATCGCGCGCCCGCTTAATTTGTTCAACGGAAAAGTTAGAAACTCCCACAAACCGAATCAAACCAGCTTCCACTGCTTCTTTAACTGGCGCAAGGGATTCTTCAATAGTGTAATTAGTATCGGGAGAATGGTATTGCCAAACATCGATGGGTTTAGTACCACCCAACGCCTCAAAACTGACTCGAATTGTTTGGCGCAAATGTTCTGGGTTGCCGTTGCTTGTCCAGTTGCCATTGGGACGCATCAACCCGCCCTTAGTGGCTACAATCACTTGGCTAACATCGCCTTTGTAACTACTAAGTGCTTTGTGAATTAGCTGCTCATTGTGGTGCTTATCTGACTCATCTTTGCAGTAAGAATCGGCAGTGTCAATAAATGTAATACCCAAATCTAAGGCACGATGAATAACTTGGATTGATTCCGATTCAGGAGGACGATTAGCAATTGACATGGGCATACCACCCAAACCAATCGCACTTACAAAGATACCAGTTTTTCCTAGTTGTTTGGTTTCCATGCTTTTAGTTATAGCTTTCTGCACCAATTATCTATCAGTTCGTTATTCATTAGAAATCCTCCCTAGTACTTAGACTTGAGGATAAGTGAATGTAATTTTTCTTTCTGCTAGGTGTGAGAATATCACATTATTTGACAGACAACCGTCTTTGTCTCTAACTTCTACTTAATAATGAGTACTAACATAAGATTTAGTATTTAATTTTATTTAAGTCATGTTTGATTGCAGTTTTGGTGAATTTAATTCTTATTCACGCTTGCTAATATTTAGATCCATTTGCCATCTTAGTAGAGGAGGAATAGTTGCAATAGAGTAGAGTAATTATTAATATTTACGCCCTGAAAACGGACGTAAATATCATTAAGTTATTCTGCTGGCTAATTTATTTTTTCTAAATTTTCTAATAAATTTAGAAATTTAGAAAAAATAATTAATAGCCCTCTATAGTATAACCAGCAGATTGAACCATCTGTTTAATTGACTCTTCAGAAGCCGCAGCATCTACAGTTACAGTTTTAGTATCAACATTTACATCTACTTTGGCATCAGATTCCATAGTCAGAATAGATTTAGTTATTTTTTTGGCGCACTCATCACCTTTAATATCTGGAACTTTCAATTGAATTGCCATTACTTACCTCATTACGTAAACGGAAAATTACCTTTAATAAATATAATATCGATTTTAAGAGTGAGCGCACATCTTACTTGAGTTAGGGAATTGAACATCACAAAAATAGTAACAACTAATAGTTATATCTAAATCATTATTGACAAGCAAAACCAAAATAAAACACCAAAATATATAAAGTTATTTATGAAAATGCACTTAGTGCTACTAGCTTATAAAAAGCCGCTAGTTTAGTTTCTTCTAAAGACTCCACCAGACATTCCCTCTGTTTTTCTAGGCGTTACTGTTCGAGGTAGTTGTTCTTATAGGATTGCCCGATCGTACAAGCGTCTATGCGTAATTCACGAAACCTTTTTATCTGTAGTTTTTAATTTATTGTATGCTTCAGGTACTTTTGCCCAACATTTGGAGTACATATGAATTCAAAAAACAGCTATCTTGGGGCATAAATATACTGTGGGTTCCCAACAAAGACTTTCAGCGACACAATTATGATAAGAATGTTAGAGACTGCTAATTTGGGTATTTAAGCTAGAGAACGATTCCTGAAATGTAGCAGTAGTTGAAATGCGATCGCTAGAAGCAACGAAAAAATTAGCATTTCTCGTTTGATTTATTTTCCAATCTTTATGACGAACTACGATCCTCGAAGTAAAACTCGCTAACGCTTCTCTAGAAGACGCTACGCGTAGCTTGCTTACGCTATCGGTGGCACAACTTCAGGATGCTGAAGTAATCTTACTCATCAACACAACCTAGTAAACTACAAATACCCACTTTGTCAGTTTGTCTAATTAAGCTATGTTTGGTAAATAAAGTAAGTAGCCTAAATAATCGGCTGTTATTCCACACTTGACATAAAGCATTGTGAGTGCAAAACGTCTGCCAGAAACCACTGCCCATGTCAGAATTACCCGCCAATCCTGGCAACACGGCTTCCTAGAAGGCGAAGTGAATGCGGGTGAGTTTGAGTGGCATTTCCAGTGGCATTTTCGCCGGGGAGAACTTGCCGTCAAGCCTTCCCAAGGCCGTGCCTTAATCAAAGAACCCCTCGGTCGATTTTTGGAGCAACAAGATTATCAGCTAGAGCCTGGAGGAGACTATGCTTTTACGATTCGGGCGGAACTTTAAAAGTTAAAAGTTAGGAGTTTGGAGTTAACGATCTAATTCCTCACTCCTGACTGCTTAGTGTTGATTCCGTGAGGCGATTTAAGTATCTTTCGATTAAGAGGATGGCAACGATGTCATCTATGGGTCTTGGAGGCTGTCGTAGACCCTGTGGCAATAGCTTGATTAGCCCTTTGGGCGGGAACATTTGCCAATAGCGATCGCGTGCTTCTAAGGTTGTGTAGCGCTCATCCACTAAAATAATACTCAGGGGTTCTGTCAATTCTTGATATAATCTCTGTCTCCACTGTTTGGCTGTAGTTTGGTCGCCCATGACCATCAAAGAGATCGGAAACCTTTGACGCAGTGTCTCAATGGTAGCGATCGCCTCTTTTGCTAGCACGACTTGATGGTAATACAGTTGCCGATCCAGTCCCATCACTGCTAAACCACACTTATCTCGACCTGGATCAAACCCCAATATGACTGGTTGCGTTGCTGAAAATTCACGGAAATTCATAATAAATTAAAAATAAAAAATTATAAATGTACCCTTACAGGGATCTTGCTACGCGTAGTGTCTGCTAAATAAAAATGCAGCTACAGCAACTATTCTGGCTGCTGTTCAATATGTTTAAATCTTACTAATAACAGCGTGCAAATAATTTTTTAAGTACTAAAAATAATTTTTCCGTTGACTATTGCCACCAATTTTACTCTCAATGGCCCGGCTGTATAAGTATCCTCTGCTGCGATCGCTTTGATCTCCAAGGGTTGATTATACTGTCTTAATTGGCTGACAAAGCGCAGAAAAGTCCCCTCTACTTGCACATTTTCGACAATTCCGGCATTACGGGCACGAAATTGGGAAGCAGAAATCAGTATTTCTAGCCGCTGCTGTAACTGATAAGATGTCATGGTTTTGGAATCAGCAGTAGTCGTGGCTAGCACCGCGCCTCCCGAAAAAACTAATTGATTCTGGGCTGTATCCGCGAAAAATTCTATCTGCTTTTCTCCCCTGACGTAATTACCAGCAGAGAAAATTCGCACGACATATTCTTTACCATCCTCAATCTGCTTGCTTAATTGATCGACCCTATCCTGGGTCACGCGCAGTAACTCTACATTTGCCGGATTTGCACCAGGCTCGCTTAATTCCAGGTTGGCATTGCGATTCGCCTCTTGTAAAAGTTGTATCACTGCCTGACGAGCAGCAGCCGGTTGGGTAACACGAATTACAGCAGCAGACAGAACTTGACCACGAACTAAGGCCAGCTTACCCAAACGCAGGTCGCGGTAGGACTGATAATATTTTTCCAGTCTGGCAACTTCCTGTTCTAGTTGCTCCTGTTGTGCTTCCAACTCTTTGAGGCGCGATTCCCGCTTGGCAATCACTTGCTCTCGTGCTGCAACTTCTACATTACGTTTTTGAATTAGTTGATCCAGTTGGGAAATTTTTTGATCGCGCGCTTCTATAGCTTCTTGACGGTTAGCAAGTTCGCGATCGCGTTTTTCAATTGCTGTTTTGGCTTCGTCAATGGCTTTTTTCGCTTCCGCGTAAAGTCTTTGGCGTTCTGTCTTCAGTAGTTCAACTGCCGCCTGTAGTGCCTTTCTCTGGTCGTAAACGCTTTGCAATTCAGCTATGGCTTTTTGGTATTGAGTTACCACCCGATCTAGCTGTCCTTGAGTGCGTTGGAGTTGAGTTTGGGTTTGGGCTTGTTGACTAATGGTGCGGTTTAACTGAGCTTGTGTTTGCCTCTGTTTGGCATTTGCCGCCTGCAAGGATTGATTAATTGCCTGTAAGTCCTGTTGTGCCTTTGCTTGGGCAATTCTTGCTTGGTTTAGCTCACCTTCTACCTGACTTTTCTGAGTTTCTGCGGTTTTTAGCTGTTCCCGCTTCTGTCGGAGGTCTGTTTGAATATCTTCTAACTCAAAGACTCCTTTTCGCAAGCCTTCGTCGGCAGCGAATAAAATCCCTAAAGTTGATGCTGAAATTAAACCACCAGTAAAAATTGTTACTAGTACGGCAGTGTTTTTCGGACGAAGCTTAAAAAGTGAGAGGCGGGCTTTGCCAACTCGTGTGCCGATGCGATCGCCCACGGTGGCAATTACGCCTCCCAGAATCAAAATTGCTGCGATGAGGATGTATCCGGTGGTCATCTTTAGCTACCGAAATCCTTCCAGATACAGCCTACTACTTTTAAGCATTGTCTGTGGAGAAGTGGAAATTGGCAATAGCTGAAATTATTCAATTTTAGATTTACCTCTAGCTATTAGTGTCATTTTTCAAAATACAACACGCGCCGATTCCCCTTTCTCCAATTGTTTTTATGTGAACTGTCTACTTAAGGTAACAGGTTTATGCACAGTAATCTTCTTTTTGTGGATGGAAATCATCTTTTTCTCACGCAAATCTCCCAGTAGCCTAGTAACGGTAACACGAGTTGAACCAATTGCCTCTGCGATCGCTTGATGAGATAACTTCAGATCAATTGTGATCCCATCTGCACAAGGAACGCCAAAATCCCGACAAAGAATTAACAAAAAACTCACCAACCTAGAACCCATATCTCGGTGGGCAAGAGTTTCAATCATCATCTCCGTTTGTAAAATTCGCGAAGACAGACCTCGCAGCATTAACATTGATAATTCTGGATTTTCCTTAAGTGCTAGCTCCACCTGTTCAATTGGTGCCGACAGTAATTCTACAGGAGTAAATGCAACCGCATGGTAAAACCGATCCGACTTATTTCCTGTCAGCAATGACAATACACCAAAAACACTATTTTCCCGCAGCAACGCTACCGTTATTTCCTCTCCTGCCTCGTACACCCTGGAAAGTTTAACAGCACCTTTCAAAAGAAAATAAACTCGTTCGGCAGGATCGCCAGGAAAAAAGATCGTTTTATTGCGTTCAAACGTTTCCACAACTGGCGGAAACGCCCCGGTCGCCATCTGACGAAAAACATTTGCTAGGGCTTTATCTTGTGTCACGATCATCTCCCTTCCCCTACCCAATGCCGGAAAAACAAAAACTGATTACCTAAGAATACACCCGAAAAATGAATAAAGCACCGTCAACCTTTCTGTACTTTCCTATACTCAAACTAATCTCTTCATAACTCTTTGTTTATAATGATACATAATTGTTGATCCTTTCAGCTACTAATTGTTGATAAGTAGTTCCAATAGCTGTATTTAAAAGGTTTTTTGAAGAACAAATAAAGATATCTTGAGAATATCTTTATAAAAAATCAAGATTTTTCTCACACAAAACACCCTTAGCAATATTCATTTTTGCAAATCATGTATAAAACAAAGACAAAACGTGCCTCAGATTCTAGTATGCTCCTAATGATCGATCGCATTAACAATTTCTATGCTAAATCTGACTGGAAAAAATGCCCTTGTTACAGGTATTGCCAATAACCGCTCGATCGCCTGGGGCATCGCCCAACAGCTGCACAAAGCTGGAGCAAACCTGGGTATTACCTACCTACCGGATGAACGCGGCAAGATGGAGAAAAAAGTTGCGGAGTTGGTAGAACCTCTCAACCCCAGTTTATTTCTTCCTTGTAATGTCCAAGATGAAGACCAAATTAAATCTACCTTTGAGACAATCCGCGAACAATGGGGAAAGCTAGATATCCTCATCCATTGTCTAGCCTTTGCTAGCAAAGACGATTTAACTGGAGATTTTAGCCAAACCTCTCGTTCTGGCTTCAACACCGCCTTAGAAATTAGTACCTACTCGCTGGTGCAGTTAAGTGGTGCAGCCAAACCTTTGATGACAGAGGGAGGTAGCATCGTCACCCTGACATATTTAGGTGGTGTTAGGGCAATCCCCAACTACAACGTCATGGGAATTGCCAAAGCGGGGTTAGAAATGAGTGTGCGTTACCTAGCTGCTGAACTAGGGCCGCAAAATATCCGCGTGAATGCCATCTCCGCAGGCCCCATCCGTACTTTGGCATCTTCAGCGGTAGGTGGGATTTTGGATATGATTCATCATGTAGAAGAAGTAGCTCCCCTACGACGCACCGTCACTCAGTTAGAAGTAGGCAACGCTGCGGCTTTCTTGTGTAGTGATTTGTCCAGTGGGATTACCGGACAAATTCTATATGTAGATGCAGGATATGAAATTATGGGAATGTGACGCGATAAAGTTAGGAGTTAGGAGTGAGAAAATTAGGAGTTAGGAGTGAGGAGTTAAGAGTTAAAAATTTTTAACTCTTAACTCATAGTTCTTAATTCCTAACTCATAACTCCTAACTCCTAACTCTTTTCACTCCCCATGCAAACAACCAATCGCCAAGTTAATTCAAACTACGATCGCTTAACTGAAACCCCTCGCATTGCCACTGTTCACCGCACCACTGGTGAAACTAATGTGCAAGTTACCATCAACCTGGATGGTAGAGGAACTTGCACAGCTGCAACAGGTATTCCGTTTTTGGATCACATGTTGCATCAAATTGCCTCCCACGGGCTGATTGATATAGATGTCCAAGCCAAGGGAGACTGGGAAATTGATGACCATCACACCAATGAAGATGTAGGCATTACTTTAGGGCAAGCTTTCAACCAAGCACTAGGCGACAGAAAAGGTATTGTCCGCTTTGGTAATTTTCTTGCGCCACTAGATGAAGCCTTAGTTCAGGTAGCGCTAGACTTTTCTGGACGGCCTCACCTCAGCTATGGCTTGCAAATTCCTACTCAGCGGGTAGGAACCTATGACACCCAACTAGTGCGAGAATTTTTTGTGGCTTTGGTGAACCATAGCCAGATGACACTGCACATTCGGCAACTGGATGGCATTAATTCCCACCACATCATTGAAGCGACATTTAAAGCCTTTGCAAGAGCAACACGGCTGGCGGTGGAAATTGACCCCCGACGTGCTGGCTTAATTCCCAGTTCTAAGGGCGTTTTATGAAAGGAGTCAAATTGGGGATTGGTCATTTGTCATTTGTCATTTGTCATTAATTATCCTCCCCTGCTCCCTGCTCCCCCTGCTCCCCCTGCTCCCTTGCTTCTTCCCCAGTCCCCAGTCCCCAGTCCCCGATAATTGACACACCAACAGTTGATGGTTATTATCAGCCTACCGGGTAATTTTTAATTAATACCAAGCTGATAAATAGTGATTTAACCGAGATGAAGTCTGTTGCAGATGACTCTAATTCTCAACTTAATACGATAGACATTCCACCAGTAGTCCTAACTTCTGAGTTGCGAAAAGTCTATCGCACTGGTTTTTGGCTAAATCAAAAAGTCGTATCTCTCAAAAACTGTTCTTTAACGGTTTACAAGGGCGAAACCTTTGGTTTGCTGGGGCCAAACGGTGCTGGTAAAACCACCCTTTTAAAATTATTGCTGGGAATTATTCATCCCACCTCTGGACGAGGATCGTTGTTGGGTAAACCAATAGGCGATCGCACTGTGAAGCAACATATCGGCTATCTACCAGAAAATCCCTATTTATACGACTATCTCACTGGCTGGGAATTTTTGCAGCTAGCTGCTGGGCTATTCCAAATTCCCCAAAGTGTCCAACGCCAACGTATTCCCCAACTGCTGGAATTAGTCGGTTTATCCCAAGCCGACGCTCGTAAAAAGCTGCTGCGCGGCTATTCCAAAGGAATGCTACAGCGTGTTGGTATGGCACAGGCACTAATTAACGAGCCAGATTTAGTTTTTCTGGATGAACCAATGTCTGGACTCGATCCGGTGGGGCGCTACCAAATGCGAGAAATTATCCTGGCACTCAAAGCTGCTGGTAAGACAATTTTTTTCAACAGCCACGTTCTTAGTGAAGTAGAACAGATTTGCGATCGCATTGCCATCCTCGCTCAAGGTGAACTAATTTGCTCTGGTTCTCTCAATGAACTTTTAGGTGGGAAAACCACATATCAAGTCAAAGGTCAAGGTGGTGACTGGGAAATTCTCAAAAAATGGATACCTACTCTCATCTTTGAGCCTGATGGTTCCTGGCACGGTACACTACAAGATGATTACTATGATTTTCTTGCCAGTCTTCGTCTCATGGAAGGTAAAATTATCGCCATGAACTTGTCACGTCACTCCCTAGAAGAATTTTTTATTCAACAGATCCAAGGAAAAAACAACCCCTTGAATTAGTCTTGTTGCCAAATAGTAAATTGCCGACTGGCTTGAAGAACAAAATCCAAATTCTGTCTTTTTAAGTTCTCTTTGCCCAACACAATCCACAAAAAATAAAATTCCGACATCTTTTCAAGGTTATTTATATTTATTTAATGAACTTGTTCCTAATTTTAGTAGTCCCTTACTACTCATCACAGATTTTAAATGTCATCAAATTAACTTTGACAAGAAAACTTTATTTGTGACTACTTGATTGTTGGCTAAGAGACAATTTCTTGTAGAAACTGGGTTTAGTTGCGTAAATCCGATATTTTTTGATATTACTCTATTCAAGCAACATTAACTTTAAGCTAACTTCACTAAAAATTTAAGTTCAATAAACAAATTTCCTCCGGAAAATAACACTTTTCTAGGAAAATAAGAGTGTCGGGGAACTTGAATACTTAGGTATAGTCAAAATAAAAATGTTTAGACAGTACTTTATTGATCGTAGTTTCAGAGTCTCAGGTAAATATGCTTAACAAAAGTTTGTCTAAATTCCTAATTCAGCCAGCTGTCGGTATGGCTTTGTTAACTGCTGTCAATGCCGCTATGTCATCTGCCAGTTTAGCTCAGGGACAACCATTACCACCAACTACACAACCACCAATCACAGAAACACAATTAGATACTAATTATTCATTAGGAGGCGGCGATCTCATCCGTGTAAATGTATTTGAAGTACCTGAATATACAGGTGAATACCAAATTCCCCCAGGTGGAGCAATCAACCTACCTTTAATTGGCAGTGTGTCGGTACTAGGGCTAACAACTGAACAAGCTTCTGACGAAATAGCTAGAAGATATGCTCGCTTCCTCAAACGCCCCTTAATCTCAGTCAATCTGTTGTCTCCTCGTCCCATCAATATTTTCGTTGCTGGAGAGGTGACACGTCCTGGAGCTTACACTCTAAGCTTGAGCGGAGGCGCCGGGAACAATCCAGGCGTACAATACCCCACTGTATTAGCCGCATTAACAACAGCACAGGGGGTAACTTTAGCTGCGGATGTGACTCAAGTTCAATTACGACGTAAAATAGGACGTTCTTCAGAGCAAGCCGTCACCGTTAATTTAAAGGAACTCATTCAAACAGGCAAGTTATCGCAGGATATTACTTTGCGGGATGGAGACACTATAGTTGTGCCAACAGCAACAAACTTCAACCTAGCAGAATCTCGCAATATATTTGCAGCTAACTTTGCCGCCAGTCAAACCACGCCCCGCACAGTAACAATTATTGGTGAAGTTAACCGTCCTGGTTCATATCTTGTCACCCCAGGTAACACAGATAGCCAAGTGGGCGCAACCCCTAACAGTGGTACTGCCAGTCCCACTGGTTTACCAAATGTGACACGGGTAATTCAATTAGCTGGCGGAATTACAGCACAAGCTGATGTACGTAATCTCAAGCTACGCCGACCTACAAGAACTGGCTCAGAACAATCTATAGATATTAATCTTTGGCAACTGTTACAGAGTGGTGATGCCAATCAAGACATCATTGTGCAAGACGGAGATACAATTGTTATTCCGACAGCAACTGAAATTAACCCCGCAGAAGCGACTCAATTAGCTACCACTACTTTATCTCCTACACGGATTCAGGTTGGTGTGGTCGGCGAAGTTAAAAAACCAGGTCTAACAGACGTTCAGCCAAATAGCTCTTTAAATCAAGCTATACTCGCTGCTGGCGGATTTAATGATGCCAGAGCTAGTAGTAAGGCTGTTGATTTGATTCGCCTCAACCCTAATGGTTCTGTCACTAAACGTATAGTAAAAGTGGATTTCTCCGCTGGGATTAATGAGCAAACTAATCCCATACTCCGCAATAATGACGTTGTAGTAGTCAATCGATCTGGTTCAGCTAAGACTGGCGATACCGTCAATACTATAACTGGACCTCTAGGTGTTATCTTTAATCTTTTGAACTTATTCGGACTCTAGTTTAAGAGATAAATGCAAATTGGGGGCGTTGGCTAACCGTCTTCGTCCCTAAAATTACACTATCCTTTAATCAAAGGCAAGTTAAACATATCAGATGTTACACAAGGCATCGCTTCTTGCAAATTGTGTTTTATAGCGGTTTCATACTGTTACGACAAGTCTGCTATGGCCGCTCTCTTGTGATTTGCCAATGTTCTAAGCTATCTGACTACTTCTATATATCCATCCTTATAATAATTTTAAGTAATATTACTCGTAGAGAAATACTAGAAACTTTAAAACTCTTACTGTAACTTCATAATGTGCATTGATAGATTTTTGAAATCTTTATTGTAGGTACTCGGATTTCTTATGATAATGAGAATATTTTAGAAAGCAGATTCTGTAAATACTAGTCAATAACTGCTTTTGAGTCATTTAGTGATTCTTATTATCATAAGAATTATTTAAGTAAATTAACCAATTGATGACAGATATACTATTTTAACCACAGATACCGCATATACACAGTAGAATGATGTCGAATTGGAAATGACGCCATTTGTACGGTTGCTTGGTGTTCATGAATAGGGTAACTCTGGATACTGATATTTTTTATTCAGTGATCTTATCAGATGTTTGCGATTTTTTGGAACACAAGCTCAAAAGGTGGTTCAGCCATATTTACGCGAAAATGCGCAGGTTTAAACTTATAAAACCGTGTATAAACTTACAAGTGGCAGTGATACGACCGTATCCAATACTGGGTTATTAACTAAGGCTAGAGTTACTAACCGTTAACGATTGAGTTTTTGCAACATACCCTATTTTTTCCCTATGATGATTCATGGTTTCGGTTTTCTCAGTTTGAGCGCATCTCTTGTACTTCCCTGGGCATTAACAGGTCTGGTTCAAGGACAGAGAATAACAGAGTCTTTATTTAAAGATGTTCCTCAACCATCCACTATTAAGGAAATACCACTACCTAACCGCAAGCTGATCAGTGGTATTTCAAGTGCGACAACATACTATGTTAGTGGTAACGGAAACGACAGAAATAGCGGACTCTCTACCTCATCGGCCTTTAGGACACTTCAAAGGGCAGCGAACCTTACTAATCCTGGCGACACGGTACTTATTATGAACGGGCAATACAAGAATGGGCCCAAAAACGGTGCTGTACTAGGTATTAGACGTTCTGGAACTGCAAATGCATGGATTAAATATAAAGCATATCCTGGGCATTCTCCAAAAATTCAGCACAATACATGGAATGGTATCTCGATTTCAAATGGAGCTTCATATATCGAGATTAACGGGCTGGAGGTTATAGGGAACAATGCTAATATCACCCGTGATTATGCGTTAAGTCAGAAATATAACAGATCAAATCCGCTGACTAACGGAAGTTGCATAAGCATTGAAGGAGGAAACAAAGGCCGTTCTCATCACATAAATATTCTGAACAACAAAGTGCATGATTGTGGAGGAGCAGGTATCTCAGCAATCCAAGCTGATTATGTGAAAGTGGATAATAACACTGTTTTCAATAACGCTTGGTACACAGTTTATGGTTGCAGTGGCATTTCCATGCTTAATAATTGGAGTTCTGACAACAACCAGGGATACAAGATATTTGTAACCAATAACAGGAGCTACAACAATCGAATGTACGTTCCTTGGATTGGTTCCGGAACGATCTCAGACGGTAATGGTATTATTGTTGATGTTTCAAAAGGATATAGAGGACGGGTTTTAGTTGCGAACAATCTCACCTACAAGAATGGCGGTTCAGGTATTCATTCCCATGATAGTCAGCATATCGATATTATCAACAACACGGCATATTTGAATCAGCAAAGTCCAGAAGTTAAAAAAAAGGGAAAGGGCGAAATTTATGCGGGTTATTCGTCTGATGTCAAAATTTTCAATAACATTATGTATCCTTCCCCTGGTAATGCTGCGAATAGCAACATGAAAAACGTCAACGTCAATTATAACTACAATGTTTATCCCAGTAATTCGACGATCAAGATTACAGGATCTAACGATATGATTGCAGATCCACAGTTTGTTAATGCCTCGGCTGGTGACTTTAGATTGAAATCAACAAGTCCGGCAATTAATAGTGGTTTAAAGTGGAGTAGTGTGAAAACCGATTTTCTAGGCAATCCTCGTATCTCCGGTTATGCAACCGATAGAGGAGCAATTGAAAATCGGTAGTAGTTAAAAGTATCGCATTGGGTTGTATGGTAAAGTTATTATTTATACAGTTTTTTGGTCTACAACCCAATTGGAAACGGGCGAGGAAGAGCTACAAGAGAAAACAAGAAATGTAACTCCTAAAATAATTTTTTAGAAGCTTTATTTCTTCGCCAGTCCCTTAAGCTCTTTTGTCAACTCTCTTGGTTTAAAATATTCGTGAGAATGATATCGATAACTACTAGATTCATTTTTATCAATGACTCCATTGACTACTAAACCTAGAACGTTGTAACTGGATCTCTCTAATATCTCTTGAGCAGCATTAGCACTGTTGGAATCAATTACTCCGGGTCGGGCTACTAACAAAATACCATCTGTCATTTGGCTTAAAGTCAAAGCATCCGCTGCCAAAAGCAGTGGAGGGGCATCAATAATTACAAAGTCATACTTGTACTGAGATGAGAAATTCTCAATAAGTGATGCCATCCGTTTTGAGTCAAGCAAAGCAAGTGGGTTGGGAGGTCTAACTCCAGCAGTTAAAACATCAAGGTTGTCCATTACCTGAGATACGGCAATTTCAAATTCAGCCTGGCCTACAAGAACCTCACTCAAACCAACTTCATTGGTTAGTTGCCAGAGATGATGCTGAGAAGGAACTCGCATATCTGCATCAATTAGTAAAACTTTACGTCCTAGTTGAGCGATCGCTGCTGCCAAATTCGCTGAAACTGTAGACTTGCCTTCTTTCGGAATTGCACTAGTTATTACAATGGTTTTGAGCAAATTATCTGAACTTAAGAATTTCAGATTTGCTTGAATCATCCGATACATTTCACTCGTTAAAGAGTGGGGAGTATCCCTGACGGCAACTGTTTGAGATGTGGATTCTGCATTTGAATCACGAGAACGAAGCTTTTTAACAGATAAAGGAACAATTCCTAGCAAAGTATATCCAAATACATCTCTAACTTCTTTAAGTGTTTTTAGAGATCTATCTCTCATAGCGAGAAAGAGTACAGTTGTGGTGGCAAAAAATAAACCGAACATGACTCCTAGCACCACGACAATTATTTTTTTGCCTAATGTAGGATCTTTGGGCACTAAAGCCTGAGCAATAATTCGGGAACTAGGGGTATTTGTATTTTCAACTAATTGTAATTCTTGAACCTTTTTCAATAGAGTTTGATAGGTCGATTCTGCAACTTCAACTTTCCGTTCTAACTCCCGCTGGTTTTGTGCCAACTGGGGTATAAGTTTCACCCGCTGTTCGTAACTGACACGAGAATTATATAGAGAGGAGAGTCTTTGAGTTAAGCCAAAACGTTGTATTTCTGATTGCAGAAAGTTTTGTATCAGGCTTTGTCTGAGTTCTCCAATCTGCAATAGGTTTGTGGGAACTTGTGTTTGATTGCCAATAGTCTGACCAACTTGCTGTTGCAAGAGAGATTTTAGATTAGCTTTTTTTGCTTCTAGGTTAATAATTATAGGGTTGTCATCTAGAAAACGGCTACGCTCAACCGCTAGCTGCCGATCGGTCTCTTGGAGTTGTGTAAGAATTCCCTGTACTGCTGGTGACTGACTGAGGGCACTCACAGCGATCGCTTCCTGAGAATTTAGCTCTACTTTCTGCCGCAGTTCATTGGTTTGGGCATTTACCTCATCCAGTTGAGCCTTGACAGTATTCATCTCATTGTCTAGATTTCCAATAGTCGCAACAGCCGATCTTGTCTCCTCGGATAAATCTGCAATCTGATGCTTTTGTTTAAATATACGTAGCGCTACTTCTGCATTATTAACAGCAGCTTGAGTCGTAGGAAGTTGCTTGGCCATAAACTGACGAGTAGCTCCTGCCTCAGAGCGATTTGTCAGAATATCATTTTCTAAATAAAACCTCATAACTGTGTTGACTACTGCCGCTGCTTCTTCAGGATCGTGACTGCTATAACTAATACGCAATACATCTGTCCCACCAACAATTTTTAGGTTCAGGGCTTTTTGTAGTGCTTTCACCTCCAGAGGTTCGCCTTCCTTGTCTTTGAGTTGTAGTTTGTCTATTGTCCGTTGCAACAAAGCTGGGGAAGAAATAACTTCTATCTGACTGCTTATGGGATTTTGAGTTGCTACCAATGGTTTCAAATCTCCTGAGTCTCCTCCTTCAGAGGTACCAGGGGAAAGATTATTGCCTGCTACTTTAAAACTGGGAACTCTGAATAACAGTTTTCCTTCTGCTTCATAGTCTGGCTTCAGAAATTTTGTAGATATAGCACTTAAAATAACTGTCGCCACAAATATACTAAAAGCAGGCACCCACCACCGTTTCAATATCAACAAGTAACGATTAAGGTCTAAATCAATAGATTCTCTAGATTCCATAGATTTTTCTGACATAAATCTTCCAAAGTACAGGTCTTAAGCAAGAAACTCAAAATTGACTTATAACAGCCACAAACCAGTGCAATTTACAATACTGATTATGTATAATTTTACAATATAAAATATAGTATAGAGCAATACGGTTCAGTTAAAGCTTAACTCTATATCAAAATCATTTTTTTAACGAACCGTCAAAGACGCAACAAGTGCTTAACTGAATTGTATTGTAGTATATATTTAAGTTAAAAATTTATAAAAATTTAGTCCCCATGAGTACAAAATTGTAACGGTGGTGTGTATACCTTTATTGAGCAAAATCTTTGTTAATTTTGGGATTTGAGGTGAGTTAACTGCCTCCTAACTATAACTGCGGTCTCATAAATCAACCCTTTAGTAACAGGACGTTCAATTAAAAGTTTTTTGCATTAGCCATAAACCATTAATATTCATTCAAATTTATTTCTGGATTATCAAAGACTTGATTTTTTACTCGAATATTATACGGCTATATTCATTGTCAGATCAACTATCTTAGCCAAGGGCAAAATTTCAAAGTCAGGTAAAAAACTCGATCTTTAATCAGGTTGTAATTTTTGACCATAAACATCTACTAATTACTCAACTCACTTACTTAATATAGTAATTCTGAAAGTTAAAGTAGCTACCTACTTTGCCAAACTTGATCATAAGCATCTAACAGTTTTGGAGCTTGATATTGCCATTCAAGAATCTCCTCCATTCTGCGTCGCCCCTCAGATCCGATCTTTTGTCTGCGTTCAGGAGAATCTAGAAGTTCCAAAATTTTCTCGGCAAATTCTACCTCATCGTTAGGCTTGGCATAAAGAGATGCTTCTTGTGCAGAACGTCTTCCCTCTCGCAAATCAAACTGGACAATTGCTTTTCCCATTGCCATGTATTCAAGGATTTTATTCATGGTGCAGTTTTCGTTATAAGCAGATGTTGGAGAAGGTTCTACACACACATCGCAGCTGGAAAGTCGCTCTAAAAGTTCTTCACCTTGCTTAAACCCTGTAAATTCTACAAACTCATTCACTTCTAACTCTTTAGATAAGTCCTTGAGCTTTTCCGCCATAGGTCCACTGCCAATTAGCATAAAGTGAATATCAGAGCGATTTTTTTTGTGGACAATGTAATATACCATTCTCAGGAGATAATCAATACCCTCTGGTTCTCCCATGACACCCATGTAACCTATCAAATAGTTTCTACCTCTACGGTAATTGGGGTTTGGAGGCATTCGGCGAAAGCGCGAAAGATCCGGCGCACTACGAACTACAAATACTTTCTCTGGTTTCTTGTGCCCACGGTTAAGAGCTACCTCTCGGTGTGACTCGTTCGTTGAAATTACCATGTCTGCTGTGGCATAGGTCAAGCGTTCAGCCCAACGTAATCCATGATAAAAAATATCGCGCCGCCGATACTTAGCTTCATACATTTCCGGACTGAGGTCGTGATGATCGAAGATAATAGATATACCATGAAATAATTTAAACCATGCTGCTACCAAGAAAAGTAAATCGGGCGGATTACAAATATGTATGACATCAAAACCACGCTCTCGCCATACCCTTTGAGCTAGACGGAATTGCCAGTTAATTGCCCAACTGTACTCTCGGAGATAGCCAATGACAGAACTTTCTTCCGGTGGTAGAGGATGACGGTAAATGTGAATCTGCTCAATGATTTCGTAATCTTTTTCAAAGCCATTACCTGTAGGTGAAATTACGCTAACTTCATACCCAGCTTTTTGCAAAGTAGTTGCTTCCATCCATACCCGTCTATCAAAGGGAACTGGGAGATTTTCAACGATAATTAGTACTTTCTTCGGTGATGCCATAATAATTTCAATTTTTAATCAGTTTCGCAAGTAATTATTCACTCACTCGGTAAAATGGTCAAAACCCATACATAATTTATGGGTGATAGGCAGGGGAAATATGAAACGTTACTTTAGTAAAACAATCACTTGTCAATTCTAAAATATACCTTATTTATGTAACCTATAGTCATCCTTGGCGAAACTGGGTTGGATAATAAATATGTATGTCTACATCATAATAGCTGCCAGATTTGCGGTTACTAGCTGGTTATAGTTATGTTGATTAATCATCTGATTTTTACATTCTGACTGAGAGAGATGCCGCCACATAGAGAATCCAAGTCAAACTATTTGATTCCATCAAGTTAGACTCAGTGAGGCTAGATAAGACTATAAATGTCATGTGTATAAGTGGCCAAATATCGAATGCTGTTTTACTACTACGTACCCAAGCAAATCCTTGCAGATAACTGCGCCAAAATCCTAAAAAGAATACTCCTAACCCTAAAAAACCCAAATCTAGGCAAAGAGCCAGATAGCCATTGTGGGGATGGCTTGGCGTCCATCCAGCGGCAAGCCAAACATAGGCCGATTCGCCATTCCATCCTTGCCAGAATCCACCATAACCATAACCAAGCCAAGGATGTTTCCAAATCATATCAATTACTAATGGCCACAACTCTGTTCGACCCGTCAGTGTCGCATCTTTACCAATTGCACTGAATAGGATATCAGCATCGTTAGATAACCAAAAATATAAACTTTGGCTGATAGTAGCTACCATTATTAAGGCTGGTACCATGAATTGGTATGACCAGCGCCAAATTTGAAAAGCAAAAAATGCCAATATGAGAATTAATAGATTAATTAGAGATGAACCTGAAGACGCAAGCAGTAAAAGTAATACTGACAGGCAAAACCCACCCCGAAAAAGCCAACTACTTCTTTGATTTTGATAACCCAGGATCAAAAAAGTCATACTACTCGTTACCATTCTTGCTCCCAGACCGTTTTTGTGCGTGAATACTCCACGCCACTTTGAGCTACCCAAATCGCTCTGTATACCGTATTTAGGCAATGCTATAGCAAAAATGCAACTAAGTATTATAATAATTGCAAAGTTCCAAGCAAGTAAATGTAACTGCTGTTTTAAGCTATATCGCGAAGCAAAATATAGTCCAAATAAACTGGAATTAATGAGGGCAAAACTATTTTTTAATGTTGTTGATGGTTCAAAAGACCAAATAATAGAAACAGCTGCTAATAAAATTAAAGAATAAAGCAAAAAGCTTTTACTAAGTAAATAAAGAGTTTTCTTCCAACGCAAAACTAGTAGTACTACGGTAACTGCGTAGATTAAAGAATAAATAATCCGAATCAGAGAGCTATCATATTCTACTAAATCGCTCTGTCCTGCTCCTCCTGACAGTACAAGAACAAAGATTGCCCCTGAATACATCAGTAAGCTCGCAATTGTGAATCCCTGTTCAGCAAAAATTAGTATTTTCTTCATAATAGTTTAACTAATATTTATTTTGCATATTCAGTTCTTTATAATAAAGTTGAGCTGTTTGAGCGGCAATATTTGACCAATTTAAATCTTCCTGACAACGAGCTACTGCCGCAGTTTGCATACGTTTTTGTAAATCGCGATCGCTTAACAAATAAATAATGGCATCAGCTAAAGATTGGACATCACAAGGTGGAACTAACAACCCATCTTTTTTATGCTGAATTATCTCACTTAATCCCCCTACTTCAGAGGCTACAACCAGTGTTCCCATCCCATAAGATAAGGCTGCTACACCACTTTGAGAGGCTTCTATGTATGGTAAAACTGTTACTGTACTGCGTTGAAATAGATTACTTACTTCTTCAAGGGGGATAAAGTCATTGATAATTTCATAGCGTTTCTCATCATAACCATTAGGAAAATATTGTATGATATTTTCTCCCCGTCCAGCGATAATCAGCTTAACTTCAGGTATACGTTCAGCAATTAAAGGCATAGCCTGAAGTAAATATTTCAATCCTTTGTAGGGCCAGATGCGTCCAAAAAATAGTAATGTATTTGGCTCACGAGTTTGACTATTCTTCTTGCCGCGACGCTGATACAAACTACCAAGTTCCCCATGTGGCAAAACATTAACTCGCTCTTGAGGTATACGAAATTGTTCAGTTAGAATCTTTTTTAGTTGATGAGTATGGACAATCAATTGTTGGGAACGATAGAAGGCAATACGCCTGGTATACTCTGAACCGAATACAGCCATGCTATCTCCTGGGTGACGGAATATATCGTGGATAGTTGTCACCAATGGCGGCATTTTGTTGAGTAACAAAGTCCAATCATACCAAGGATCGTTAGTTTCTTGCACGTGCAAGACATCTGGCTGTATGTCTTTGATAATACGCATCATCGCGTACATGGACAATAGGTTGCGTGGGTCGCGAATCCGTGGCTTTTTAAAGCTAATTACGCGGATACTGGAATCAAGAACATTGCTACAGACCTTTGAGACTTTTTCCGGGTGAATTAGCGTTAAATCAACATGTTTAACCAGACTGTTTGCTAATTCAATGGTGTAATCTTCAAAGCCAAAATGTAATAAAGCAACCTTAATCATAATTAAAATTATCCTCTCACCTTAAATTATTTATTTCATCAATTTTTATGAGTTAATGATAAGAATTTATCGGAAACTAATTACTGTGATTTTAATAATTTTAACCATAAAAAACGAAACCCTCCAAAGGCACGAATCCCTAAATAAATCACAAATAAAGCATAGGCACAAGTTGAAATAATTAGAGTTAATATAAAGTCTAAGTTAAGCTTTTGTAATAATATTAATATAGGTAGCATTAAAATAGTTATTATTAATGGTCGGCGGATAATTCGCCATAAATTTAATGGAAATAGGCGAGTATAAGTGAAATAAATATACTGGCTAAAACCAGAAACAGTCATTAATAATGCCATTAAAGCTGCACCTAGTAACTTATAGTGCGAAACTAATATCACACCTCCTAAGCTGCCTAATGTAGTGGTAATAACTACTTCACGTAGGTTCACTATCTCGAAACCATTGGCTACAAGTAAATAAGTCAGTGAGCGTGTAAACGGCAAAAAAACGAGTGATGCAGCGCTTATAATAAGAGCTATATTTGCTTCAGCAAAGCTAGCATTATAGAGAAAAACTAATAAATCTTTCCCAAATAATAAGATTCCAAGAAATAAGGGCAATGCGATGATTAGTAGGATTTCGATAATATTTTCAGCTATCTGCCTCTGCTTTTCCCGTCCTTGCTCTACTGCCTTTGAAAGTCTTGGAAATATTGCTAAACCTATACTGTTAGCAATAATCATAAAGGGTTGTAATAATTGTGTTATACCGCCAAATAAACCTACTAAAATCTCATTTCCTAACAATGAAAGGATCAATATTTGAATTCTGCCACTTACTACAGCTATTGCTTCAATAGCAAAAAATGTACGTGCACTTTTAATTGTATTAAAGACAAAACTCCTATCAATTTGCCATTGTATTTTTACTAACCGGGCGATAAAAATCCATTCAATTACCAAAATTAGTGTTTCTGAAAAAACTAGGATCGCCCCCAAATATTCAATTCCATATTTTAGTTGCATCGCCCAAATCATGATTATTAGGCGTAAAATATAAACTGGCACTGTAGCGATCGCAATCAGATGCATCTTTTCTTTCGCTTGAAAAATTGCCTCTGTTATATTAGAAAGCGCAAAGGGAATGATCGTTAAACCCATTATGTAACAAACATCCGAAGTTTTGGAACTATAGGGAAGTAAAAATACTACAATCACCAATGCCGCATAACTGAAAAAACTAAATATTAACTGTAGGCAAGTACCACTGATTAAATAGACTGGTGTTTTTTGTGGCTCACGAGCTAGTTCTCTAGTAAACAATGTTTTTAGCCCTTGTGAAGCAATGCCCACAAAGATAAAATAGTAGCTATATGCTAGTAGATACTGCCCTAAAGCTTCAGCTCCTAGAGTACGAGCAATCGAAGCGGTTAATACAAAAGCTGTAACACTTTGTGCTAACCGATTGAGTATCATCGAGAAGGAATTACTTATGAATTTGTACTTTTCTACCATTCTTAATAATTCTTAATTCAGCTTAATTCTTTTATTTTGAGTCACCACAATTTTTCTCGGATATATCCTTATAGATTTTTCGAGAGCATCCTCAAACAAAACAAGTAACTAATTACTCAGTAATGTAGAAAAATCTAAACTTAATCCGCTATAAATTAAACTGAACACTGCAATAAATTTATTGATGGATACGGAAAGTAAATTCTATAATCCTAGCCGTCATGCTATGGATTTTTTCTGTTAGTAAGCACCATCTTTTTTCAAAACCACCATAACTGTTTTAAGGAGAATTTCAAAGTCTAACCCAAGCGACCAATTTTCGATATAGCTAATATCTAGATGAATCACTTGTTCAAAATCTAAAATATCTGAGCGACCTGAGACTTGCCAAAGACCTGTAATACCAGGTAAAATTTCATGCCGAATAAAATGGTGTTCAGAAAACTTTTCGACATCTCTGGTGGGTAAAGGTCGAGGTCCTACTATACTCATTTCTCCAAGGATAACGTTAAAAAGTTGAGGTAATTCGTCTAAACTGTAACGACGGAGAAATTTTCCAACACGGGTAATGCGAGGATCATCTTTAATTTTAAAGATAATTCCATCTTTTGTTTCATTTAAAGCTTCTAATTCTTTCTGTAATTTTTCCGCATCAGACCTCATCGTTCTGAATTTCCATACTTTAAACTGTTGTCCATGTAAACCTATACGCGTTTGTCTGTAGAATACTGTGCCTGGAGAGTCAAGTTTTATAGCTATAGCTATAGCTATATAAATCGGGAATAAGAACATTACAAATAAAGTCGCAAAACAAAAATCACAACTACGCTTGATCCAAAAATCTTTACCTGTAATTATCGGACAATCCAAACTCAGGCAAGGCATTCCCCCTATTTTGTTGAATTGTACATTTTTATAAATTGGTTTTAATTCCATCGGTAAAATATGTACTTGTATCCCAGATGCTTGAAATAACCAGCACAAAAACATTCTATTTTTTAGCGCATCCCAAGATATAAAAACTTCTGTCACTCCTAGTTGATTAAGTTGAGACAATGTTTGCTGACGCTGATATCTGTCTAGTGAATTAGCATTCGCCGTTCCAGATATAATGTAATGCTTTTCTTTTTTTATAAAACTCGCAATCTGCTCGTGATCTTGAGGATCGCAAATAATGAAAACAGAAGAACGAACTATTTTTTTCTGTTTGCGTAGATATTCAAGAGTAATATTTACAGCGTATCTACCAGTACAAACCAAAAATATACTTAGCAACCAAGGCAATAATATTAATCTTGGACGTGTGATATCAACAACTGGTTTATACAAAAAACTAACTAAAAGGATTAATCCATGAGCAAAAGTTAGCGATTTGATAATATTGAAATAGTCATAGCGTTTTTGACCTTCTCGATAAATACCTTCTATAGCTAGCGATCCTATTTGAATCCCAATAGCTGTTAATATTGGTAAATAATAAATCGGTATATACCAATAAAAATGTCCATCAGTAGATTGATAGGCTGCTAAAACCCAAGCTAGAAATAAAAGAGTGCAGTCTACTAAGAATAATGTTGTTAATCTCAACCACCATGAACCCTTACGTACCGTGACAAATGTCGATGCACGTAAATCCAAAGGTACTTCACTGAATTTATTTGTTGTAATGCTTTGATTACTCATAGTTAGGAACACTTGGTGTAGGTAAAATTTGATAGGATCTTAGATATATAAGAGAATTTGGGTATCTCACTATTTTTATTTACAAAGAAGACTTGACTTTTTAGTCTAGTCTTAACAATTTTCTTCGGAGTAACTTTAAGTTTTTTATCAAAAGCATCCTCCAGGGTCGGTTTGAGTGCCGTTACTACCGAAATACCTAGGTTTGATTGCAGCTTATAATCACAATTTTAGTCTGTAAAAATTCATGAAAAAAAGTATTTGTTGTCCAACTTTAGATTAGTAGTTAATCAAAACTGCTGATGTTAACAATCAAGCAAGTAGGCAAAATAAAAATATTATAATTTTAGAGGTTACTAATACATCAGCTGAATTAATTATGGATATCGCAGATATGTTAGAGAGTTTTTCTTCATTCGAGGTATAGAATGATTGATATCACCTCAAGGATTACTCTAGCATATTTATTCGGACTGATTCAGCTTTGAATATAAAGTTGTCTTATTTTATTGACTTTTTTTACGCATAATTACTGATTAATAAAACCTACACATAACTTATAACAAAATGCATCAAAAATTTGATATTTGTAATAAAAGTTTACATTATTGAATATTGTTAAACTTGAGTCAGTTTCATAGACATTTCTAAATGAAGTCTTAAAACGGCAACAACCTCAACGATGAGACTGTAGTTTAGAGTAGAAGACTGATGTTACAAACGTAGTTGGATTTTATAAGGTTCGCCTAAATTCTTCAAAAAAATAATAATATTACGACTTTACATTAATTTTATATAATTAGAGACAAAATGAAGATTTGGTAAAAACTATTTTTCATTCAGTAGATTTTACTGAGATAGGATAATGTACTTTTATAATTGCGTGTATAGTGTTTGTGTTTGTTGGCTAAAACAAAAATTTGATTTTTTGGATTCAATTGTAATAATTTAGAGTTTCATTTCAATCAATAAAACACGGGGTGAAAGTATGGTGACTAGTAAATTAGATATATTAGATCGATTGGGCAGGTTTTTAACCAGTAAAAAGTGGAGTTTCCTGACAAATTTGCGTCTCAATAATTTAGAAGTTAATAAAATTTTACGAGCCACAAATGATTCAGAAATAGGAAAAACACAGACAGAAATAAATAGTTTATCTTTTTCAGAAAAAGATTATAGGGATTTTGTAAATTCAGATGTACTGAGTAAATATAATCAGCTTGATTACATCCATTCCAAGCCACTTGAATATTTGACGACAATGACTCTGTTAGATTTGAAAGAGGGTGATAAAATACTTGATGCTGCTGGTGGTGAAAAAGCTGAATATATAAAGGCTTTAATGGCAGTTTCGGACTTCAAATTGAATGCTTACTGTCAAGACTCTTTATTGGATGGAAAAGTCACAGATGGAATTAAGTACATTGGTGGCTCTATTGATGCGATCCCTCTCCCAGATGAATCTTTAGATGGAATTAGCTGTCATCACTCTTTTGAGCATTTTCGAGATGATTTGGATATTAAGTTTATTAAAGAGGCGGTACGTTTATTGAAAGTAGGCAGGAAACTTGTCATTGCACCGCTATTTTTAACTAACGAATATGCAGAAATCTGGAACAATAAACGGATTCAGAAGTCTAATGTTGACAAAGCAATCACAATTTTTGACAATACTGCAAGCTTTGCTGGATGGGGTGCATATGAAGGCTTTGCTAGAACTTATAGTCCTGCTGCATTTAAAACAAGAATTATTGATAATTTACCGAGCAACTGCCATGCAAAAATCTACAAAGTTATTGTAGATGGAAAACCTGTGCCAGACCTCCAAAAAAATTATCATCAACCTCTACTCAATGCTGAAATGAAGGCACTGGTAATAGTCAAAAGCTAAATAGCAACTTAGCAACTTTTGAGTTTGGTAAGTGTTATAGCAATTTGCAATTGCTTAGAGTCCAAATAATTAGTAGGGGTGCACAACGTATCTGTGTGCTCCTAGTGTGTGTATCATTCAAAATTGCTATTATGTTGGTTATCTGAGAGTTATTAATAGTATTGTTCTCATTTTCTATATATTGGGGGCTATATTTACTCATATCTTGTTTAGTCATAAACCTTTAATTATTTATACCCACTGGAACTTAATATAGAAAATGCAGATAAATAGTCAGACATCAGAATATAAGCAAAATATTACCTTAAATACCTTAACTAACATCATCGGCACTCAAGTTTTACAGGAATTGAATGACACCCAAGTAGTTCATCATCAGGATCTGTGCATTCATCAAATGTTTGAGATGCAAGTGGAGCGATCGCCCCAAGCCATTGCAGTAGTATGTGAAAATACACAACTTACTTATCAACAGTTAAACCAGCGGGCAAATCAACTAGCGCACCACCTACGTGCTTTAGGCGTTGGGCCAGAAGTACTTGTAGGTATATGCCTAGAGCGCTCCTTAGAGATGATTATAGGACTACTGGGTATTCTCAAAGCTGGAGGCGCTTATGTGCCTTTAGATCCGGCATATCCCTCAGAACGTTTAGCTTTTATCTTGGAAGACACCCAGACACCAGTATTGTTAACCCAAGAAAAATTGGTGAATAAGTTAGCACCGCATCAGGCGCAAGTGGTTTGTCTGGATTTAGACTGGCAAGGGAATATTCAAAATAGTCAAGAAAATCCTGTAAACCAAACTACGGCTGATAACCTCATCTACGTAATCTACACATCTGGTTCTACAGGACAACCCAAGGGTGTAATGATCCCTCACCGTGGTATCTGCAATCAACTTCACTGGAAGCAAACAACTTTTGGATTAACTCACGCAGACAAAGTTTTACTGACTATTTCTTTTAGCTTTGATCCCTCAGTGTGGCAGATATTCTGGCCATTGTGCTTTGGGGGGCAATTGTTCATAGCTCGCCCCGGTGGACATCAAGATACAGCCTACCTTGTGCAAGTGATTACTGAGCAGCAAATCACAGTTCTGGCTTTAGTACCTTCCATACTGCGTGTCTTGTTGCAAGAGAAGGGAATTGAGAATTGCCGATTCATCAAACACATTACCTGCGGTGGTGAAGCTTTACCTAGCGAACTTATAGAACGCTTCTTTGCCCAACTGAATTTGGACAATGTTTTACACAATTGTTATGGCCCGACAGAAGCTTCAATTGATACTACTTTCTGGAGTTGCCAACGTGACACTAATTATGCTGTAGCACCCATTGGTCGTCCGATTACCAATGCAGAGATTCACATCCTCGATGAAAATTTGCAGCCAGTGCCTGTTGGTGAATCAGGTGAACTGCACATTGGCGGTATTGGTCTAGCGCGAGGCTATCTTAACCGTCCAGAATTGACCACAGAGAAGTTTATTTTCAACCCTTTTAGCTCTGAACCTGGGGCACGCCTTTACAAAACTGGGGACTTGGCACGTTATTTGAGCGACGGTAATATCGAGTTTCTTGGTCGGATTGACTACCAAGTTAAAATACGTGGCTTCCGAATTGAATTAGGAGAAATTGAAGCCATACTAGCTCAACATCCGGCACTGACGCAGACTTTAGTCATAGCCAGAGAGGATGTGCCTGGGGACAAGCGACTCGTGGCATATATTGTTGCTAGTCCAGAGCAAATTCCTAGTCAGGCTGAATTGCGTCGCTTTTTGGAAACTCGGTTGCCTGAATACATGGTGCCTAGTTTCTTTGTATTTTTGGATACTCTACCATTAAATCCCAACGGTAAAATAGACCGCCGCGCCTTACCTGCACCGGATACATCTGATATTAGGCTGTCAACTAACTTTGTTCCACCTCAGAATTCGACAGAAGAAGTTTTAGCTGACATTTGGGCGAAAGTTTTGCGTCTGGAACAAGTAGGAATCCACGACAATTTTTTTGAATTGGGAGGGCATTCACTCCTAGCCACTCAAGTGATGTCTAGGGTTCGCCAAGCTTTTCAAATAGAAATATCGTTCCAACTCTTATTTGAGAATCCCACGATCGCTACTTTAGCTCAAGCAATTGCCCAAAACCAAACTCCAGAAAACGATCCCCAAAATCAGACTATTCCCCAAATAGCCAACCGAGAATCAGCCCCTTTATCCTTTGCCCAACAGCGAGTCTGGTTTTTGGAGCAGTTGGAACCTAACAGCCGAGCGTATATTGTCTCCAATGCACAGCGCTTAACGGGCAAGTTAAACCTGGGTATATTGCAACAGTCACTAGATGCGATCGTTGTCCATCATGAGGCATTGCGAACCAACTTTGTTACATCACCTGATGGTAGCCCCATACAAGTAATTGGCACGCCTCGGTCAGTAGAACTCAAAATTATTAAGGTAACAAAAGATCGAGTAGAATTTCTCCTCAATCAAGAGGTGCAACGCCCCTTCAACTTAGAATCTGACTTGATGCTGCGTGCTACTTTGCTCCAGATAGACGAGCAGGAGCATATATTCTTGTTAATGATGCACCACATCGCCTCAGATGGCTGGTCAATCGGTATTCTTTGGCAGCAGCTAATAGCGCTTTATGAAGCCTTTTTGAGTAGTAAGCCTTCTCCCTTGGCAAAATTGCCTATTCAGTATGCGGATTTTGCTGTGTGGCAGCACCAATGGCTATCAGATGAGGTACTTTCCAAGCAAATTAACTATTGGAAAACCCAATTAGCAGGTGCTAATACTGTACTGGAATTGCCCACCGACCGACCACGGCCACCAGTACAAACTTACCAAGGAGCAGCCCAATCTCTGATGCTACCGCAAACTTTGAGTGCATCACTCACAGAACTCTCGCATCAGGAGGGTGTCACTTTATTCATGACATTACTGGCAGCCTTTGGGACAATACTGCACCGCTACACTGGGCAAGAAGACATTATTATCGGTTCTCCCATTGCCGGACGTAACCGTTCTGAGATTGAAGAGTTAATTGGATTTTTTATTAACACCGTTGTTTTACGGACTGATTTTGCTGAGAATCCCAGTTTTCGTTCGGTGCTAAATCGAGTTCGCCAGATGGCATTAGATGCTTATGCCCATCAGGATATGCCCTTTGAGAAACTGGTAGAAGAACTGCAACCAGAGCGAGATACCAGTCGCAACCCACTATTTCAAGTGTGGTTTAATATGCTCAACTTAAGGGACATCCACCTAGAACTACCTGGAGTGGTTATCGAACCAGTCTCGATCCTAGAAACAGCTTCTAAGTTCGACTTAACCCTTTACGTTACAGAACAAAATCAAGGAATCCAACTTGATTTAGTCTACAACACCGATCTGTTTACTTCAGAACGGATGATGGAAATGCTTCATCAATTCCATCACTTGCTAAATCAAATTGTTGCTGCTCCAGAGAGGAAAATTAGTTTATATTCCCTGGTGACACCAGAAGCACGACCTTTGCTGCCAGAGCCAAGGGCGGTTTTACCAGAACCACAGTATGAATTGACAACAACAATGTTTACCTCTTGGGTGAATCGTACCCCAGAACATTCATCACTTCGTCAAGGAATTCGCACTTGGAATTATGGGGAGTTGGGCAAAATCGCTCAAACCTTAGCACAGGTTTTGTTATCTCACGGAGTAGAGCGGGGAGATGTCGTAGCCGTATATGGTACACGAAGCTTTGGGCTAATTGCCAGTATGCTGGGCGTACTTTTGAGTGGCGGTGTGTTACTCACCCTCGATCCCAAACTTCCCAGCCAACGCCAGCGGCTGATGCTAGAGGAAGCTAAAGCTAAATACATATTATATATTGATGGTCAGCGTCCAGAAGACGAAAAGATATGGGAGTCTTTAACTAGCATTTGTGTCAACCCAGACACAGGAGAAGCCATAAATTTATCCAAAAAGAGTATTGAAGCAGTAAATCTACCTGAAATCACTGCCGACGATGCAGCTTATATTTTCTTTACTTCCGGCACTACTGGTGTACCGAAAGGGGTGCTGGGGTGTCATAAAGGGTTGGCGCATTTTCTAAACTGGCAGCGACAGACCTTTGAAATTAATCAGCAAGACCGCGTTGCTCAATTAACTGGTCTTTCTTTTGATGTCGTTCTTAGAGATATTTTCTTACCTTTAACTAGTGGTGCAACCCTATGCTTGCCAGAAGAAGAGGATAACTTAGAACCGACTAGAATTCTGCGTTATTTGGAAAATGAGCAAATTTCTGTACTTCATACAGTTCCTTCGCTGGCGCAATTATGGTTAGCGAATGTGCCGTCAGGAGTATCTTTACGTAACTTACGCTGGTTATTCTTGGCTGGAGAACCTTTGAAAGAAACCCTTGTAGTTCGCTGGCGGGATGCTTTTCCAGAATCAGGTGAAATTATTAATCTCTATGGCCCGACAGAGACAACTTTGGCGAAATGTTATTACCGAGTACCTGTTGAGTGTAGCCCTGGTGTACAGCCAGTAGGATTACCGCTGCCGCAAACTCAAGCACTGGTTTTCACACCAAATCAACAACCATGCGGTATTGGCGAACCGGGCGAGATTGTAATCCGAACTCCATTCCGCAGTTTGGGCTATATCAATGCCCAGCAAGAAAATCATTCTCGGTTTGTCAAAAACCCTTTTCGGAACGATCGCCAGGATTGGCTTTATTATACAGGCGATCGCGGATGCTATCGTCCAGATGGCTCTCTAGAAATTCTCGGTCGCCGAGATCATCAAGTCAAGATCCGGGGAATACGCATTGAGCCAGGGGAAATTGAAACGGTGTTAGCCCAACACCCAGATGTACTCCAGACTGTAGTCATTGCCCGTGAAGATGTTCTTGGCGATCGACGTTTGGTAGCTTATATTATACTAAATCAAAACTCAGTAATTGCAATTACTGATATCCGGGGCTTCCTCTCGACAAAATTGCCACAGTACATGATACCTTCGGCTTTTGTCGTGCTGGACACCATGCCCTTAACCCCCAACGGCAAGGTAAACCGGCGTGCCCTACCAGCACCAGACTTATCGAGGCAAGAGCCAGAAGCCAGCTTTGTTGCTCCCCGCAATGAAGTGGAACGCCAGTTAACCCAGATTTGGGAACAAATTTTAGGTGTCCAACCCATTGGTGTTAGGGATAACTTCTTCGAGCTAGGAGGACATTCTATCCTAGCAGTAAAACTGTTTTGGCAAATTGAAAAGACATTTAGTAAAAACCTGCCACTTGCCATTCTTTTTCAGTCAGGGACTGTAGAGGCTTTAGCCAAAATAATCTCTCAAGAAGAAGATTTAACAACAAACTCGGTTTTAATAAATACCTTAGACCAATCAAAATCTAGCTGGTCATCCTTAGTAAAAATTCAACCCAACGGTTCCAAACCACCTTTTTTCTGTATTCACGGGCTGGGTGGAGAAGTCTTATGTTTCCGTGAATTGGCATTGCATCTGGGGACAGAACAACCATTTTACGGATTACAACCACGGGGACTAGATGGAAAACACCCTCTCCATACCCGCATTGAAGATATGGCAGCGTACTACATTCAAGAAATTCAGACCCTTCAACCTCATGGCCCTTATTTTCTCGGAGGTTATTCTTTTGGTGGTACAGTTGCCTTTGAGATGGCTCGGCAACTCCAAAAGCAAGGCGAACAAGTCGGCATTTTAGTTATGCTTGATAGTTGTCGTATAGGTTATAGCTGGCAGGCGTCATTTCTCAAGCGAGTTTTTTTGCATTTAAATAATATTGTTCAACAAGGGCCTAACTACCTTTGGCAAAAGGTTGTGAGATGGAGTTATTGGCGTCAGCAAGAACTGCAAAATACATATAACCGTTACTTGGAAGACGTACTTCATGTACCTGAAACTGACAAGCATTTAAAGGTTATAGATACTAACACTCAAGCCCTAAGGGACTATATTTTTTCACCTTACCTTGGTCGAGCTATTCTTTTACGAACAGAGGATAAAAATCGGGACGAAGCTATAGGCACAGAATACGATCCTCAATTCGGCTGGGGCGACCTAGTAGTTGGAGGATTAGATATTCATTACCTTCCCGGATCTCACCTTGACATACTTAAAGAACCTCATGTACAAGTGTTAGCTGAAAAATTGAGAAATTGCTTAACTCACGCGCAGTCTCAGATTGCAAAAAATTAATTTGAACTTTTTTGTTAGTTCACCCTCGCACAACTCAGCACTACTGGGTCGTTTTGCCATTTCTTGGTCTAAACTTGAGAAAGTGGTAACTACGATGAGATAATTAGTCTGTGGAACTGGAATATTGGTAAAAATCCAATAACCAAAAGACCTGACCGATTTAAGAATGCGATGAATATTGCTAGTGTCACAGATTGAACAGAGGGAATGATTGTGGCACTACAAGCTGGAATGACTATCGTTGTTAGATTTTAAGTTGGTAAGCAATCCACAATCCACTGATGCTATATAGAAGATTTGGACGCACAGAATTACAGATGCCAGTGTTTTCCTGCGGTGGCATGAGATATCAGTTCAAATGGGAGGATGTTCCCAATCATGAAATTCCTGCTGATAACCAGGCGAATCTGGAAGCGACTATTAGAAGGGCAGTTGAAGTTGGCATTAATCATATTGAAACTGCCCGTGGTTATGGCACTTCTGAAATGCAATTGGGAAGAATATTACCCAAGTTTCCCCGCGAAAAGTTGATTGTTCAGACCAAAATCAGTCCAAAGGCAGATGCGAAAGAATTCCGGGAAACATTTGAACAATCATTAAAAAATCTCCAGCTAGATTATGTTGACCTTTTAGGGTTGCATGGCATTAATCATCCTGAGTCGTTAGATGAAAGCATCCGTCCCGGTGGGTGTTTGGAAGTAGCGCAGCAGTTGCAAGCAGAGGGAAAAGTTAGATTTATTGGCTTTTCCACACATGGCTCGACAGATATGATTGTCCAGACAATTAATACCAATCAATTTGATTACGTGAACCTGCACTGGTACTACATTAATCAATGGAATTGGGCGGCAATCGAGGCAGCTAAACGCCATGATATGGGGGTGTTTATTATTAGTCCATCTAATAAAGGAGGTTTGTTGTATGAACCGCCACAAAAATTAGTAAATCTTTGCGCCCCGTTGAGTCCAATGGTGTTTAATGATTTATTTTGTTTGAGTCATCAAGAGGTACATACCTTGAGCTTGGGAGCAGCAAAACCACAAGATTTTGATGAACACCTGAAAACTTTAGAATTAATAGACCGGGCATCAGAAATTTTGCCGCCAATTTTAGCAAGGTTGGAAGAAGAAGCGATCGCGACTTTGGGAGAAGATTGGGTAAAATCCTGGGAAACAAATCTACCAACCTTTGACGAAACCCCTGGTGAGGTAAATATTCGGGTGATTTTGTGGCTGCGAAATTTAGCGATCGCCTACGACCTAGTAGACTACGCTAAAATGCGCTACAACCTGCTTGGCAATGGCGGCCACTGGTTCCCCGGCAACAAAGCCGACCGGCTAGATGAATTAGACTTAGGGAAATTTCTTACCCGTAATCCCCATGCCGACAAAATCCCCCAATTTCTGAAACAAGCTCATCAGATGTTAGCGGGTGAAGAGGTCAAACGTCTATCTCGCACTTAGAGGGATTGGGAAGAGACAAGGGAGTGACTTTTTGAATAATTCCTCCTTTGCCTCCTTTTGCTAATCAGATTTTTTCGTATCTGCTGATTTAGCTGCCTTTGGTACGACTAGCACCTTATCAACGCGATTACCATCCATATCCATTACTTCAATTCGCATACTTTGCCATTCAAAATGATCTGCTGCGGCAGGAATACGACCTAAATGTGTGATCACAAAACCGCCTAATGTTTGATAACTGCCGCGTTCCTCAGATTCCCACTGTTCCATACCAAAAAGTTCCAAAAACTCCTCTACAGGCAACATCCCATCCAAAAGCCAGGAACCATCTTCGCGTTGTACAGCTTGTGGTTGATCCTGTCCATCTGTTGAAGGAACATCACCCACGATTTCGCTCATGATGTCATTGAGAGTGACTAATCCTTGAATTACGCCGTATTCATCCACTACCAGCGCCATGTGAGTGATGGTTTGCTTGAACAATTCCAAAACTTTCAAGCCACGGGTGCTTTCTGGCACAAATACGGGCTGTCGCAATCCCACTGTTAAATCTAGTGGTTCCCCTCGGAAACTCCTGGCTAATAAGTCGGTGACAGGGATAACACCTAACACATTGTCAAGTCCCCCCTGACAAATTGGATACCGAGAATAGGCACTATCAACCATTTTTTGGCGATTTTCTTCGGCAGAGTCGTCTAAGTCTAGCCAAACAATATCGGGACGGGGTGTCATTAAGTAGCTGACAGGGCGATCGCCTAAACGAAAGACTCGCTCTACCATATCCTGTTCAGCTTCCTCAAAGGTTCCCGCCTCAGTGCCTTGCTCAATTAAGATTTTAATTTCTTCTTCGGTGACTTGCGGCTCGGTAGAAGCTGTAATTCCCAGCACTCGTAAGATCAAATCTGTTGAAGCACTTAAAAGATATACCATTGGCGAAGCGATCGCCGATAAGGCACGCATTGGAATAGCTACAGCCGATGCAATTTTTTCTGGGTTATTTAATGCCAGACGCTTTGGTACTAATTCGCCAACAATGAGTGACAAATAGGTAATGATCAAAACCACTACTCCAAAAGATATCGGTTCACTATAAGGTGCTAACAAAGGTACAAGTCGCACATAGACTGCCAGTCGGTTGGCAATTGTTGCTCCTCCAAAAGCACCAGTTAGGATACCGATCAGGGAAATACCCACTTGAACGGTTGACAGGAAATGATTTGGAGACTCCGCTAATTTCAATGCTGCCATTGCCTTGGCATCTCCTTGATTGGCAAGCTGCTGTAGCCTAACTTTCCGTGCCGAGACAATCGCCATCTCAGACATAGAAAACACGCCATTGGCAATAATTAGCACCAAGATGATTAAAATTTCAAAAGTAATGGAGGACATGTTTAAAATTGCCGCTTATCAGAGCGAACGTAGCTCAATCCCTAGTATCTAGTATTAAAGGTGCTTCGATAAATACTTTGACTATATACAAAGTAGTAGTTATAGTTCTTAAGTTTATTAGTCACTGTGGATTATTCTTCCACTGAAGGAATAAGAAAGCTGTTAACACTTTTAAAATAGTTGACATAAACTGCCTCAAGATTTGCTGACCCACAAAGACTCCCATCGCTAGTAGTACTTATGTCATTTTCTTCTATTGTGCGTGCCTTAGGCCGATCGCCGCTCACCACTGAATTTATTTCTAAGCTGAATCGACAACAAGAATTGCGGTTAAATGGCATTCCCCGGCTGCCCAAAACTCTGGTGGCTTCGGCATTAGCGCAGTCTCAGGGCAAGGATTTGTTTGTGGTTTGCGCCACTCTGGAAGAAGCTGGACGCGTTTACGCACAACTGGAGGCAATGGGATGGCAAACAGTACATTTTTACCCCACCTCCGAGGCTTCTCCCTACGAACCTTTTGACCCGGAAACTGAAATGAGTTGGGGGCAAATGCAGGTTTTGGCAGATTTACTCAAAAATCAAGAGTCATTAGTCATTAGGAGCCACTGCGTTGCGGGGGTTCCCCCCGTTGAAGCAAGTGGCGTTCAGTTGTCATTAGAAACAAACCAAGAACAAATGACAAAGGACAAGGGACAAAGGACAAATTTAGCGATTGTGGCTACTCAAGGGGCATTGCAACCTCATTTACCACCACCAGAAGCTTTTGGGCAATTCTGTCTTACCCTGAAAAAAGGGATGGAATTAGACCTGAATAGCTTCAGTGAGAAAATAACTATTCTGGGGTACGAAAGAGTTCCTTTGGTGGAAATGGAAGGGCAATGGAGTCGGCGGGGCGATATTGTTGATGTGTTCCCGGTTTCTTCGGAATTTCCAGTCAGGTTGGAATGGTTTGGTGATGAAATCGAGCAAATGCGGGAATTTGACCCAGCAACCCAACGTTCCGCCCTCGACAAAGTTGACCAGTTAATTCTTACCCCCACTAGCTTCACTCCTGTGGTGATGGCTGCACTGAAAAATAGTGCTGAGTTCCGAGTGCTGAGTACTGAGTCAGAATTTAACTCAGCACCCAGCACTCAGCACTCATCGCTGATTGAAGGTAGTCGGCGCTTTTTGGGGTTAGCATTCGAGCAACCAGCATCTCTGCTAAACTACTTAGCAGAAAATACCTTGATTGCCATTGATGAGCCAGAACAGTGTCATGCTCATAGCGATCGCTGGGTAGAAAATGCTGAGGAACAATGGGGAATGGCGCATGGAGAAGGATCAACTCCCCTAACATTGCCGAAAATTCACCGTTCGTTTGACGACTGTCTGGTTGATGTTGCCAAATTTAAAACATTATATTTATCGGAACTGTCAGAGGAAAATAGTGGGATCAATCTTGCCAGCCGTCCTGTTCCAGTCACGCCGCACCAGTTTGCTAAACTAGCTGAAACCATCCGCCAAGAACGCGATCGCAATTTCTCGATCTGGCTGCTTTCTGCTCAACCTTCGCGTTCTGTCTCGCTGTTACAAGAACATGATTGTCCGGCTCAGTTTATCCCCAATCCCCGCGACTACCAAGCGATAGATAAGCTGCAAATCAACCATATTCCCATAGCCCTCAAATATTCTGGGCTTGCGGAACTAGAAGGTTTTATCTTGCCGACATACCGAATAGTAATCGTTACAGATCGGGAATTTTTTGGGCAGCATTCCTTGGCGACTCCCGGCTATATCCGCAAGCGCCACAAAGCGACATCTAAGCAAGTCGATCCCAATAAGCTGCGTCCAGGCGATTATGTAGTTCACAGAAATCATGGTGTTGGTAAATTTGTCAAGCTGGAAAGTTTGACGATTAACAATGAAACCCGTGATTATTTGGTGGTGCAGTATGCTGACGGGTTACTTAGAGTCGCAGCCGATCAAGTAGGGGCTTTATCGCGGTTCCGCGCCGCAGGTGATAAAGCACCGGAACTCAACAGGATGACTGGTAAAGCTTGGGAAAATACCAAGAATAAAGTCCGCAAAGCGATTAAAAAATTGGCGGTGGACTTGTTGAAACTGTATGCAGCGCGATCGCAACAACAAGGTTTTAGCTTTCCCAATGATATGCCTTGGCAGGAGGAATTGGAAGATTCTTTCCCCTACCAACCCACAACGGATCAGCTCAAAGCTGTACAAGATGTAAAACGCGACATGGAAAGCGATCGCCCAATGGATCGCTTAGTTTGTGGCGATGTCGGTTTTGGGAAGACGGAAGTGGCGATTCGTGCTGTTTTTAAAGCAGTCACCGCCGGTAAACAAGTGGCACTCCTTGCGCCAACTACTATTTTAACACAGCAGCATTACCATACACTCAAAGAACGTTTTGCTCCCTACCCGGTAAATGTCGGTTTACTCAACCGTTTTCGGTCTGCTGAAGAACGCCGCGAGATTCAAAAGCGATTGGCAACGGGTGAATTAGATGTAGTAGTTGGTACACACCAACTTTTAGGTAAAGGCGTGACATTCCGGGATTTAGGACTGTTGGTGGTAGATGAAGAACAACGATTTGGGGTAAACCAGAAAGAGAAAATTAAAAGCTTGAAAACTCAAGTGGATGTGCTTACCCTCTCCGCCACACCCATTCCCCGAACTTTGTATATGTCCTTGTCAGGAATTCGGGAAATGAGTTTGATTACCACACCGCCCCCAACTAGACGACCGATTAAAACCCATTTATCACCGATTAATTCCGAAAGTATCCGCACCGCAATCCGTCAAGAATTAGACAGAGGTGGACAGGTGTTTTATGTAGTTCCACGGGTGGACGGAATTGAAGAGACAACAGCCAATTTGCGAGAAGTTTTACCGGGAGCTAGGTTTGCGATCGCTCACGGTCAAATGGATGAAAGCGAGTTAGAATCAACCATGCTCACTTTCAGCAATGGCGATGCAGATATCCTGGTTTGTACGACAATCATTGAATCTGGCTTAGATATTCCGCGAGTCAACACGATTTTGATTGAAGATGCTCACCGCTTTGGATTAGCACAGTTGTATCAATTACGCGGTCGTGTGGGACGTGCAGGTATCCAAGCTCATGCTTGGTTATTTTATCCGAAGCAACGGGCATTATCTGACGCAGCACGGCAACGATTACGAGCGATTCAGGAATTTACTCAGTTAGGTTCTGGGTATCAGCTAGCGATGCGCGACATGGAAATCAGAGGCGTGGGTAACTTGTTAGGTGCAGAACAATCCGGTCAAATGGATGCCATCGGTTTTGATTTATACATGGAAATGCTAGAAGAAGCAATTCGGGAAATCCGCGGACAAGAAATTCCGAAAGTGGAGGATACCCAGATTGACCTTAACCTGACAGCATTTATTCCAGCAGATTATATCACCGATTTGGATCAAAAGATGAGTGCTTACCGGGCGGTAGCTACAGCCAAATCTAAATCAGAATTAAAGCTAATTGCAGCCGAGTGGAGCGATCGCTATGGTACTCTACCTGTCCCTGCAAATCAACTTTTGCGAGTCATGGAACTTAAACAGCTAGCGAAAAAACTCGGATTTAGCCGCATTAAACCAGAACAAAAGCAACACGTCGTTTTAGAAACACCAATGGAGGAACCCGCTTGGAATTTGTTAGCGGCAAATTTACCAGACAATCTGAAGACGCGCTTTGTGTATTCTCCAGGTAAAGTGACAGTGCGCGGGTTAGGAGTTTTTAAAGCGGATCAACAATTACAGAATTTGATTGATGCTTTTGGGAGAATGCAAGGTGCGATTCCAGAGGCAGCTAGTGTTTGATTGGGATAAAGAGATAGTCATCAAGTGAAAACATATCTCAGACTTACTGAGAAGTATTTTAGAGTAAAATAAGGTGTTCAAAGCATAGACAATGACGAGCAGTTGAAAAGAGTGGAAACATGGAAACTACAACTAAAAAACAAGCGTTAATCAAGGCTATTAATGAACAATTAGAACTGGCTTATGAGGATACATTACAAGAGATTTTATCACTGTTAAAAATCCGTAAGCAGGAAGACGAGTCCGACGAAAGAGACTTTGAAGAGGGATTAAAAGATATTGCAGAAAATGGTACTTTAACTTGGTCAGAACATCAGCAAAAAAATGCATGAGCTACCAAGTATAAATTTCTAAAAGTGCATCTAAACAACTCAAAAAGTTACCCGTAGATATTCAAGAAAGACTAGAAAGCAAAATTCAACAATTAGCTCTTGAGCCTCGCCCTGATGGTGTTGGTAAATTAAAAAATGGTGAAAATGGTTATCGCATTAGGGTAGGAGATTATCGGATTTTGTATCATATTTATGATGATGTTCTAGTCGTAACTGTTGTCAGAGTAGGGCATCGTAGAGAAGTTTATAAAGATGATTGACGCTGGAGCAAGCGGTAATTCCAAGTTAAACATAAAGGTAACGATACCAGCAATTTGAGTTTAAGGTATTCTGTTAGGAGTGGCTAGTTTCATCATGACAATTTGTAGTGTCAATGGACTGTTGATTCAATGATTTTCCTATATGATTATAAAGTTCTCTCAGTTGATCAACATCTAAAGATTTAATTAGTTCCTCTGCCGCTTTTTTGGAATTGCAGCGAGGAATCGTTAGCCATAATTTATAGTTTGTATCATTGGATGGCTCTTTTTCTAACCAATTTTGTACCAGTCTTCTTCCTTCCTGCGTGATCTGGTAATAGCCATCTCTTTTACTTGATAATGGTTCAATCCACCCTAGATCGAGCCATCGCTTCCTCCAGATGTGAGCTTTGCTAGAAACAATATGCAACACTTCGCCGATTTTACTTACATTAATAGGTTGATTATCTGCACAATTTTTAGCCAGTTTAGAAAACCTTTGCAAATAACCCTCTAAATTGCCCCAACTATTAGGTTGCTGTTCTTCTCCTTGAATCTGCTTTGCTTGAACTGATTCCAGTTCCTTGAGAATCTGGTCAATTACTTCTGGAGGGTAGCCAAGACCCCAAGGTGGTTTAGCATTGCAGAATGAACCATAAGAGGGGAATGGTTGACCGTTCTCATCTATCAGCTGACGATATCCAGCGTGTTCCTCTATGCCCTTGAGCCAAGTTCGTAGATGTTTGACACTGCTTGCATTGTCCTTCAACAGAGATTGTATTTGCAATCGCACTGCGATCGCCCAAGGCTGAGAACCTGGAGGAGCCGCAAGATTCCCAGGGTCGCCAACCGTTAGTGTTCTTACCTTGGAAACATTAGATTTCACAGGTGTTCTACAAATCATCACATTTCTAGGTTAGCTAGATTAGCAAAGTCCCTGCATCACAGTCACTTTCTCTAGAGTTAGGAAAAGGCAAAATGCAAAGAGTAATAGTACTATAGTACTATATAATATTTTTTGGTCATGTTACGCTATGGGTCAATAGAATAATTTTGCTGAATCCATGCCCAGACCCGCTTTAATTCCTCTATAGTCATTTCCTCACGGGGTCTGCCGAATCTTTTCTTAATTTCTTTATTAATGCTTCCATACGGTTGCTGATTTTGATATTCATACTTCCGATTGTGGTTCTCAATGGACTGCCTGAGTTTCTCTTCAATTCCACTAGAAGTCAAAACGTTGGACTCAGTAATACCATAAGGATCACCCACTGGTTGAGAAGACTGATAAATTTCCATTGCTTTTTTGAACTGGATTGGACTAATACCAACACATCCAACTCCTGCCATTGCTGCCATAAGACGCTGAGTTTCTTGGTAGTCCAGAGCTTCCCCATTGATACCACTTGCTCTTTCACGAGTTGCGGCAGAAGCTAAAGGGATGATGTCATTAATAGTTAACTTAGATTCGTTTTGTTCATTACCAGAGTCAGATGATTGATTCCTAAGTTTTTCTTGTTGTTCTCTTAAAAACGGTTCTTGTTCCACCTGAATACTAGCAATACAATCTTGAAATAATTGATCGTCTGGAGCGTAAATATATCCCAACTGGTGTTCATAGATTAGAGAGCCTGAACCACGATCAACACGTGCAGCCCGCGTTACCATTTGCTCAATCCAAGGAGTACTTCTAATATGGGTCAAACAAGCAATATGGGTTACAGCAGGTACATCTAAACCCTCGTATGCCATTGCCACTGTTACTAAAATATCTACAGAATTTTTACCGTGAGTTTTGAAACGTTCAATTGCTTTCTTTGCTTCTTTGGTATCAGAACTCGTAGCGATAGCAGCCATAACATTCATGTCTTTAAGCCACTCCAGGAAACGCTTTGCATTGGAAATGTTGGCGGCTACTACTAGCATCCTGGCTCGTCCATTTAACTGTCTATGAGCTTGCCAGTCATCAAGACAGCGCCTCAATAACTCAAAAGCATACTCAGTATTTAAAGCGGTATGCAAACCATCCCCACTGTCATCTCCAGCTTCTGCCAAACTGTCGATTGTCCGAGCTTCTCCTTCCTTGTCTATCCATTCAGCGCGACAATCAAGAAGTTGGAAATGCAAAGGAATAATAGCATGTTCAACCAAAGCATCCCGGCGGGTATACCGAATTACAGCAATTTTAGGATCGCTCAAATTTTCAAGGTTGAGAGTGATTCCACCCTGAACTTTTTGATAAGGTAAAAATGCAATAGGCTGGCTGTTACCACGTTCATAAGTGCCACTTCCTAAAATTACAACTTCTGCCCGATCTACCAGAGGTTGAATTGCTTCATGGGTGGCGCTATCCAGTTCAGCATGATGAACTTCATCTAAAAATAAAATATATCGCTTAGTAGCAAATTCTTGAGCGTTAATGCGAGTACCTCGATCAAAACTCAAGGCTTGATAAGTTGTAACATAGCCAGAAAGACCACGACATGGGTTATGTTCATTAGTAGCAGAGCGAATAATATGATTGTGCTTCAAAAAATTCCTCAATCTACCATCTGCAAAAGCCTCTTCAGCCTGTTTCTGTAATGACTGACGCGGCGCAATCCAACAGATGGCATCAGCTACAGTTGGAATTAAACGAGCGGCAGCAATTACTGGTAAAAAACTTTTCCCACCTCCTGGAGTGACGCTGACAATAATTGTCCTAACGCTGCTGACTTCAGCTTTAATTTGTTCACAAATTTGCAGCATATCAGTTTGGTGTTTTCTCAATTGCATCGCACCTTTCTCCCTATTACATTTGTGACATAATGCTTGCATTTGGTGAAAATTGGTTTGCTTGCTGATAGAGTAAGGAATCACATGGTCAGCAGCAAAGTCGTCTAGCAACTGGCAGCCGCATCTTGGACATTTACCACCAGCGCCATACCATAATAGGGCGCGAAGACGCTTAGAGCGGAGGAATCGGTTTTGTTTAGGCATATACTTATCTCCTAAAGTTCTATATAAAAGAACAATTACAGAATTTCCTCAGCGTACCTGCCAGATGCTAAGTAAGTAGTATCTTAAAAGACTACCATTTTTAATTTAGTTTTATAAGACAATACAATTGCTTTTTACCTTACAACACAAAAAGCAATGGCCTGACTGTGCAAGAATAGTAAACTGATAGCAAAGTTATGCTAAAGGCAGACAAAAGATTACATTTTAGATTGCCAGAACAGAAGTTAAAAATATTGGAGTCTTTATTGTTCTGCAACACACATAAAGAAATTGGCCTTAGCTTAGGAAATTAAACATTGCTACTTAAACCCTATGAATTCTGCTGTTGAGAGCGATCGCGCTTTGCTCTCACTCTAATTGATCGCACCCTAGCAACCCCAACAGAGTGCAAACAGAGATAATCTATATATGACTTTCGTAACGATTGACAGCCATGACTGAGCTACTCGAAGAAGCGATCGCCAAACTAAAAACCTTGTCTGCCAATGAACAAGATGCGATCATAGCAATAGTTAGTTGTGAAATATCTCGAAGATAAGTAAGTTATGTCAACAATATCGGGAAAATTAGAAGAAAGAGTAGCGATTCTAGAGGCAGAAGTTGCACGCCTCAAAAGTAAATTGGAGGTTGTTTCCTCACCGACAATACCTTGGTGGGAAAAGATTGCTGGAACATTTACTGATAACTCAGCTTATGATGAAGCTATGCAACTAGGGCGCGAATATCGTGAATCCCTGCTCTCAAATTCTGTAGAACCACACGATATATAAATGTACGTTTTTGATACCGATCATCTCAGCGTTTTGGAACGTAGAGGAGCAGGGGCACAACGTCTTCTCATGCAGTTGGCAAATGTCAATCCGAATGAGGTTGCAGCAACAATCATTAGCTACGAATAGCAAATGCGAGGGTGGTTGAGTTATATAAAAAAAGCTCAAACTGTTGAAGCACAAGTTGCAGCCTACAAACAGTTAAATAGGCAACGAACCAATTACTGTGCTATCCCAATTCTAGAATTTGATGAACCAGTAGCTCAAGAATTCCAACGTCTAAAAAAGGCGTATCCAAGACTTGGCACAATGGATTTGAAAATTGCTGCGATCGCCCTAGTAAATCAAGCCATTCTATTGACTCGTAATTCCTCTGATTTTGGACAAATTGTGGGTTTACGCACAGAAGACTGGACATAAAAGCGATCGCTTTACTGCTGTAATTTCAAATTACTGCTCTGATTCATCCACTAACTTGCTTGGTTCACCGGGGTAGAAATCATAGTCCACAATCTCTGACAAACTGTAAGGACACTCTACCGGAAAAGTCCGTTTGGGCAAATCTGTTTCTCCAACAGCTAATTCGACACCTTTAAGGTAGGCTTTGCGAAGTGCTTCTTCAAGGTAGGGCTTTAAGCTAGGATTGTCTTCGAGCAGTTCAGCAATATCTAAGCGTTGAATCCGAAGTGTTGATAACCAGCTACGGCTACGACGCCCTGACTGATATTGCCATTTTAGTAAATGTCCAATCAGCACACTCAGACGGTTTCGCAGTTCTTGACGTTGCTGTTTACCCAAAGATTGAATCTCCTCAATCAGATTGTGCAGATCAATCTGACTCCACTGCTCATTGCGAAGTAAAGTTACTTGCTCCTGTGTCCAAGCGTAAAAATCAGTTTCGTAGAGGCTTGGTGAAAGCATTGGTATCTTTGGGTTTGTTTCAGGTACACCCATTAGGTTAGTTCAACCTCAACGTCTTTGCTTTTATTGTAGAACTGTCTCAAACTCTCTTAGTGCTATTGAGAGAGATTGCTTGCTCGTACTCAAACCTACTCTTCGGCTATAGAGCGATCGCACCCTAACAACCCCAACTAAGTGCAAGCAGAGATAATTTATAGTATGACTTTCGTAATAACTAACAGCTATGACTGAGCTACTTGAACAAGCGATCGCTAAACTAAAAAATTTGCCTGCCAATGAACAAGATGCGATAGCAGCGATGATTTTGGCAGAACTAGAAGATGAACAATTTTGGGATGAAGCTTTTGCCCGTTCTCCAGACATACTTGCCAAACTTGCAGCCGAGGCAATGGCTGAATACCGTGCAAGAAGTGTGGCAAAATCTAAAGCAGAATTAATATAGATTGCTGTTAATTAGAGCGATCGCTTTTTTATCTCTCAAAATTTTGATACTATATATAGTATCATTTTTGAATGAGCAGATTAAGAAAATTAGTAGATCAGTTCCTAAAACGACCTCCAGAAGTGCGGTTTTAGGAAGTTTACTATCTATTGGAAGCTTTTGGTTTTGAAGAGAAAAGGTCTAAGGGTAGCCATCATAGCTTCCGAGACTCCCAAGGTAAAACCATCACTGTACCCAAAACAGGAGGGCAAAAAGTTAAAGGAGTTTATGTACAGCAAATAGTTGAACTATTAAATTTAGAAGAGTGGATTGATGAAGACACTGAACCAGAAGAACCAGCAGATTGAGAAACCGTCCTTAGAATATTATTTAAATCTTCAGTACCCTGTAACACTTTACCCCGACCCAGAGGGGGGATATGTAGCTCAAATTAAAGATTTACCTGGATGTCTTACCCAAGGTGAAACCCTTGAAGAGACAGTGGCAAATCTCAATGAAGCGCGAGAATTGTGGATTGAAACAGCTTATGAAGCTGGCGATGAGATTCCTTTACCAAGTAGTAATGATAACTATAGTGGGAAACTGCTACTACGGATGCCGAAATCTTTACATCGACGTTTAGCTGAGACTTCTGAACGGGAAGGCGTTAGTCTCAATCAGTATATTGTGTCTTTGTTGAGTGCGATTTCCAGATAATTTATAAATATTCAAAAAATACTTCAGGTACTAATCTGAATTCCCCAGATTTCAAACGAGATATATCTATCCATAATGCTCTATGTTTATGATGTGGTGATTCGGAAAAAACTAAACTTTCCAGTTGATAAAATTTAGAATCAGCAAAGTCACATTGATAAAGCTGAATAATTTCATGACCTTGCCTACCATTAAATGTAAACAGGTTCTCTATACAACCTAGATATTTAATATTCGTTAACTCTGCTTGAATTTCCTCTTGAAATTCCCGTTCTAAGGCGGCGCGGCTGGTTTCGCCAAATTCAACACCACCGCCTAAAGCACGATAAAATGTTTCTTGTTTTACGGGATCGTAGCCTTCAGAAAGAAATATGCGATCGCCCTTGGCGTTGGCGGAGCCATTGCCATTCCGAATTAACCCCAAGGCTATTACCCGAATTTCACCTGCTTTACTCATTTTTATAACTAATTATCATAAATAGACTGAGGACGACTTTCGCTATCCTCAATAGGCCAATCTGGATTTTCACCACCGATGTACAATTCTTCAATGGTTACATATTCCTGACTTAGCTGGCTGAGGGCGTTGATTAAAATATCCAGAGCGATCGCATCACTGGTTCCTAAATCAAACCAACAACGCCCCCACTGTCCCTCATATTCAAACTCACCAATGTTGTGCATCAGTGCTAGTAGGCTTTTGTCATAGCCTTGTTCATCATAATTCATGTAACTGATATCCAGTCCAGTGTCCTGCACCTGGAGATTTTCTGCATTAAATGCACCCAATTTACCCAGATAAAACCAGGAATTGAAGACTTCTTCTACATACTGCTTTTCACGCGCAGAAGGATTTGTGCTGAATTTCAGCCAAATCCACATATCAAAAGGATTAATTTCGCGGAACTGAATCTCCATTTTGGTCTAATATCTCAAGTACACTTCTGCAAATAAGCATATCAAAGTAGGGAGTGGAGAGTGGGGAATGGGTGTTAAGGATTCTTCAAGCTAACAGCACTTCTGCGTTCACGCTCAATTTGTTTGACTAAATCGCCTGGGAGTTGAGATTTTTTACTCAATGCTTTGTCAAAATTAGCGATCGCTTCCTGGATTATCTGCTGGCTTTTTTCTTTTTGCCCCAGTTGTTTAAGGATTTGAGCTTTAAGATAATAAATTTCTGGATTATCAGATGTCGTTTTGATCGCCCGGTTGACATATTCTAGTGCCTGTGGATACCTTTTTAAATCCCGGTAAGCAAGAGCAATACCCCGATCCACGAGATACCCAGGAGCAGCATTTTTTTCTAAGCGTCCAATTGCCTGATCTGGACTAGCAAAAGGCAAATTAACCGCCAATAATAAATCCATATAACCCTTGATTAAATTCAGTTCTGGATCGTTGGCAGAAATTGCTTCGGCTTTGTCTAAATATTCATAAACTTGTCGCAACCGACTAAAAGCTTGTGGTACACCGTTGACTGTACCCTCACGGGTGATAACTACTGCACCTTCTAAAAAATGACCAACAGCAGTGTATAAATTACCACGCAATGGATCGCTAGGAATCAGTTTTTGTCCTGTTTCTAGAGTTTTCTGACTATATGTGTCAAGTTTAGCCCAATCTTTATTTCCGTATGCTAAAGATGCCTTCATAGCATAGGCTAGAGGTTCATTTGGCTCTTTGGATAATGCTTGTTCCAGATAACGATCTGCTGCTGGATAGTTGCCCTGTTGGAAAATTGCTTTAAAAGCTGCTTCTGTTTGGTCGCCAATTTGATGAGGTTCGCGATCGCGAAATGGATCGCCAGCCAGGGAGGGATTTACCCAGATATTAAGTGCGATTGCCCAAGGGGCAACACCAAAGGCGATCGCAACTGCAAAAGCAGTCTGAGCAAAGGTAGTGAGTTGAGCAGACACTATTAATCGAGGCGAAGAAAACCTTTTAGTCATTTTAACCCTCAGAATAATTGCGGTTGAAATAGTTGTATGTGTTACTTAGAATGCAAAAATGGTTAATTTCAACTTGCCTTTGCTTCAACCAAAATTTTCTTATATATTGGTAATCTTTCCATGTTTCCAGGCTTGCTCTAGCCATTATTTCAGGCTAGTCTGCCACAATGGAGAAAAAGTGGATAATTCTTGCTGCTGAATTAAGGTGTTAATCCAGGTAATGCGCTGTAAATTTTTTTCTAGAATTTTGCAGACACTCTCAGTGTAGCTAATTAGTAATTTGCTGACTTTTTGGTAATCTTAACAAATGCTTTATCTCCGAAATGTAAATTATCATCCCACAGCGTGCCCAACAGCGATTCTCAAATCGATCAATTTAGAATTAGCACCCCAGCAGCTAGGTCTGATTATTGGCCCAAGTGGTTCGGGTAAAAGTACCTTACTAGAAATTTTGTCGGGACTAGCCGAACCCACTACTGGCGCTCTCTTCTGGCGGGAACAAGAACTGATAGCCGAACAGCTACAACAATTAGCTGGGTTAGTATTTCAGTTTCCAGAGCGACACTTTTGCGGTGGTTCAATTTTAGAAGAATTGCGTTTAGGACATCCTGAGCTAGGGTCAGAACGAGTCAGACAGGCCCTAAGTGAGGTGGGATTAGAGCATTTATCGCTTTCTGCTGCTCCCCATGCTTTGAGTGGTGGTCAGCAACGACGTTTAGCTTTGGCAGTCCAATTAATTCGCCAGCCCAATTTACTGTTATTGGATGAACCCACAGCTGGTTTAGATTGGTCAATGCGTCGGCAACTGGTAAATTTATTAGCGAAACTCAAACAAGATTGGACATTGTTAATTGTGACACACGATGCTGGGGATCTGTTAGCGATCGCAGACCGTTGCTGGACACTCAACCACGGCGAACTAGAATCAGTAGACCCAAAGTCACTAGAATCCAAAGTTAAAGAACCTCTACCAACGGTGTGAGAGCAGGGGAGCAGGGGGAGCAGGGGAGCAGGGGAGCAGAGGAGCAGGGGAGGAAGGAGAATAACTATGCTAAATGCTTCATGACAAATACTTCTCTACGAGAGGCTGCGCCAACGGCTTCTCTGCGAGACGCTACGCGAACGCGGTAGTTGAGCGCAGTCGAAACTCAGTACAAGTGACAAATGACAAATGACAAATGACAAATGACAAATTGCCTGAAATGGCAGAAATCTGGCAGCAAACTCTCAATTGGCAACCAACTCTTCAACAGCAAGCGCAATTCCAAAAGCTTTATGAATTAATCCTAGAAGGTAATCGCCAACAAAATTTAACTCGGATCGTTGAACCCCAAGAGTTTTGGGAAAAACATCTCTGGGATTCTCTGCGAGGAATTGCACCCCTGTTATCAGCAAATTTCTCCCCCGCTTCCCCTGCTCTCATCGATATTGGTACAGGTGCGGGTTTTCCGGGTGTTCCCGTAGCAATTACTGTAACTAATTGCCCAATTACTCTTCTCGATTCCACTCGGAAAAAAATTACTTTTCTCGACAATATATTAAGTGAACTTGCCCTTTCCAATGCCAAAACTTTTGTTGGTAGAGCGGAAGAAATCGGTCAGCACCGCCAACATCGACTAGCTTATGATATTGCATTGATCCGTGCTGTAGGGGCAGCCTCTGTCTGTGCAGAATATACCTTACCACTGCTCAAACAGGGAGGTTTAGCTATAATTTATCGTGGTAATTGGACAGAGGATGAAACATCTGCTTTAAAGAATGCTGTGAAGCAGTTGGGTGGGGTTATCGAATCAATCGAACAATTTACGACACCCCTAAGTCACAGCATCCGTCACTGTGTGTATTTGCGTAAGGTAGCTACCACTCCAGCTAATTTTCCTCGTGCTATAGGTGTACCGACTCAAAAGCCTCTTTGAGCCGCAAGTGCGAGAAAAAGGACAAAGTATTAGCTCTAATTCCCAATAAGAGAGCGTTAGATTATCACATCAAAAAACTGGCAACAGAAACAATATTCTGTCGCCAATTTTTAAGCACATATAACCCTAAATTGTTGTCTGGTTTCAGGCAAATTTGCTTGCTGCTGCAAACCGCTTGTTAATCTCATCCCAATTAACCACGTTCCACCAAGCATCTAAATAATCAGCACGGCGATTCTGGTAATTGAGATAATATGCGTGTTCCCATACATCATTACCCAGGATGGGATATTTACCTGCACTCAAGGGAGTATCTTGATTAGCTGTAGTTGTCACTTCTAACTTGCCACCCTTGCTACGTACTAGCCAAACCCAACCACTACCAAAACGACCAGCACCAGCTTCGTTAAACTGTTTTTTGAAGGCTGCAAAAGAGCCAAAACTTTGATTAATTGCGGAGGCTATATTTCCTGTTGGTTCTCCACCACCTTTCGGCTTCATTATTTGCCAGAACATTGAGTGGTTGACATGACCGCCGCCATTATTGCGTACTGTTCTACGAATATCTTGTGGCACATTGTCAATTTTTTGCAACAGTTCTTCAATAGTTTTACCTTTGAGTTCTGGATGTTTTTCTAAGGCTGCATTCAGATTTTTCACATAAGTTGCGTGATGTTTGTCGTGGTGAAATTGCATCGTTTTAGCATCGATGTGCGGTTCCAGTGCTTCGTAGGCATAAGGTAAAGGCGGTAGTTGGATAGCTCCTGTTGTATTTGGTGTTGTATTTGCTATTGTGTTTGGTGTTGTTTCAGGAATTGCAGTGTTTCTCTCAGGAGATGTCTCTGCTGATGCACAAGCATCTAATGCAAAAGTACCCACACCTGCTGTGAATAAAAACAAGAAATTACGTCGATTAATAGTCATATAAGTTTTTGCAGCCAATCCATTAAGTCTCTATTGCCGTTTTTATTTTCTTAGATTTTGGCTACAAAAAATTGTTAATTGTGATTATTTCTGGCAGTTTAAGAAACTATTTACAAGACTTGTAATATTAAGTACTAACATTCAAAACGTTATGTATTTTTACTTAAACTCTCTTTTTACAACTAATCATAGGTTCGCACCCAAGCACCAAAAACAAACCCTATCGTCACAAGAGACGCTACGGGGTGTTAAGGGAATTGTGGGGTATTGGGTAGTTAATCGAGGTCGTCAGGCATTTCATCCACATTATACTTTCTTCTTATTTTTTTCCTCGCTTAAAATCAAATATAGGCTGATCAAGTCCTGGGGGTAAGTGTAAATGAAACACATACTTATCTATGTTAGTAGGATCAGACGGGTCAACAGTACGCTTAGTCCCGTATCCCCATACACGTTTTATGTATTTACCGAACAATGCTCGCGATCCTTCCCATCCGGTTCCGATATTCCTTTTCTCATTATCAAATTCATCGAGCGTTGCTCCTTTCGTGAGCAGGGTAACAATTATATGTATTTGACTATTTTCTTTAGTAATAGGTTTAAGTTCCTCCTTAGATTTAGGAGCAACATCGGCGTATTTATCAACATTCTTAGTTGTTTGGTGTTTTGTATTTTTGGTGAAATGTCGGGAAATGCCTGTTTATCAATAACGTACTGAAAAAATTTGTTCAACAGTTAGATTTAAATCTGGAAATGTTGGCGACTCTATACGATCGTCTCCTCTAAACTGTTTCCCACGATATTCACCCTCATCACTTAAAGAGTAAATTGTGATTGTTGGCTGTTTGGGGTCGCCTATCAATTCTTTGCTACCCAAAGCAGCATAATCCACAATCCAATATTCTTGAATACCCATTTCTTCATAGTCAGCAAACTTTTTATGATAATCATCTCTCCAGTTAGTACTGACCACTTCAATCACTAATGGAATTGAATCTGGTTTACTAAGAATAGATTGTTTCTCCCATAATGGTTCATTACCCAAGTTAGAAAAATTCATTAATAAAACATCAGGATAGTACCCTGACATTTTATTTTCTGGCTTCACTGTGGCGGTTTTTGGTATACCGTAATTAAGTTTAAGACGAAGACACTCATACCCTAACATTATTGTTAAAAATGCTACTATTTGCTCGTGTTTACCTGATGGTGGCGGCATTTTAATAATATCTCCATCGTGTAATTCATAACGAATGTTTTCCGGTTGTGTTTCTAAAAACTCTAAATATTCATCAAATGTAAATAGTTTTTGTAGTGATTGAATCATTATTTCATCCTGATTATGGATATAAACACTTCCCACTGCTGTAACCTGAAAATTAAGAGTTAACGGGGTGTAGCGGCCAAAGGTGAAAGTAAATCGGCATGGACTAGCCAAGGTTCTTACTCAGCAAGAGATACAGCAAATTTTCGCTATTGGGTTAACAAATGACCGCGATCCGCAAGGTCAGAGTTACGGTCAAAAATTGGATTAACGGTGGTGTGGTGATGATTCTGGATGCGATCGCTAACCTATCCCTCGTCACCAATTACAGCGATTGCCCCTACACCCCATCACAGCGATCGCACACAAAACAATTATATTTTACACTCCGAAGCGCTTATAAAATTCTGTCCCCAGTTTTGGGATCAAATACAAACAAGTAATTTAAATCGAGCTGTAGAGAAAGCCGATCGCCTGGACGAAGACGCACATCACCGCCTACCTGAATATTCAACATCACCGCCGAACCAGGTAAACCAGCGCGAATCAAAGTTTCTCTTCCCAAAGGTTCTACAACTTTCACTTCAACTAATAATAATTCTGAGTTTTGAGTGCTGTTATCGGATAGCTGTTGTTCAACCTGTTCTGAGTCAGTGTTTATTTTTATATGCTCTGGACGAATCCCCAAATCATAACTGTGTCCTTGACGTAACTGTAATTTTTCTTTCACGTCTGCTGGAATTGCTAATAACTGCCCACTCACATCAAAACTATTATTTTGATAAATTGCAGGCAAAATATTCATTGGTGGACTGCCTAAAAAAGTTGCCACCATCTGATTAGCAGGACTTGCATAAATAGTTTGGGGATCGCCGATTTGTTGAATCCGCCCGCGATTTAGTACGACAATTTTATCAGCCAAAGTCATGGCTTCAACTTGATCGTGGGTGACGTAAATTGTTGTAATGCCTAATTCTTGATGTAGTTGTTTCAATTCTGCCCTGGTATCATCGCGCAGTTGGGCATCTAAATTAGATAAAGGTTCATCAAGTAAAAACACTTGGGGTTCACGAGCGATCGCTCTACCTAATGCTACTCGTTGTTGCTGTCCCCCGGAAAGTTGTTTGGGTTTACGATCCAGCAAGTGATCCAGAGAAAGCGATCGCGCCACATTCATCACCCGTTCTTGAATGATTTTTCGGTCAACCTTCCGCATTTCCAAGCCAAAGCCGATGTTTTGCGCCACACTCATGTGAGGATAGAGAGCGTAGTTTTGAAACACCATCGCCACATCCCGTTGTCTGGCTGGGATATTATTTACCAAGCGATCGCCAATAAAGAGTTTGCCAGATGTAGCGGTTTCTAAACCAGCGATCGTTCGCAAAATTGTAGACTTACCACAACCCGATGGCCCGACTAAAACCCAAAATTCGCCATCAGGAATTTCAAAGGTAATATCCTCAATAGCAGTGACATTATTAAATCTACGCTTAATATCTTCTAGACGAACGTTTGCCATTATCTGATTTGATATTTTCAGTTTGGGATCTGCGGTTAAGTAACCTCCAATTCAGCACTAGGGGATTTTATCAGCCCCTTTAGAGGAACTGTGAGGCTGCTTTGTAAGTGCAGAAACTTGGTTGTCCTGCACAACTCTAATCAGAAATATTAGAGCCTCATTCACGGCATCGGTATTAGAAAAAACCTCTCCAACATCAGGTTCTAAACAAATTGTTGTCTTACCAAAGCTATTTCGTTCAGGGCCGAACTTTCTCACCTTTAGGTTCTTTAAGTCATACTCCGCTCGCAGACTACAGCATGACATTTCTGACTCCTCAGACATCCTCTAAACAAAGTTCAATTACTTCTTTCATGTTAGCCATCAACTCATCAATTGTTTCTCCCTGACTGTAACAAGCTTTTAGCTGAGGTACTTCTCCGACATAGTAGCCATCTTCATCCCGTTCAATGATGACGTAGAATTCTCGCTTGGTGGGATTGATCATAATCTGTTTGTACGTAGACTCAAAATCATTTGTCTGGATTCTTCAACCAAGCTGGGTGAGAAAGTAAAGAAGCAAAAACTCGTACTCCCCGAAGTTGATTAGAAAGGGGTAAGTGACCTTTAGGCGCACTCAAATCCCAAGTAAACTCGTTAGGGTATCGCGTCCAGGTGTTACCTGCTTTCCAGCCAATTTTCGGCCAGAAATTCTCCCAGTTTTTACCCAAACTTAACCAGATTTCTCGCTGTACTGAAAAACCAAATTTACCTTCGGAGTGGACTAACCAGAGGTTGTTAATGGTTTGCAAGTCAACAGCCGAGGTATTTTCTACCTCAGTAAAGTACAACCATTTTCGTTGTACAGCCGTTGGCCCTGATAGTTCGCACATTTTTTCGATGGTGACGCGATCGGCTGCTTGGAAGTCTTGAACAGCAAGTAGCTGTTGCAAAGAATTATAGTTAATCCCGCACTCTGATTTTAGAGGTACAATTCCTTCAGGAAAACAGGAGCGCAAAAATTCTTTGACTTGAGGTGCATCAGAACTGTAAAGGACTTGGTAAGCTTTGCCATCAATCCAAGTCGCTGGGTTCTCACGTCGTTTCAGTAAAAATTCCATCAACACGTCTAATCCCTCATTACCCAACTCAGCTAACTGTGGGATTATCTGTTGTTGGACTTTTTCAGACCCAGCGATTAACGGTTGTCGGAGGGAGTCGATGTCATTTGCAGGGCCTGATAAAATCATTGGGTCTGTCATGCCATTCTTGTGTTAACGGTCAGTGAAAGAGCGGTAAGCTATCGGGCATTCTCTAAAGTGAAGCACTGATAGCGAAAAGTAGTTTACTATTTTTGATCGTACAAAATTGCGATCGCTTCACTGAAATCTCACACTTAATCCCCAAATAATGTACAAGGGGAATAGGGGGAAAATCTGTGCCTTATGGCTTGGCGAACAAAAGACATAGCAAAATATACAAGCCTGCCACATAAAGATTTTTTGAATAGCAGCGTATCGATTAGGAGTGTGTGAATGATGTACGAAAAGATTACCCCCCCCGCAGCCGGAGCAAAAATCACCTTCAAAAATGGTGAACCAATCGTACCGGACAATCCAATTATCCCCTTTATTCGCGGCGACGGCACAGGTATAGACATCTGGCCTGCTACCCAAAAAGTTCTCGATGCTGCTGTAGCCAAAGCATATAAGGGTCAACGTCAAATTAGCTGGTTTAAGGTTTACGCTGGAGACGAAGCTTGCGATTTATACGGGACTTATCAGTATTTACCTCAAGACACTCTTACAGCAATTGAAGAATATGGTGTAGCTATTAAAGGGCCTTTGACTACTCCTATTGGGGGGGGAATTCGTTCTTTAAATGTGGCATTACGGCAAATTTTTGACTTGTATGCTTGCGTGCGTCCTTGCCGTTACTATGCAGGTACGCCCTCACCCCACAAAAATCCCGAAAAGCTGGATGTAATTGTTTATCGGGAAAATACAGAAGATATTTATTTAGGCATTGAGTGGCGACAAGGTAGCGAAATCGGCGATCGCTTAATTAAAATTCTCAATGAAGAATTAATCCCCGCCACCCCAGAACATGGGAAAAAACGCATCCCTCTTGATTCTGGTATTGGCATCAAACCCATCAGCAAAACTGGTTCTCAGCGCCTAGTTAGACGTGCCATTAAACACGCCTTGCTATTGCCCAAAAACAAGCAACAGGTGACTTTGGTGCATAAGGGCAACATCATGAAGTACACCGAAGGGGCTTTCCGCGATTGGGGTTATGAACTAGCAACTAGTGAATTTCGCCAAGAAACTGTCACTGAACAGGAATCCTGGATTTTGAGTAACAAGGAAAAAAATCCCAATATTTCCTTGGAAGAAAACGCCCGCCAGATTGAGCCTGGGTTTGATAATCTCACTCCAGACAAGAAAGCGCAAGTTGTCAAGGAAGTTGAAACTGTTCTTAACACAATTTGGGCAACCCACGGCGATGGCAAATGGAAAGAGAAAGTTTTGGTGAATGACCGGATTGCTGACAGTATTTTTCAACAAATTCAAACCAGACCGGATGAATATTCGATTTTGGCGACGATGAACTTAAACGGCGATTACTTGTCTGATGCTGCTGCCGCCATTGTTGGGGGATTGGGAATGGGGCCAGGGGCAAATATTGGTGATTCTAGTGCCATATTTGAAGCTACCCACGGCACTGCACCCAAACACGCCGGCTTAGATCGGATTAATCCAGGTTCAGTGATTTTATCTGGTGTGATGATGCTGGAATTTCTGGGTTGGCAAGAAGCCGCAGACCTAATTAAGAAAGGTTTAAGCGATGCGATCGCAAGTAGTCAAGTCACCTACGATTTAGCCCGATTGCTAGAACCGCCAGTTGAACCCTTAAAATGTTCTGAATTTGCCGACGCAATTATTCAACATTTTGGTTAAGTTTACTAGGGTTAATTAGTCAATTGATACTCCCCACCGTATGGGCAAGTTGAATTACCCCACCCTAACCCTCCCCTTGTAAAGGGGAGGGAACTGGATTTATTGTTTCCCCCCTTTACAAGGGGGGATTAAGGGGGGTAATTTGACTACACGCTTTTTTAAGGGGGGTTAGGGGGGATCAACAAATATTTAATACTTCTCAGACATCCTCTGATAAATCAACCATTTTAAACAAGCGAAATGGCATTTTATTTGCAGAAAACACCAAAATCAGAAAGCAAACTGAGGTTTGAGTAAGTCAAAGCTTATTTTGAGAAAGCAAAAGCTTATTTTACTTGCGGAAAACACCAAAATGAGTAAGTAAACTGGGGTTTGAGAAAGTAAAAGCTTCTTTTACTTGCGGAAAACACCAAAATGAGAAAGCAAACTGGGGTTTGAGTAAGTCAAAGCTTCTTTTACTTGCGGAAAACACCAAAATGAGAAAGCAAACTGGGGTTTGAGAAAGCAAAAGCTTATTTTGAGAAAGTAATTGCGGATTTTGCTTATTGAATTTAGTCCAAATATGAAGTTTAGATAAAATTATTGAAAAATTACTGATAAATTTTGATCCGTCAGATTTCAATACGGTTCGGATAAGGTTTTTTGATGACACACCCTAGATTGTAGAGACGCGATAAATCGCCGTCTTTACAAGAATCAGTCCTTTGTAGAGACGGCGATTTATCGCGTCTCTTGCCTTAACCGAACCGTATTGCGTCAGATTTAAAACTAGTCAAAAAACAAAGTCCCCGGCTTTTCTAAAAAGTCGGAGATTTTTTTGGGGCAATTCCCTATAAAGTTTCCGTTATTCGGATTTAGAGTTATCGAGAACTCGGCGCAAGTTCTCCATTAATTCGGATTTAAGCCAATCGGTAATTGCTTTAGCTGTGATTTTGCTAATTTATCAGGTGCGATCGCTCCATTCTCTGTAATGATGGCTGTAATCAACTCAGCTGGAGTCACATCAAAAGCTGGGTTGTAAAAATCTACACCCGCAGGTGTGAGAATGGTATCGCCAACTTGATAAATTTCTGTTGGTTCGCGTTCTTCAATGGGAATTTGGCTGCCATCGGCTAATTCAAAATCAACGGTGGAAAGGGGTGCAGCGACAAAGAAGGGGATATTATGTGCCTTAGCTGCGATCGCTACACTATACGTACCAATTTTATTAGCAGTGTCGCCATTAGCAGCAATTCGGTCAGCACCCACAACTACAGCATGAATCAAACCCTGTTTCATGCAATGGGCTGCCATATTATCAGTAATTAATGTAACTGGAATACCTTCTTGCACACACTCCCAAGTGGTGAGTTTTGCGCCTTGTAAGCGAGGACGGGTTTCATCGGCAAATAAACGTTCTAAACGTCCCTCCCTCCAAGCAGAACGCACTACACCCAAAGCAGTGCCATATCCAGCAGTAGCTAGCGCCCCAGCGTTGCAGTGAGTAAGTAAAGTCAGCTTTTGTGGAGTATTGGGCAAGACTGCTAAACCATTGTCGCCGATCGCCTGACAGGTTTGCAAATCTTCAACATTGATTGCTTGGGCTGTTTGGAACAGGGTTTGCTTAATCTCTTCTACTGTTCCCAGCGTTTCGTAGGCGGCTTTCAGCATCCGGCTAATTGCCCAAAATAAATTTACCGCCGTTGGACGAGTAGAACGCAACAACTGGGCTACTTTATCCAAGTGTTGCAAAAATTCGGTGCGATCGCTTGTTTTAATTTCCCTTGCACCAAGATACATTCCATAAGCCGCAGCCACACCAATTGCAGGCGCACCTCGCACAATCATAGTTTTAATCGCCCGCGCCATATCTTCACTGCGGTGAATTTCCACAAATGTATATTCGTTGGGTAAGCGTGTTTGATCAATTAGTGAAACTGAGTCATTGTGCCAAATAACGGGATAAACCTGGTTTGTCGAAGGTGTCATAGAAAAAGGTCGTTAGTAAAGGTCAATATTTTTTACTTTAATGCACTTAGATGATTTCATTTTAAAAAACAAAATTCAATTAATTATTTTTTAGCTATTGATAATTTTGCTGTGCGAATGATTACTTAATATTTATTTATTTAATTTACTGCTTAAATGTCCTTGCATTTTCATTAGAAAAGTGGGAGGATATTTCGCTAAAGCATTTATAAAATGTCAGCATTTCTAAGTTGATATATAAAATGCTTTTGTCCTAACTAAATAGCGAATTCACACCTTGATAAAAGTTTAACTAATTATTCAAAGCCTTTGAAATAGAACTATGAAACGTCTTGTTATTTGCTGTGATGGAACTTGGCAACAGTTAACCAGTCGTTATCCAAGCAATGTGGTAAAGCTAGCTCAATCTGTGAAATCGATTGCCAGTGACGGGGTTACACAAATCGTCTTTTATGACGAGGGCATTGGAACCGAGGGTCAAAAGGTTTTAGGCGGAGCTACCGGACTAGGAATCGATAGAAATATAGAAGATTGCTACCGATTTCTTAGTCTCAATTATGTTTCTGGTGACGAAATCTATTTGTTCGGCTTCAGTCGTGGTGCTTACACAGTTAGAAGTTTAGCCGGCATGATCTATTGCTCTGGTCTTCTAGATCGCCCCCATGTTACTAAAGCACATGAAGCCTACGAGCTTTACCGCAACCGAAATATTAAACCTAAAGATAATGTAGCAGTAGAATACCGTCAAGCTTATGGCGATCGCGTCCCGATCGCCTTACTCGGTTGTTTTGACACCGTTGGCGCTCTTGGTATTCCTGGGATACCAGCCTTTAGTAGGTTAAGCAAACAGCTTAATATGCGCTACAGATTCCATGACACTACTTTAAACAAATGTGTTCAGAATGCATTGCACGCGATGGCGATTGACGAAATCCGTGAAATCTTTGATGTCACTCCCATGAAAAAGCATTCTGAGGCTGAAAACCAGCGGGTGATTCAAAAGTGGTTTCCAGGTGTACACGGTTGCGTTGGTGGTGGAACCGAAGAACATAGTGGGTTATCAGATGCTGCCTTACAGTGGATGATTGATTCCATCGGTGAACTAGGATTAGGACTTGACTTAGATCCAAATGTGATTCCCACAGGCATCAACCCTAATTATGAATGTGACTTTAAGAACGATGCTGGATTCTTTAAATTAGCAGGAATTAAGTTTCGTGAGGTCAGCGATGTCATTGAAGACCTTCATGAAAGTGCGATCTATCGTTTGAAAAGTCGCAAGGACTATCGACCAAAAAATCTAGAAAAGATTATTTCCAAACTGAAATAAGTTGAATTAATTTGGCTGCTCGAAGCAGAGAAAATTCGAGTGCATTGAATCCAAAACTGAAAAAAGTAAAAACAATTATGGCTGGAAAAAGAGATACATCTAAAGACGGGTTAGGTAACAAAATTCAAACATTAGTTTTAACAAACTTTAAACCGATTTGGAAACTTCTACAAAGTAACGAATCTATAAAACGTAAAGTTAACAAAACTCTACTCAATAGTCTCATCTACAAAATTCCAACTCGTCCTAATGCCTACAGTATGATGACTCTAGATGAGTATATTCCTGATACTAAAATTCCTAAGAAAACTGATGCTTATACTTCCTGGGAATCACTCAACGATCGCACTTATACCGGACGACATTTACCACCCGATCCCAAGTTAAACGCTGAGGGTAATCTCCCAAAAGTTGAAGACCTAGCTATCTTATTTCGTAAAAGAGATGGTAAAACTATTTATTCTACCAAATCAACTATGCTGTTTCCCTATTGGGTACAGTGGTTTACTGATAGTTTTCTCCGCCTCGATCACTACAATAAATTAAAAAATACTTCCAACCATGAGATTGATTTGTGTAATGTTTATGGTTTAACCAGAAAACAAACACACCTTTTAAGAAGCTTTAAAGGAGGTAAACTAAAATCTCAAAAACTTAAGCGCCAAGATGGTGTAGAAGAAGAATATCCCTTGTTTTATTATGCCGATCCAGCACAGGGTAAAGTTGACGCTCAATTTGAGGGTCTTTATGAACCTGTCAATGATGAAAAAAGACAGCCCGTAGAAAAAAAACAATATCTGTTTGCGATGGGAGTAGAACGAGCAAATGTGCAAATTGGCTATGTCATGCTCAATACTCTATGTTTCCGCGAGCATAATCGTCTTTGCGATGAATTAGCAAGTAATTATCCAGATTGGGATGATGAACGCCTCTTCCAAACCGCGAGAAATATTCTCATGGCGATTATTCTCAAAATCATCATGGAGGAGTACATTAACCACATAACTCCTTATCACTTTAAGTTGTTTGCCGATCCTGAAGCTTTCACTAAGGAAAGTTGGCATCGTCCTAATTACATGGCAATTGAGTTTGACTTTGTTTATCGCTGGCATAGTGCGATTCCAGAAACCTTTAAATATAACGGGAAACCAACCCATATTGTTGCATCTCTCTGGAACAACAAGATGTTCATCGATCGAGGTTTGGGAGCATTGATGGAGGAAACTTGTTCCCAAGCAGGTACAAAAATTGGTTTATTCAACACGCCTGATATATTGGTTGAATTAACCGAGTTACCCGCTATTAAACTAGGACGGCAACTGCAATTAGCAAGCTACAACGATTATCGCCAATTGTGTGGTTTCCCCAGAGTGACCAGATTTGAGCAAATTAGCGGCGATGAATTTGTACAAGAGAAACTCAAAGAATTATATGGTCATGTTGATAATATTGAATTCTTTGTGGGACTTTACGCCGAGGATGGGCGGAAAAATTCAACTATACCTTCCCTAGTAGCACGCTTAATTGGGATTGATGCCTTTTCTCAAGCACTAACCAATCCTTTACTATCACCCAATATCTTCAATGAAAAGACTTTTTCTCCTGTGGGTTGGAAAATAATTCAAAATACCAACACAGTCTCAGATTTAGTTAATCGCAACGTTCCGCCATCAGGCAGAAAGTACAAAGTTACTTTTGACCTTCAATAAACATTGACTTTTAGTGCGATCGCTTTACCCCTACTATTAAGCAAGCTATGCGTAGCGTCTTGTATGGCAATACGCTTGGGTTAGCGCCAAAAACTTTAAGTTGTGTAGTTGCGTAGGTTGGGTTGAGGAACGAAACCCAACATTTTCATAGCTTTGTTGGGTTGCGCTTTGCTTCACCCAACCTACAATTTTTCACAAAGCCAAGCGTATTGTCTATATGGTGGAGCGATCGCTCTTAATAATATTCTTCTCACTCTGTCACTCGAAGCTGACTAGACAATAACTGCAAACAAGCAAGCGATGTCTACGACGGGCTGCGCCTACGCAGCTTGGAACAAACTCAATTGATTAATTAATTCTGCTTTCAAAAAAATGAAACTATTTACTGAATACCCAGAAAAAGATGAAGCCAAATATTGCGCTCTTATGAGTGAGCTAGTCAAAAAGAACATGGAAAATCTTTACGGAGGTGAGAAGAAAAAAACTGCAAAGAGAGATACTCATTCTAAAACTAACGCTGCTGTACAAGGAACTCTAGAAATCTTTGACTTTGATGAAGCAGCAATTAAGCAGGAATTGAGCAAACGCACTTCATTAACTGAAGCTCAATTTCAAGCCATTTCCCTAAAACAAGGTTTATTTGCCAAACCCAAACAATATCCGGTTTGGCTACGATTTGCAAATGGTGCGTTTTCAGTAAAGAATGATTATGAAGGCGATACCCGCTCCATGTCCGTAAAGGCGATCGGGGTAGAAGGAGAAAGACTACCGCAAAGTCACGAGTTAAAAACCCAAGATATTATTGTCCACAATACTGAATTCTTTTTTGTTAGAACCATCAAAGACTTCCACAGCTTTTTTATGGCGGTTTATCGAGCAGGGCTGTTTCCGCTTTTTAAGCTGTTGGTGCTTTTTTGGCTAAAGTTGCATCCCTACGAATCCACTCTTTTGCAAACTAGTTTCAAACGTTTTCCCAAAAGTTTGCTCACAGAACGCTATTGGAGTGCTTCAGCATATTCTTTGGGACTCAAATCTGATTTTGCTCCATCCCAACCAGGTCGAGTTCCTGTGGAATATCCGGTTGTGATTAAATATGCATTTACTCCAGTTTCCAGTCAACCACCTCATCAACAACTTCCTCTCGAATCCAGACCAGAAAGTGAGCTTCAGCGTGCCAAAGCCTCCGGTTCAGAGGACAACTATTACCGAGATGATATCATTCAAGCTTTAGCAAAGCCTGATGCTGAATATTGTTGGGACTTTCAAATTCAATTTCAAACTAGCCCAGAAATGTCCATTGATGATACCACCATTGTTTGGAGTGAAGAGGAATCACCCTTCATTACAGTTGGTCGCCTAACAGTTAAGCATCAGAAAGTTAATTCTGCTAAAGATAATGACTTTGGAGAAAATCTCAGTTTTTCTCCTGGGAATGGTCTAGCAGTGCATCGTCCGGTCGGTGCGATCAATCGGTTACGCAGCATTGTTTATCCTATCGTTGCTAATGACCGTCATCAGAAACGAGGAGTTAAATACCAGGAACCAACTGTCTGACTTTCAATAGACTAAAACGACAGGTTTGCAAATCTTCAGCAATGTATATTCGTTTGGTAAGCGCCTTTGATCGATTAGGGACACTGTTAAGTCCTGAAAAATCAAAAAAATAGAGCAGTTGCATTGTAATACAACTGCTCTAAAAATTACTGAGATAGATATTTACTCTACCTATCCACAGACCCCATAATTACGTCAACACTACCGAGAATCACCACAATATCTGCAACCTTCATCCCGCGCAGTAAATGTGGAACAATTTGGAGATTGTTGAAATCTGCGGCGCGAATCTTCCAACGTGCAGGGAAGACATTATCATCGCCAACCAAATAAATTCCCAATTCACCTTTGCCACTTTCGACACGGGCGTAGATTTCACCCTTGGGAATCTTGAAAGTGGGGGAAACTTTTTTGCCGATGAATTGATAATCAAATGCGTCCCACTCAGATTTTTTACCTGCGGCTAAACGCTTCGCTTCCAGATTTTCGTAAGGGCCGCCAGGAAGTCCTTTAATTGCTTGGCGAATAATCTTCACAGATTCGCGCATTTCCCGCATCCGCACCACATAACGGGCAAAGCAATCACCAGCTGTTTCCCACTGCACATCCCAGTCGAAATCGTCGTAGCATTCGTAATGGTCAACTTTCCGCAAATCCCATTGCACGCCAGAAGCACGTAACATTGGCCCAGAAAGTCCCCAGTTAATTGCTTCTTCACGGGTGATAGTCCCAATACCCTCAACACGTCGCCGGAAGATAGGGTTATCGGTTACTAAGCGTTCGTACTCATCAATTTTCGGCAATAGGTATTCGCAGAATTCCAGACACTTATCTACCCAACCGTAAGGTAAATCGGCTGCTACTCCACCAACACGGAAGTAGTTATTATTCACCATCCGATAACCTGTGGCAGCTTCCCACAAATCATAAATCATCTCCCGTTCCCGGAACTGGTAGAAGAAGGGAGTTTGTGCGCCTACGTCAGCTAGGAAGGGGCCAAACCATAGCAAGTGGTTAGCGATGCGGTTCAACTCCAGCATGATGACGCGGATGTAGCTAGCGCGTTTGGGGACAGCGACACCTGCAAGCTTTTCTGGGGCGTTGACGGTTACAGCTTCGTTGAACATTCCCGCCGCGTAGTCCCAACGACTAACGTAAGGAACGTACATAACATTAGTGCGGTTCTCAGCAATTTTTTCCATTCCCCGGTGCAAATAGCCGATGACTGGTTCACAGTCAACGACATCCTCGCCATCCAGAGTCATGATTAGCCGCAGAACCCCGTGCATTGAAGGGTGGTGTGGCCCCATGTTTAGCACCATCGGTTCAGTGCGGGTTTCTAGTCTGGTCATAGATTTCGTGTTCTCCGTTCGTGAAAATATTGAATTCAACCGCGCAGATGCCAACTAGACCCAATTTATCTTGTTTGTCAAGCCAAAGTAAGGGTTGTGGGAAGAGGAATTTGATTTGATGTTTAATTTTGTTGCACTTCTTCAACTATTATATGGAAGCTCGATATGCACTTAATTAAGGCATCGAATTTTTTTATCTCATGGTGCTGGGAGAACGGGGTAAAAGAAGATGCGTTTTCTCAATGATAACTATTGACTTCTGAGTTTATACGTAAGCTATAGAGATATTGTGTCAGCTATATTACAGTTTCATGAGGCTGATACATATTTATGCTTTCAATCAAGAGCGTTTTGATCGGCTAATTTAAAAGTTATAAGTTTTTGCTAACAAACAACCCCATCTTTATAAATCGCACGTTGCTTTTCTGGCTACTTTGGAAATTGTCACAGCAATTTTTCATGGTCGCAGAGATCCAAAATCTTGGCAGATGCGAACCTAACAGGGGAATTTAGTGGACAGACGAAAGCTGCTACACGTCTACGCTTTGTTTTTGAGGTTTTCTGTAAGGCTTAGGCGTAGCCCGTCGTAGACATCGCTTACAATGCCATCATACAATCAGCGATCGCAACATACAAAAAAGACTCAAACTATGAGTGTATCGAACACTAACACTGATAATGCTGGTAAAGACGGCAACCGCGCATCATTTGTCAAGAAAAATGATGCACCTCCACGAATAGCAGTAGCCATTTGAATAGCATCTGGGGTTCTTAAGTTATAATCTGCCCTTAGTTGTGCTGCATTTTCAGCAATGTCGGGAAAAACTTCGATAGCTGTTAAACCTTGAGAATTAAATAGAATTTCACGATATTGTTGAGCTAATCCTGTATTTCCTTGTCGCAAGGGATAGACTAATACTTCCGTAATAGTCAAAACTGATGTTACAACGCTAAACTCACCACGAAACATAGCTTCAAAAAAAGCATCTGTAACATCCAAATAATTAGGATTTTCTTCAATAAAGTAAATCAGTGGAGCAGTGTCCAAACCCACAATTTGCCCCTGTAGCTGGACTAGCCATTCCATGAATCACGTTCCTGGTTAACGTATTCTTGAACATCAATGCCATTCCAGATTTCTTTACCTAAGCCACGTAATTCGAGGATATTACGCTTTGGCTTAGGTGTCATCATCATCTGTTGACGAATTAAGCTTGATAAGTCTTCAATTAAGCGTATTTGCTCTTCGGGAGTTAGGCTTTGAGCTTGCAGTAGTACTTCTTGATAATTAGACATAAAATTTAAACTTCCACTTCTCTGGATTTTAAGTTAAATATACACAGACAGACTGCATTTCTTTATTTTACAAATAAACGTAGATAGGTTTGATATCTGCTTGTTTATCAGAATAACTGTTGCGATCGCACACTCTTCCACAACAGGTAATCGCTTTGTTTTTGAGGTTTTCTGTAAGGCGTAGGCGTAGCCCTTTGTAGACATCGCTCTTTACAATGACCCCACCAACGACTTCCGTCCGCTAATCTGAAGTTTAAGGTGGCTGGCTGGCAACTGCAATAAATCTACTCTGATGCTACCGATTTAAGAATGTATTACAAACCAATAAAACAGCATGAGTATTATACCCAAAGTGATAAGTATAATTTGTGAGGACTTGAAATATAAAAAGACCAGCCTCCCACAGCTGGTCTAAAAAATGTTTTTGCGTTGTCTTCTCAAGAGAGTTAAAACCCAATTACGCGTTCCCAAAATGCAACGGGCAACTTTTCTTAACAATATTGTAACAGCCAACACAGATTTTTCTAGAATATTCATCAAAAAAAGATATGGACAAAGCTTAAAAGCCTCTATCTATCAGGAGAATTCAGCAGATCGCAAGGTATAGATGGGAGAGAAGAAGGCAGACAAGGGAGAAAATTTTACCTTGTCTGCTTTATTCTTCTTATCCTTTGCGTCAGTCTCAACCGATCGATTTCAACTTGACAGGCTACTGATGCTGGGAGCGATTTCTGCATCTTTTGGTGTTTCGCCCACGCGGAGGATTTTAGCCCCCAATTGCTGCAACTTCATATCAAGTCGATCGTAGCCGCGATCGAGGTGCTGTAAACCTTGAATTGTGGTTTGTCCTTCTGCTGCTAGTCCGGCGATGACTAACGCTGCCGATGCTCGTAAGTCTGTACCTAATACTGGTGCGCCAGATAATTTTGGTACTCCCCGAACGAAAGCAGCATTGCCTTTGACACGAATATCTGCCCCTAAACGATTCAACTCAGAGGCATGACGCAAGCGATTTTCAAAGACGGATTCGTTAATTACGCTGTCGCCTTCTGCCACTGTCAGCAAAGCCATGAATGGCGCTTGCATATCTGTGGGGAAACCTGGATGGTATTGAGTTTCAATATCCGTTGCCTTAAGGCTTTCCGCTGGCAGAATGTGTAAGTGGTCAGGCTTTTCATCAATTATTGTCACTCCAATATCCCGCAGCTTGGCAATTACTGGGATGAGATGTTCTGGAGCCACTGGCGAGAGAATAAGTTCTGAGCGAGTAATTGCTGCTGCCAGCAAAAACGTCCCGGCCTCAATGCGATCGGGAATAATGCTGTAGTCAACAGAATGCAACTTGGGGACTCCTTCGATAATAATTCTGCTAGTCCCCGCGCCCTTAATCTTCGCTCCCATTGCGTTACAGAAGTTAGCTAGATCGACTACTTCCGGTTCTCTGGCAGCATTTTCGATGATCGTTTCACCCTCTGCGAGGGTAGCCGCCATCATCAAGTTTTCCGTTGCTCCAACGCTGGCAATGTCTAAGTAAATCTTCGCACCTTTTAATCTCCGGCTGCTGCCAGGGACGTAGGCATTACAAATGCCATGCTCAATTTGTACTTCCGCTCCCATTGCTTGCAGTCCTCGAACATGCAAGTCAACTGGTCTTGCCCCAATCGCACAACCGCCTGGTAAGGGCATCTGTGCTACTCCCAGTCTTGCCAAAATGGCTCCAATGGCGAAAAAACTCGCTCTCAACTGGGTAACTAATTCGTAGGGAGCTTTTGATGTTTTAATCTCGCTGGCGTTGATATCTAAAATGTCACCTTGTCGGGTTAATTGCACACCCAAAGCTAATAACACCTGACCCATCCGCTCTACGTCCGCTAACAAAGGGACATTACGGATACGACAATCGCCCGGACACAGCAAGGCTCCAGCCATGATTACCAATGCTGAATTTTTTGCCCCGCTAATTTTTACATGACCCCGCAAAGGATGCCCACCCCAAATTTGCAAGACTGAGGAGTCTGCTTCTGGAGCAATTTTGGCATCTGGTAAGCTGGTAGAAGGATTAATAAGCCTACCTCCAAAAGTAATACGTATTTTATATGTTTGAAGTTGGTTTTGATTCTACAGTAAAGATTCAAAATGTCCACGTTTTAAAGCACTGTTTTGTATAAAAAAATTGCTTTTTGGGTGAAAATCTAGGCTGTAAACAAGCAATAGCAGGCTTTTTGAGTTTTTTAAAAAATTTAAAAAAAGAATCAATAAACAGTAGTTTTAAGCAAAATTAAATACTCAGTAAAATAACTTAAGTATTCTCTAAAAATCAATGCTGTACTGTACTGTTCAGTTAATATTTTGATTCGACGTTGTGCCTGAAAAACTCGTTTCCAGTTAGAGACTTTTAACGAGGCATTATGCTTTTACTTGACAAAGGTAAAACATAACGCAATAATAAGAAATTGTCGATAAGCACAAATGCCAGCGGAACTGGCGGAATGGCAGACGCGCTAGATTCAGGTTCTAGTGCCGCAAGGCTTCCGGGTTCAAGTCCCGGGTTCCGCATAACCAGTGCTGAGTGCCGAGTAGTGAGTGCTGAGAAGGAAAAACTCAGCACTCACTACTCAGCACTCACAACTAAAAAATGTTGACCAGTTTACAGAATTCCCTAGTCAAACAAATTCGCAAGTTGCACTCCACTAAGGAGAGGCACAAGCAACAGTTATTTTTACTAGAAGGGACGCACTTGTTAGAAGAAGCTTGTGCGGTCAATTACCCACTAGAAACAGTGTGTTGTACCCAAGATTGGCAAGTAGCCCATCCTTCGCTATGGGAAGAAGCTTGTAGCCGATGCGATCGCGCCGAAATTGTCAGTAGAGAAGTCTTGGATGCGATCGCTACTACAGTCCAACCAGATGGGGTGGTGGCAACGGCAAAACGCAGGGAACGCCAAACTCAAGTACCATTGACTGGTTTAGTGCTAGCTTTAGAAACGATACAAGATCCCGGCAACCTGGGTACAATGATTCGCACCGCCGCCGCAGCTGGAGCATCGGGGTTGTGGGTAAGTGGAGATAGTGTAGACTTGGATAGTCCTAAAGTTCTACGTGCTTCCGCAGGGCAATGGTTTCGCCTCGCAACAGCCGTAACCGAAGATTTAAAAGCGACAGTCCAACAAAGTCAGCAGGCAGGAATGCAGATAGTGGCAACCTTACCCGATGCGACTTTAACTTATTGGGAAGTGGACTGGCGAAAACCCAGTATGATTTTACTGGGAAATGAAGGTGCTGGATTGTCAGCAGATTTAGCAGCGATCGCAAACCACCAAGTCAGAATTCCTTTGAGTCCTGGAGTGGAATCTTTGAATGTGGCGATCGCAGCCGCTTTAATGTTGTACGAAGCTCAACGGCAATTGATTTGTCAGTAGTGAATTTTAACTTTTTACCCCAATTGGGTTTTTGTTTTTTCTTCGAGATATTGTTCAATATCAGCAACTGCGTCCTCAAGAGCCGCTAAATCAATATCTATCAAGTCTTCGTCGAGTTCTACTTCCGTGAAATTACTAGTGTGCAGTTGGGGGATCTCTTCTTCCTCTGTCGAATTTTCTTGTAAGATATCCTCCAACTGTTCAAGGGATTGTTCAAACACTTGATCGGCGACGCGGCGCTGTTCTGGCTGATTTTGCTCCATAATATTGACTTAAAAATCCTGATTTCCTGAATTAATTTTGATTCTAGTTTTTACAGATTGGAATTTTACACTTATAACATCATAGTTGTGTGCTGTATCAACTTTAGCAGTGGTTATCAAGAATATCGATAGCTGTCTGTAATTAAGAGAAGGCAGGAGGCAGGAGTCAGAATTCAGAATTCAGAATTGCTTATTACTCTACCAATAAAGGGATAGAGTAATAAGCAAGGAAAAAGATTCAGCTGCGCTATCACCCAGTCATACAGAATTTATTCTGAATTCTGACTTCTGAGTTCTGAATTCTTCTTCATTTGATAGACTATCCTAAATTTGAAATTATAAAAATTGGTAGCTCAGGGCTGATAACTAACTATGAGTGAAGCCTTATTCTGTATCGAAAATCTGCGAGTTGCCTATCCGGCGCGGAGTGGAGAAGAAGCAAGCTGGGCGGTTGATGATGTATCTTTCACCTTGAAACCAGGTGAAAGAATGGGATTGGTGGGAGAGTCAGGTTGTGGTAAATCCACTATTGGACGGGCAGTAATGCGTTTACTACCATCCTCTAGTCGGATTGAGGGACGGGTGATATTTCAAGGACAGTCAGTGTTTGACTTGACACCTAACCAGTTGCGGAAATTTCGGGGAGAAGCGATCGCCTTAGTTTTTCAAGATCCCATGACACGCCTCGATCCGTTGATGACTATTGGTAAGCATTGTATCGAAACCCTCCAGGCGCACTCACCAGAATTATCAACGCGGGAAGCTAAAGAAAAAGCACTTGCTACTTTAGCAAAGGTAAATATTCCCGCTAGTCGCTGGAATCAGTATCCCCATGAGTTTAGCGGTGGAATGCGCCAACGAGTAGCGATCGCATTAGCTTTACTCCTCAACCCCAAGTTTATTGTTGCTGACGAACCCACCACCAGTTTAGATGTCACCGTTTCCGCGCAGATATTGCAAGAATTAACTCGCTTGTGCGGTGAAGAAAACATGGGATTATTGCTGATATCTCACGATTTAGCAATGGTGGCTGAGTATTGCGATCGCATTGGCGTGATGTACAACGGCAAGATGGTTGAAATGGGTGCTACAGAAACCGTATTTAGGCAACCTCAACATGAATACACGCGATCGCTCCTAAAAGCAGCTTTACACATTCAAGCAGTAACTGATAGTGGAGAATTGATCATTGCCAATGACGAAGAAAAGCAATTACCGATTATTAATCAGCAATCTCCAATTTTGAGTGTTACAGAACTCAAGCAACACTACACCATAGAACCTAACTTTATCGAACGACTGTTTAATACACAAACGCAGACGATTAAAGCAGTAGATGGAATCAACCTGGATATTTATTCAGGAGAAATTCTCGGCTTAGTCGGGGAATCTGGTTGTGGCAAAAGTACACTATCACGAACAATTTTGCAACTAATTCGTCCCACTAGTGGCAAAGTTGAGTTTTTAGGACAGGATTTAACTAAACTGTCGCGTCAAGAAATTCGTTCTTCACGGCGACAAATACAAATGGTTTTTCAAGACCCTCATGCTTGTCTCAATCCAGCGATGACTGTGGGACAAAGTATCGCAGATCCTTTATTTATCCACAATTTAGCCAATCCTGCCAAGGCGAAAGAACAGGTTTTGTGGATGCTAAATAAAGTTGGGTTAACACCGCCAGAATTGTATTATGAGCGTTATCCCTCGGATTTGTCTGGGGGACAACAGCAACGAGTTGCGATCGCTCGTGCTTTGATTACTCACCCTAAACTTTTAATCTGCGACGAACCAGTGAGTATGCTAGATGCTAGCGTCCAGTCGCAAGTACTGGATTTAATGTTGCAATTAAAGGAAGAGTTTGAGTTAACTTATCTATTCATCACTCATGATCTTTGGTTAGCTCGATTTTTGTGCGATCGTATTGCCGTGATGAATGGCGGTAAAATTGTCGAACTCGGTGATACAAAAAAGATTTTTGCAAATCCTCAGCACCCTTATACCAAAACCTTACTAGCTGCTGCTCCCTTACTAGCACGTGCATAAAATCAGGAGTTATGAGTTTAAAATTCCTAACTCTTAACTTCTAACTCACATAACAAGTACGATAGAAGCCGTAGAATTGCTACTGTTAACACTGTATTATTTTTGAATATTTTCTGAAAATTTTTTCCGAGACGGTAGCAATGACTATTCGCCATGCGGCTGAAACTGACTTACCTGCAATTGTGGCAATTTACAATGCCGCAGTTCCCAGCCGCATGGCAACGGCTGACTTAGAACCAGTATCCGTAGAAAGTCGTCTTGCTTGGTTTAAAGGGCGATCGCCTTCGCAACGCCCACTTTGGGTAATTGAAATAGACGGAATAATCGCTGGATGGCTTAGTTTCCAATCCTTTTATGGGCGACCCGCCTATAGTAAGACTGCCGAAATTAGTATTTACATAGCCCCTAACTTTCATCGGTCTGGCTTGGGACGGCAACTCTTAGCACAAGCAATTAACGAAAGTCCTAGTTTGGGTATAAAGAGCCTAGTATGCTTCATTTTTGCCCACAATCAGCCCAGTTTAAAACTCTTTGAAACGTTTGGTTTTGAACGCTGGGGACATTTACCTAACATTGCCGAACTTGATAGTGTTGAACGGGACTTAGTGATCGTGGGACTACGAGTTAGTAAACCTGTTGTTTAAAGCGATCGCTATTTTCTTAGACTTGTAAATTAAATTCGCTCACAATTGGTCTGGATTAATCCCCCGTTCTTGTAGTAAAGGACGGAGAGCTTCTAACTCGGTCTCAGCTTGCTCTGCTCGTTGTCTTTCTTGCTGTCGTTGTTGGTCTAGTTCCAAAAAGGTCAAAAAGCGATCGCCATCAGGACGATAAATTTGCAGTTCTTCCTCAGTTAAATCGAAACGCACCCCCAATCTAGGACTCACCCAACCAACCATTTGGTCAATCACTTCTAAGCTGTTACGTAGCTAAATTTAATAAACAGCATTACCTTTATTTTTAATTTTGCGTTCCCATTTAATAATAAGACCTCCTTCATTTAACAATTTATTTAACAACTCTTCTAGCTGTGAGACTGACTCGAACAATCTATGAGCTATATATTCTTTTGCTGAATGCCAAACCAATTCAATTAAATTATAATCTGGACTATAAGGTGGTAGAAATTCCAGGATAATATTTGGCATTTCTGCCTTGATACGAGCCAAAATATCTTTTCTTTTATGGAAGCTGGCATTATCTAAGATAATCACTATTTTCGCAGAACATTTATTGAAAGTCTCAATTGAATTTTCTTGCTCTATCCATTCTTGCAAGAGAAAATTATTCAAAGATTTAAGCTGCTCATAAAATACATCTGCATTTCCTTTTTTAATTACAAAATTCATTCTCTTCTTGTCGTGATAACGTAACCCTCCCATAATATTTACTCTTCCTCTTCTTCTTTGACCTGTGATTTGTTTTCTTGTACCTTTCTTACCCCAGTTTTTTCTTCTTATCACTCTTAAACTAAATCCACTCTCATCCCAAAACCATACCTGTAAACGCTCTGGAGCAACATTTGTTATTCTTAAGTATTCTGACAATTTTTCTTTAAATGCCTTACGTATTTCAGGATTCTGTTTGTCCTCTAGGCTGTATTTTGCCCAAAGATAAACGTACTTTTTTCGCTCTAATATTCTCCCAACTTGCGAACCACTTAACTTAATTCCTGTTATCTTTTCGAGGTATGTGGCTAGTCTTGCTGCTGTCCAACTACCAATTTCATACCCATACTCTAGTGGTTCTTTCTCAATTATTTCTAATAATAAATTCTCATATTCTCTGGTAACTTTGCGGAAGTTACCTTCTCTTCTACCATCTAAAAAACTTTCTAGGTTATCTGGATCGCCGTGAACTGCCCAATATGCTACCGTTGGATATGCAATGTCTAAAAACTTACTAATTTCCTGATAAGTTTTTCCATCATTCATTAATAATAAAATCAATATTTTTTCTCTTACGTATGGATTCTCATGCTCTTTTAGAGTTTTTAGTAACCGTTCCTTCTGCTCTTTAGAAAGGTGGTTTTTTGCTGGCATAGGTGGCTGATGCTAGGTTAATTACTTGGCTTTATTATACAATCAAGCTGCGTAACAGCTTACCAACTAGTCTACGTTGGTTGGCGCGGCTCAAAGCGACTGTATGGCACTGTCCTTCACCTCGACATCATTGATCGCAAAATTTGGATTCAACAAGATGGTACCGAAGTTGGGATTGCAAACCAGTTAGTTGAACTCGGTGTCCCCAAAGAAGACATTGTTTTAGGCTTTGATCCTCCAAAAATGCGACATTACACCGACTTTGCAATAGGATGATTCACCTTATGATATTTAAAGTACAATCCTCATACTCAAATCCAGCCACTTCGATTGAGTAATCGGCGCACTGCTAGAAATATAGTCAACACCCGTTTCTGCCACACTGCGAATCGTTTCCAGAGTCACATTCCCCGAAGCTTCAATTTTCACTCGGTTATCCTGCTGGCGAATTAACTGTACCGCCTGACGCATCATATCCAAAGGCATATTGTCCAACATAATAATGTCAGCCTTGTGCTGCAAAGCTTCTTTCACCTGCTCTAAACTTTCCGTCTCAACCTCTATAGTCAAAGGATAAGGAATCTGAGAACGAATACGGGTAACAGCTTCTCCAATTCCCCCAGCCGCCGCAATGTGATTGTCCTTAATCATCACTGCATCATCCAACCCCATACGGTGATTAATCGCCCCACCCAAAGCAGTCGCATACTTTTCCAACAGTCTCAGCCCTGGTGTAGTTTTACGCGTGTCCACCAACTGAGCAGGTAAATCTGCAATTTTCTCTACATATATATGAGTCAGGGTAGCAATCCCACTCAACCGCATAGCCAAGTTGAGTGCCACCCGTTCCCCCATCAGCAGCGCATCAAGCGAACCATGAATTTCGGCTACCACCTGTCCCGGCTCACACCATGCACCTTCAGGCGTAACCGCCACAAAGCTGACTTTTTCATTCAAAATCTGAAACACACTAGCTGCAACTGGTAAGCCAGTAATTATCCCTGAAGCTTTAGCGATCCATTTAGCAGATCCTAGCGTCACATCTTCTACTAGAAGCGTATTTGTAGTGCGATCGCCCCTGCCAATATCCTCCACCAACCAGGTACGCAACAGAGGATCTAAAACTAGCCTTGGCGGCAAAACAGCAGAATAGCTCACAAACTTATTGCTTCCTAAGAGACTTCCAGGAATACTATAG
>NZ_JBALEO010000075.1:0-31352 GCF_036918015.1 Nostoc sp.
CTCCCCATCTAAATTTCAATTGATGATGTATCAAAAAAATGTCTCACATCAGGTCATATAAATTGATTTTTTACTGCTTGTGAGAAATCCGGGTTTAAGAGTTCAAGCATAGTTTTGCTCACTTGAGGCTGAACTTATCTACATATTCTACTATTAAAACGATGAAAAAACCGTGGTTGCTAAAAATTTAACCACGGTTTTTACTTTATAAAACTTTATCTTGTGTTAGCGCCTACAGACAATTAATCGCGGCCATTGATGGCAATTAACAACCGCAAGATAAAGACAAACAAGTTGATGTAAGTTAAGTACATCGACAAAGCAGCAGGCAGATATTGGTCATCGCTGTAAGTGCGGGGCAAGATGTAGAAATCAACTACAGAAACCCCAACAAACAGGAATACTCCTAAACCGGAGATGGCGATTTCTAACCAATTTGGCGTATAAACACCAAACATAGCAAAGCCGAATTGGGCTAGACACACAACCACCAAGGCAATGACACCAAGATTAATGGTTTTCGTCAAAGCCATGCCGTCTTGTTCAGAAAGATTTGAACCAATTTGACGGGCAGCTATAAAGGTGACACCACAACCAAGGGCAGCCAAACCAATGCCTTGAATGCCAACACCTTGGGATCTCAAAGCGACAAATATCAAGCCACTGAGAGTATATCCAGACAACAGGCTGTAAGTTGCCAACAGAGGTAGTGCAAGTCCCTTGTTACCTTTCTGGGCAACATTTTGGGCAACAAAGAACAAAATTAACTCCAAAATCACCGCACCAATGAAGGTGGGGAAGAATATTTCGGGGTTAGTACGGATAACTCCTAAACCGCCGTAGGTTCCTAATGCCGTTAGCACCAATCCACCACCGACGTAGGGGAGGGCGTTGGCAATCACGTTTGGGCCAACGAGGGCGTGAGATTTAGCCTCACGGATAGCTTCACGAAAATTACTGGTATTGCTCATATTGAAAAACTGTTTTTTAGGAAAACGTTCTGCTTATTCCTATTCTTACCAATCTTTACCGTTAACGGACAAGGATTTAATATCGTTGTCAAATCTGAAGGGCGGCTTTGTTGTTGAAAATTAGACTCGTCAGTTTTTGAGGATTTCACAGCATCTCTAGTACTGATAGCATACTCTTTACCCTTGATTGCAACCTATTTTGCGATTAATTCAGTACCGATCCACTTGCGCTCAGTATGACAGATGACTATTAGGTAAGTTATGCATTTTTCAGCATAAATAGCTAGTTTTTGTTGCAAAAGCTAAAGATTATTTACCATTCAACAGTTCTATAAAAAGCAAAAATCACCTGTAACAGAGGGGTTCGCAAAATCATGCGTACAAATACTGAATTGTGGAGTTAGACCCCTAACAAGTTCAGTGAAACGACGATAGCTTATTCTTCCCTGACTCAGCAAAATAATAACAGCTTAGAAGAAAATATACGCAACTCTATTTTCTCAGGAATAGGAGTTACAACAAGGGAATGTATATGGCAACAAGTGAGTCCTCTTTACGAACTGATGGTATAGAATTATTGCACTTGTACCACCAGAATCCTTCTATTAAACTTCGTAATAAACTTGTACAGTTACATACTGGCTTAGTACGGAAGATGGCTCATAAATTCAGCCATCAATGTAATGAACCTTATGAAGATTTAGAACAAATTGGGTATTTTGGTTTGATTAGGGCTATTGAGCGTTTCGACCCTAGCCAAGGATATGCTTTTAGTTCCTTTGCAGTGCCATATATTCGCGGTGAGATGCTGCACTTTTTGCGCGATCGCAGTACTCTATTAAAAATTCCTCGTCGTTGGCAAGAATTATATAATGAAGGACAAAAGATTCGCAAGGACTTATCTATCTCTTTAGGTCGTCCGCCCAAGGATGCTGAAATTGCCAGCCAACTTCGGGTATCTGTACAAGAGTGGCAAGAAACCAAGTTAGCTGCTCAAAATCGGATGCCTTTGAGTTTAGATGCAACCGCAGTTAACTATGTTGATTGCCAAATAACTTTGGGTGAGGCACTTCCTTGTCCTCGTTCTCATGTGCTTCTGCAACAAGAAGAAGAACGCCAACAACTCCAAGGCGCAATCAATATGTTAGAAGAAAAGCCCCGTATGGCAGTTGAAATGGTATTCTTGAGAGAACTTTCTCGCAAGGATGCGGCTAAGAACATTGGTACTAGTCCAATGACAGTAACGCGCTATCTGCAAAAGGGAATTCAAGATTTGATTTGTTATTTGCAACCACAGGTAATGCCTACTGGCTCGTAGTCATTAGTCAATGGTCAGTGGTTAGTAGAAAAGCAACTGACAAATGACAAATGACTAATAACTAATTATCTAGATTTTAAATCAGCGATCGCACCTTTGGTCATGGCAGCAATAGCTTGGTCTGTCGCTTTTGGCAAATGATAATATTTACCGCCTGCTGTTTGCGATAGTTCCTTAGCAAAGCCAGTAGACACAAATTTGCTTTCCGTATCAATTACTAATAGTTGCATCCCCAAAGCACGAATTCTCGCAGCAATTTCTAATAATTCTCCTTTGATATCTGGCTTTTCTCCTGGTTCAAGCTGTTCACCTAAAGAACGCGCTAAGGGAATATTACCCCGCCCATCGGTGATTGCTACAAGGACAACTTGCCCAATATCTCCACTCATCTGAGCATTTAAGCCGACGCGCACAGCTTGAGTTAAACCATGCGCTAAGGGCGAACCCCCACCACAGGGCAACCTTTCCAAACGGTTACGTGCCAAAGCAATAGAACGTGTTGGAGGCAATAATACCTCTGCTTGTTCTCCCCGGAAGGGAATTAATGCTATTTGGTCGCGGTTTTGATAAGCTTCAGTCAGCAGTTGCATCACCGCACCTTTAGCCGATTGCATTCGATTCAAGGCCATTGAGCCAGAAGCATCTACCACAAATACTACCAACGCCCCGGCTTTGCGTACCAGGCGTTTCGAGCGAATATCAGGCTGCTCGACAATAACTTTTCTATCTGGTTGTCTTTCTCTTCGTGCTTTCTGATAAGGAGCCGCAGCTCTCAAGGTGGCATCTACTGCAATGCGTCGTGCTTTCCCCTTGGGCAACATTGGCTTAATGTAACGTCCCCTGTCATCGGAAAAGATGACACTACGACTACCAGATTTACCTTGCCGCTTCGCCATTTGAGTAAAGTAAAGCACGTTGTCATCAAGAATTACCCCTTCTGGATCAAAGATAAACTCTTCCGGGATGCTGGGGGGTTCTTGCTCTTGATTTTCTTCCTGTTCCTCTTGTTCCTCCTGTTCTTCGTCTTCCGATTCGTCTTGAGGTTCTTCTTGATTTTGTTGCGGCGGTGGTGGAGGCGGTGGTGGTGCTTGATCTGGTGGTGGTGTCTGTACAACTGTGGCGCGTGGTACAATTACCAATTCCACTGCACGGCGCAAATCTTCAGCATTAACTGTTGTCCGTCCCTCCAAAGCCGCTGCCGCTTTAGCAACCCGCGTGGCGAATAACTCGGCGCGATGTCCCTGAACTCCGCCGCGAATGGACTCATCCACCAAGTAAGCAATTTGTTCATGGGTAATGATTACTTCTTTTAACCATTCCCGCGCTAAGATGATTTGGGTTTTGAGGGAGTCTAAGTCTTCGTTGTACTGTTTGAGGAAGTTTTGGGGAGATTTAGAATAAGCGATAGCTTGTTCAACTGCTTCTACTCTTTGATCTAAGCCGAGTACACCATCAGCAGAAAGTGCGATCGCAATTCTATCTAGCAAATGCTCCCGTAATCCGCCTTCTTCTGGATTATAGGTTGCTATAAACAGGGATTTACACGGATGCTGAAAGCTAATCCCTTCCCGTTCAATCTGGTTGCGTCCGTCAGATAATACTGTTAAAAGCTGATTTGATATTTGGTCATCTAATAAATTAATTTCATCTACGTACAGTACACCCCGATTGGCTGTAGCGAGTAAACCGGGCTGAAAAATCGTATCACCTTGTTTTACCGACTTTTCAACATCCACTGAACCTAATAGTCGGTCTTCTGTAATACCTAGAGGAATTTGCAAAAAAGGCGCAGGAATGATTTCGACGGGCACATCTTGAATGTCTTTGTCTGCGTACTCCGCCAATAATTGATCGTCCCATTCTTCTGGGTGGTTGGGGTCACAATTGCTGATTGAACCTTTGACAACTTCAATGGGCGGTAGTAGAGCGTGGATAGCACGAGCCATTACAGATTTTGCCGTACCGCGACGACCTGCGATCGCTACTCCTCCCAAACCAGGATCAACTGCGGCTAACAGCAAGGCTAATTTAATTGCTTCTTGACCGACTACGGCTGTCAAGGGAAAGGCAGTGATGGTGGGGTTGATAGTAGGCGCAGGCATTGTTTGCTTTCATAGCGAGTCTCGGCCTTTAGCATACCAATTTCTGGCACATTTAGAATAAGTATTATGGCAATGAGAGAAAGGTAAGTTTATGAGTATTGCACAGGCTAAACGCTTCACACTGGATGAATACCACAGGCTTGGAGAATTGGGCTTTTTCCATGAAGATGACCATATTGAATTAATCAATGGGGAAATTATTGAAATGGCATCCAAAGGTAAAGCTCATGAAACTTGTCTAAGGAATTTATGGAAACAACTTCCAAAAATTGTAGGAGATAGGGCAACTCTACAATCTCAAGCCCCAATTACTTTACCACCTAACAGCGAGCCTGAACCAGATTTTGCGATTGTTCAAAACCGAGATGATAATTATCTATCGGCTCACCCTAAAGCGGCTGATGTGTTATTGGTGATGGAAGTTTCCGATTCTTCTTTAGCTTATGACCAAGATGTGAAAATACCTCTTTATGCTAAAGCGGGTATTACTGATTATTGGATATTCAATTTATTTGATAATTATTTGGAAGCTTACAGTGAACCATATCAGGATAATCAAAGCAGATATGGTTATTCAAATAAGCGAATTTTCTTGTCAAATGAGATAATAAATTTTCCCTGTTTCCCTGATTTATCTCTTGATTTAGCTAAGGTGTTTCCGCCAAAGCTGATTTTTTAAACTTTGTTATAGGATTCAGTCATAAGACAAAGGAGTAAGTTTTATGGCTTATAGTGATTTTAAACTTATTGAAGTTATTGATTCTTTTGGGTTAGTTATCCACGAATCATCTGGACTATTCGCAAATGTGCAGGAGCAAGAGTGTAGTGATTTATTATCTACTATTCTTAGGGAAAATGTTGATTTAGCAGTAGCGATAAGTTCTGAAAAAGCTCGGAGTGAAATGATAATCAGTCCAATTTTATTAGAAATTAGACGGAAATTTAATTATGAAATCAGCTTTTTTTCGGGAGTTGACTTTACTGTTGATAGCCAGCGAGGATTAAATGGATTTTGTGATTTTATCTTGAGTCTTTCCTCAGAGCAGTTGCTTGTACGTAGTCCGGTAGTTGTTTTAGTAGAAAGTAAAAATGAGAATTTGAGGTCTGGTTTAGCGCAATGTATTGCCGAAATGGTAGCTGCCCAGCTATTTAACGAGAGAGGTGGAAATCAAATCAAAGCTATATATGGTGCTGTTACTATCGGTACGATCTGGCAATTTCTCAAACTTGAAGGGAATGTAGTTTCGATTGATTTGAGTGAATATTATATTAAGGATATTAAGAAAATTTTAGGTATTTTGTATGGTGCGATCGCGCAAAGTAAGCCGGAAATTATTTATGAACTATAATAGCAATCTTAAATCATTCACGAGAAACAAGATCCCCGACAACTTTTACGAAGTCGGGGATCTGCGGCAAAGTATTTTTGCCAAAAAAGTCAGTCTTCTCAAGTTACTCAATAAAAAATAACTAGTATGCCCTTGACATTACTACTATCATTTGTTAGTGTTATGTGCAATAGAGCAAAAGAGTCATCACCCAAAAAGCTAAAGCTGATGTTGGTGGTCGCACTTGTGGAAGTTTTTAACTTCTAAGTGAGCCTGTAGTAGAGCAGTTCAGTAACTGATGAGTTAAGTATCTGGTTAACTAATTAAATTAAAGTTTAGTTTGTTAGCTAAATACTTAATTCACCAATTACTCACCTAGTCTATTACAGCCTCACATAGAAGTAATTAACTTTCAGATGTGCGACTTCTAACATACATTTAGTACAACCAGCTTGTAGAGTTGAAGACTGTACTGAGTGTAGGTGTTCTTGTAGAGATTTCCAATTGGAATTTCTGTTACATAACACTACCTTAATGCTAGATACCTGATGTTCCGATGCTGTTGCAAATAACAAGCAAAAGGAAACTAGAGTAAATGAATACTAGACAGAAACGCAACAAGAAGCAACAACTTCTTGATTTATATGGTTCTGAATGTTGGTGGTGTAGACAGAATCTACTAACAGAATATCTGACAATTGATCACCTTTTACCAAAGAGTCGTGGTGGATCTGACTCGTTAGAAAACCTCCGATTTTCTTGTTTTTCATGCAATAATTCTCGTGGAAATAGTCTTTATCCACCTAGTTCAAGAAGTATTAACTATTTCTAGATAATACTTTTGTTTTTTTAGGCTTACCTTTTGTGGTGTGGGCAAGGATACCCACCCATTTCATCCCATTAAAATTACAAATTGGAAAAAAGTAAAATGCACAAAATTTTGATTTTCAAAAATGAAAAACTTTTGCGACAAGCACTTACCCACCGTTCTTATGTCAACGAACATCCTGGAGAAGGGGAACATAACGAACGCCTAGAGTTTCTCGGTGATGCTATTCTAAATTTCTTAAGTGGTAAATATCTCTATGAAAAACACGCAGAAAAGGGAGAAGATGAATTAACTCGGCGGCGTTCTGCGCTGGTAGATGAGAAGCAATTAGCAAAATTTGCTATTGAAGTAGGTTTAGATTTTCGGATGCGTCTAGGACAAGGTGCAATACGAGATGGAGGCTACCAAAATCCTAATTTACTTAGCAGTACATTTGAAGCTGTGATTGGTGCTTATTATCTGGATAACAAGTCAGATGATAACAAGTCAGATATTGAGGAAGTTCGCAAAATTGTAGAACCTTTGTTTAATTCTGTACCTGAGAATATTGTTGTGTCTCGCTCTAATGTAGACTCAAAAAATCGCTTTCAGGAATGGGTGCAATCTCATGTTACCCCAAATCCCCCGATATATGAGACAGAACAAATAGGAGGCCCTTCTCACGCGCCAATATTCGTAGCTAGAGTATTGGTAGATGCAAAAGAGCATGGAACGGGTACAGGACGCAATAAAAAAGATGCAGAAAAAGCTGCTGCTGAAGATGCGCTAGCTAAGTTGAAAAAACAAGGTTTATTATAGAGTTTATGGGTTCATAAATTTTGATAATTTTAGAATTAGGAACTTCTTAACACTGAAAAAACGCAAAAAAATGAGGATGGTATACTCCACCCTCATTTTATTTTTTGTCACTTTACTCATTTCCAGATAGTAGCCGGAAAGGAGTCAAATATTATAGTTGCGGTACGTACTGTTGCTTATCTGGGACTTCAGCGTACTCAGCCACAATCTGGCGGAATTCTTCGCCGTCAATTGTTTCTTTTTCGATGAGCAAATCTACTAAGCGATCGGTGACAGTGCGATGGTCACGGATGATCTTCTTAGCATTGTCGTAGCACTGCTCAACAATTTCCCTGACTTGTCCATCAATGCGGGAAGCAATAGATTCAGAATACTCAGATCGGGTTGTCCAGTCACGACCCAAGAATACTTCTCCCTGCTGGCTTTCTAACGACAGTGGCCCTAAGTCGGACATCCCGAACCGAGTCACCATCTGCCGGGCCATTCCCGATAATTGCTGCAAGTCTCCACCAGCGCCAGTAGTAACTTCCGCAGCCCCAAAAATTACCTCTTCGGCGGCGCGACCACCCAAAGCACCAGTAATTCTAGCTTTCAGTTGAGAACGAGAAATTAATCCCTGTTCTTCATTGGGAGTAAACCAAGTTAAACCCTGTGCTTGTCCCCGTGGAATTAGGGTAACTTTCTGTACTGGGTCATGGTCTTTTAACAAAGTCCCAACTAAGGCGTGTCCGATTTCGTGGTAAGCAATTAAGCGCTTGCTCTTGCTATCTACCAAGGGAGTGCCTTCCATCCCGGCAACTACCCGATCTACCGCATCATCAATTTCGCGGAGGGTGATCGCTTCTTTGCGTCTTCTAGCTGTGAGAATTGCTGCTTCGTTGAGCAAGTTGGCTAAGTCAGCACCAGTGAATCCAGGAGTGCGACGAGCGATCGCATCTAAAGATACGCTAGGGTCTAGTTTCTTGTTCCGCGCATGGACTTGTAAGATTTCCAAACGCCCTTTGATATCCGGTGCATCAACTGTTACTTGGCGGTCAAAGCGACCGGGACGCAACAAGGCTGAGTCTAGTACATCGGGACGGTTGGTAGCAGCAATAATAATGATGCCTGTGTTACCTTCAAACCCGTCCATTTCGGTGAGCAATTGGTTGAGGGTTTGTTCTCTCTCGTCGTTACCGCCACCGATACCAGCACCCCGTTGTCTACCCACGGCGTCGATTTCATCAATGAATATGATACAGGGGGCGTTATCTTTAGCTTTCTTGAACAAATCGCGGACGCGGGATGCACCTACACCAACGAACATCTCCACAAATTCCGAACCGGAAATACTGAAGAAAGGTACACCTGCTTCGCCTGCGATCGCTTTTGCTAATAAAGTTTTACCAGTTCCAGGAGGCCCAACTAACAGCACTCCCTTGGGAATGCGTGCGCCTACAGCAGTAAATCTTTCTGGCTGCTTCAGGAAGGTGACGACTTCTTGTAGTTCTTCCTTAGCTTCTTCGATTCCGGCTACGTCGTCAAATTTGACCCCAGTTTTCGCCTCCATTTGGAAACGCGCTTTGGATTTGCCGAAGTTCATTGCTTGCCCTGGGCCGCCAGGGAGGTTGCTAGAACGCCGGAACAAAAAGAACAGCCCAGTAATCAATAAAACTGGAAAGATGAGATTGCCCAACAATCCCCAAATTGCGCCATCATTCCGCATGGGGTGAGCATCAAAACTAATGGCTTTCTCTTTGAGCTTGCTAATTAACTCAGGAGCGTTAACAGGCAAATCCACACGCCACCTTTGGACACGATTTTCCAGGTCTGGATCGCGCGCTTCTATAATTGCCGTCCTACCGCCTTCATACAGATCCACACTGTTGACGCGATCGCTGTCCAAGTATTCTAGAAAGCGACCATAAGTCATGCGAGTATTGGCTGCATTCTTAGTCATGTCGGCAGGAGCGCCTGCAAACGCCCCTTGCCAGAAGAAAAAGCCAATTACCAAAGCCGGCAATGTCCAGAGTGCTACGACTTTCCAAGAGAATTTCATTTTAATTTGCCTCTAGATGCCTATACAACTTGTTAGCTCTAGTAACCGAATGTTCATCACTCTGTCACTTTAAGCTGTTAAACGGATGTTTATAAATCCATTTTGTTTAATTTGATCTCTTACATGCACTGCCATAAGGCAATTAGAGCATTATGGCGATGCCAACAAGAATCTTAATCAAAGTTAACTTAATTTTAATACAATATCGCACGAGAAAAGGGAGCGCAACGGTATGCAAAGACAGAGAGAATTTCTCCAGAATGCTCCTCGTATCGTCCAAGCCGCTCTCAATAATGATTCTGGGGGAGTGGGGAGTGGGGATTGGGGATTGGGGATTGGGGATTGGGATTGGGGGAGATAAGGCAATACGGTTCAGTTAAGGCTAAAACTCTTTGTCAAAGTCAATTTTTTAACGAACCACAGAGGCGCAGAGAAGCCAGTGCGTTGGGCGGGTTCCCCGACTTGAAGCAACTGGCGCGGCACTGAGAGAAGAAAGAAATGCTTAACTGAACTGTATTGGGAGATAAGGGAGATGAGGGAGAATAATTGAACAAGTTTTTTCCCAGTCCCCAGTACCCAATCTCCAATCCCATGCCCAATTCCCTACTTTACTTCTGTAATTTTTAGAGTGTAAGGAAGATACTTGCCCTTTTCGTAGGAACCAACCCAAATTTGGTAACTTCCAGGTAGCCATTCACCAACAATGCCAGCATTTTTGCCATCAAAATCGTCATTGCACCAAGTACCACCGGGCCCTTTGATAATTATGGTGGTGTCTTCAGGACTTTGCACTTGCAACTTCAGGTAGTCAAATTTACTTGTTAACGCTAATGTGTGGTCTGGTGTTTCATCCACAAATCCGGTACAAGGGCCAGTGGCTGTTTCGCTTCTCCCACCTACTTGACTCCCAGATATTGAACCACCACTCATCCCGCGAACTGTCAGGGGGTCTGGCGAAAACTGAGGGCTAAGGGTGACATCTCCAAATATCGTTGGCGCTTCCTGGGCATCAACCGCAGCATTAACTGTCGATGTGATGAAGAGCATAACTATCATGAACGATAATCTCATCCCTCTATTGAGCGCTTTTGTCGGCATTGTAATTACGTTCGCTTCTAAGTGTTTCTGAAGACATGAATTTTACACACCAAGTTCCCAACATGAGGAGAATTGACTAACTATTTTAGATGTGAAATTGAGAATAATTCATTAGTAATTAGTCAATGATTTTTTGTTCTTATAGTTGCTCTACCTTATGGATAGGGGCACACATTTGTGCGCCCCTAAAATCTAAAATATTTCTAAAATCTGGAAGTAATCGCTACTTAGCTTCCGTTATAGCCCGACTCAAGCGCGGTTTATCTAAACCAATCTGATTTAGTAGTAACCAAGATTGGATTAAGTCGGGGCCATGAACATCTCCAGTTAAAGCTGCTCGGAGCGATCGCATTACTAAGCCTTTTTTGACTTTTTGTTCTTTGACCACTTGTTTAATAATCTCCTGGGCGGCGGCTTCTGACAATTGCGGTTGATTTTCTAAAGCTGTGACAATCGCTTCAAGAACAGCCGCCGAGCCTTCTTGCTTCAGTTGCGTACTACCTTCCTCGCTAAATTCAACTGTATCGCTAAAAAACAGTTGGCTTTGAGCTACTCCATCTACTAGGCGAGTCAAACTCTGACTAATTAAAGTTACTAGCTGTTCTAACCAGGAGCGTTCTCTTCCACCATCAAATTTATAGCCAGTAGTTTCCCAAAAGGGTATGAGTAAATCTGTGAGTTTATCTACTGGCGTTTTGTGGATATACTGACTGTTCAACCAATCCAGCTTGTCCCAGTCAAACTTTGCGCCTGCTTTATTTACACGCTCAAAGCCAAACTCCTTAGCTGCTGTTTCTAAGGTAAATATTTCTTGCGTTGAGTCTGGTGGCGACCAACCTAGCAATGTCATGTAATTTACCAAGCCTTCAGCAGTAAAGCCCATTTTCTGAAAGTCAGAAATGGAAGTGACGCCATCTCGCTTAGAAAGCTTACGCCCTTCCATATTCAAAATTAATGGCGTATGGGAAAACTCTGGAATTTTTGCACCCATTGCTTCATACAGCAGAATTTGCTTGGCAGTATTGGCAATGTGGTCTTCTCCGCGGATGACATGGGTAATTTGCATATCGATGTCATCCACTACAACGACAAAGTTGTATAAAGGTTGACCGCTTCCCTCTTCTGAGGCGCGGGCGATGACCATATCACCACCTAAATCGCTACCTCGCCAAGACATCTTTCCCCTTACTAGATCGTTCCAGACAATTTCCCGCCCATCTTCGATTTTGAAGCGAATTACAAAGGAGCGACCTTCTGCTTCAAAGGCGGCGCGTTGTTCTGGGGTGAGGTTGCGGTGACGGTTGTCATAGCGAGGTGCTTCGCCTCTGGCTTTTTGAGCTTCTCGGAGCGCCTCTAGTTCTTCGGAAGTAGTGTAGCAGCGATAGGCTAATCCTCGATCTAGCAGTTTTTCTACTGCTTCTTTATAAAGATCCAGGCGTTGGGATTGGAAAAAAGGCCCTTCATCCCAGTTAAGACCTAGCCAGCGCAGTCCTTCAAGAATATTGTCGGTGTATTCGGGACGCGATCGCTCTAAATCTGTATCTTCTATTCGCAGTATAAATTTACCGCCGTGGTGACGGGCAAATAACCAGTTGAATACAGCAGTTCTAGCTGTACCAATATGTAAATTTCCGGTTGGACTCGGCGCAATACGGACTCTAACAGTCACAGTTAATTCTCTCTTTCGCAAAGCATGATAAATGTAGCTTATATTTAAATCTTGAATCCTGAGTCAACCTCTTTGGGTAATTCAAAATCCAATATCACCTTAGTTAAGTGATTCGCTACTCATAATTTTAGAACGGGACTGACGGGGCTCGAACCCGCAACTTCCGCCGTGACAGGGCGGTGCTCTAACCAATTGAACTACAGTCCCTTGTTTGGCAACTTTGCTATTATCACTATTTTTTCTTTACTTGTCAAGTGTTTCGGAGTCAGGAATTAGAAATTATTTTTGTTACGTATTTTCCAGGTGCGAATTATGCGTTAAAAAGACCGTGATAATACAACCTGTGGCTCTGATTCCAGATGTTGCAACATTCTGGATTGCATTTGTTTATACTGCTGCTTCAATAGCTGTTTGCTCAATTGGGGTTGAGAAGCGGCTGGTAGACGATGACTCTGTTGCACCCAGGTTTTCAACATTTGCCGCTGAGTTAACTCAATGCGACTGCTGAGAACCTTGATACAAGAATGTGGTGCTTCCAGAGTAAAGAAAATCAAAGGATATTGTTCATTTTCAGCCAGGAAACTTACCATCTTAAGATTTTGGGGATTTTGCATATCTAAGTAGCATGGTAGCCACTTAGGAGCCAATTGCCGATTGTAGAGTACAGTTACCCACAACAGCATCGGATGAGGCGATGTCACAAAGATAAACTGGTTGTAACGCTTAGAAACCGCATAATTTTTGATCTCTTGTTTAGACAACATCAACCATAACGCTGTCATCGAGCCTTGTGGGGTGTCTAGAAGCTGGGGAAAAACAATTTCTTGAATTGGTTTATTTGGAGGCCACAAAAGTTGCCGATAGCTTTGTTCTACTGTGATTGGTAATGCAGAATTTAAGGGACGACTAAGAACGGAGTTAGAGGCAAAATTTGTAGGTAAACTGGAACAATTAGACTGTTCTAAACTATTTAATACTTGCAAAATTTCAGCGATATTTTGAGGGCGATCGCGTACTTTTTTAGCCAGACAAGCCATAATTAAATTATTTAGTTTCTCAGGTATTTTAAGAGTTGGTTTAACATCTGCGATCGTTTTTGGTGCTTCAAAGTGATGTGCTTTATACCAAGCACCAAAGTAATCAGTTTCCGTTTGCCAAGGTTTTTTACCTGTAAGCATCTCAAACATCATCACACCCAGACTATAAATATCAGAGCGACTATCTAATTTTTCCCCATCTAGCTGTTCTGGAGAACAGTAGGGTAAAGTGCCATTAAATCCGCTACTTGTACTAGCTGTTGATGTATAATTCAAAAATCTAGCAATACCAAAATCGAGAATTTTAACTAACTGACCCAATATTGGATCGGGAATAACTAATATATTGGCAGGCTTGATATCTCGATGAACCAACGGACAAATTTTGCCATCAATATTAATCCCTTGATGGGCACACTGTAAGCCCAAACAAATTTGGCGAGAGAGAGTCAAAAACATGGACAGAGATAGCGGAATTAAATCCTTTAAACTCTTGCCAGATAAGTATTCCATGACGTAGTATGGTTTTCCTTTCTCATTCACACCATAATCATACGCCCGCACTATATGTACGCTCTTTTGACTCAAGGCTGCACTCATTAAGGCTTCACGAGCAAAGTCTTGTTGCATCTTGGTATTAGCAACAGTTTGAGTCAAAAACTTGATAGCAACTGGTATACCTCCTAACAAAACATCATTTGCTAAAAAAACTTCACCCATGCCACCGCTGCCAATTAATTGCTTGAGTTGATAACGATTGGCAAGTAAGCCCGTACTACTTGGAGATGTAAATGGGCTTTGATTCACTTTGTTCACCTCTGATGCTGAATCCATTTAAAGTTAGCGATAAACACATAAAACTATTATTAGATAATGGTGGCAAGCATTTTGATTTTGATAGCAGACTTTCAACGATGCAATAGCAGTTTCAAAAACATTTCCAAGAATTTAGTCATCCAAATTTTTAAACCATCTGTCTCAGATTTTTGATGTGTGGCTAAGTTTCGTAATATGTCTAACTTTAGCTTTTCGTACTCTGTTTTTAGAATATTTTTGGCTTGACTAGGCAAAATTAATTCATTGGACTGTTGACTAACATCTAACCAATCTATTAGTTGTTGACGCTGTTTAGCTGTGAGATTTAAAGTCGTTACATGAGAGCAATGAGTCGGATCTTCTAAGGGGAAAAATAGTAAATGATAGTAGCCTACTTCTGCTAAACTACGCGCTATATTTTTACTCTTATTATCTTTTAGATCCAGAAAATAAGGTAGCCACTTAGTTGTAGAAGGTTGGGTGTCATATAGTATTGTTACCCACAGTAGCATCGGGTACACATTCATTTTACTAATAAATTCAGTACTATGTATTTTATCCAAAAATTTTGCAATCTCTTGTTTGGGCAACATTGCCCAAAAAGTTGGTATAGATTTTTGAGGAGTCTGTAGTAAATGGGGAAATCCAATTGGCGCAATTGGTTTATTTTTAGGCCAATTTTTCTGCAAACACTCTTTTTCTGATAGTAAAGTTGCGGGTACTAATTGAACTGGAAGCGAAATTTTAATAATATCAGTGGTATTGCTAGAAATAACATTATTAACTTGGGCACTAACTTTTTCTAAATCTTCTAATATTTGGTTGATATTCTGCGGGCGATCGCTTACTTCTTTAGCTAAACAACTCATCAATATTTTTTCTAATATTTCTGGTATTTTAACTTGCGGATTTACTTCTTCAACTGTAGGTGGCATTTGAAAGCGATGAGCTTGATACCAAGTACCAAAGGAGTTACTTTTTGTTTGAAATGGATGTTTCCCTGTCAGCATCTCAAACATTAATACTCCCAAACTATAAATATCAGAGCGGACATCTAGCAGTTTACGCCCTTCCATGTGTTCTGGAGAACAGTAAGGCAAACTGCCAATAAAAGAATCTGTTAGGGTCATCCCACTTCGCTCTGTTAAAAACTTGGCAATACCAAAATCTAGTATTTTAACAATTTCACCTTTTTTACTATCTTCGGCAATAAATATATTTTCTGGTTTAATATCTCTGTGAACAATAGGATAAATCTCTCCTTTAAGGCTAATACCTTGATGGGCACATTGTAAGCCTAAACAAATTTGATTACAAATTTCTAAAAACTTCGATATTGTTAAGGGCTGAATTTTCAGAATTTGTTTGAGATTTTTTCCTTGGAGGTATTCCATTACATAAAATGGAGTTTTATCCTCAGTAACTCCATAGCTTAAAATGCGAACAATATGTTTACTTTTGCGACCCAATTGAGCGCCAATAAAAATCTCTCTGGCAAAACGTTGGGACATTTGTTGGTTTGACAAACTAAGTGATAGGATTTTGATTGCGATCGGCATACCGCCTTTAGCAGTATCTTCTGCTAGATAAACTCTACCCATTCCCCCTTTGCCAATCAAATCTCTGATTAAATAGCGATTGTTTAAAAAGTGTCCGATGTAATCGTCTAATTCTACTTTTTGCCCTACCATACTCTCAATTTTCTTTTCTGGCATAAAAATCATTTATAAAAAATGTTATTGGCAAAATACTTTAATTCAGTCTAGCTAATTATTAAATTGAAATCTAAGAAATATCTGAACTTTGAGAAAATTAATTATATGCTGTAAATATGCTTAAGCTCTGTGCAAAAGCTGCTAAACATTGTGTAACATATTTATTAAGGAGTACGGTTGAGAAATTACACGTAAACTATAAATAAGCTAGATAAAGTTACTTAGTAGATTCCGTGAATACACAGGAATAATCAAAAATAACTAAATAGAAGTCAAGCTGCGATTTCTACGATGGTCACTGAACTTTGTCGTACCACTTGCCTACGGCACGCTGCGCGAACGTGGAAGCAAGCTACGCGCAGCGTCTCGTAGAGAAGTGTGGGCTACGCCTACACACTTTTATTTCTATACATTTAAAGGTTAAAATTTGGGATGAAACGGCGTAGTAATCTAATAAGTGGATTTTCAATTTTAATTTTAAAGGCCAGTATTTGGGTGCGTTGTAGGGAGTTAAAATTGTTATCACTGATAAGAATTAATGATTGTTGACCATCCGGTAGTTTTGGGCCAAGAGTTAAGCCTTCGATGTTGTCTAGCAGTACATCTAGTTTTCTCAAATCTAACAGCAGTTTTTTATTAACAGGTTTAATATTTTTGGAGTCAACTGCTAAAAGGCTATCAATATTATGAATATCATCAGCTTCTTCTAAAGAAACTTGAAATAAGGAAATAGCAAATCCTAAACCAGTAAAAGACCTTTCTAAACTTAAGAAGTGTCCTTGATTATCGAGAGCAAGTAAATCAGGTAATCCACTAGTAAATTTGCCAATCAGATTCAAAAATGGTGCAACTGGTTCAGTTTGGTAAAGAAATTCCTTTTCTGACTGGTTGTTGAGCAAGTTGTATTGCAAAATTCGGCAAGGACTACCGATATTAGGTTTAGCTGCAACACCATCTTGAATTAGAGCATTTTCGGTGGCTGTGAATAAATGCTTGTTATCAGGTGTGATTGTGAGGCTTTCAAAAGCTAAATTGTTGCGGATACCTTTTTGACTAGTTTTATCTGGTAAAAATTTATTTGGGATGGGGAGTGTTACAATTTCTTTGCCAGAAGATAGTGAGAACTCTTTAATAAAAGGATTGATTAATTTTTCAGCGTTACCTTCAGAAGAAATAAATACAGTTGCTTTATTAGTGAATGCAATACCTTCTGTATCAGTTTCACCAGGACGAAATGTTTGACTATTTTCATTTAGTAATGTGGTAACGCTGACTGGAATAATTCCACCTTTTTGTAAGGAACCTTTACTAAAGTCGATTTTCAAGGTGTAGAAACGAGCAGCAGCTTTTTGTCCACGATCATCAGAGATAGCATAATAAAGGTTGTCTTTTGGATTATATGTAATTCCAGATAAACCTCCAGCTTCAGTTTTTTGAAAGATTAGACCTTTTGGTAAGGTGGCTTCTCCGATAAATTCTATACTACTGACTTCAACACCATTTGACGGTAAGTTTGCGAATACGAAGCTGATAATTAGAATTGGAATAAAAACGTAAAGAATTTGTGGAAATACGAAGATTTTTTTAATTCGCTGCATAGTTTTTTTATTAGATAAATATTTATATAAACGTCCAAATTTACGTCTCTATGAATAATATCAATTAAATAAAGAATTTGACAGATATAAGCCTGAAAATCGGGAGCATCCACTTTTGGAAGAAACACCGGGCGATTGGAAATCGCGGCTATACAAAGTAAACCCGCGCAGGCGGGTTTTAGAGTGTTCCAAAAAATAAATGATCCAAAACCCGTCATTGCGTTCGCCCTTGGCGTTCCCGAAGGGTACAAAGCGAAGCAATCCCAGTCTTTGCGATTGCTTCGCTTCGCTCGCAATGACAATTGGGTATTTTTTTACTTGGAGTACTCTTATAGAGTCCGCGCAGGCGGACGAAAGTTTGTATAGCCGCAGACTTCTCTTCGCGTAGCGTGCGCCGGCGATCTGCCAAAACGGGATGCTCCCTGAAAATCTTTATAAAATAAAGCTTTTTTAATTTTGGGGAAAATCTGAGCAGATGTTTCCTTTACTCAGACTTTGCAAGACGTATTTTGAATTTGAAAACCTTTAGAAAATACGAAATTATTTAAGCTAGTCGTAAACCATATTCATCTTGAAAAAAGTTGACAAGCCAATCTTTGACTTTAAGGGTGGCGCGGCAGTCATCTTCATTGTAACGTTGGATAATTTCCAGTAAGGTGCGATCGCCTGTTTCTAACCATTGATCGTACCAGTAAATACACTTAGCACCACTAGCTTCTTTATCACGCCACTCAAATCCTATCCAACGAGCGATCGCTTTCAAGGCATAGCTTTCTACGGGTAATGCTACACTTTGGGTTAATTGTTCATACACATCTACAAATCGATTCAGTACAGGACGCACTAAGGATTGTGGAGTGCCGTAAAGTTTTGCCAACCGTTTGACTGTATCAAACTCGTATACACAAAAATGATAAATTGGTGCTTCGGGATATTGCCAAACCAAATCTAAAAATTGCTGCCAAACTAATTCTTCGTCTTCTGGTTTGTCTGCTAAAAAGGAATAAAATTGTTCTGTATTAGCTTGTCTATTAACAACCAAAACCCCTAAAAGATAATCTAAATCTAAGTCTGGCTGGGCTTCAATATCAAAATAAAGCTCTATAGGTGCTGTAAATGTAATATCTTCTATTGGTAGCGGATATGGTAAAATTAACGGTCGTTTTTCTAGTGCAGATTGAGCTTGCACTACCAATTTGGGCGCTACTTCGGTGTCAAAACCAAGTAGCTTTTCTAAGCTGTTGGGACTGGTGTTAGCAAGAGATTCCAGTGTGGTAATGTCTAAGGCTTGGAGTTGAGTGTAGCGAAGGGGTGTTACACCTGGTAGCAGTGAGAGATGTTTTTCAGATTGAGCGATCGCATAACATTCACTATACCAATGGCAAAAATTGCACTTTTGGCGAGAAATAAACACCTCTGGCGGATTAGGTGACTCTAAAACTTGAATAAACTCCTCCAGAATCTGCTGCATCCGTGGTGTCCATTTGCACAGATCCACTGCATAATTCTTATTTTTGGTTCGTAATATGAGTGAAGCTGTTTCAGGCGCAACTCCCTGCACTGTTGCCAACACTTGGGCATGAAATGCAGCGACAACCTGATATTCTTGCTTAGGGCGCTTACCCAGTTCAATATTCGCCGGGACATAGATCCAATCTCCAAAATGGGATTGTCCTGGTTGTTTCACGAGTAAATCTGGACGACTTAGCAGAGTGTCTGCTTCGGAATAAGTTGCTAACAGTACTCCTTTATAGATGTACTCAACTCCCTGCTGCATCAATTCTAAAGTTGCCTTCTCTGCCTTTTCCCAGTTTCCATAAGAATAATCTGGTTGGTGATAAGTCACGTTTGCCAAAGCACTCAATTGATGAGCGATTTTGTCCTGTTGCAGTTTCCGTAGCAACTCATTGGGGGCATCGCGCTGACTTTTGTCACCGTGGATATCTAGAAAAGGTCGGCGTTTACAGCGTTGGTATTGCAGTAGGAGTTCAGCATTAATTAGCATCCTTTTAAGTTAACAAGAATTAGCAGAATCTGGGAGTAACTGTGACAATTAAAATCTAGAAGTGGCAATACCTTCTCTGCGTTCGCGCAGCGTGTCGTAGACAGAGCTTGCTTCCCCGTAGGGGTACGGTGGGCTACGCCAACACATCCACGCTTAATTTGCTATTTATTTTATACTGTCAACAGCTAGCTATTGGCGTAAACAGCACAAGCATTTGCTTTTCTCCTAAATTACAACTGAGGGAGAGTAACAAAACCACGGTTTGTCCATTATTACAAGAGTACATGACAGAACAACATGAATAAACCGTGTCTCATCTGTGAGCGTGTCACACTCTGGAAAAACGGTCAGAATCCCTACTTTATCCACGAATTCGAGCATTCAATCTTTGTGATTGGCGATCATCAATTTCATCGCGGATATTCCCTCATCCTTCTAAAACAACATATTCGAGAGTTGCATGAACTTCCCCCAGTTATTCAGTCTGCCCTCTTTCAAGAGGTGATGCTGGCAGGAAAAGCTCTTGTTAACGCTTTTAATCCGTGGAAAATGAATTATGCCTGTTATGGAAATGGTGAGCCACATATTCATTGGCATCTCTTCCCCCGTTACGAGTCCGATCCAGACCGCAAGGCTAATCCGTGGCATCATGTATCAGAGTTCAAACACCATTTGATTACTTCTCAAACAGCCCAGAATTTAGCACATAAAGTCACAGAACATTTATCGTTACTGATTACGAGATGAAATTTAGCAGTGGGGGCTTAAATTAATTTCATCGCTTTTACCACAAAGTGCAAATACTTCTGAATATCAATAGCCTGCAAACAGCAGATATCCCTTGTGAATTATGACTAGTGTTTCTACATCATCAATCAAGCTGCATCGAGAGCAATTTCCTGCTTTAGCGAACAAGGCTTATTTCAATTATGGGGGACAAGGGCCGATGCCCCAAAGGGCAATGGATGCGATCGCCCAAACTCAAGCTTATGTTCAAGAAATAGGCCCCTTTGGTAATGAGGCGTATAGCTGGATAGCGCCTCAGACTCAAGCTGCTAGAGTTGCGATCGCTTCTGAGTTTCATGCACCATCTGAAACAATTACTCTCACCCAAAATGTCACAATTGGCTGTAATATCGCCATGTGGGGCATTGAATGGCGTGCTGGCGACCATCTGTTGCTCTCAGACTGCGAACATCCAGGCGTAATTGCTACAGCGCAGGAAATCTCGCGGAGATTCGCTGTGGAAGTTACCACCTGTCCCCTAAAAGCAACTTTAAATGAGGGCGATCCGGTAGAAGTTATTGTCCAGCACTTGCGCCCCAATACCCGTCTAGTAATATTGAGTCATGTTTTCTGGAATACTGGTCAAGTTTTACCTCTTGATAAAATCGCCGAAGTATGCAGGAATAATCATTCTTTTTTACTGATAGATGCTGCCCAATCTGCTGGTTTATTGCCTTTAAACTTAACTGAATTGGGAGTAGATTTTTATGCTTTCACTGGTCACAAATGGTTATGTGGCCCTGCGGGTGCTGGTGGTTTGTATGTCCGCCCAGAAGCACGAGAAAGCCTGAAACCTACGTTTATTGGCTTGAATGGCATTGTTGTAGATAGTCAATCTCAGCCTGTAGATTGGCTTCCAGATGGGCGACGATACGAAGTGTCTACATTATCTTATCCGTTGTATCTTGGGTTAAAGGAAGCGATCGCAATTCATCAACAATGGGGAACGTCACAGGAACGTTACGAGCAAATTTGTCATAACAGTGAGTACCTCTGGCGACAATTAACGGCGTTACCCGATATTAAATGTTTGCGAACTTCCCCACCTGAAAGCGGCATAGTCTCCTTTCAACTTGAAAATAGTCAACCTCAAGCTAATTTGAAGTTAGTGCAATTTTTGGACTCACAAAGAATATTAACTCGGACAATTGCCAATCCTAGCTGTATACGTATTACCGTTCATTACTTTACTTTAGAATCGGAAATCGACTTATTGATTGAGGCGATTCAAAGTTTTTGCAAAATTAATTAAAAGTTAGGAGTTAGAAGTCTGGAAATTATGATTTTAACTCCTAACTCCTAACTCCTAACTCCTAACTTAAAAATGGAACGCCCAATCTTATACTTAGCCATAACTAACCACGGCTTTGGTCATGCTACCCGCACGGCTTCTGTTGCTGCAACAATTCAAAAGTTATGTCCAGAAGTTTTGCTAATTGTGGTAAGTACTGCCCCACGCTGGTTGCTAGAGTGCTATATAGAAGGCGATTTTATCTATCGTCCTCGTGCATTTGATTTGGGTGTGGTGCAAACAGATAGTTTGACAATGGATAAAGTAGCAACTTTAGAAAAATTGCTGGATATTAAAAAACATCAAAATTCGCTCATTGCCTCAGAAGTCAATTTTATCCGCCAAAATCGCGTTAATCTTATTTTGGCAGATATTCCCTTCCTCGCTCCTGGGTTTGCTAAAGCGGCAAATATTCCCTGCTGGATGATGAGTAACTTTGGCTGGGACTTTATCTACCGAGATTGGGGAGGCGAATTTACCGCAGTTGCAGATTGGATTAGTGATTGGTATTCAAAGTGCGATCGCCTGTTTCGTCTCCCTTTTCACGAACCAATGCTAGTTTTTAATAATATCACAGATGTCGGCTTAACAGGCGGTTCCCCCCGTCACTCTGCTGATGATTTACGTTCTCTGTGGGGAATAACTGCACCAGTCGAAAAAACTATTTTGTTGACCTTTGGCGGGTTGGGTTTACAGCAAATTCCTTATGATAACCTACAGCGATTTCCAGATTGGCAATTTATCGTATTCGATCAATCTGCTCCTGATTTACCTAATTTAGTGAAAATTAATGACCGCAAATACCGCCCTGTAGATTTTATGCCTATTTGTGCGCGAGTCGTCTCTAAACCTGGCTATGGTACTTTTTCGGAAGCCACAATACTAGGATTACCAATTGTCACAATACCGCGCGAAGACTTTGCCGAAGCAACTTTTATAGTAGAAGGTATAACTAATTATAATCAGCATCAAATCATCACCCCATCTGACTTTTTTCAAGGGGCTTGGAATTTTCTCCATGAGTTACCCCAACCTCCAAAGCAATCTCAACCAATTGCTAAAGATGGTAATGAAGCGATCGCTAAAGCTGTTATCAATTATTTACAGACGAAATAAAGTTATTCAAAGTAACATCAATGTAATCAGACGAACTCTAACCATAGATAAATAAATCTATGTCTCAAGAATACAATTGACAGATGTTAACTGACTTCAGAAAGATTTATAATAACCGTACTAAATCTAGCGATCAACTAACGGCAAACCAACAACTAAATCAAGCAGATTGAACTGCTAACTAGCTTTTACTGTCATCAATAGTTACTGTTTCAAATGACTCACTACCAAAAGTTACTAAAAATTTCCACGACTGGCAAATCTTTTTACAACATCACTGCAAAAATTGCAGCCACAGTTGCAGAATCGGGTGTTGAAACTGGTCTTTGTACTTTATTTTTGCGCCATACTTCAGCCAGTTTGGTCATCCAAGAAAATGCCGATCCTGATGTTCTTGTGGATCTAGCTAATTTTATGTCAAAACTCGTACCAGAATCAGGTAAATATATCCACGATGCAGAAGGACCCGATGATATGCCAGCACACATCCGTACTGCACTCACCCACACTTCTGAACATATACCCATTAATCGCGGACACTTAGTACTAGGAACTTGGCAGGGAATTTATATTTGGGAACACCGCCAACGCAGTCATTCCAGAGAATTGGTTGTTCACATTTCTGGATAGCCGATTCTCAAGTTTTATTGAAGGTGCGGTTTTGTAGAGTTTAAATACTCTGGTTATACTGTCTACCTTTTGGATATAATCTCCTAAAATCATGGTGATATGCATTAAAAAAAATATCGCCTTGATAAATTTTTCATCACAATTATTGATGCAAAACTAACCAGATATGCATTAAATAGTTCGTGTATATTTGTAAATCAAAAAGTTAAGTTTATTTGTGATTATTAAAGAATCCGCTGATGCCAATATACACTAATATTTAGTGTAAGCTGTCTGGGCTATTACTATTACTATGAAGCAAGAACTAACACCAACTAATACTTTTAAACTTATTGATGAAATCCTTGTCCAGCAGTCTTTTAAATTATTGTCACTTAGTCCTCAAAAAACATTAATTACCAGCTTTACAGACTTGGGAAATTTGATTGCGGAACAAAATACCGACATTCAAATTATCACAAATCTTCAAAAGACTCTCGAAAACATAGTCTGTACCCAAATAGAAAATTTCCCAGAAAACATATTTTGGGATTTTGATTTTTTGGTAAGTAGTATGCTTAGACAGGCTTTAAATGCAGATGAGGGCGCTATCCCTTTCTTAAAAGTTTTTGGTGAAAAGATGGTTTGTCTGACAGAGATGTTCGGCAATAAAACGGAAATGCGCTTTCGTTATGTTCATGATTTTATGTATGGGTTTGAGTGGGCAAGATGGGTACAAAAAGAGCCACAAAAACGCGCACATATAGAACCTTTTAATCTGGTATTTTTGGATTATTTGCTCGTCAAAGGTAAGGAACTTTTACAACGTATTAATCATGGTCAGGTCGTATCTTATAAACTGTGTGAGACAGGCTACCGCAACCCCTTTACCTTTTCTCGTGAACCAGAAGATGAATACCGTCTGCTAACTTGTCTTGCTGAAGAAGAACTTATTCCAGTAGCAGTATGGAACTGGAATGCTAGCCCTGTATGGAACAAACCTTTCCAGGAAATGCGCCAGCAATTAGCATTAAAATTAAATATTCAACCACAGAGACGCTGATTAGCAATTAAAAATTGCTGAAGAAAATAATTATGAAAATTGCTGATTTAATTAATTGGTTTGAAGCATGGGCTAATCCCGCTTGGTGTGAAAGCTGGGATAATTGTGGCTGGCAAATTGAACCAGGAGTTTTGCAGGAAGAAACACGGGTTTTGGTATGCTTGACACCGACTTTGGCGGTAATGGAGGAAGCGATCGCAAAAAATGCTAATCTAATATTCGCCCATCACCCCTTGATTTTTCATCCCCTCAAATCTTTACGCACTGGTGAAGCGATCGCTGAAATGGTACGGTTAGCTTTTACCCATAATATTGGTATTTACACTGCTCACACGAACTTTGACCAAGTGCAAGATGGGACTGCTGACGTTTTGGCTCAGATTTTAGAACTCAAAGAAGTTACCCCCATAGAACTTACACAGGCAGGATTAGGATATGGTCGTGTTGGTTTGCTAGAGCCATTTCTAACATTACAAGAATTACTCGCCACCATTCAAACCCGACTTGCTCCCCCTAATTTGATTTTTTCCCCCAGTGCTGATTTACAGCAAACAATTTCACGAGTTGCCGTTTTGGGTGGTTCAGGGGCTAGTTACATTTCATCTGTTGCCAAAACTGGTGCCCAAGCTTATCTAACTTCTGACTGTAAATTCCATCAGTTTCAAGAAAGCCGCGACCGTAATCTTATTTTAATCGATGCTGGACATTACGCTACCGAACGTCCAGCTTGCGATCGCTTGGTGCAAAAATTCCAGTCTTTAAATTTAGACTGGGTGCAATTAAGTCAAAAAGATGAAGATTTCCGCCAGTTTTTTGCTTGATTGCTGATGCTTGATTGTATTTTGTGGATGCTTGTCGAAAAAATTGATTGTTGTATTTTAATTTTGTTAAAAAAGTTAGCTTCTCAACATTGATGCTGAAAATTCCTCTACCTTTTTATTTCTGTATATTAATAGACGGAGTATCGAAAAATCATATTGTGATGTAAATCACTGATTGAACGTAATACTAATCACACAGTATTAATGTTTCATATCAATTAGTAACAGAGAAAAATGTTTCACACTAGACCTAATAATTTGCTCACTCTGCCCTAATCAAGATGATTCGCACAATTATCGCATCTGCTTTCCAAACGGGATATCTTAGTGTTGAATCTGAGGGTTTACTCCAGCAGGTGCTAGCCACTAAATGCTATCAGCCAGAGGATTTGCCAGAACTCGCAGCCCTATACGATGCAGTTCGCGCAGGAAAAATTAAACGAGAAGCATCCTCGTCGAACGTGCTTATAGAATTTCCTTTACCACATAAATCCTCCTGAGACTTCTGGAGTAGAATTTTCTCATGGTCTTTTCCCTCTAGCTCTTCCCTTACGCTGTTGCCTTTTTTCAGACAAAAACCTGAAAAACTCAAAACTATTTCGGTGTTGTTGTTGAAAAGCATCAAGGTCAGCAAGAGAATGAGTTAAGATCAGATACAAGTGGGTAAAAGTAAAGCCAAGTCCCCGGACTTCCCAGTAATGCCAATGATTAAAAGTAGGCAAGTTAAACAACCGCAATCAACGATTGTTTTGGAGTATTCTTTATTACATAATGGTAGGAATGACTCACCAACAAATATAAACCTGGTTAGGACAGGTACCGAATTGTCTGACTTCTATAGAAGCAGACATTCCCTAGAATAAGCCGGAGAGAGATTGAGTTCATTGCTAGAGCATCTGATTTATGACCCAACATTATCCTGATATTTTGACAACTAGAAGCAAATCTTAGGATTGGGTTATGAAGCGTACTTGTTCTAAACAGTGAAATTAACCTCTTAAAGGTGTAATGTAATGGGGTAGAACCCAGATTTTGACAGGTTTAACTACGTTGTTTAAAAAGGCAGAAACAGTACATGCTACACCGCAAGATTTATCAACTGTGTTGCGATGGGCGCGAGGTATGTGTTTTCTTGCGGGACCAGCAACGCTGGATTGAACGCGCCCGCATCATAGACATAGAGGGAGATTTAGTCACCCTACGCTATGAAACAGAAGAAGAGGACGAAGTTTGTTCTTGGGAAGAAATGGTTCGCCTCGAGAGCATTGGTGCTGTAACGCAAAAATTGGCTTCAGTACCGCGCGGTAATGTAGAACCTCTGATGACTGAAGATTGTCCCGAAGCAGAGCGCATCCACAACCGTTACACTGACTCGAATCCAGAATAATTCAGTACTGAGTGCTAAGTGCTGAGTAACAAATCCTAACTCAGCATTAAGCATTCAGGACTCAGGATTAGATAAGCCTTCAAAGGCAGGACAGTAACCTTCGAGAGTTACCTTAAAGTTATACAACGGGGAAGCTGGGTTCCAACACCGCTGCCCCCTTTGATGTCGGCAAGTACCACAACAGTCTACATCTGTCCATGTATAGCGATCGCTATTTTGGTTGAGCAGTTCTCGTTGAGACAATCCCCTTAATACTAATTCTTCCCCTTGCCAACGAGCTTCAATTAAACCAGTATCGGCAAATTGCCGCCAACGCGGATCGGCAGTAATCACATTGGGTAGGGTGATTGTGATTACTGTTCCTAACTCTGTCAGTTCGCCTTCGTAGTTAGTCTCAGGTGCTGCCGGTTGTAAAAATGTGTCGCCGATGGGCAGTTCTACTAAGGTATCAGCCGCTGGGGAATGTACGTGGTAGCGGTTTTGCAACTCCTCTAAACTCGTCAAGTCTGCCAAATAGGCAGGGGAACCGTGGACAAAAATGACGTGCTGGGGTCGCAAATTATGAATTAGCTGCGTAGTACCAGGGCCATCACTATGTTGAGCTAAGAGATAGCTTTCGACAGTTGTGGGTGCTAAATATTCTTTGTTAACTTTTATATCAATTTTTTCTGGTAGGAGAATCAGCCAAGGGCCGGTGTCTAATTGGCAATGTTCGCCTAAATCAGATGTCGAGTCAGTGAGGACAATACAAGGTGACTTGCCCACATTGGAGCGATGTTCTGGTTGTAAACGACGCACGCGGGGACGTACCCGTTCATCCCAAAATAAGGGTTGATGGCGGGCGAAATTTTGCACCGATGGGGGGAGATGGGGTAGCAGTTCAAGGTATGCATCACACCCAGTAGCAACAGCACCATCTACCCAAATATCTAAATCTCGTCCGGTGAAGTGGTGATGCGATCGCAAGAGCATTAATAATTCTTGACCTAATCCTAAAGCTGGGGTGGGAAGAATTACAGAACAGTGGTCAGCGATCGCTCGATTAATTCGCTCGGCTAGTTGATTTTCTTGGTTGCGGCGGTGAGGATGACGGGATGTGCCATAACTACCTTCAATGATTAGCACATCCAAGTTTAAGCCCCGCAGTTCCTCTAAACGCAAACCTTCTACTAGTCGGGAGTTTGATAAGAAAAAGTCCCCTGTATACAGTAGCTTGTAACTACGCTGCTGGGTGGTATAGGTCAGGAGAATTGCTACTGCTCCTGGTAAATGCCCTGCGGGAAATAATTCTGCCACCAAACCATCTTGCAATTCTATAGGCGATCGCAATGGCAAGGCATGACAAAATTGGGAAATTTTCTCAGGGTCTTCGTCTAGCCAATTCAGTGGCAGTAACTTACTAGTCACCTCACTACCATAAATAGGTAACTTGGGAAAAGCTTTATGCAGCGCCAGTAAGCCTTTGGAGTGATCTGGGTGGGCATGACTAATCAAAACTAAATCTGCTGGTAGGGGCGAACTAGTTCCAAGTCCCGATTTAGTAAGCCCCTTAGCCAGCGATGAAATATCTTCAAAACCACAGTCCAATAGGATGCGGTGTGGGCCCATTTTCACCAATAAACACACGCCCTCATTGTCATGCTGGACACTATAGGGCAAACATTCTAATTCACTACCCGCTTCCGCAGCATCTACGCGAGAGGATGCCGACAGATTATCCCTCATGCTCTCCTCCCCTCAAACCTCATCATCATGGACATATCCCAAAAGCCAAAAGTTACACAAATTTTGCTTTTGTGACTTAGGGGTAAGTTTTATCGTGCGCCCCTACACCCTGAGAATACAGATTTTTGATTGGGGAGGACGCCTCCACGAACCCGCACTGGTTCGGAAAGGTGGGCTAACGAAAAGCCATCAAGCTAGTAACTTAAGGAGTCTGGCTCTTGTTTATTTTCCCTTTGCAAGTTCTGAGCTATTTTAGTCAACTCACCCTACAGCAAGTCGCCAAAGGGTCTACAGACTTATCTCAATGTGCGGAGCCGTTACCGTGATAGTTGTCTGAATCATAAAATCCATTTTTCGTGCCAAAGAATAAGCACGAAAGCGTAAATATAACTGTTAACCCGGCTAGAATCAGCTTTACATCCATTTGTCTGCTGCCCTTTACTCAAAGACTTTCCTATATTAATTTAGTGCTTCCGCAATCAAACGGAATCACTAGAAAATCTTTACTATGCTTATATGGATTGGGCAATAGGTAAATTTACCGCAATCAGTCAGATTGTAGAACCTTTCGGTCAAGCTGTCTATCTAGATGTAAAGCAATATGACAGCAGAAGCAATTTTCTACAGCCCGTAAAAATCCTCATCTAGAATCTGCTCAATGAAAAAAGGACAAACTGTGGGATGCTCTTAACTCCTAACTATTCACTCACGGTTCGCCCAGAAGTTTATTCGATCATAGCGATGAAAGCGATCGCACATTGAAGCAGAGACAAGGAGAATAAATAATGTCCCATACTTCTCTGCGAGACCGCGTAGCTTGCTTGCTTCCACGTTCGCGTAGCGTCCCGTAGGGAAGGGGTAGGGGTACGACTACGCCCTTCTCTACGAGAGGCTGCACCTCGACTACGCTCAGTGACCACGCCAACGGCTACGCTCAGGATAAGCTCAGTACAAGTGCCCAATGCCCTATCTTGTTCGCAATAACTGCACGAAGGTATTACTCACGGTGTTGTCTTTGGTGTCGGCGGCGTATTGAATCAATTCTTCTCGCAGTTTTTTGGCTGCATCTATCTCAAGTAAGGTTGCTAGCAAGAAGTAAACGCCACGAAAACGGGGGTCGCCCATTCTATCAACTAATAGTCCTTCGGCTGTATCAGTTTCGCCGAGAAAGTTTTGCACCAAGAAGAAATCCATGATTTTATCGTGGCGGAAGTTCCATTCTTTCTGGGCTTCGCCTTTTTTATCTTGCCACTGACGGCTGACTACCATCTTGTATTTTTCATCTTCTAAAGACATGGCGACTTGGTAAAATTCATCTGCGGGTAAGGCTTGTTTGTCTTGGAGTCGCATTTCGTAGACGGCGGCTGAGAATTTCTTTAAGGGAAATTCTTGATTCCATTCTTTGAGGTATTCTGCCGCCATTAAATTGTATTGCTGTTCTTGTAGGCGAAACAAGTTTGGCTGTTTACCTTGTGATAACATCAGCGCTACCACTGTTAGATCCATTGGATTGGAAAGAATTCGGCGGACAGCGTTTAACTCTTCTTTGGCTTGTTGCTGTTGGAAGACTTCTGTTAAATAGTTGGTGCAGGCTTTTTCGTAATCAGCACCTTGAACTTGGGCATCTTTGGGTAGTCGCGGCTGACGGGATATCAAAAACTGTTGAATTTGTTGTTGTTCGAGGGGCTGCAATTTATATATCTTGGCTGTTGAGGGGGGTGTCCACTCTAGGGGCTGGGTAGTCATGATAATGTTGCCCCGGAAATAGCTTTCGACAAACTGGCAGATTTTGGCGCGGGTTTCGGCGGTGACTTCGTTGAGTCCGTCGATGCAGATGTCAATTGCACCACTGTAAATCAGGTTTTTGAGGAAGCCGGCATCTTGGGCTTGGCCGTGTAGCTTGTCTTGGATGGCTTCAATTACGCCTTTATTACACTTTTGGGCGGGGAGATAGACAAGAATTTGCTGGGAGTTTTTCACCAGATGGCGCAAAAACATCGACTTGCCTAAACCAGAATCGCCTTCTAAGACTATTTGCCCTTTGATACTGGGTAAGGCTGCGGTGACTGGGAGGATTTCTTCGGAAATGGGAATTTTGACTCTGGACTCTGGGAAGTATGATTGGTCATTGAAGTTATCTAAGCCTGCATCGGCTAATAGAGATGGCTGGAACGGCTCAAACAGTTTGCGGCGCAGGAACGGAACCCAGGCGAGGAGAAAGCCGACATAGCCGACACCGAAAATTCGGCGTACCCAAGGGTTCCAGAAGAAGATGGCTTGGACTTGGGGAAATTTGGGGTAGGCAAAGATGAGGGCAAGCCACAAGGCAGCATGGATGAGGATTGTATTTCTGGCGCGGACAAACCATCGCCACACCTCCAGATTATCTATGACTGACTGCACCGCATTCGCATTGGTGGAGTTGACTTGTTTGAGGTTGTTGTAATGGCTTTGCAGTAAGAGAAGATTATCTAATTTCCAAGTCACGCTTTTGTTAGTGGCAACTTCGGAAATTTGCTTGGCTAAGTCTTCTCTTAATTCTGTGAACTCCTGACTAGGTTTCCACGCTTTGAGAAAAACCTCTAGTGTTTTCTTGCCCTGTTCGTGGGTAAGTTTAGGAGGAACTGCTTTTCTCTCAGGTCTGCCTACCCATGTGAGTAGCGTTTTTACTTCATCATTACCACCACTCAGGAAATAAGTCCAAAACCGCCAATATTCAAAGTCTCCGTTTTCTTTAAGACTTGCCTGGTTTGGTTCATAGACATAATTCAAAACTACAACAACCTCTTCCAACTTGAGTTGTTTTATATTTCCCAATGCCTCAGCCGCACTGCCACGAATATATGAGTCAACCTTTTCATCCTTGAGGAAGTTAAGGATGTCAGGGATATACTTGGTTGCCGCCTCTCCCAGGTTGCCCAATGCCGATGCCGCACTGCGACGAACATTTAAGTCAACCTTTTCATCCTTGAGGATGTTAACGATGTCAGGGATATACTTGGTAGCCGCCTCTCCCAGGTTGCCCAATGCCTCAGCCGCACTGCCACGAACAGATGAGTCAACCTTTTCATCCTTGAGGAAGTTAACGATGTCAGGGATATACTTGGTTGCCGCCTCTCCCAGGTTGCCCAATGCCAATGCCGCACTGCGACGAACATTTAAGTCAACCTTTTCATCCTTGAGGATGTTAACGATGTCAGGGATATACTTGGTAGCCGCCTCTCCCAGGTTG
>NZ_JBALEO010000076.1:0-73089 GCF_036918015.1 Nostoc sp.
GTTCGCATTTGCTATTTCGGGGTTCGCATTTGCTATTTCGGGGTTCGCATTTGCTATTTCGGGGTTCGCATTTGTTATTTCGGGGTTCGCATTTGTTATTTCGGGGTTCGCATTTGCTATTTCGGGGTTCGCATTTGCTATTTCGGGGTTCGCATTTGCTATTTCGGGGTTCGCATTTGTTATTTCGGGGTTCGCATTTGCTATTTCGGCGATCGCATTTGCTATTTCGGCGATCGCATTTGCTATTTTGGCGATCGCATTTGCTATTTCGGCGTGTCCATAACGCACCCCTGACTTTTCACGGTATCTGAAAAACCTCTCTCTAAATCTCTCTCCTAAAAGGAGAGAGACTTTGAATTTTCCCCTTTAATTAGTCCCGCCTACTTATCCAGAAACTTGGTGAGGTACACCAGCTAAGTCTGTTACCCAGGTATAAAGCGTGTTTTACTCCTGTTAGCGCAGCGGGGCGTAGCCTATTCTGAATTCTGCTGTATGAATTACTTCCGTCGTTTTGGCATAGGACGCATTGCTTCACGTCCCAAAATAAACATCCCCGTGATACCTAAACAGACAAACCAAATATATTGATACCAGTATTGCCGAATCTGCACAACTGTACTGGTTTTGGGATGCAATGTATTTAAGTATAACAGTAGCACCAATATCATGAGTGCCCCAAAACCAACAAGGCTCAAGCCAACAAGAATTCGTGCGGGACGCAGTTCAAAATCACTAATAGTATTTAGGTCAATTTCTGCCAGTTCCTTAAAGGAGTCATCCGCCAAAGATGAGGTTGCTTGGAATCTATTGCTCAGTTTTGGTGGCAAAATCGGCGACAGTTTCGCTACAGTGGGGCGACGAAGTAAAGCCTCAGTATCTCGCAGCAGTTCTAGCGGCTTACGGGTAGTAGTTGGTTGAGCAAACTCTATGTTGTCTGTAGGAGTTGAGGCATTAACTTTGCTTTCAAAATCCATAGTATACTTCGGGAAAACCAGGATATACATAGCCTAGCGAATCAAAAGACAAATGCGTGAAAATAATTCGTAATTTGTAATTAATTGATTTCTGGTAAGAAATATATTCTTTACTCAAAGTAAGTGAATTTTGGCATTAGATAATTACAAATTACTCGTCCATCTCTTTTAATGTAGCTAATGCCGATGGAGATAAACGACTGAGATAGCGGAATATCCAGTATTTAAAGATAGTGTTTAAAATCACAGGAAATGTAGCAATAAAGAAAAAGATGACATTTGTACTGGCTGGTAGACCTAAATGTTCTGCCAATCCTGCAAGAAGCACTTCCCATCCATCTGGTGAGTGAAATCCTACAAATATATCTGTAAACAGAATAATTAAAAAAGCCTTGGCACTATCGCTGAGACCAGAGACAGTGGTATCCATAAAAGACTTAAGAATCACAATTTCTCTTTTGCTCATAGCGATAACTATACCAAAAGAAAAGAGTGAGATTAAATCAGCAAAAGCATTACTAATACTACTATTACTTTTTTTGCTAAATTCTTCAGAGATTTCAATTGCTTTACTTTTGATTTTTTCTTGTGTTAGCTCTGAAGAAAGTGACGGTGCTTGATTAAGAAAATATTCAAATCTCAGTTCTTCTTGAAAATTATGTAATTCGTGGAGAGCTTCTTTTTCCATGTCAGAGTTGATGAATATTTTAGTTACATTATCTCCTCTAACCCTTTCTAGTATTGGAGTTACAATAAATTCTTTAGATAAATATTGAGTTAAAAGCGGTACGATAATGAGAACTATCAAAAATCGCAGGGCAATTATTGTTCTACCTTTAGAAAGGCGATAATTCCTGAGAAACTCTTCTTCTGTCTGTGGTGCAAAATCTGCTTGAATTTTATTAATTCTTCTACCAATAGAAATCTTAGGTAGTCCAGATTTTGGAATTGGATCTGGAACTTGAGTATCATTTATGTTAGATGAATTTAGCTGTTTTTTTATTTCGTTATCATTGATTTTTAAAGGCTGATAAGTTGGCACTAAGGGAGTATTGTTAATTAGTCCATCTTTGATAGCATATTTCTCTACTACTTCATCAATAATCTTCAATTTTTCTAATAAAACAGAATTAGAAATATTGACAATTCCGCGACTAAGCTGGAATTCGGCAAGCCTGATCTTAATAATAGTTAGGTTCTTATTAAGATATACTTGCCAATAAGACATTACATTTTCAGTATAGTTTACTGATTGTAAAGATATTTTTTTGCGATCAAAATGTTCGTTCTCAATGTTTTTAATTCTCTGAGCGGCTTCGTAAGCTTCTAAAAGTGCCCTTTCTGGTGTATTTGAAAACCAACGGTTCAGCGATCGCAAATATTTTTGGAATGTTCTGGTAAGTGAGTTTTTCATTACATATATGACTTTTAGATAATGTGTATTATAGTTATATAATCATAAAAAATGGGTAATAACAGCTAAATTAATTAGTCCAATCCAGATTCAGGCAATACTCCCTGATGCGATGTCTAGGAAGGGCTACGTCTACGCTAGCAATTTTATATTACCTGATAAAGTCAGATGGATCGGCATAGATTGACACTGGTTATTTATATTGACAGTCTATCCATTACACTGTCAATATTGACACCATCTGTCAGTGTTTATGCTCTATAGAAAAGCCTTGATTGTAACATTTCATAATCGAGGCAAATTTTCCACTATGCAGAGTCTATCACTGTTAAAGGAAATAGGTAGTAAAGATGTTGCTTTCTCATCTCCCTTCCCTCTATTCACTACTCCCCACTCCCAAGTTTTAAATTATGAGTTTGAGTCTATGCATGATTGTGAAAAACGAAGCAGCAACACTGCCTAAATGCCTTAGCAGTGTGAGAAAAGTAGTGGATGAAATGATAGTCTTGGATACAGGCTCAATCGATCGCACTCCCAATATTGCCCAACAACTCGGTGCAAAAGTCCATCATTTTAAATGGTGTAGTGATTTCAGTGCTGCCCGCAATGCAGCTCTCAAATATGTCACTGGTGATTGGATTTTGGTATTAGATGCTGATGAAACTCTGACTCCTGCAATTGTACCGCAGTTGCGAGAGGCGATCGCAAGAGATGAATATTTGCTCATCAACCTCGTCCGTCAGGAAGTTGGTGCAGAACAATCTCCCTATTCTCTGGTTTCCAGGCTATTCCGCAATCATCCAGATATTCGTTTTGACCGTCCTTACCACGCCTTGGTAGATGATAGTGTGTCAGAAATTTTAACCAAAGAACCCCACTGGCAAATAGGTTATTTACCTGGGGTTGCCCTTGTACACACAGGATATCAAAAAAGTGCGATCGCTGAAAATAACAAATATGCCAAAGCCGCTACAGCGATGGAAGGGTTTCTCGCAACTCATCCCAACGATCCCTATGTTTGCAGTAAATTAGGAGCGTTGTATGTGCAAACTGGGAAAATTTCTCAAGGTATGGATTTGCTCAGACATGGAATCACCGTTGCTGAAGACAACTACGATATTTTATATGAACTCCACTATCATTTAGGCATTGCCTACAGTCGGTTGCAAAAATCTCCACAGGCGATTTCTCACTATCAAGCTGCCATCAAATTGCCAATTTATCCCATGCTCAAACTAGGAGCATACAACAACTTGGGTAACTTACTCAAAGCAGCAGGAGATTTCAACGGTGCGAAAACTGCTTATGCCACAGCTTTGAAAATCGATCCCACTTTTGTTTTTGGACATTATAATTTGGCGATGACATTTAAGGCTTTGGGTTTATTTGCAGATGCGATCGTATATTATCAACATGCAATTACGTTAAATCCCAACTATGCCGAAGCATATCAAAATTTAGGGGTAGTGTTGCTCAAAATTGGCAATCATCAAGATAGTTTAGCAGCTTTTAAAAAAGCGATCGCCCTTCACGAAAGGTATAATCCCGAAGAGGCGAAGAGACTACGCCAGGGATTGCAAGAGATGCAGTTGATGTAGAGGTGAGGGCGCATAGGAAGACGCAGAGGGGGAAGAGGAGTGTGGGGAGTGTGGGGAGTGTGGGGGGTAAGACTTCTTCCCCATCCTCCCACACCTCCCACACCTCCCACACCTCCCACACCTCCCCTAGTTCTCCCCGATTTTTACCTAATCTAAAAATATCAACCCAAAAGTTGAAATCAAAACTTTTGACAGTATCAAACTTTTCATTATTTTATGAATGAAGAAATAAAGTTATTCCGTATATTTTGTTCATATTCGGTGATGTTGGCAGCATAATTGCCTTCAACGGGCATAATTTTTTAAAGAATACGACAACGTAGATGCAATAAGTATTTGAGGAAGTAATATCTATGCTTAAAACCCATCTTATCCACACCGAAGCTGATTATCGTGCTGCACTTGATGAAATCGAAAGATTGTTTGATGCAGAACTTAATACACCAGAATTTGACCGCTTGGAAGTTTTAACTACGCTTGTGAAAGCATACGAGCAAAGGCATTACCCAACCGAAGCACGAGATCCTATTGAAGCAATCTTATATTATCTTGAATCCCGTGAGTTCTCTTTAGATGACATAGAGCCAATGAAACAAGCAATGTTTTACTAAAAATCTCTGGAACTTGAGCTTCAGAACACGAAACTTGAGCGTCGCAACTCCGAACTTGAGGTTTAAAAATGAACTCCACCCGTTCTGAGTCGAAAAGGTGGAGTTAAATAGTTGAAGAGTTGATAAATTCTCCTCACAAATGACAAGTGACAACTGACAAATGACAACCAACTAAATACGCGACTTGACAAATTTTTCTAATCTATCCATTCCCTTTTCAATCGTCGCCATATCTGTGGCGTAGGAAAGGCGAATGTTGTCATCAGCGCCAAAAGCAATTCCGGGAATGACTGCAACTTGATGTTCTTCCAACAAAGCGTCACAAAATTCTAGGGATTTTAGACCGGTTTTGCTGATATCAGGGAACAGATAAAAAGCGCCATCTGGTTTTGCGGTACTCAAACCGGGAATGGCGTTGAGTCTGTCTAGCATTACCTGTCGGCGTTTGGCGAAGGCTTGGCGCATTTCTTCGACACAATCTTGAGAACTTTGTAGCGCTGCGATCGCACCATATTGGGCAAAGGTACACACGTTAGATGTACTATGCCCTTGGATGGTACTGGCTGCTTTAATGATTTCCACAGGCCCCGCTAAATAGCCGAGACGCCACCCAGTCATGGAATAAGCTTTCGCAAAGCCATTACTAATCAAAGTGCGGTCAAAAATTTCCTTCCCCAGAGAACCGATGCTGATATGTTCTGCACCGTCGTAGAGAATCTTTTCGTAAATCTCATCAGAGACAACAAAGATATCTGCATCAACTATTACCTGTGCCAGTGCTTTGATTTCATCTGGCGTGTAAACCATCCCTGTGGGATTAGATGGGGAGTTGAGGATAAATAACTTTGTTTTCGGCGTGATTGCTTTACGGAGTTGTTCGGGAGTAATTTTATAACCCGTCGTGGCATCTGTAGGCACAATTACCGGGACTCCACCGACCAAAGTCACCATTTCGGGATAACTTAGCCAGTAGGGTGCAGGGATAATTACCTCATCACCTGGATCGATTAGCGCCACGATTAAGTTGTAAAGAGAATGCTTACCGCCATTGGTGACGATGACATTCTCAGACTTGTAATCAAGACCGTTATCAATTTTAAGCTTGTGGGCGATCGCTTCCCTTAACTTTGGTTCTCCGGCTGCTGCACCATATTTGGTTTTGCCTTCTTCCAAAGCTTTGACTGCTGCGGCTTTAATATGCGCTGGGGTATCAAAATCTGGTTCTCCAGCGCTAAAACTACAAACATCTATTCCTTCCGCCTTCAGTGCCTTAGCCTTGGCTGCGATCGCTAAGGTTAATGAAGGTGTTACCTGACTTACTCTTGCTGCCAGCTTCATTCTTACTATTTTTGGCAAATCTTTCACTTATCTAAGGATATCCCAGAATCATTACCAAGATTTGCTTTTTCTGAATTCGTTGGGGATTGGGGAGATGAGGGAGCAGGGGAGGCAGGGAGGCAGAGGGGCAGAGGGGCAGAGGGGCAGAGGGGCAGAGGGGCAGAGGGGCAGAGGGGCAGAGGGGCAGAGGGGCAGAGGAGCAGGGGAGAATAAGAAATAAATAATGACAAAGGACTAATGACCAATGACAAATGACAAATGACTCCGCAAAGCAGTTTGATTATTGACTCTTAAGAATGTATCGTATATAACTTTATTTTTAGTGGAAACTAACTGTTTTTATGCAGATTAAGAAACTTTTAATTGCATCTTCTCTGCTAATTACTAGTCTTTTTATACCTAATGCTGCCATTGCTCAAAATCGCGGTACTCCGGGAAAATTTGACTTTTATGTACTGACACTCTCTTGGTCGCCGGATTATTGTGCAAAAAATGGTACTCGTGACCCGCAGCAGTGCGGTTCTGGAAAGAAACTCGGTTTTGTACTACATGGTTTGTGGCCGCAGTACCAAGCTGGTTATCCTGCTAATTGTTCTACACAAAAATTACCGTCGGAAGTAAAGCGACGGTTTCCCAATTTGTATGCTAGTAATAAACTTTACGATCATGAATGGGAAAAACATGGTACTTGTTCGGGGAAAACTCCTGCGGAATACTTGGGATTGAGTAAAAAGTTAAAAGATGCGATCGCTATTCCCGCAGCTTATAATCGTCCTAATAAACCCGTGCGTACCACAATTACAAATTTTAAAAATTCATTTGTGAGTGCTAATAATCAAATTACTGCTGATGGTGTAGCACCTTTTTGTTCTGGTTCAGGAAGATTTTTACAAGAAGTCTTCTTTTGTTATTCCAAAAACGGCGAACCTGGTATTTGTAGCGCCGAGATTTTGAAGCGATCGCAAAAAAGCTGTGGTCAGCCAGATTTCTTATTGAGAAACGTTAGATAACAATGGGTATTGGGCATTGGGCATTGGGCATGGGGCATTGGGCAAAGAATTGTTATAACTCCTAATATCATGTCCGCTTGATTGCTTATTAAACCCGAAGAACCCCACCCCCGCCAAAGCTATGCTTTGTCTCCCCTCCCCGCTTGCGGGGAGGGGCTGGGGGTGGGGTGTATGACTGTGGTTAGCATAACTAATTATGTGGACATGATATAACTCCCCACTCCCCACTCCCTAAGCTATCGTCACATCCGGCGACAAATAAACATCCTGAATGGTATGAAACAGTTTTACACCTTCCTCAAAAGGACGTTGGAAGGTCTTTCGCCCAGAAATTAATCCTGAACCACCAGCGCGTTTGTTGATTACGGCGGTGCGTATTGCTTCGGCGAAGTCATTTTTACCAGTCGCGCCACCAGAATTAATCAACCCCACACGCCCAGAGTAGCAATTTAGTACTTGGTAACGAGTTAAATCAATTGGGTGATCGGTTGTCAATTCTGTGTAAACACGCTCATCAGTTTTGCCGTAACTTTTACCACTGGCTTTGGCAACAGCACCGTAACCATTGTTATTTTCGGGTAACTTTTGTTTAATGATGTCGGCTTCAATTGTTACACCCAAATGATTCGCCTGTCCGGTGAGGTCGGCTGCAAGGTGGTAATCTTTGTCTTGTTTAAAAGCGTTATTCCGCAGATAGCACCAGAGAATTGTTGCCAAACCCAGTTCATGGGCGCGTTTAAAAGCTTTGCTGATTTCCTGAATTTGTCTGGTAGAATTCTCGGAACCAAAGTAAATTGTCGCACCTACCGCCGCCGCCCCTAAATTCCAAGCTTGTTCGACATCAGCAAACAATACTTGGTCAAATTGATTAGGGAAAGTCAGCAATTCGTTGTGATTGATTTTGGCAATAAAGGGAATTTTGTGGGCATATTTCCGTGATACGATGCCTAATGTTCCCAAAGTGGTAGCAACAGCATTGCAACCTGCGGCGATCGCTAGCTTGATAATATTTTCTGGATCGAAGTAAATCGGATTGGGCGCAAAAGACGCACCAGCTGAGTGTTCAATCCCTTGGTCTACTGGTAAAATCGAGAGATAACCTGTGTTTGCCAGACGACCAGTAGAGTAAAGTAGATGGAGATTACGCAATACTTGAGGATTGCGATCGCTGTTAAGCCAGATTCGATCTACAAAGTCTGGCCCCGGCAAATGTATTAAATCACGAGAAACTTTTGCTTTGTGGGTAAGCAGGTCTTCAGCCTCTTTACCTAGCAATGACTCAATAGAATTAGCCTCTTTGAGCGTTGTAGTCATAGTATTATCCTCAAAGTTTGAGCAAATGACCTTGCCTTTAAGATAGCATTTCTAATATTGCTAACTTGGTTGTACGGAGATTAGTGCTATGTCTTCTTTCTGAAGATATAGCAATCTTATTGTATAAGTGAAAATCAAAAGGCTCAGATTCCCTACTTACTTTTAATAAGTCAGGAATCTTGTTGTGAATGATTAAGTAGGGCTATACTACCGGAAGTATTCAATCAACTTTCGGAATTGATGTTTTCAACTCAGTTATCAACTTCAAACAGTACAATCATACTATCCTCAGATCGTAGCTGAAAATTGAAAACCCATCTTCCCCCAATTGTGGTAATAATTTTGAACAGAATAAATACAATTCTATGAGTAAGTTTCAAATCGATATCGACTTTAGCAATATAGATTTAGCTTCCCTTGAGACAGAAGAAGATTTTCAACGAGAGGCAAAAATATTACTCCCAAAGGCACTGATCAAACTAGGTGAAAGTGTGGGTGAAAAAACTTGGGAAGAATTACAGCTAAAGCTTCAAGGAACTGGAGGTAAACTCAAATCTTCTCCCAGCGAGAAACGTAGGTTTATCCAAGAAACCGGAAGAACTTATCAACGAAATGCTAGTAACAGAGAAAAACAAGAACTGGAAGAATATATAGTAGAGCAATTACGTCAGCGTAAATAGTATTTGTCATAAGTTAATTTAACGGACATGATTCAAACAAACCAGCGGCGAATCAACTCCACTTGGAAGCGATAGCCGTCGTCAACTTCCTCAATTAACTCCCGTTGCAACAGCAAGTTAAAAGTAATATCAGCATCGGGAAACTCTTGTAATAAACTTTGGCGGCTAACTATAGCCCCTTCCCCTTGAGCGGCGATAAAACGTAGAATAGCTTGTCCAGTCGCATCAACTTGGTTGTTTTGAATATCAGCAAAGAAAAAGCCACCACTTTGCAAAGCTTCTGGTATCGCGGCTTCCACATCTGCTAAAGTTGCCAATCGCCGGATAGAAGGGTCTTGTTCGTTTTTGAGAACGATAATTTCCGCACAGAGTAGTTGTACTAAGAATGGATGACAACGGGTGAGTTGTAGCACTCGCTCAACGGCGTTAGGTTCATAGCGGAGAGTAAAATCTTTGACGGGACGTTCAATTAATTGTCGTGCTTCCGCTTCTTTGAGGTAGGAGATATGCACTACTTGGACATTAATGAGATAACTAGCCCAGCGCTGATATTCTTCGATAGTATGAGAGCCAGCTAGCAGCACCTTAAAGCGGGGACGATGTTGAATGAGGTGACGCAGCATTCCCAAAACATCCTGTTCATCAAAGCGACCTTTGGTTATGGCGTTGTCTAGCACCTCGAATTCATCTAGCGCTAGTAAGGCGGTATTTTGTTCTAGAGCCTGTTCTACTTTATCTAGCCATTCATCGAAATAGGTGAAGGGGTCAGATTTTAACACTTCGCGGGCTAGGGACGGTAGAGTTACACCTTGCTTTTTCGCTGACTTCTCCATCTCTCTAGCCAGGTTGTAGAGAAAACCTGCATGGTCACTAGCTGATGAAGGTGCGCCTTGCAAGTCTACAAACATGGGGATGATGTTACTAGGTAGTAACTTTCCGATGTTATTGAGGAGGGAAGTTTTACCCATGCGTCGCTGACCGTATAGTAGCAGAGGTGGACGACGGCGATCTAAAAGCAACTGCTCAATGCGTAAGCCAATTTCATCGCGCCCCGTGAAAATTTCTTGCTCTAGTGTGAGGGGATTACCAGTAATGTAAGGCGAGTCAATTTCTTGGCGCAGTTCAGTAATTTTAGTCAGTTCATCTATATAGTTGATGACTATCTCACGCCAACTTTTGATAATGGGGTAGAAACGGACTGTGTATTTGTCGCTGCTACGAGCGAAGTTCTGCAACTGTAGATTTAATTTATCTGCAACATCTCTGAGGAGTAAGCGTTGGTTATAAGCACTTGCTTGATTGAGAGCAGCATCTACATCCTCACTGATACGGCTAAAGATTCGTAGTAGAAGGCTAACTTCACTCTCTAGTTCGCTAGTTAGAAGACTGCGATGAGCTTTACGGATAGCTTCGACATCACTACAGCCTTCTAAACTGCGTGCATCTAGTTCAATTTGTGCAGCTTGTGCTGCCCAGCGTTGTGGGCTGATACTTAGGTATTCGAGGGCAGCTTTGCCTTCTACTGGGTTATGTTCAATTACGAAGAGAAGATGTTCGTCCAAATCAGGCAGATGTAAATGCTGCCACTCATCCCAGAAGGCTGAGTGAAAGCGCAATAAGCAAGGGCTTTTAGCATTACGTCGTTTGTCTAATCTATAGAGGAGATAATTCCAGACAAGGAGAAATGGAAATGATACAACAGGTCGCCAAGAGTTAATAGCTACTCCCACGCCTTCCGCCACGCCTTCCGCCACGCTTAACGCCACGCCGAACACCAGGCAGAATGCCACACCGAACGCCACGCCTCCCGCCACGCCGAACACCACGCTTAACGCCACGCCGAACACCACGCTTAACGCCACGCCGAACACCACGCTTAACGCCACGCCGAACGCCACGCCGAACGCCACGCCTCCCGCCACACCGAACGTCACGCAGAACGCCACACCGAACACCACACTTAACGCCATGCTTAACGCCACGCTTTCCACCACACCAAACGCCATGCCAAACGCCACGCCGAACGCCACGCCGAATCCTATCCCGAACACCACGCTTTCCGCAACGCTTTCCGCCACGCCGAACGCCACGCTTTTCGCCACGCAGAACGCCACACCGAACGCCACGCTTTCCGCCATGCGAAACGCCACGCCTCCCGCCACACCGAACACCACGCGAAAAGCTATATTTACGATTGGTTCACCCAATACCCATAGCATCAAGCCCAATAATAAGTTAACCAGGATAGGTAAGATAAACAATCCCTGGATGAACAGCCTCCACAGAGCAAGGTTTCGCCATCGCCCTTGTCTCAACAAGATAATCAAAGAGGAGTCAGTGTCTAAAATAAGGTCAATGCACTTGAGGTGGTTATGCCATGCTGAAGGGCGGAAAACAAGCCAGAAAAGCAGTTGCAAGCTACCGAGTATTAAGTTGGGGTGCTGCTGGGATGCATCTGTGTAGGCGTTGGGGGGTCGTTGTGGTGAAGTCAACTTTTCTGCACTCCTATTTAATACTCGGCGTTGCTGAATCAGAACAATTCATAGGTTAATTCAGGAACGCCAACTTTTCTTTCACTTTTTGAGAGTTTGCACCCCAGGATATGCCAGAATTTTGGCGTCAACAGTTAGTAAAGGAGAGTTGTAAATTCTGGCAGTGGCTACAATAACTTGGTCAAATGGATCTCGGTGAAAACCTGTGAGTTTGGTTGATTCAACAATAATTGGAATTGTCAGTTCGAGTAGTTGCACTCCTGGATAAGCTAAAGCTTCTGTTAACCATTCCTCAACTGGAGACGGTAGAGTTAGCTTGCCAATCTCTACCAATTTGGCAACTTCCCAACAAGACATTATGCTGATTCCTAATCCTTGGGATTCATATTGTTGCAGCCAGTTCTGATGTTGTTTGGTCAGTCTTGCATCACCTTGAACCCACCAAACCCATATATGGGTATCCAGTATAATCATTGCAAGACTTCCCAATCTTCCAGAGGCACAGCAGGTTCAAAAGGATCGTCATAACGGTAGGGTTGTTTGCCACGCAAAGGATACAAATTCGCTTCTTGGGGACGAGTCTGAGTTTCTAGAATGATAATTTCAACAGCTTCCCCAGCCTTAAACGGTAAATCCTCAAGAATCAAGGTTCCGTTTTTAGTTAATTTTGTTTCAATTCGGTGTGCTTTCATAGTTACTCTGCTAGTTATGAATCTAATAAATCAGCAAACGGTTTCATTTGTAGTAAACCTTCCTCACGCCAATTATCATCATTCTCCCCTTCTTCTAAGTTAAATAATCTTTCTCTACACAGAATTTGTAACAACAGTGGACAGCAGCAACTTTGTGTCAAAATCCACTCCACATCTTCGTCGGTGAAAGCAATGGGCGAACTCGCTATCAATTCTCGCGCTTCTATCTCAGTCAATGCTCCCAGATATGCGATATAGCCGAAAATATTGAAAAAGGGTGAACTGTGTCCTGTGTTTCGCGCCATGTCAATCGGTGATTCGGGAGTAGCCAAAACAAATGCTAGATTCCCCCCTGTATGGTTAGTTGCCAAAGACCGCAAACATTCCCAAAAGCCATCATCTAATTCTGAACAGCGTTGCAAGCCAACACTAATCTCATCCAATAAGATGACCGTAGGAGAATGCAAATTATCGCTGACTACATCCATGAAACGATCTAAATTGCAAGGTGTTGGCACTTGCATCTTCAGTGATTCTAGGATGTACTTTAGCAGTCCTTCTCGGCTTTGCATTCGTGCGTCTTGCAAGTCTACAAAAATCCAACAGTAATTTTCTGGATGCGGTAGCCAGTCAGATTTTTGCTCAAGACGCAGTTGTTCTGCTGAGGTGGTGGTGATATTTTTTAAGTAGTGCAGCAGGGATGTTTTACCGCTACGCTTTTTACCGATAATGGCGGCGTTTTGTAGGGGATGGCGTTTTAGTAGATTGAAGAGACGTTTTAATTCTTTTTCGCGTCCAAAAAAGTAACGCGGTTGGGTTATGGGTGCGCCAGTGATGAAGGGTGATGCTTCCCCGTTAGTTGGCTGAGGTTTCGGTGGTTGAGTTTCTGGTTCTTTGTATGCAATGTCTTGCCACTCTAACCCCAGTTTTTTGCTAAGTTCTACAAAATTTAGATAGTCAACAGGTTTGCCTGTGAGAAAGCTTTTGACTGTGGAGAGAGAAAATCCTATATCAGTAGCCAAGGACTGCTGGCTGGGATAGCCGTTACGCTGAGGTGCTGACTTAACTTTTTCAATATACTCTGGGGCTACTCGGAGCGATCGCGCCATCATTCCTCATCGAGAAACTGCTGTGAGTATATCAGCTTTTCATACTCGCTAAATAACAAAGCTGTTTAGCTATAACGTCTTACACTCTAGGAATTATAGTCATCCTGAACTTAACCGATAATCAACTAACAACTCGTCTAATGGATGACTATTTCTCAACTCCGTTCTCAGCCAGCACCAAGTTGTAATGGGAATGTAAGGGATTAGGGGCTTTAAAAATGAAACGAGAATTGGGAATTCTGCAAATTACCTTATCACTTTGCGGAGTGATGATGTTTGGTACAGTAACCTACGCCGCTATTAATATGGTCAATGGTCAATACCAAGTTGAAATAGCGCTCAATACTAAGGGACTCATTATTAAGTCAGATATTGACAAAAGGCAATGCGAAGCAGTAGAAGATATTGCCCAAAAGCAGGAAAGCACAAATATCCAACCAGAAAACGATTAAGTAAGAGTAAAAATCAGTGATGAGTTAAAATCAATAACTTCTAATTTATTGTAAACGAGTCTTTGATACTCGTGAATGAGTCTTTGATACTCGTGAATGAGTCTTTGATACTCGTGAATGAGTCTTTGATACTCGTGAATGAGTCTTTGATACTCGCGGACGAGTCTTTGATACTCCTAAACGAGTCTTTGATACTCGCGGACGAGTCTTTGATACTCCTAAACGAGTCTTCGATACTCGTGGTTTTTTTAACGAACCGCAAAGGACGCAGAGGACGCAAAGAAAGAGGAGAAATATTATTTATAAATAAAGTGAAGTAAAGCGGTACGTTACGCCAAAGGCTAACGTACCCTACCAAAACACTAAAGGAGTTAGGAATAAATAACTCCTAACTCTTGTACAGACGCGATTAATCGCGTCTCTAATTTTTACAACGCACAAGTCAACTCGCCGGCTTTTTGACTGAAGCGGTGATTCTCCCGATAATCTACGGGACAATCTATCACGGCGGGTACATCTTGAGCGAGGGCTTCTTTCAAAGTGGGAATCAAATCTAAAGCCGATTCAACTCGATAGCCTTTTAAACCCATGCTTTCGGCGAATTTAACAAAATCAGGATTGCTAAAATGCACAAAGGATGAGTTTCCTTTACCAAATTGATTTTCTTGCTTCCACTCAATTAACCCATAGCCACCATCATTGAAAATTATGGTGACAAAGGGCGTACCGACACGCAAGGCTGTTTCCAATTCTTGGGAATTCATCATAAAGCCACCATCACCTGTGACAGCAACGACTTTGCGCTTGGGATGAACCAGTTTTGCTGCTAAAGCGCCAGGAATGGCAATACCCATAGCCGCGAAGCCGTTGGAAATTATGCAAGTATTGGGGCTATGGCAATGATAATGCCGAGCCATCCACATTTTATGTGCGCCAACATCCGAGATGACGATATCATCTGGGCCCATCACTTGGCGTAAGTCATAAATTAACTTTTGCGGCTTGATGGGAAATCCATCATCATGGGCATACTGTTCGTAATCAGCGCGAATCTCCGATCTTAAGCTAATAGCAAAGGGATCTGGTTTGCCTTGTCTGTCTGCTAATTTTAAGATTTCATAGAGGGAATCTGAAATATCTCCCACGACTTCGGCGTTGGGAATATAACTACTATCAATTTCCGCCGGACTTACCCCAATATGCACAATGGGAATTTCACCATTACGATTCCATTTCTTGGGGGAAAACTCAATCAAATCATAGCCGATCGCAATTACTAAATCTGTGTTATCAAAGCCACAGGTAATAAAATCTCTTTGCTGTAATCCTACTGACCACAAAGCTAATTGATGTGTGTAGGGAATTACGCCTTTACCCATAAAAGTATTGGCAACAGGTATATTTAGCAAGGTGGCAAATTGCGTGACTGCATCACTTGCATGAGCGCGAATTGCCCCATTTCCGACTAAGATTAATGGGTTAACGGCTTGGCAAATTGCGGCTGCTGCTGCCCGAATGCTAGCAAAAGATGCATAAGTTTTTTCGCCACTATCCTTACGTAAAGGTTTGCCTTCGACGGGCATAGCAGCAATATTTTCTGGCAAATCGATGTGAACTGCACCAGGTTTTTCAGATTGCGATCGCTTAAATGCTTTCCGCACTACTTCGGGTGTAATACTCGGTCGCACAATCTGCTTATTCCACTTGGTAACAGGTGCAAACATTGCCACCAAATCTAAATATTGATGGGATTCAATGTGCATTCTATCTGTTCCCACTTGACCAGTAATCGCTACTAAGGGCGCACCATCGAGGTTAGCATCTGCTACCCCAGTCATCAAATTAGTTGCCCCAGGGCCAAGAGTAGAAAGACATACTCCGGCTTTTCCGGTTAAGCGTCCATAAACATCGGCCATGAATGCTGCACCCTGTTCATGACGAGTCGTAATAAATTTAATGGAAGAATGTTTTAATGCTTCCAAAACGTGCAGGTTTTCTTCACCAGGGAGTCCAAAAATATATTGCACTCCTTCATTTTCTAGGCACTGCACCAATAATTCGGCTGTATTCATTTTATTTCCTAACTAGCAACGAATAAGACTTTAGTCATTAGTCATTTGTCCTTTGTCCTTTGTCATTTGTTTTTTGACTAATGACTAATGACCAATGACCAATGACTAATCATTTAACCCACACGGTTTTAACATTGACAAACTCATGTATACCTTGGATACTCAATTCTCTGCCATATCCAGAACGCTTGATGCCACCAAAGGGCAACCGAGGATCGGATTTGACCATACTGTTGATAAACACGGCACCGGCTTCAATTTCCTCAACCAAGCGATCGCTCTCTTGGTTGTTGGTTGTCCAAGCACTTGCACCTAAGCCAAAGGGTGAGTCATTAGCGAGTTTAATGGCTGCATCAATATCTGGAACCCGGAATAACAAGGCTACCGGGCCAAAGAATTCTTCTTTTGCAATTGGTGTATCAGGCGGGATATCTATGATAATCGTTGGCGGATAAAAGTTTCCAGAACGATCTGATAAAGGATGTCCACCGGTGAGGACTTTACCACCGCTGCTGATGGCGTCTTGTACTTGTTGATCTAAATCCTGGAGAATACCAGGTGTTGCCAGTGGCCCTAAATCGGTATCTGGTTCCATAGGATCGCCTACTTTCAGCGCCTCAAATTTTTCTAAAAGCAATTTTTCAAATTTGTCTGCGATCGCATCTGCGACAATAAAACGTTTCGCTGCAATACATGATTGCCCGTTATTTAACATCCGCGCTGTAGTAGCTGTGACAACTGCTGCCTCTAAGTCAGCACTTTCTAACACAATAAACGGGTCACTTCCTCCTAATTCCAAAACTGTTTTTTTAATTTGTTTGCCGGCGGCGACGGCGAGGGATGCACCTGCTGGTTCGCTTCCGGTCAAGGTAGCAGCTTTTACGCGGTCATCAGCCATTAAATCGGCAACTTTGGCAGCGCCGATTAATAGAGTTTGAAACGCACCTTCAGGAAAACCTGCCCGTCGGATAATATCTTCTATTGCTAAGGCACACTGCGGCACGTTAGAAGCGTGTTTGAGTAAGCCAACATTCCCCGCCATCAGGGCGGGTGCGGCAAAACGGAAAACTTGCCAAAAAGGGAAATTCCACGGCATCACCGCGAGAATCGCACCCATTGGTTGATAACGTACAAAGCTCTGACTGGCATCAGTTTTTATACTGACATCAGCTAAAAAACTAGGGGCGTGTTCGGCATAGTAGCGACAGACGAGGGCGCATTTTTCGACTTCCGCGATCGCAGCTTTAAATGGTTTACCCATTTCTAGAGTCATTAACTTAGCAAATTCTGCTTTGTCTTGCTCTAAAATATCAGCAGCTTTTTCTAACCATTGCGATCGCTCAGAGAAACTAGTCTGACGATACTGTTCAAAAGTCTGATTAGCTAAATCGAGTTTAGCGGCAATTTCTGCGTCATTGAGCGCCTCAAAGGTTTTGAGCGTCTCCCCAGTGGCGGGATTAATAGTGGCGATCGCCATTACCTGACCTCCCGTTAAAAAATAGCTTGAAGTTGGCTTCCTAATGTTATACATATAAATTGAGGAAGCTACCACCCAAATTCTAGTCTTTTAGCCAAAAATTAGCTGCTGAATATTACATTTTCGCAACTTTAATTGAATCAAAGTATACCAATGAATAAGTATTAATATTGATGAATTAATAAGTACAAATAAAGTTGCTATAATTTGCACAATTGAGGAATCAAGCTATGACTCAAGTCTTAGGCAAAGTAGTTACATTCGATGAGTTCGTTGCTAAATATCCAGATAACAGGGGACAACGTTACGAACTATATGATGGAGTAGTAGTAGAAATGCCTCAACCAACAGGCGACCATGAAGAGATTGTTGTATTTTTATCAACAAAAATCACTTTAGAATATAGTCGCCTCAGTCTAACCTATGGTATACCAAAAACAGTATTAGTTAAACCACTTGAAAACGAATCAGCTTACTCGCCAGATTTGCTGCTCCTAAATCTTACTAATTTAGTTAATGAACCTCTGTGGAAAAAAGCATCAACTGTTACTAAAGCAGCATCAATTCCTTTAGTAATTGAGGTGGTAAGTACAAACTGGCGTGATGATTATCTGAAAAAATACGCTGACTATGAAGAAATGGGAATTCCTGAATACTGGATTGTCGATTATGGTGCATTGGGCGGTAGGGAATTTATTGGCAAACCCAAACAACCGACTATTTTAGTTTGCTGTTTAGAAGAAGGTGAGTATCGCGTTAGTAAATTTCGAGGAGATAACCGTATCCAGTCGCCAACTTTTCCAGAGTTAGATTTGACAGCAGAGCAAATTTTTAGTGCTGGCATAGTCAGCTAAATTTAGCATCAGACTATTCAACCTTTCGTAAGAGAGAGGCTGTCACAGCTATGCATAGCAGATTTATCCTAACCAGAATAGTTAGATATTTTTTATTTGGAAGCCCCTAACATAATTCATAATTAGTGATTTTTTCCTATTCCCCATTATGCCCAATCCCTAAAGATTCATGATTGGAGCAATGATTGTTGGCACTGGCTGCAATTTTGTCTGATAAACCTTAACTAATCGCTCAATACCTTTGAAACGATAATCTCCCATTTCTTGGAAGTCTGAGGGTTCTGAAACCATTTTATGGGTGACTTCACTAATCACACATTCACTAGGGGGACAAACTGCTTCCATCCGAGCAGCAAGATTAATCGTTGCGCCTAATGCCGTATAATCTACCCTTTGGGAACTACCCACATCTCCCACAACAGCCTTACCGCTATTAATCGCAATGCGTAGTTGCAGGGGTTCGTGCCAAAAACCATTAGCATTAAGATGTTCGAGACGAGTGAGCATTCCCTTGGCAGCAGTAACAGCGCGATCGGCATGATCTGCTTGCGGTTCTGGAGCGCCAAAAAATGCCATAATACAATCGCCAATATATTTATCTAAAGTGCCGCCGCAACCAAACACTTCTTTTAGCATTTCTTCAAATAAATTATTTAATAATTGAGCGATCGCAGTTGGTGTTAACCTTTCAGAAATTGCTGTAAAGCCAACTAAATCCGCGAACAAAATACTGATTTCGCTTTCGGCGGGAGCTAAACGACCACCCGGTAATCCGCCTACAGATATCAACTGTTGTACAACTGCTGGAGAATGATAACGCTCTAGTCGGTGACGAATCATCTCTTCAGTTTTGAGTTTCTCTACTAATAACCAACGCTGCACGCTAGAAGCGACAAGGTTTGCTAAAGCTGAAAAAAAGCTTAATTCTTCCTCACCTTCATTTGCCCAATGGTAAGAAGAAAAATTGGCATCGGCATACAATACGCCCACAACTTTATTTTCATCCCATAAAGGCACTGCCATCGCGCTACGAATGCCTTTGACCAAAATACTCTGTTCGCTAGCAAACCTTTCATCCTGATGAGTATCACCGGTTTGAATGACTACTTTTTCATCAAATACTTTTTGACAGATACTACGACTAATCCAACTACCATCAGAAGGGAGATTTTTCTGTTGGGAAATATTTCGAGTGGCAGCATTCATTAATTCCAATTGGCCGCAACCATTGACATCAATTAATAATGCCAAGCGATCGATACTATCAAGATAACGAAAAACTACTTGCTGCACCTGCGAAAAAATCTCTTCTATAGATGCGGCTGCACAAAGATTTTTCGCTATGTCCACTAAGTCTTTGAGACGGGCAATGGTTTTGTCCTTATTGCTGATGTTGCCATCCTTACTATCAGCTGCAATCCATTGCTGTTGTAGTTGTTCAACATTGTGAAGGATTGTTCTTTGCTCATTAATGTCCGAAATTCCGGCATACTCAGGTGTCGGTTGAGAAACAGGGGTTGTGAGCAGCACTACCAAGCTGACATTCCCCAGCCAAACGATATCGCCGTGATGTAACTCTTGGGGATAGTTAACCAGATATTTATTGACTTGCGTCCCGTTTTTGCTGCCCAGATCCTCAATAGTCCACACACCATCAGCCGTTTTTACCAGGCGAGCATGGTTGCGGGATACTCCACCAAAAGGTAAGTACAAGTTACATTCCGGCAAACGACCAATTGTAAATATATCTTGGTCAACTGCGATCGTTGTCTCGGTATCTCCCTCTTGTAGGCGTAGCGTCAGTTCAGTCATGAGTGTGATAGATCCATCGAAGCTAGGGGTCAAGCAAGTCTAAGGTAAGTTATACCCTACAGGTTAACCTTCACCTTTTCTTTATGACACTGTTAACTGCATTCCGACAACTGTATGTGACAGATATTACATTGAATTTTTCCAGAATCCGTGAAAAATCAATCTATTGAAGAGCTAACGAATATTAGCGATCGCGTTTAGCAGAACGGCGCGATCCAGATGAACGAGCGCCAGGTTTCTCGCCATTGGTGGCAGGTGGCGCTGCTTTACGTTTAGCCGATGTCTGTGGTAACGGTTTAGGAGTACGAGCCGGACGCTTATCACTTCCGGGCTTGGCTCTGTGTTGCCGTACATTTGTAATTGGTTCGGGGTTGATATCGGGGTTGGGCGCAAAACCAGCAACCACTTCCTTCGGCAAGCGTTGCTCAATCAGTTTTTCGATATCTGTTAATAGATGCTGTTCATCGATGCACACTAGCGATACAGCTTCACCTGATGCGCCAGCGCGACCGGTGCGACCAATACGATGAACATAATCTTCTGGTACATTAGGCAAATCAAAGTTAACTACATGGGGCAGTTCGCTGATGTCAAGACCCCTAGCAGCAATGTCTGTCGCCACCAATACTTGTAAGGTGCCATTTTTGAACTTTGCCAGAGCGTTAGTACGCACCGGCTGGCTCTTATTACCGTGGATTGCCAATGCTTGAATGCGGTCTTCGCCCAACTGCTTCACCAAACGGTCAGCGCCATACTTAGTGCGAGTGAACACTAGTACTTGATACCAATTATCTCGCCGAATCAGATGAGCCAGTAATTGGCGTTTCTTGTCACGGTCTACTTGGTAAACTTTCTGTGCGATCGTGTCGGCGGTAACATTGCGGCGTGCTACCTCAATCATCGTCGGGTTATTGAGTAGTCCGGCGGCCAGTGCCTTAATTTTGTCTGAGAAAGTAGCGAAGAATAGCAAATTCTGTCGCTGTTTGGGCAGGAGTGAGAGGATGCGGCGGATATCATTAATAAAACCCATGTCCAGCATCCGATCGGCTTCATCCAGCACCAAAACCTCAATCTGCGATAAATTCAGCGTACCCTGCTGTACGTGGTCTAGGAGTCGCCCTGGAGTCGCAACCAAAATATCCACTCGACTCCTCAAACGCTGTTTTTGCAGATTAATACTGACTCCGCCAAACATCACCATCGAGTTAAGATTTAAGTACTTGCCGTACTCGCGCACGCTTTCTTCCACTTGGGCAGCGAGTTCGCGAGTCGGGGTGAGAATCAACGCCCGGATTGGTGGGTATCCATTAGGCGTACCTTTGCTCTTATTAGACGACAATCGATGCAAGAGCGGCAGTGTAAAACTAGCGGTCTTGCCAGTGCCAGTTTGTGCCCCAGCTAATAAATCTTTACCCGACAAGACAGCAGGAATGGACTGCATCTGGATTGGTGTGGGTTCCGTGTACCCTCGTTCGGTAACAGCACGGATAATTTCATTGGACAAGCCGAGATCGGAAAAAGACATAAGACTCCAAAAATAACATCGGCCTGTCGCCAATCATGGCGTCAGTCTTAGGCGGACGGATAAAAATCATTGAAAAGCTGGATGGGCAGTAGCGCAAAGACTGAGAGCGAGTGCCGCAGTCCATCATTCTATCAGATTGCCGTCTATTGTGTTGTTAAAGTTGCTCTGATTCAGTGTTGTGTTAAATTAGCATTACCTGCTTGTAAAGCAAAGTATTGAACAAATGGGAGAAATTCATTATCGCAATCCAAAAGCAACTGATTAATTCACAAATCAAATCACCTAGCGTCTTCTTGATTGACCATGAGAATAATAATCGTGGTCTGATCGACACCAATGAGGCGTTACAGCTAGCCGAAAGCTTAGAGCTTGACTTAGTTGTAGTCTCTCAAGGTAAAGACGCTCCAATCGCCAAGATTCTCAACTATGGCAAGCTACAATATCAAAAGAAAAAACGTCAGAGCCAGAGTGCTAGACCCACGGTAAAAGAAGTTCGATTCGGTCTAAACGTGGGTATGGCTGATTACAATTTACGCATCGAACAAGCAGGTCAGTGGTTGAGTAAAGGCGATTCTGTTAAGTTTGCCATTCGTTTACGAGGCCGAGAACATCAATATCGTGACAAAGCGGGAGAACTGCTAGACCGAATTGCAAACGATCTCAGTCAAGTAGGTAAAATCCAGTCTCTGGATAAACGCGCTCTAGTTGTTCAAGTTATTCCTGCTTAGTTATCTGGCGATCGCTAGAGGATGTATTGGTGGCAGCTTGTAAGGAACGAAAAAAGCCGGACACAGTACTGTAGCTTCTATGGAAAAAACAGTCAACTGTTATTCAAGGTGAATTTGACTTTCCGACCAAACAAGCGCCACGCGCCGGGATATAACCAATCAATCGGCGCATTTTGCGATTAGGTGTGTCAAGGCATCAATCAGGCGATCGCTTTCCATTGGTATAATATCCTTCCCATGCATCACATCTTGAGTAACATGAAAATTAACTAATGTACCTAAAAAAATTCTTGCTGTTGCCTCTGGATCGGTAATATTTAGTTCTGGGTGAACAGCGAAATATTGGGCGATCGTTTCCAGCATTGGTTTAATCATTGCCCGAACACAAATCTGAGTTAATTCTGGAAAACGACCAGATTCCCCAATTAGCACTCGCATGAATGCACTGTGTTCCTGGTCGTTATTCATTTGTTCTAATAATTTGGTTCCTAATTGGCGCAGTACGATTTTTGGTTCTCCCTCCATCGGTTCCGTGCCAAACAGAGAGTTAAACTTCTCATGTGCCAAGTACTCTATCAGTACTTTAAAAAGTCCTTCTTTATCTTGAAAGTGGCTGTAGACTGTCGCTTTAGAAACACTTGCCGCTACTGCTACCCGATCCATACTTGTACCAGCATAGCCATTTTGCAGAAACTCCTGCATTGCGCCTTGCAGAATTTGCTCCACTTTATCAACGGAATTATCTCGATCAACTTCGTCAGTTTTAATCCGTACCATTTATTAATTATCCTCTCTTATAAAGAATTTTAATAACTTAATCGGCATTTACAGCATTTTTTAGCCACAATCCTCAATCCCCAATGCCGAGTTTTACTTTTTACTCTTGACTAAACTACTCCGTTTAGTTTAGCATGAATTGAACTGAACAGTTTAGTACAAGTTACTAATGGGGAAAGGTGAACACGATGGTGCAGAACTGGAAATTAGAGGATTTAAAGTCTCCCCAAAATCTTTTGCGATCGCCAACAACACTAGCAATAATTGCATCTCTAGCAATAGGTGGAGCTAGTGTTTACACGGTGCTAAAGTTTCAGGCGACCGCTAATGAAAAGCCAGCCACACCAATAGCTGTTCAGCCAGTGGTAAAAACAGTCACAGCATTGGGACGCTTAGAACCAAATGGAGAAGTTATAAAACTGTCTGCAACAACTTCTACTGAAGGAAGTCTGCTTCAGAAACTATTGGTGAAAGAAGGCGATCGCGTCAAAGCTGGGCAGGTAATTGCAGTTATGGATAGTCGCGATCGCTTGCAAGCAAGTTTAGTGGAAGCCCAACAACAAGTTCAAGTTGCCAAATCCAATCTTGACAAAGTAAAAGCGGGAGCCAAACAGGGAGAAATTGGAGCAAAACTTGCTGCTGTCAGCCGTCTGCAAGTCGAATTAGAAGGAAATGTCAAAACTCAGCAAGCCACAATCGATCGCCTAGAAGCAGACTTACAAGGACAACGGCAGAGTTTACAAGCAACAGTGGATCGCGTCGCCGCCGAAAAGCGGAACGCTCAAGTAGAAGTGCAACGCTATGACGCTTTATACAAAGCAGGGGCAATTTCCAGTCAGCAAGCCGATCAAAAACGCTTGAGTGCAGAAACTTCTACTCAGCAGGTAATTGAAAACCAAGCCAACAAGACAAGAACTGTCGCTACTTTAGAACAGCAGATTAAAGAAGCTAAAGCGAACCGCAACCAAACCCTCGCTAGCTTACAACAGCAGATTAACGAAGCTAAAGCCACCCTTAACCAAACGGCTGAAGTCCGTCCTACAGATATAGCCAACGCCCAAGCAGAGGTAGATAGCGCTCAAGCGACTGTGGCAAAAATTAGAGCGCAACTCGATCAGGCTTATGTCCGCGCCCCCGAAGCGGGACAAATTCTGAAGATTAATACACGAGCTGGAGAAACCGTTTCTACTGACGGGATTGTAGAACTCGGTCGAACCGATCAGATGTATGCAGTTGCAGAAGTTTACCAAAGTGATATTAACAAAGTGCGATCGGGGCAACGGGTTAAGCTAATTAGTGATTCCCTTGCTGGAGAATTGCAGGGAACCGTCGATTGGATGGGGATGCAAGTACAGCGACAAAATCTCGTCAACAGTGACCCCTCTAGCAATATTGACGGCAGAGTAGTAGAAGTTCATGTCCGACTAGATCGGGCTTCTAGCGCCAAAGCTGCCAAGTTTACCAATCTGCAAGTAAAGGCGGTAATTGAACTATGATTGGATTTATTCAACAACTGCGGCAGCGAACCCCTTTAGGATGGCTGCAACTGAGTCACGAAAAAAGCCGTCTCTTGGTGGCATTGGGAGGTATTGCTTTCGCTGATGTTCTCATGTTCATGCAGCTAGGGTTTCAGACCGCCTTATTTGAAAGTAATACTAAGCTGCACAAAAGTATACAGGCTGATATTATTCTAGTTAGCCCTCAAGGCCGTAACGTGTTAAATGCGGACACCTTTACACGGCGGCGGCTGTATCAGGCAATGGATGTACAAGGGGTGAAGTCAGCAGAACCAATGTATATCAGTATTGTGGATTGGAAGAATCCGAAAACACGCCAAAAGACATCTGTGCTTGTTATCGGGATCAATCCTGAAAAGCCAGCTTTCGACTTACCGGATGTTAACAGCCAGATAGATCGGGTGAAGCTACCAGATACCCTGCTATTCGATCGCGCCTCTAGAGGAGATTATCAAGAAGCGATCGCTCAAGTCGATGGAGGCAAACCTGTAACGACTGAAATTGACCGCCGGACGATTACCATTAGCGGCTTATTTTCAATCGGCGCTTCCTTTGCGGCTGATGGCAACCTAATTACTAGCGACCAGAATTTCTTGCGGCTATTTCCTAAACGAGAAGCAAGTAGTGTCAGTTTAGGTTTGGTGCAACTAGAACCAGGATATGATGCAAAACAAATCAAAGCAGCTTTAGAATCTCATTTAGATGATGATGTTAAAGTTTTTACCAAAGCAGAATTTATCGAATTTGAAACAGATTATTGGAAAAAAAATACAGCCATCGGGTTTATCTTCAGCCTGGGTGTAGCAATGGGATTTATGGTGGGCGTGATTATCGTCTATCAAGTTCTTTCTACAGATGTGAATTCCCATATCAAAGAATACGCCACTTTCAAGGCAATGGGGTATAACAATCTTTATTTATTAGGTGTGGTGTTTGAAGAGGCAATAATTTTGGCAATTTTGGGCTTTATCCCAGGAGCGATCGCACCTTTAGGACTTTATGCTTTAACTCGTAATGCCACCAATTTACCACTTTACATGACCGTAGCACGCGCCTTGACGGTATTAATGCTGACTATGATTATGTGCATAATTTCTGGTGCGATCGCCACCCGTAAATTACAATCTGCTGATCCCGCAGATATGTTTTAGAAATTGTCATTAGTCATTTGTCCTTTGTCATTTGTAATGATGATTTACGGACACTCTACGAATTCTTCTCCATGAGACGCTGTTCGACAAATTAAGCGAAGTTAGCAATTTTTGCGTAAGTCTTGGTAATCACAAATAATAAATAACAAATGACAATCATCAGGAATAATCAAGCTATTTATGACTAGTCAATCCGTCATCTCTGTTAAAAATCTCGACCACTATTTTGGTCATGGTCAACTTCGTAAGCAAGTTCTCTTTGATATTAACCTGGATATTAACGCTGGCGAAATTATTATCATGACTGGGCCTTCTGGCTCTGGGAAAACTACACTTCTCACCTTATCAGGCGGCTTGCGTTCTGCCCAATCCGGTAGTTTGCAGATATTGGGACAAGAACTTTGTGGTGCTAGTACAGCACAACTTACCCAAGTGCGACGCAATAATGGTTATATTTTCCAAGCGCATAACTTGCACGGTAGTTTAACAGTACTACAGAACGTCAGAATGGGCTTGGAAGTGCATAACAATCTTTCACCGGCAGAAATGAAAACCCGGTCAGCCCAAATGTTAGAGGAGGTAGGATTAGGAAATCGGCTTAATTACTATCCCGATGATTTATCTGGGGGACAAAAACAAAGAGTTGCGATCGCTCGTGCATTGGTTGGTCGTCCTAAAATTGTCTTAGCGGATGAACCTACCGCCGCCCTTGACAGTAAATCGGGACGAGATGTGGTCAACCTCATGCAAAAATTAGCTAAGGAACAAGATTGTACCATTCTTTTGGTTACTCATGACAACCGCATTCTAGATATTGCCGATCGCATCGTTTATATGGAAGATGGCAAGTTAGTAAATGACCGTGCTGTTGTTGCAGCATCTTAAGCAGATTCTTTTTGAGCAATTCTCACAAATCAAATTTGTTAAGTAAACAGATTTTGGAACTGCGAATCAGACTTTTTAGACATTAGGTTTTTGCTACTCTTTCTAAGGATTGTATTCAAATTCGCCTTGCGATCGCACCCCTATCCAATCTCCTGCTGGGGTTTGTCCGACTTCGTAGGTGTAGCCAACATCCCAAAAGCTGATATTGTAGTCAGTACGATTAGCTAAACACTGGTTCATAAACTGGCTGAGTTTACGGCTATTGTCGCTATTATCAGCATACTCAACTGTTCGTTTCTCTAAAAAAACCATAGTTGCTGCTTGTAATGCAAGTTCAATGGCAGTCGTTTTGGTTTTGGCTAATGCACCGACAATTTGATGTTGGTAGGTGTAGTTGTATCCGCCGTGGTAGTAGCCGTAGTTGGTAATTGGGGTAAGATTCCCAAGCAGAATTTGAACTTCAGTTATCAGAGTTTGATTTACTTGGCTTGGTGATTCTTTGTAGACAATTTGTGTTGTGGGTTGATTGCGATCGCGGTAATTATAGCTTACTTGGTCGGGGATAGTGGGGGCAAGGCAAAAATAGTGGCGATCGCTAGTTTCACCAACCACAATCGACATTGAAAAATATGGATGTCCCCACTCAAAGCTTTGATGTGCTGTTTTGGGAAAAGATAAATTATATGCTTGAATATTTTGCAGATGATTTTTAATTAACTGCTGGAGTTGTTGATAGTAACCTTGGCGTTTATTAGCAATACTTTCGTTCCAAGTATTGTCCTTGCGTTTAGAACGCGGCGGGGCGTATTCATAATCAGAGGCTTCCTGATTAGTAGGAGTTCCCCATTCTTCAATTTTTTGCCAATGTTTAAAAGCAAGTTCTATGTCGGTTAGATGAACAAAACCTTCGGAAATCATTAAATTCCAAATATTAAACTCCCCTTGGATTGCATTCTCCCAAATAAACAAATCTGAGCATAGCAGTTCTAGTGTACCAAGGAGTTGTTCTGTTTCGAGTTTCATTTTTGATATTAATAAATCTAGGGATTGTAAACAAATTCACTTTTTAGATATAGTCCAACCCAATCTCCAGGGTTACTTTGACCTATTATGTATATATGTTCCTGAGTGAAAAAGCTGAATCTATACATAATTGTTTCAGAAAATATCTGCTTAAAAAAATTATTAATTTGCTCATATTTTGCAAACATTTCTTCAAGTTTATAACCTTCATAGTAGTCTCCTAAGTCGTTTTTATCAGGAAAAAAGCTATGAAATTGTTTTAGTTCTAGAAGTCCAGCCTTTTGGAAAGCCTGTTCAACTGCTAGTTCTTTAGATACAGCAACACCATAAACAATTTGATGATCGTAGTGATAGTAATAACCACCACCCAAATCACCATCTAAGGAAATTATGCCTAGTTCTGAGGTTATTGCTTCAATTTGTGAAATTAAGTTTAGTGTGCTTTCTCCGAATAATTGACTAGAGGTTAATTGAGATAGAGGAGAACGATAAATTAACTCTTGCGGAATTGTTGTTTCTTTATAAACAGTTGGACAAATACAAATCCAAGTTCCGTCTCCTGTTCTACCAATTATTAACCCTGGTAAAATAACACCTTTGCTACAAGAATAAGGCATCGAGTTAAAAGAGTCTAAATCTTGTAAAAAAGATTCTAAATTTTGTAAATTTATGTGTAAAATTTGTAATAAATATTCAAATTTATTTTTCCTTAGATTTTCCTCTTCAACACCTAAATAAAAGTCATAAAACGATTTAGCATATTCCATTTCTTGCCAACTTCTGATTCGCTTATCTACATCTGTAAGCTGTAGCCAACCATTAGCCAAACAGAGATCGATAATATTAAATTCCCCTTGTTCAGATACGTCCCAAACAAATGGAACAACAGTACCGCCGTCTTCATGACCTGGTAAATCAATAGTTAAGTAAGGCTCAACAATAACTTGTAGAGTTCCAAAAAGGCGTTCTGTTTCAGAGTGCATAATTTATCTTCTTGAGATGTTGTATGTAAAATTAGGGATTGTAATCAAAATCACTTTCTATATAAATTCCAATTATATCTCCAGCATTGGTTTCACCAACGACATATATATATTCACGATTCCAAAAGCTACATCTGATCATTCTTAAATCGGAAAGATTTTGTGTTAAAAACTTATTTATTTTTTGGTATCTGGGATAAAATTCAGCAATTTCAGCCTCGTCCCATATCCAAGATAAAGCTTCTGGGTCAAACTCATGAAATTTAGCAATATCTAGCATTCCTGCTTGATGTAGAGCTAATACTAATGCTTTTTCTTTAGTGTTCGCTATACTTTGAACTAAATAATGATTGAATTTATAATCATAGCCACCACCATAATAACCATAAATACTAATCGGTTGTAATTGATTGATAATTTGCTGAAATTTATCTTTCAATTTAGTAGTACTGCTATCCAAAGATGGCTGCATTATTGTTAAATCAGGGAAATCAGAGTATTTTATTTCTCCTTCTAATCTTGTCTCTCTAGCAACAGTTTGAGAAAAACAAAACCAATTATTATTTTGGTTTTTACCTAACACAACATAAAAAGAATAGTCAGCAGTTTTACTGAATTTAAATACTTCTATAGTCTGGAGTTTCTCTTGGATAGCATCAGCTAATTCTTGATATATATTTGCCCTTTCATCAACTACTTCAGGATTGATAATATCTTCATCTTCATAATCACTCGGATCGTCATCTGGGTTTAAATAACCGCGACGTTCTAATGCGTGCCAATTTTTAACGGCGACATCAATATCTGTTAGAGTTATCCATCTTTGATCGCGTCCAAGATTGAGTAAGCTAAAGTTGCCTTTTTTATTTACATCCCAAACGAAAGGTACTAAAGAAGAATATTGATTACTGTGCAGACGAAACTCAAGGCGTTTTTCAGTCAATACTTCAAGAGTACCTAAGATTTTTTCTGTTTCTAAATGCATAAACTTAGATTTAATTAATTTTACGGTTTAATCAATTTATGTCTGAACAGAGGTTGTATGAACACCAATAAAATCATTTTCTGGTGTTTTACCAATTATATAGATTGAGAATCCACCGCTACGATTACCGAAAGTATAAGTTAAAATATTTTGTAGATTAGTTAACAGGAAAGTGCTAAGAGACAATAACTGTTTCATAATGATGCTTGTAGCAAAGCAGATTGAAATGGTTGTAATAGAATACCAAGAATTTTATCAACATCATTGATATAGTATTCAACTATGTCAATGTATGCTGTTAATCCTTCCAACGTTAAAAATCGCCAGTTGGTTCCACTAGTGACAACTCCATAGATTGTCTTAACTTCTTGTTGAGTATTTTGATTGAATAATTGGGCAGCTATCATAGTGGCAATACATTGTCCTAAACCACCTTTAATATTTTCATTTTTCGCCTCAACAATTGTAAGTACAGGCGCTTTAATGTAAAACTGTTCTTCAGAGCCACAGAGAATGAAATCACAAAATCCATTCAATCCTTGACTACTATCTACATCAAAATCTGTTCCAGAAAACAGTGATATTTGATAATTTAGCTGTCGTCTAACTTCCGTAAGAACTGGCATAATTAGTAATTCGGAACGGGCTTTTTCAGTGTTGATAGCAGTTGCTAGTTGAGTATATTCTTCTAAGAGCGTTGTTAAGGTGGCAGAAGGTTGAATAGCCGACACGTCTTTGAATAGATTGCGCTTTTCATCAATTACAAGTTGAAATGTTTCTCGAACTTTGGCAAGTGTGAAATCACTGTATGCCATCTGCAACATCCTCAATTATTTACAAGTTATATCAATTCTCTAAAATCCAGCAACAAATTCAAACTCTAAAACCCCCACTAAATCTCTGACTTTTCACGGTATCTGGAAAACCTCTCTCTAAATCTCTCTCCTAAAAGGAGAGAGACTTTGAATTTTCCCCCTTCCCTGGTAGGTTAGGGGGTTAGGTTTTTCGTGGCTTTTCCACATAACGTGAAAAGTCAGACTAAATCTGACGGATATTAATTACGAATTAGTATTAACTCTAGCGGCTGCGCGGACAATCCGGTTGCTATCTTGGGCAAGTTGCTGGCGTAAAACGCTTGGAGTTCCAGAATTATCAGCAACGGCGTAGCGTTCCAGCCAGGATGCAGACTGCGCCCCTTGAGTCAGCACTTCATGGGGAGTTAGCGGGTGGAGGAGTGTCACAAACCGCACAAAGGCATTTTCTGAACTCGCGTATTCTGCAAGTATGCTGACTAAATCATCAGTGCTGGGGTTGTAGAGGCGGTTGAGTCCGCGCAAGGTAGGACTAGTCTGGCGGGTGGTGGGTTGTACAACTAAATCGCGGAGGCTTTCGCGGATGGGTGCAGGGGTGTTGAGATTTTGAGCAACTGCGCGGCGGACTTCGACTTTTTCATCATTTGCCAATTGTGTCAGTATTGTTTCAGGTAGCTGAGAATTGCTAGCCGCAGCAGTGCGGACACTGGAGTTTTCGTCACCTGCGAGAAGTTGTAAAACAGTAATTGGTGTATTGGGGTTAGTCGCTACTTTGATTCGCACCTCTACTTGTTCATCTCGCGCCAGTAATTCCAAAACGCTTACAGGTGCGTTGATTGTAGCCGCAACAGCTTCACGCACGGATATTTCCGTATCTTCTGCTAACTGTAACCACAACGCCTCTGTCAAATTGGGATGGCGGACTAAACAAACACGCACTTCTACACAAGGATCTTGGACAAGAATACCCAGCAATTGCGGTGTTATGCTGGGATTGTACGCAAGCGATCGCACTATACTATCATCAGTTGTCGGTGGAATAAACGAGCGAGGATCTGGTGTTGCACCGATAAATTCTCTTCTTGCTAAAATCTCCAATGCTTCTATAGGTGTGCGAGGATTACCAGCTATTGAACGCAACACATCATTATGATCGCCCGGAAATGCACTTTTGAGCATATCCACTGTTGGATTTGGCGTATTTCCTGAATTTTGGGTACTCAGAACAATTTGAGCAAGTGCGCGAGGCGGTGTGTTGGGATTGCGAACAACTTCCAAACGAGTTGTAAAATCTGGGTGATTAGCTAGCACTTCTAAAGTTTCAGGAAATGTATTGGCATTACTGGCAACAGCACGAACTGTAGCTACATAAGAGTCTCTAGCTAACTGTCTTAAAACGGTGGCTGGTGTATTAGGGTGAGATGCGACTCGATAACGCACTGAACTATCGGTATGACTTGCTAACTGTGACAAAGTTTCAGCAGGCATTTGTGAACCTTTGACAGGATGTTTAATAAAATCAGCAAGATTTTTGCTACTCATGCTTTTAACGGCCTGGGTAAGTACAATTCCTGGTGTATTGGGATTGCGTTGATTTACCAGATTTTCTTCTAATCCCAAGCGAGTGAGAATTGTGACTGGAGTATTGGAGTTAGCAGTTAGTTTTGCTTTTACTTCACGGCTAGTATCATTGGCTAACCGCGTCAAAATTTCAACAGATGAATCAGGATGTTCTGCTACTTTGGCTCTGACTTTCTCAGATTCATCTTGCGCCAATATTTCTAATAGTTGAATAGGTGTTGGTATTTTGTTATGAGATGATTTATATGCAAGTACCTGTCGAATTTTTACACTGGAATTTCGTGCAAGTTCGAGTAATCGATTGAGGGGTAAATTTGAGTTTTGCGAGACAGCTTGACGCACAGTTTCATCTGGATCTTTTGCCAGTTGTTCCAATATTTGAATCGGAGTTTTATTGCTACGTGCTGCGGTTAGTTTGGCTTTTTGATCTCCCTTTTCCACAACTTGTGCCAAAGCATAAGAACTATTAGTGCGACGAGCCATTAATTGATGAGCGTTTGCAGTTTCTTGCTCCTCCTCTATAGCTAGCAATAACCGATAACGTTCAAGGGGAGGAAAATTGGGATTTTTCAGTACAGTCTCACGTACACTTGAAATATTATTAATTGTTTTCTCCACAGGCTGTCTGGTAAGTTGCACCAAGATATTAACCGGAGTACCAGGATTTTCAGCTACCCAATTCCGGGTTGCGCTATTGCTGTCCTGGGCTAGTTCTGCCAGTGCCTCGGTGGGTGCATTGGGGTTTCTAGAAACTGCTTGACGACCTACACCAGGACGAGTCATTAACTGAGCTATAATTTCCGGTGGAGTATTTGGATTTCTGGCAATTCCTTCTTGAATGTAATTTGTAGAGAGAAGTTGCTGAAAATACTCCATTCGTTCCGCTTCTGGAATCTGTGGATTATAGACAAGTGCTAAAAACAAGTCGCAGTCACTCTCATGAGAAGTAAGTGGTATTGATGGTCTTCTAAGCTGATTAATTAATTCATTCCGTAAAGAAACTGGAGTGTTTTGATTGCCAACTAATGCCACAGCTATAGAGCGTTTTATTGAGTTGTTCTTAACACCACTGTTAATTAATGCCAAAATACTTATGATATTTGTAACTACTTGTTTTTGTAGTTCATTCGATAGTCTAGAAAGCATTTCTGTCAATTCAGATAAAAATCTATTCATCAATAGAGACAGCTCATTTTTTGTATCCTCATAAGTTAAAGTTCTTGTCATTACCTCCAGAAAATCAGGACTTTCAAACAGTCTCATCAAGTGTTCAACATTAACAACAATATTATTAGGATATAAAGTCTGATGCTTGAGATCAGACATGAATTTGTCAGCAGTGGAATTAAATGAGTTAGCATTAACAGCATACTCAGAGGCTAAAACTCGTCGAATTTCCCGTAAAAGCTTGGTGCGATAAGACTCATTTTGCCCTATCGCCTCTAAAACATACACTGGTGTTTCGGGATTTTTGGCAATTTCGACTTTAATATTGTCCTCCGCATAAAATATCAACTCTGATAAAATCCGTAGTTTTAGTTGTTCATGAGTTTGGTAATTTTGGGCAACAGCAAGCTTGACATGAGAATTAGGATACTGTGCCAATCGTTCTAAAATTTCCACCGAAACTTGCGGATGTTTGGCAACATCAGTCAGAAACATAATCTCATCTTCAACCCATTTTTCAGATATTCCTGGCGTTGATCCGGCTTTTCTTTCTTGTTCTAGTTTTTCCGCCCTTAGTGCTTCTAAATCAATATTTGCTAACTCAGCCAAAAACCTTGTTGGTGTGTTTGGTTGTTTTAATAAAAAATAACGAAGTTCCTTATTTTTCCAAATTGGCTGGTTTGTTACTAATTCGTTGAAAATCCGCTCTAAAATACTAGCTGGTAAATTTTTCCTTCTTTTCACAAGATGCTGTTGAGTTGGAAATAATTCATGCAATATTTCTTCCGTTGCATTCCCATGTTCCGCTACAGCCGCTTGTACCGTTTTGTCTTGATGTTCTGCCAGCACAGCCAACACATCTGCGGGTGTTTCTGGATTCTTCGCTACCGCTAACTGAATTTTATACACCGCATCCCCAGCCAACTGCATCAGCGTCTCTGCTGTCGCTGAGGGATTTTGCGCCACAGCCAACCGCACCCACGCCCAACGACTCTGCCCCAGCATCGCTAATTGTTCGCTATCGGTATTCCAGTCAGATGCAATGGCATACTGTCCTTCCACTAGTTCAATTAATGGTGGTGGACAACTGGGATTAAACTTCACCGCCAACCGCACTGGTAATTCCAAATCACCCGCCAACTGTTCCAACACTGCTGACGGCGTTTCTGGCGACTCTGCTACCTGTAACCTTGGTTCTAAAGTTGGTTCCTGTGACAGTCGTTGTAATAATTGCAACCGATAACGCAACGGCATTTGGGGATTTCGCAATCCTTGAATTAGTGGCTCGGCTGGAACCCACTCGCTGAGAAAGCATGGTGGTACTGAGCCTAACTTGAGCAATTCTACAGCGAGGCGATCGTTTTGCCCTAGCTGACGCTGTTGCAGGATTTCATCAACTGCTTGCTGCCACCCGTCTGTTATTTCTCCTGCAAAATTTACGTGTAAGCTTGCTGCTTCTGCTACCTGCTCATCAGCACTATTAACTAGAATCTCTAAAAGACTACGCGGTGTCTGGTGGAAACTAGCAACGGCTAATTGCAATGCTACTGACTCTTGCAATAACTCCTCTGGCGCTGACAAAAATCTTTGCAAATCTGATCCGCTAACTGGCTGAAGAGGTTGCATGGCTATACAACTAAAGCTAATGGTACATTTATACTATAAAAGGGATACGTCAAAACTATTGTGAAAGTTTTGACGTATCCCTATCTTTATAATTCCCAATAGCAAACCGACTTAATACAGCAATCCTATTTGATTTATGAGAATTGCAAGCTACAGGTGTCCCAATGCGCTTTGGTTAATGTTTCGTTTTAACCTTTGAATGAGATTATAGCGGTTCTTGTCCCTTATGAGGTACAAAAATCCCACCCCGCAAGTGAGGAGGGGAATATGATGTACCTAATACGATTGGTAAACGCTATTATCATCAAAATTTGATATAAATTTCCACCGATCTTAATCACACCAAATATTTTTTGTTATTTACTTAATTTGATTATGATTGTTGGCGCTGTTACAACCCGAAATTTTAAAACCGTTTACTATACCTGAGTACTTTCATAAAACAAAAGTAGTTTGCTAAAAACATAAACCTATAATTTGGTAGAGATATTTGTTGTTATCCTAGCCAGCTAAATCACTTTATCTAAGAAAAATCTCAACAATTTCCAAATTATTTTATGGACTTGGAAGTGATAAATCAAGAATAACTGACTCAAGAAGTAGGAATTAGCAAACAAGTACGGAGAAAAGCCTAATCTGTTCTTTTTTCTGCGCCACTAGTTAAGAGGTAATCTATGGTGCGAAACTCAAAGCTAGGGTACAGAACGTTCCCTAAGTCTATTCTGCGTCCATCCGTTGCTATAGGTATAACTATATCTTTATTGGTTGGCGGAATAAGTTTTTATATAGTAAAACGCTGGCAAAATTATGCAAATCCAGAAGCACAACTGCCAGTAACACAATTACCACAGTTAAAAACGGTAACAGCTTTAGGGCGACTCGAACCACAGGGAAAGGTAATTAAACTCTCGGCTGCGGTGTCTGCGGAAGGAAGTCGGGTAGAAAAGTTGTTAGTGAAGGAAGGGGATAGGGTAAAAGCAGGACAAGCGATCGCAATTTTGAACAGCCGCGATCGCCTCCAAGCAGCTTTAAAAGAGGCGCAAGAACAGGTAAAAGTAGCCCAGGCAAACCTGAACCGCACCAAAGCAGGCGCTAAACGCGGTGAAATTGCCGCCCAAAAAGCTGCGATCGCTCGTCTAGAAGCCGAACGCCAAGGTGATATTAATGCCCAAGCCGCGACAATTGAGCGATTTCAAGCCCAAGTGCGTAACGCCCAAGCAGAAGACGAACGCTATCAGCAACTATATCAACAAGGCGCAATTTCCGCCTCGCAAAAGGATAGCAAGCGTTTAAACTTGGAAACCGCCCAAAAAAGCTTGCAAGAAGCCCAAGCACAGTTAAATCGTACCCAATCAACTAGCCAACAACAAGTTAAACAAGCTACAGCAACACTCGATGAAATCGCTGAAGTGCGCGGAGTGGATGTAGAAGCCGCCCAAGCAGAAATTAATCGTGCTGTAGCAGCGATGAATCTGGCAAAAGTCAATCTTGAACAGGCAGAGGTGCGATCGCCCCAAAATGGACAGGTATTTGAGATCCATGCCTATCCTGGAGAATTAGTATCAAATGATGGCATTGCAGATATTGGACAAACCAGCCAGATGTACGTCATTGCCGAAGTCTACGAAAGCGATATCGGCAAAGTACATTCAGGGCAGCAAGTGCGAATCTTTGGTGATAACCTCCCGATTGAATTGCAGGGAATCGTAGATCGCAAAGGCTTGCAAGTGCGACGACAGAATGTCATTAACACAGATCCCGTCAGCAATATCGACAACAGAGTAGTAGAAGTCCATATCCGACTAGATGAAACTTCTAGCCAAAAAGCCGCCACCTTAACCAATATGCAAGTTAAGGCAGTAATTGAATTGTGAAATTTGTCATTTGTCATTTGTCATTTGTCATTGGTCATTGGGAAGAGGTAGAGGGTAAAAAGGTAATTTTATTATTCTTCCCCCCTGCTCCCCTGCTTCCCCTGCTCCCCTGCTCCCCTGCCCCCAGTAATTAATTATGGGATTGCTCAAACAACTGCGACGGCGAACCCCTCTAGGATGGCTGCAACTAAATCATGAAAAAAGCCGTCTTTTAGTGGCATTATCAGGCATTGCCTTTGCGGATCTTCTGATGTTCATGCAGCTAGGTTTTCAGACTGCGCTATATGACAGTAACACCAGACTACATCGCAGTTTGCAAGCAGACATTGTTTTAACCAGTCCCCAAGCCCGTAATTTACCAAGCTTGTCTACATTTTCTCGTCGGCGACTTTACCAAGCAATGGATATACCAGGGGTGAAGTCAGCAGAACCAATGTATTTCAACAACACAATCTGGAAGAACCCCCAAACGCATCGGGAGACGGGGGTGTTAGTTATCGGTTTTAACCCAGATAAGCCAGCCTTTGATTTACCCGATGTTAACCAGCAATTGCAAGCGATCAAACTACCCGATACCGTGTTGTTTGATCGTGGTGCAAGAGGAGATTATCAAAAAGCGATCGCTCAAATTGACCAAGGCAAAACCCTGACTGCCGAAATTGAAAGGCGCACAATTACCATTAGTGGCTTATTCCAAGTCGGGGCTTCCTTTGGCTTTGATGGCAACCTGATTACCAGCGATCAAAATTTTTTGCGGCTATTTTCTGGGCGACAGTCCAACAGTGTCAGTCTAGGTTTGATTGTTCTGAAACCAGGCTATGAACCGAAAAAAGTAGCCGCAATGCTCAAAGCCTACCTCAAAGATGATGTCAGAGTATTCACCCACGCTGAATTTATTGAATTTGAGAACAATTTCTGGAGAACAAATTCCCCAATTGGGTTTATCTTCAGCCTGGGTGTATCGATGGGGTTTGTGGTGGGCGTGATCATCGTTTATCAAGTCCTCTCCACCGATGTTAATGCCCACGTTCGAGAATACGCCACCTTCAAAGCAATGGGATATCGCAATTACTACCTGCTAGGCGTGGTGCTTGAAGAATCATTGATATTAGCAGCACTGGGCTTCTTCCCCGGATTGGGAGTGTCTTTAGCACTTTACCAACTGACTCGCAGTGCCACAAATTTGCCTATGTACATGACTGCGATTAGAGCATTGCAGGTATTAGTGCTGACTATCATTATGTGTACCATTTCTGGTGCGATCGCTACCCGCAAACTCCAAGCCACCGACCCCGCTGATATGTTTTAAATTTGTCATTCGTCATTCGTCACTTGTACTGAGCGGCTTGCCCTGAGCGCAGTACAAGTGACCAATGACGATCGTCACGAGTAATCGATCTATTTATGACTAGTCAATCCATCATCTCCATCCAGAATCTCGACCACCACTTTGGTCATGGCTCACTCCGCAAGCAAGTTCTATCTAACATCAACTTAGAGATTAATGCTGGTGAAATTATTATCATGACTGGGCCTTCTGGTTCTGGAAAGACTACCTTGCTGACCTTAGTGGGTGGGTTGCGTTCTGCCCAATCTGGTAGTTTGCGAGTGTTGGGACGAGAACTTTATGGTGCGAGTGCTGAACAATTAGTGCAAGCGCGACGCCGTAATGGTTATATTTTCCAAGGATATAACTTGCATGGTAGTTTAACGGCGCTCCAAAACGTCAAAATGGCTTTAGAATTGCACAAACATCTTGGGTTAAAAAAAATGCGAGCTAGGTCAGCCCAAATGTTAGAGCAAGTAGGATTAGGAAATCATTTGGATTATTACCCTGATAAACTGTCTGGAGGACAAAAACAAAGAGTAGCGATCGCTCGTGCTTTAGTCAGTCATCCTCAAATAATCCTTGCGGATGAACCCACCGCCGCCCTTGACAGTCAATCGGGACGAGATGTAGTCAATCTCATGCAAAAACTAGCAAAAGAACAAGGCTGTACCATCTTGATGGTTACTCATGACAACCGTATCCTAGATATTGCCGATCGCATCGTTCAAATGGAAGATGGCAAACTCAAGTCAAAAGTAATACTATCAGCCTAAAGCTAATTAGCGTATTCCCTGATTCAGAGTTGATTTATAAGGTAAATCTGAAGTGCGGCGTGGCAGACTCACATTTTTCCCTTAATATCATAGTTTTTTGGCGACTAAACCGCTATTCTCAGTAAATTTTAAAATATTTTTGAATGGTATGTATATAGTTTAATTTATCTTCACTGACTTACTTACCTAGTTTAAGTAATTTCCCCATACCGATTTCAACCTAACAATGTGATATTAGTGTCCAGTTGAAAAAGTGTCCAGTTGATTCCAAGATTTCCTTCAAGTATTATTTATGTAATCACAGTTAAATTTTATGCTCATTGCCAATGTCATACACCTTGGTTATTAGAGTTAAGACCAATTTCCTAAAATTACAGATAAAATGATTTGCCCTTGCAATCCATAAGTACCTGGAGAATTTCCGAAAATTTATGGTTGTCAACAACATCGGCTTCAAACAGGAAACACTAGCGATAATAAGCTAATCTATTTTCCAATACAAGCAAGGGTTTTTTTGTAGTTCTATGATTATTGAGAATAGCGCTAGTAGTTCAAACAAAAAGTTGCTCGGTTTTGATGTCAAAACTTTGACAGCCAATTACCGTGCAATAAATATATTAAAGGGAATATTTGCTGTTCTCCCGATCGCCTTGGCATTACCTGTAGATGCTTTGCAAGTAAAGGTGATTCCAACTAATCCTAAATTAGGGGATACACTCTCGGTGCAGATTAATCTAGATAATCCAGAGAATGGTACAAAACCAACAGTAGCCAGTGGAAAGAATACATACCCAGCCTTTGAAATTGCGCCCAATCAGTATCGGGCTTTTGTTCCCACAACTCCACTAGAAAAAGCTGGAACTAGAACACTCAGAGTTGCAGGGGATGGTCAAGTGCAAAACTTGGCGGTGAATGTGCTTAATCGCAAATTCCCCATACAACGCATTACTTTGCCACCCGGCAAAGCCGGAGTGGATGCTACAGAGTATGAACTCAAGCGTGTGGCGGCTTTTAAGGCGCTACAAACACCAGAAAAGTATTGGAATGGAGTATTCCTGAAGCCAAATGCAGGGCGGATGAGTACAAACTATGGTGTACGTCGCTACTATAATGGTACATTTGCAAAGGACTACTATCATCGTGGTCTTGACTACGCTGGTGCTGCCGGTTCACAGGTAATTGCCCCAGCCTCTGGGCGAGTTGCTTTGGTAGGTAGGGTATCCCAAGGGTTTCGGATACACGGTAACGTAGTTGGCATTGACCACGGTCAAGGAGTAACCAGTATTTTCATGCACCTGAGTCGTATTAACGTTAAAGAAGGTGATTTTGTAAAAGCTGGTCAACTAATTGGTGCAGTAGGTTCAACAGGTGCAGCCACGGGACCACATTTACACTGGGGTCTATATGTCAACGGACAATCTGTTGATCCAACACCTTGGCGAACTAAGGTCGTTAACTAGTAGAGGCAGAATTGATCCTGTCTTTGCATAATTTGTGTATTTTTTGCTGAGAATTAGGCAAAATAAATTGGATTGATACCGTCCCTACCTTGCTTGGCCAACATAAATGATGATAAGCGTTATGAGTATCGAAAAAATTGTAGAACAAGCTCTCCAGGATGGTTATTTGACACCAGCAATGGAAGCAGAAGTTGGTAGAATCTGTGATAACGCCTCGGAACTCTCAATTGAAGAGTATATGGCGTTAGATCGGCTGATGGGTGCGCTATTGACTGGTGAGGTAGTGGCGGTACCTCGCAAACAATTCATTAATGTTATGGAAGAATTGGTGCTGACGGAAGCGATCGCACGAGTCGCAGAAATTGAAGCCACCAGCGAAAGTTCTTTAGATGTTGGGGATATTGCCGCTTACGCTCTCAACCGGCTACCACCTTTGTATGCTACTACAGAAGAGGGTGCTAGCTTCCAGCGCCAAACGGCTCAGGCACAACTGCAAGACTTAATTTCTCAACAAATAAGTGAGGCGATTAACCGTTACCTCGATCGACCCGATTTCTTCCCAGAACGGCAAGCCTTGGGTAAAAATACTGGTAATGAGGTTGTACGCCAAGTCAGTGCTTTACTCCAAACATACGCGCCTAACTTTGAGCAAAAATTATAATTTTCAGAGTTACTTAGTCATTGGTCATTGGTCATTAGTCATTGGTCATTTGTTTTAGACAAAGGACAAAGGACAAAGGACTAATGACTCTTAACTAATTAATCACGTACTAACACTGTTGTCCCTAAACTCACTTGCTCATATAACAATCGGACATCAGAATTACGCATTCTTAAGCAGCCGTGGGATACAGCCGTTCCTACCAAGTCAACATCCGGCGTACCATGAAAGCCAATTTCATTCCGTCCATCTGACCAAAAACCAATCCATCTATCTCCCAAGGGACTATCTGTACCAGCCTCAAATACTTTGCCAGTAATTGGGTGACGCCAGATTGGATAGTGTCGCATGTGGATCACCTGGAAAGAACCTGTGGGTGTTTCCCAACCTTTCTTGCCGACAGCAATCGGGTAGCTGGCGATCACCTCTTCTCCTGCATATACATAAGTACGGCGATCGCTTAAATCAACCACCACTTGCGTCTTGACATTTGCCAGCCTACTAGATGGTACTTGTTGTGCTGAAGCCTGAGACCACAGACCTTTTGGCCAACTATCTGCAACTGGATTTTGTCTTTCTACTTTCGCCACCAACTGCCTCTGAGTTGGGAGGTCGCTGGCTTTAGCTACATTATTCTTAATAATTTGGGGCTTAGTTTGAGGCTTAATGGTAGCAGGCTTGAGTTTAGAAGCCCTACGAATAGTTGCTTTCGCTAGATTCTTCTTAATTATTTGCGATTTAATCGTAGAAGGCTTGAGTGTAGAAGCCTTAAGAGTAGTTGTTTTAGCTAGATTCTTCTTAATTATTTTTGATTTAGTTTTAGGTTTAATAGCAGAGGACTTTGGTGTAAACCTCCTCTGGGCAGTCGAGCCTTGGGTAACTTCATCAGGTGGCACAGATCCACCCAGCGCAATTTCCCCCAAACTCACTTGGGAAAGATTCTTGTAGACTCCCTCTCGTTGGCTTCCCTTAAGATTGGTTCGGGTAGAATCTCGCCGCATCGAAGTAGATGCAGACTTCTCATACTGCCGTTCCGCCGTACTAATGCGCCAATGGACAGCTAAGGATAAAAATGCTGTGCCAAAACAAAGCAGCATTACCATACGTCCTACAGATTCGTTTCTTACCATTGCCATCGCCTATTGTTTATCCCTGACATATCCAGCCGAGCAATTGGATGAGTTCATCATCCGATCATCAAAAATTTATCAATACTTATCATTTCCGCTGTAAATCTGCCAACACCTCTGGGCAAACTAAGACTATGCAAATTGTCCCAGCGGCAAAATTCCAAATGAGCAACCTCATTCCTCAAACGTTCTGAGGGTTGTAAGCCTCTCCTCGGACTTTTTAGTAGAACTCTTGAAATGTAGCAATCAATCATTAATGGTGTAAGTGGATGAAAAACCATGCTTGAAAAACTATTGCTAGCGGTAACAATTACATTTTCCCTCAATTTCTTTTTTCAAGTTCGCGTACCAGAGCAACATAACTCTAATGCTGCCTTCGGTCCACAACCAGAACAATCAGCAACTATTCTGGTAACGAAATCAAAAAATTAAATCATCATCTTAGCAACCACAGCAAGCTAACTTCCAGAAATTATTACCCGAATTTTAAAGGTATCAAGAAGTTAGAATTACAAAATTTTATCTTCATTTTTATAGCTAAATTTAATTATCTCGATCAAGCGTATATACCCAGTTGCTAAAAGTACTCAAATGTGCATCGTGTCGTGCCTTTGTTCGTTGATGGGTCTTAGGCAACTATGGGAGCAGTATAAGGAAAAGTGGCTTTGCTTATTGCTATAAATGTATCCAAAATTGTCTGCTTCAGTGTTCCAGTCATAAATCCGTCACCTGAGCATGGAACTTCTACCCCATTAGCAGGTCTAATAGATAGGGATGATTTAGAGCCAGTACGATCTATGAGTCAATCGATTACTGTATCCTGGTCAACGGTTGATGCAAAGTATCCAGAAGCATCAGTGCAAGTTGACAAACTCCCTAACCACGATTTAATTTTGCGCTGTCAAGCCGGACTGCGACCAGATCGTGCTGCTTTTGCGGAACTATTACGCCGCTATCAAAGTCAAGTCGATCGAGTCCTATACCACCTAGCTCCAGATTGGGCTGACAGAGCCGATTTGGCTCAAGAAGTTTGGATTCGAGTGTATCGGAATATTAACCGATTACAAGAGCCTGCTAAATTTCGGGGCTGGTTAAGCCGCATTGCCACCAACTTGTTTTACGACGAGTTACGGAAACGCAAGCGGGTTATGAGTCCTTTGTCACTCGATGCTCCCCGTTCCTTAGAGGACGGCGAGATGGATTGGGAAATCGCCGGCGATACCCCAGGCCCTGAAGAAGAACTGACAACGAGAGAATTTTACGAGCAATTGCGGGAAGCGATCGCGGATTTACCAGAAGTTTTTCGTACTACCATTGTCCTCAGAGAAATCGAAGGCATGGCTTATGAAGAAATTGCCGAAATCACTGGAGTTTCTCTAGGAACTGTGAAGTCAAGAATAGCCAGAGCTAGATCGAGACTGCAAGCCCACTTGCAGAATTATCTAGACTCCTAATTTTCTTAATTTACAGTATCTTGTCTCTGCCCAATGGCAGAATTTAAGCATAGATTAAGAATTACTAGAAAGACGTAGATTATTTCTGCCTTTAGGAGGAAAATTGGCTAATTTTCCCGAAATTCCCGCCCAGTTTACCCGTGAATGAATTGGTAATAATGTTAAGATGACTACTGATTCTCAGTTTTACGACCGTTCTCCTTTGCAACTTCCTCAAGATTTGTCAGATGGAATGGCCAAGCATACCAATGAATCAACGGGTCTTATGGATATGGTGAAGCGCGATCGCTTCGAGTTATTGAGTGCTTACCTCGATGGTGAAGTCACAGCCACCGAACGCAGGCAAGTAGAAGAATGGCTGGCAAATGATGCCTCGGTTCAGTGTTTGTATGCCCGACTGTTAAAGCTGCGCCAAGGTTTGCGGACGCTCCCAGTGCCAGCAACCCAACAGTCGCCAGAAGAGACAGTTGGGCAAGTATTGTCACGTTTGCGCCGCCGCTCCCGTTTAAACTGGATGGTGGGAAGTGCAGCCGTTGCTGCTTGTGCGATCGGTGCAATATCTGGCTTAGTAGGTGGTGGTTCGATGGTGCAACAACTAGCACAACGACCACAAAGAGAACCGATACAAACGTCCTCAGCGTCTATAGTTCCCCCTTCGCCGCTGATGGTGGGGCTAAATAACCCGGTAATTGAAATTCCGAAAGCAGCAGTAGCCTCTCCAGAAAATTCAATTTATCAGGTACAGCCGCAAGGACACGACCCCAAACAGGACATAAACTAATCGCATTAACAGTTTACAGTTGATAACTGGACTTTGGGATTAAACCACAGCCGCTCCACCAGCCCCCAGGTTGGAGGAAGCCGCCTAATCGATCAACTTGCTCTAAAGTCATTAAATAAACCCAAGCCCAACTATAAGAGAGCGACTGTGGCTCATAAACCTCGATAATTTGTCGATTATAGAGGTTTTCTGGCGTTTGTCTATTGGGCTGGTAATCCTCCAGCACATCTAGCTCATTTAAAATCTTTGGGTGGGAAAAAGAAAGTAAATATCCGTAAACTTGGCTATCCCCTAGCGTCATCGCTGGGTAGCCCATTGGCAGAGCAAATAATTTGCCTTGTACAAGAGCTATTTTGACATCAACGACTTTGCCAGCACAGTATCTTTTATAGTTAATTTCACCTGGTTTGAGCGTGCCGTAGACAAAAACCCGCACCAAATCAGAAAGTTTTATATTTGATTCAACCATTTAAACCTTTATCAAATAATTCTTGCGATATCTGAAAGGGTCGCAGTTTGGGCATAATCAGGCTGCTCCTTAACTGCACTTATATAAATCTGTGAGTAGTTGACCTACAATATTAGATTAACCTGCTATGTTGACATAGGTAGGTTGACATAGTAAGTAGACGTAGACCCAGTAGGAGAATTTTTGGTGGATTCCCGATATAACCCAGCAGCAATTGAGGAAAAATGGCAAAAAACATGGGTAGAACTTGGCTTAGATAAGACACCGACAGTTAGCAATAAGCCAAAATTCTACGCTCTTTCCATGTTCCCTTATCCATCGGGCAGCCTACACATGGGTCACGTCCGTAATTATACGATTACCGATGTGATTGCCCGCCTCAAGCGAATGCAAGGGTATCGGGTAATACACCCAATGGGTTGGGATGCCTTTGGCTTACCAGCAGAAAACGCCGCCATTGACCGTGGTGTACCGCCAGCAAAGTGGACTTATCAGAATATGGCTCAGATGCGGCAACAATTGCAGCGTCTTGGTTTATCCATTGATTGGGAATGCGAACTTGCTACCTGTTCGCCAGATTATTACAAGTGGACACAATGGATTTTCTTGCAGTTTTTGCAAGCAGGGTTAGCTTATCAAAAAGAAGCAGCTGTAAACTGGGACCCGATCGATCAAACTGTACTGGCAAATGAGCAAGTCGATAACGAAGGACGTTCTTGGCGCAGTGGGGCAATAGTTGAGCGCAAATTATTACGACAGTGGTTTTTCAAGATTACCGACTACGCCGAAGAATTGCTCAATGACTTACATAAATTGACAGGTTGGCCGGAACGCGTCAAGTCGATGCAGGCAAACTGGATTGGCAAATCTACAGGGGCTTACTTAGAATTTCCCATCATTGGGATAGATGAAAAAATCGGCGTGTACACCACACGTCCAGATACCGTTTATGGTGTTAGCTACCTAGTGTTAGCACCAGAACATCCCTTAACGAAGCGTGTCACCACAAAAGAACAACAAACAACGGTAGAAGCCTTTATTAAAGAGGTTTCTAATCAAAGTGAGTTGGAACGTACCGCTGAAGATAAACCGAAGCGGGGTATCCCCACAGGTGGTAAGGCAATTAACCCATTTACAGGGGAAGAAGTGCCGATTTGGATTGCTGACTATGTACTGTATGAGTATGGTACTGGAGCAGTTATGGGTGTACCAGCACACGATGTCCGGGATTTTAAGTTTGCCAAAAATTACGATTTACCGATTGATTTTGTCATCGTTTCGCCAGATGATGTTGCAGGTTTTGACTTAACCCCAACATCAGAGGTTGATGAAGTCACACAACTCATCCAAATTGAATATAACCAGGCATACACTGAACCAGGAATTTTAATTAATTCTGGGGCTTTTACTGGTATGACCTCCACAGATGCTAAACAAGCAATAATTGAATACGCCGAACAACAAGGTTTTGGTAAAGTGCGGGTGCAATATCGCTTGCGGGATTGGTTGATTTCGCGGCAGCGTTACTGGGGCGCACCGATACCTGTAATTCACTGTCCCAACTGTGGGATAGTTCCAGTACCCGACAAAGATTTACCAGTACAGTTGCCGGAAGAGGTGGAATTTACTGGACGTGGCGGTTCACCGTTGACTCAGTTAGAAAGCTGGGTAAATGTACCTTGTCCAACTTGTGGCACTCCAGGGAAGCGGGAAACGGACACGATGGATACATTTATTGATTCCTCGTGGTATTTCTTGCGCTTCCCTGACGCTAAAAATGAACAACAGGTTTTTGATTCCAGTAAGATTAATGACTGGATGCCAGTTGATCAGTATGTGGGTGGAATTGAACACGCGATTTTGCATTTGTTGTATTCGCGGTTCTTTACTAAGGTACTACGCGATCGCGGTTTGTTAAACTTTGACGAACCCTTTCAACGCCTGTTAACTCAAGGGATGGTACAGGGTTTAACTTACACAAATTCCAATAAGGATGGTAAAGACAAGTGGGTTCCCTTTAATCTTGTAGATCCAGCCGATCCACGAGATCCTAAAACAGGTGAAGCACTGGAACTCGTTTATGCCACCATGTCTAAATCAAAGGGCAACGGTGTAGCGCCAGAAGATGTAATTTCCAAATACGGTGTAGATACGGCGCGGATGTTCATCTTGTTCAAAGCACCGCCAGAAAAAGACCTGGAATGGGATGAAGCCGATGTGGAAGGACAATCCCGCTTTTTAAATCGGGTTTGGCGTTTGGTGACAGATTATATTGCGGCTGGCGTATCCCGTAAGAAAGCCCAACTGTCTGATTTAACTAAAACTGAAAAAGAATTGCGGCGGACGATTCACACGGCTATTCAAGCGGTGACAGAAGACCTGGAAGACAAATATCAATTCAACACCGCTATTTCAGAATTGATGAAGTTGAGTAATGCCTTAACTGATGCTGACGGCAAAAATTCACCAATTTACGCAGAAGGTATTCGGACTTTGGTGATTTTACTAGCACCATTTGCACCACATATTGCTGATGAATTGTGGCATTTATTGGGTGAAAGTGATTCAGTTCATACTCAAACTTGGCCATCATTTGACCCGGCTGCTTTGGTAGCTGATGAAATCACTTTAGTGATTCAAGTTATGGGTAAAACTCGCGGCTCGATTCAAGTACCAGCACAAGCAGATAAAGCAGCGTTGGAGAAATACGCCCGTGAATCAGAAATTGCCCAGCGTTATATCGAAGGTAAAGAGATTAAAAAGGTAATTGTGGTGCCTGGAAAGTTGGTGAATTTTGTAGTTAGCTAAGTAGGGCTTTGCGTAAAATCGTGGCGAATTGAGGGTTTAAATTTAAACGCAAAGTGAAGGCAGCGCGGTCTTAGGGGTTTCCCCCATGAGCGACTGCCGTCGCAGAGGGAAGCGCAGAGGTACGCAGAGAACTCGCTACGAATTAATGAAATGTTGTACTTAGGAATTGATAAAATTGTAAATTTAGCCTGACAAAACATCAGAGGATTTACATCCCTGACACTCAAAGAGTTAGAACAACAACTGCTTGCCCTCAGACAAGCGTGAAAAATTGCAGGCTATACAGTTACTTGCTCAAAGTCTCGGCAACAATTGGCAAGGAATTGAAAAAACTCCTAGAGTCTGTGGTGGAGAGGCTCGCATCGCTAAAACTCGTATTCCCGTTTGGGTACTTGTGGAAGCTCGCGGTCTTGGATATAGTGCAATACGGTTCAGTTAAGGGCTACTGGCAAAAATTTTGGGTTTTCGAGACGCGATAAATCGCCGTCTCTACAAGTGTTTTGCTCTTATCTGAACTGTATTGGGATATAGTGATGCTGATTTTTTGACGAGCTATCCAACTATTACAGCTACAGATTTAGCTAATGCTTGGGTATATGCAGAAGCTCATCCCAATGAAATCGAATTGGCAATTGAGCGTAATGAGGTAGCCTAATCGATGGCACGGTTTTACGCAGATGAGCAGTTTCCCTTTCCAGTTGTGGAATTATTAGAGTGTTCCAAAAAATAAATGATCCAAAACCCGTCATTGCGTTCGCCCTTGGCGTACCCTTCGGGAACGCCAAGGGCGAACGCAATGACAATTGGGCATTTTTTTACTTGGAGTAATCTTATGCGCTTTGGGGCATGATGTTTTGACTGTTCAAAAAGCAGAAAATGCAGACCAAGGTATACCTGATGAGGAAGTGCTAGCATTTGCGATAAGTCAAGAACGCTCAATATTAACTATCAATAGAGTTGATTTTATCCGTTTGCATCGTCGTGATTCTAACCATTTCGGTATTTTTGTTTGCACGAATAATCGTAATTGGGAACAATTTGCAGCACGGATAGATGAGGCTGTAGCAACAGAAGAACCTTTGCAAGGAAAATTAATTCGTGTGGTACGTCCAGTAACTTAAAAAGGTTTTGACGGAACGCACAAATTTTAAAGTCGTCAAGTATATGTTGTCACAATTTTTATAGCAGTAGTTTATTCCTCTGATAGATGTGTATTTAAACACAGATGTATAGCTATTCAGAGAGTATGACTGTTTTATTTATACACAAAAAAGCGCTTGAGAGTTTTGCTCACTCAAGCGCTTTTCTGTAAAAGCTTATACCAACTCACTCGTTTGATGCAACATTTGAAATCTGCAACATTCCCTGAGGAGGGAGTATTACGAGGATAACTTGTGACAAACATGTGGTGAAATGGTATCACTCCTTGCACTAACTAAGAATATCTCTTTTACAAGAATACCGGGGATCTAGTGAGTGACAGTTTATGAACTGAACACTAGTTAAAAACGACTCACCGTGAATAGTAACTAAGGAAACTAAGCACGATTGTAGCAATTTTGTAAGTATAGTATAAAAACTTATAGTTTATTAGCATAGGCGTAGTCTGCCGTCGGCATCGCTTACCACTAAGTGCAGTATCAAAAAGTGCAGCAATTAGTAGCATAGATATCTCAACTTCTGCGTCAAATTGGTCGCTATCAAATAAACCAGAAAAGGCTTGGATATTGGTATCGAAGCGATTTTGACTCAAATAAATTATAGATGAAGGTATTTTTTAGACAATGGAAACCCAAGAACAAATCTTTGACCCAAATAGATTGAAAAGTTTGGGTTGGGTATCTTCTATCTCTTAGCAAACGGTGAAATCCAAGTCTTCCGTATAGTGTAGGGGGTTACTTCTTTCGTGGAAGCAAAACACAGCTTTTTCACCGAGAATTACCGCGATGTTCAAAACGATTTCGCATTTTTCTATAAAAACAACTGAGGCGGATTATGGGTAGATTTAATAATTTATCGTACCTATGCCTAATTTTAGATAGATGTTTCATCCTTGGCTAAAATAGCTGTTCGCCTACGAGCAGACACCTTAACCTAGCGTCTAGGTGTGTGGTAAGATTGCCTGGAACAGAGGTTTGATCTGAGTTAGAGTCTGGTATAAATTGCAAAGGTCAAGCTTACCGATTAACTCCCATGATACTTTTCCTATAAATTTGGAAAATATACAACAAGGCTGGTGACGATCTGAGTGTAATTTGTAGATGAATATCTAGGATTTGCTATCAGACTTAACCAACTTCCCACAATTTTGACTTTTATTTGACTTTTAGGATAGACACATGAACGATAAGCTGATGCTGATGATTCCAGGCCCTACACCGGTGCCAGAAGCTGCCTTACTGGCATTAGCCAAGCATCCAATTGGACACCGTACTAGTGAATTTAGCAACATATTGGCAGAGGTGACGGAAAACCTGAAGTGGCTGCACCAAACTCAAAGTGATGTGCTGATGTTGAATGTCAGTGGTACGGGTGCTGTAGAAGCGGGAATAATTAATTTCCTCTCTCCAGGCGATCGCATTTTAGTTGGCTCTAATGGTAAATTTGGTGAACGCTGGGTAGAAGTTGGTCAAGCCTACGGTTTGAATGTAGAAGAAGTTAAGGTGGAATGGGGAAAACCCTTAGACTCCGCAGTATTTGCTGAAAAACTCCAAGCAGATACCCAAAAGCAAATTAAAGCTGTAATCATTACCCACAGCGAAACCTCAACGGGTGTGTTGAATGACCTAGAAACTATCAACCGCCACGTTAAAGAACACGGTGAAGCTTTAATTATCGTTGATGCCGTCACTAGCTTGGGTGCATTCAATCTACCGGTGGATGCTTGGGGTTTGGATATCGTCGCTTCCGGTTCCCAAAAAGGTTATATGATTCCGCCGGGATTGGGTTTTGTCTCTGTCAGTCCCAAAGCTTGGGAGGCTTACAAAACTGCGAAGCTACCGAAATATTATTTGGACTTAGGCAAATATCGCAAAGCCACAGCCAAAAATACAACTCCATTCACTCCGCCTGTGAACTTGATTGTAGCGTTACACACCACGTTACGAATTATGAAAGAAGAAGGCTTAGAATCAATATTTGCTCGACATGAGCGGCTGAAGAATGCTACCCGCGCCGCCATTAAAGGGTTAAATTTACCCCTGCTTGCAGCAGATAATTCTGCTAGTCCGGCGATTACAGCTGTAGCACCGCAGGGAATTGAACCGGATAAGATTCGGTCATTGATGAAAAAACGCTTTGATATTGCCCTCGCTGGTGGTCAAGACCATTTGAGTAATAAAATTTTCCGTATTGGTCACTTGGGTTTTGTGAGCGATCGCGATATACTTAGCTGCATAGCATCTTTAGAAGTTACCCTCACAGAACTTGGCTACGAAGACTTTACCCCTGGTTCTGGTATAGCAGCAGCAGTTAAAGTGTTTAGTCAGTCCTGAGTACTAAATCAAAAGAGCGAGTTAAATTATCAACTCGCTCTTTTAATTTGTATGTAGAGTAGAAACCTTTGCATAAGTCATAAGTGTAGAGTTGAAGTGACATACCTCAATTCTCCTAAATGACACCAAGTTGCCCTAGATAGTATTATTTGCTTTGAAGAAAGTCGCACTATATCTTTAACACCAGACAAGACTAACTTTGGCAACTTAGTATCATCCCAAATTGGTATAAATAGTATTGTTTGAGATTTTGCTAATAGGTATTTGGTAGAAACTTTTTATCCAAAGTCTAAAATCTACAATCCAAAATCGGTATAGTCTACGCCGTCTCCAGCCAATCATAAATTTGTTCTAATTGCTCTAGAGTAATTAACCCATATTGCCAAAGAATCATTGTCAAAGGGCCTGGGTCTTGCTCCCGATGCCGAAGTGCCACTGCTAGTGATGCTGTGGAAATTGCCAAATCTTCTTGCAAAAAATGAATCAGTCGGGAATATTTTGATGGTGACATTTGTATCTCACCTCCTTGTGCAGAATGTATTGTCATATATCAGTTAACCATTACTCGGTAGACAGTAGCCAGTATTTCATCTGTCACTGTGCCGTTATCGGCTATACACCCCAGCACAGTTTTGTTAATCTGCCTTCAACAGAGGCTTCCTATAGATGGTCTGAGAAATAAAAATTCTCATACAAATCATCTGTTAGCTTATTAAGCAGTATTTTTACTTAATTAAATTGGCTTCATCTTATTTACTTTTGTGTTTTATTTAATTACACAGGTAGTAAGAAAGATTCCATAGCCTATACTCTCTTATTGGCGACTATTTACACTTGCGCCCAAGGGAATATTTTTGAGACTAAACCTGAAGACTGTGATTTCAGGTTTGAGACAGTAGAATTTTACATTATTACCACAGTTTTTAAATAGTAGCGTTACAAGTGCTGTTTGACCACACACAGTGACATTTTTTACAGAAAAAACATATATTTCGACCGTATAGGTTCTCAACCGAGTAATTACCCAAATTTCTATCCCCGCAAAGCACCAGAGTTTCAAGACTCAATTTTGAGAATATCGCCCACTTTCAACTTCAATTCGGCAGCTCTTCCAGAACGAAGTTCAATCACCTTATCAATTGGTGTATTGGGACCATAGGTAGGACAAGGCTCGCTTGCACAAGGAGGTGCAGCAACCTGAATATATTTCACTACACCTTTATGTAGAAATACCATATCCAGGGGTACCGGTACATTCTTCATCCAGAAACTTACTGGTTGTGCTGAAGGGAACCCAAACAGCATCCCTCGGTCATCTGGTAAAGCCGGTCGATACATCAATCCCATCGCTTGCTGTTGTGGTGTCTGTGCTACCTCTAATTGAATCGTTGTACCATTAGGCACAATGGCTTTCGCAGAAATTGGTAGTTTTTGACCTAAACTTTCTGGTGCTGGAGTTTTAGAATCAGAGGTGGGGCTAGGAGATTTAGCAGTTGTTGGCACAGAACAACCCATCAGAAAAATACTCAGCACTATCGAGAGCAAACTTAGCCGACGAGTCATATAGCTTTTCGATTTTGTAATTTAGACTTCAATTTTACAGTGTTGTAGCCAGAAAAACCCCTTGACTGGAAGGTAGTAGCACCCAAATTTACATTCCCAATCCGAAACTGGGAATGATGGAAGGAGATAGGCAAACTCCCGCTATAGTATACTAGGATTCTCTTAAAACGTACCCTACGCCTCGCACTGTTTGAATGAGGCGCTTTTGACCTTCATCTTCGATTTTTAACCGCAAGTAACGGATGTACACTTCAATTACATTCGACTCACCCAGAAAGTCGTAACCCCAAACATTTTCTAGAATTTGTTCGCGGGTTAACACCTCACGGGGATGTTCCATTAAGAATTTTAATAGTTCAAATTCCTTCATTGTCAAGTCAATTGGTCGTCCGTTGTGTATGGCACGGCGAGTTGCTATGTCTAAAATTAAATCCCCAAAGCGTAATTGCTCTGTGGTATCCACATCAGGTTTCAAGTAGAGGCGAATCAACTTCAAAAAGTCTTCTGAGCGGTAAGGTTTGAGGATGTAGTCATCCGCTCCAGCTTCTAGACAAGCTACACGATCGTCAACTGTATCCCTTGCCATTAAAATTAATACAGGCGATCGCATACCAGTGCTTCTCAGATTTTTGCACAATGAGAGTCCTGATTCTCCTGCTAGCATCCGGTCTAAAACAATTAAAGCAGGCTGGCGATCGCGACAGTGTTGTAAACCACTAGTTGCATCATGAGCCAAAATTGATTCATAACCGGCTTCTTGCAAATCGCAAGAAAGCTGATTTGCAAGGCTCTCATCGGTTTCAATCACCAAAACACAGGGACTTTGAGCAACTGTCATAACAATTTGGGATATTGGATTTGGGATTGTAAAGATATTCAAGAGAAAATCTTTACATCAGTTATAAAGTACAATTACGAGCTTTTAGTGATGTAGCAATTCTGATTTGACGCGCTGCTAAGGATCTTTTAGCACGTTCAGGTGTCAGCTATCGAATTCTCGGATGCAATCTTAATAACTAACTCCAAATTCCATCTCCATACCAGTAATTCTGGAAGGAAATCAGTAAGTTGGGGAGTAGGGAGTGGGGAGATGAGGGAGAAATCAATTCAAATTCAAAAACTTCTGCCTCCTGCCTCACTTCGACTACGCTCAGTGACCACCTGCCTCCTGCCCAATCCCTACGGCAATTCTACCGAAGTTGGTTTAGCGATATGTGGTAAACCCCAACCTAATTTTTCTCGCAAAATTCGGAAAAACTCAGGCGGTTGCAGGCGAATAAATCGGGCACTATATTGCGATCGCTCCATATATACTCGATCTTCTGGTAAGATATAGCACCCTCCATTACCATCTACTACCATTACCAGCCGAGGAATATTGACTGGGTAGATATTGACGGATTCAGTATCTGGAAATACCAATGCTCTAGAAGCTAAGGAATGGGGACAAATTGGTACTAGCTGTAAAACAGGTACGCCAGGAGTTACCACTGGACCGCCAGCACTCAATGAGTAAGCTGTAGAACCAGTAGGCGTAGAAACAATCACACCATCTGCGGCAATATCTACTGGCGCATGATGCCCTATGGCAATTTCAAAATGGCACATAGAGGTCAAAGGTTCCCGGTGTAGCACCATTTCATTCAAGCATAGGGCTTCCCACAGCACTGAATCATCCCGAAACACTTTGACATTGAGCATGGCTCGTTCTTCAATTTCATACTCACCTGCCATCGCCTGCTCTAGTGCTTGGGGCAACTGATTCAGGAAAGTTTCCGTTAAAAACCCCATGTGGCCAGTATTCACTGTTAGCAGTGGAATACCACAAGGGGCTACTTGACGAGACGCTGCTAGAACAGTTCCGTCTCCCCCTAATACCACTGCAAACTCCATATCTGAGTCAAAACCAGGGGGTGTCAGACCGTCAATGGGGGTGTGGCACACAGGACTCTCCGGGCTAGGGTAGCCCAGTATCCCACCAATACTCGATGTGATACATACATTCCAACCGGCTGCGGTTAGCTTGTCTTTCAACTCGATAGCGACACGGCCCGCTATCGGTTTAACGTCATTGTAGATAATGCCTGCTTTCGGCACACTCAAATATCCAAATTTAGGCGATGCTTTCTATTCTGTTAATCCTTACACATTTTTGGTCATGTAGTCATTAATCTAGAGTCAAATATCCAGAGTCTAGAGTTTGACGACTAATGTCTGTTGTGTAATGACTATTGACTGTTGGCTTTTGAAGACTGTTTAAAAGGAGTTTTTTTAGGTTTTTGCTTTTTATTTTTATTTTTCTGGTAGTCTACTTCTTTGAGTTTCTTCATTATTCGGCTGAAGTACTCTTGTAGATAACTTTCTAAGGTTGTGGTTTGTTGCGGATCTAAACCAAACACTGTGTATACATCATCCATTGAAGCATTTAACTGTTTACCACTAGCCAATACTTCTGTAAACGCCAGCCTGTCTGCTACGTTCCATCCCCACTGAAAGAATCGCATTATGCCCCGTACAGCACGCAGTAAGCTTATTGGCATCCGCGTTACTCTGGCATCTTTTCCAGATAAGCGTTCGCACAGGTTGATAATTTCTTCTGCACTCCATGCACGAGTACCAACTACAGGAAAAGCTTGGTTTTCCGTTTCTGGTACACTCAATGCTCGGATTGCAAACTTAGCAATGTCCTGAGTGTCCATATAAGCGATGGGAGAAGAATTACCTGTTACCCAAACTGGCTGTCCTTCCAAAATGGGAATCCCATACTGACCGATTAAACCTTGCATAAACCCAGCTAGCCGCAAGATGGTATAATTCAAGCCTGACTCTGCTAGGAAGACTTCTGTACACCGCTTAATTTCCATGAGCGGCACTTCTGGGTATTTATCAGCATCTAAAATCGAAAAGAAGATAAAACGCTCGACACCCGCTGCTTTTGCTGCTTGAATCAATGCTACTTTGCCTTCCCAGTCCACTTGTTTGATACTCAATGAATCTGTAGGGCGAGAGGTTGAGGCATCAATAACTTGGGTTACACCCACTAAAGCTTCCGCCAGGGTATCGGGGTAACGTAAATTTCCGGGGACGAGTTCTGCACCCCATTCTTTGAGAAAAGCTGCTTTTTTACTGCTGCGGACAAGACAGCGTACTTTATATCCCTCATCGATAGCACGACGAGCCACTTGTCTTCCTAAGGTGCCAGTGGCACCGACGATTAATAATGTCATGAGGGTTGTAATAAATTTTAATGTTTTATGAAAAGAATGTTATCAGAATAACCTATGCAAACAAAACTTTACATCTTTTCTCAGAAAATCAATTGATTTGGATAGACTCATGAGAAAATAGCTGTCCGGTTAACGGACAAGCTTTTTTCTCATTTCGATGAAAAAGGGAGTGGGGAGAATAAAATAACTCTTAACTCCTAACTCCTAACTCAGCACTAATTATTCTTCTCCGCCTTGAATTTTCAGTAACAACGCGCCTAAGCCCCAGCCTACGAAGATTAAACCGAAAGACAATAGAGCTGCATTCAAAATTTCGCCGCCCATTAGTGTGATTCTCCTTATGCAAATTGGTGTGTAAACTAGGTCTACCAGAAGCTTTTCAACAGTTGCTAGGATTAGACCTGTGTAAATAATTTTAAACTAGTTTAGCAGGTAATCCCTACTGGCTTGGGGGGCAATCCCTACTGTTGGCAAAAGGAGAGATGGGTAAATCGAAAAGATTTAATGATAATAATTATGAAGAGATTTTATGTATCAAAATAATCAAGGTGGTTTAATAAATTTTGTGAAAGAGAATCGTCCGCGTTTGGCGCTGACGCTCGGAGATCCGGCAGGGATTGGGCCGGAGGTGATTTTGAAAGCTTTAGCCGATCCAGAAATTCGTAAAAAATATGACGTTACAGTAGTGGGTAACGGAGATTTGCTGGCACAGATTTATCACAAACTGAATTTAACTGAGAATTTAGTAGCTTTGGCAAATCCAGATGAGTTGTCAGTCAGTGATGTGCAGTTGGATGGAAAAATTAAAGATCAAATTATTTCAGGAATAGGTAATGCAGCCAGTGGTGCGGCTAGTTTTGCGTATATGGAATATGCGATCGCTCAAACACTGGCTGGTAAATTTGATGCTATTGTCACAGGGCCGATCGCTAAATCTGCTTGGAAAGCCGCAGGATATAATTATCCAGGGCAAACAGAACTTTTGGCACAAAAATCAGGTGTTGACCGCTTTGGGATGTTATTTGTAGCGCGATCGCCCCATACTGGTTGGACACTCCGCGCTTTACTTGCAACCACACATATTCCCCTGCGTCAAGTAGCCGATGTATTGACACCGCAATTGTTGACACAAAAACTAGATTTGCTGGTGGAATGTTTAGAGAAAGATTTTGGTATATATAGAGGGAGAATTGCGATCGCAGGTTTAAATCCCCACAGTGGCGAACAGGGACAACTTGGATATGAAGAACAAGATTGGTTAATTCCCTGGTTAGAGCAAGAGCGACAAAATAGACCACAATTACAGCTAGATGGGCCAATACCGCCAGATACGATGTGGGTTAAACCTGGTCAAGCTTGGTATGGAAATTCTTTAGTACAAAATCCAGCTGATGGCTACTTGGCACTTTACCACGATCAAGGCTTAATTCCTGTGAAGCTGATGGCATTTGATCGGGCAGTTAATACTTCTATAGGTCTTCCTTTCGTTCGGACTTCACCCGATCACGGAACAGCGTTTGATATTGCGGGTAAGGGAATTGCTGATACTACGAGTATGAAAGCAGCGATACATTTAGCGGCTGAGTTGGTTAGTCAAAGATTGGCGGTGGGTTGTGGTTAAAAGTTATTTGTTGCAATATTTACGAGGAGTAATGCTTACTTGAATTTTGAAATTATCGGAGACATCACCAATATTGAAATAATTGCTGTTGGTAACTCCATTCGTGAACTAGAACGCTTGCGTAAAACTTATGGTTCAGGACGGTGGCGGAAACTTAAAGGCTTTGCAATCATTAGCTTAGACGACAGAAGTATTTAGGAAGCTGAGTTGCACTGGTATGAAGCTCACGGAATTGGTAAGAAAGAAATCAAAATAAAACGGTTTCTATAGGAGTAGTTATGCAGTCAGCGAACACAGAAACTCAATATGTTGTTTGCATTAACAACAAAGATTATCCTGCTTCTTTAGAAATTCGGAAAATTTACCAGACTGTTCCTGATTCTGATGCTGTTAAGCACCAAATGATTAGAGTTATTGATGAATCAGGTGAAGATTATTTATATCCTAGCAATTATTTCGTATTGATTGAATTACCAAATCAGTTTGTATCAACGCCCCAAAATTAACGCAAGTTATACAAACAAGCCTCAGTAAAAGTATTTAGGTAAGTTAGATGTCATGATAATTTATGATTATTATCCCATCAATGAAATGTGCTTTTTTTTCTCCATTAATAAACAATGGTGCAAATACTCATTAACTACGAATTACGAATTAGTAATATCATCAGGCGCTTCAAACTTATAACCATAGCCCCGCACAGTTTTAATAAACTCCGGTATGCTGGGATCGACTTCCATCTTTTTGCGAAGCTGACCAATATGCACATCAACCACCCGGCCATCTCCTACGTAATCGCAACCCCAGATTTTTTGGATTAGCTGTGGACGACTCCAAGCCTGATTAGGATGACTTGCCAAAAAATGTAAGATATTAAATTCTAGCGCTGTTAAAGCAAGAGTTTTATCGTTAAGTGTTACCTCGCGACCCTCTGGATTAATTACTAGCTGCTTGAAAACGATACGTTGTGTTGGGGAGGGATTGATGTAGCGTATCCGCCTCAAAAGAGCTTCTACTCTAACTTCAACTTCTGCAAGACTAAATGGTTTAGTCATGAAATCATCAGCACCTGCGCTTAAGATTTTAATTTTATCAGCCTCATCAGTCCTACTAGTCAGTATCAGCACTAAAACATTAGTACGACTCTGCATTTCTTGGCAAAGGCTATAACCAGTAACATCCGGCAAATTCCAATCCAGAATTACTAAAGCTGGGTTGAATTGCTCAAACAACGATAAGGCAGTTTTACCATCTGCTGCCGACTCTATTTGATATTTCCGACTTAAAAAACGATAGACGAGATTTCGAACACCGAAGTCGTCATCAACGATCAGAATTTTGGGAGTAGTAGCAGTAACCATAACCATAATGCTGTCTATTGTAGATTGGGCGATTTGCTGTTGTGCCAGCTTTACTTTACGTGTTTCTATTGAGTACCATCACTACTGTAGTACTTGTGTACATTTAATTTTCCATGAAGCCGATCGCAACCTCAGCAATCATCATGCCGATAAAATTTCTTATTATCGCATGATTTTTGCATAATTTTGAATTTGTATTGTATAATATTAAATTTTTATATTTTGGATAAGTGTAATTAAAAACCATCTCCGTAATCGCAAATAGTCAAAAGACACATCCAGAAGCGATGGCAATTGATAAAACTTGAAAAGAGTAACGCACTCCCTGATTAATTAGGTCTCTACAAAGGCTAATAAACTAACTTATCAGCGAATCTAGATTCTCAACTCCTACTTACTCGACTGTACTATAACCAATAGGTATGTTCTCTTGAAGAAGGTCTACGAAAATCTACCCTGGTGCATTTACATATAGCTGCCCTCTTAAGCATATACTATACTACAAGTTTCAGCCTGAGCTATGACAAGCCAAGGAATGAAAGCATCGCCAGAAGGTATATAGGGCGTCACGTCGCTTCTCTACGAGACGCCAAGGGCGAACGCTCCGAATTCAAAATTCAAAATGACGCTCTCTACGAGACGCTAAAAGCGTAGCTTGCTTCTCTGTAAGAGTAAGCGGACTCGCTAACGCTGCGCTAACAAAATTCTTGCATTATTGATTCCCATAAATAAATTTAGGGGCTGTATCCTTTTCGTTTTCGGTCAAAACCAACTTTAACAGACAAAAGCAATAGCAAAAAGAATTGCTCTAGCAATATTATGATGTCAATAAATTGCTGGGAGCTTGCGTCATAGTGCTGCTGACAGCAGAATTCAGAATGGGCTACGCCCCGCTGCGCTAACAGAAGTAAAACACCCTTTATCTTTGGGTAACAGATTTAGCTTGTGTACCTCACAAACTTCTAATTTGTTGTATATAACTCTACAAGTTTAGCAGGAGATTGAGGAGACATTCATATTAGCGATCGCTAATATTAAAAAGGTATTAATTACTATATTAATTGCTAAATGTTTTTCATTTCAACTAATTTTTTATCGATTTATAATGAATTCAATAAAATTAAAAATATCTAAATGACTAAGATATTAAAAACATCAAATTGAAATATATAGGAATCCGGTTTGATTTCTGAAAAAAATTAAGTATTTGTAGGGTGCGTTATGACTTTAGTCTAACGCACAAAACCCTTGAAAATGGTGCGTTACGCTTCGCGATAACACACCCTACGTGTTGTTCAAAAATCAAATAGTAATCCTATATTCAATTATATTTATAGGAAAAACTTTCTGCATATACTCTTAAATGCCGTTATTTGCAATTGATTAATTGGTTGATTTTCTGGAAAATACTCAGTCTATCTGAGGAGAGAGTTTGAGGATACTCATACCAGAGAAAGATCAATTAAATATCTTCAGTTCGCTAAATTACTATTAATATCGTCAGCAAGGAAAAATTATGGTTAATAATTTAGTAGGCGGCATCATTCCCCCACAACAACCAATAGAAGCACAAACTGATGCTCATGTCCTGAAGAGTCGTTTGGAATGGGGTGAACCAGCTTTTACAATTCTGGATGTGCGCGATCGCCCGACCTACAATGAAGGTCACATTATGGGAGCAATGCCAATGCCAGCAGATGAATTGGTAGAACGTGCAGTACCTTCTTTAGATAAGAGCCGTGATATTTACCTTTACGGTGCCAACGAACAAGACACTGCCCAAGCCGCACAACAACTGCGTTCTAATGGATTTGAGCATGTCTCCCAACTCAAAGGTGGTCTTGCCGCATGGAAAGCGATCGGTGGCCCAACAGAAGGGATTGTTGAATCAAAAACTCCCCCAGGTGCAGATGACTACAATGTTGTAGATCGGCTAAAAAACCACCAAGAAAATCTGCAAAAGGGCGGTACTAGCGCCACGGAATCCATTAAACAGGGAGCAAGTAACCTTAAGGAAGGCATTCAAGAAGGAGCCAGTAATCTTAAAGAAGGTATTCAAGAGCAAGCAAGTAACCTCAAGGAAGGTATTCAAGAGCAAGCAAGTAACCTCAAGGAAGGTATTCAAGAGGGAGCAAGTAACCTCAAGGAAACTGCTAGTGAATCTAAAACTCCTAGAGACACCAATGATTCCAATGTTGGCTCTTAGGCAAAAAATACAGCAGAATTCAGGAGCGGAGCCGGAGACGCTCCGCCAAGGCGTCAGAATCCAGAAGTAAAACAGGCTTTATACATACCTGGCTTTGAGATGAATCGTTGTTTACTTCACTAATTTGAAATCTGCTGTAACTTAGAATGAGGGTTTGTAGTAAGCACTTTAGTGCTTGGAAAATAACGACTTTAGTCCTTACTACGAACTTGCTTATCTATCAATTTCAACTTGACATATAACTAGTCGGGATTGACGAGCAATAAAGATTTCTTGTCACTATCAAGAAAGGCAGAGGGCAGAAGGCAGGAGGCAGAAGGAATACTGTTTTCTGCTCTCTGCCCGTGACCAAACCGAACTTGGGTTTAAGACCCCCACCAAATTTTCTTGTTTTGTGGCCCCAATTAAGTACGGTATTGAATCCCCTTCTAAATTGAACCTTCTGCCCGGTTGTTGAGCGTAGTCGAAACACTGCCTCCTGCCTCCTGCCTTCTTTATTCCCCATTCCCTATTCGATATTCCCTATTCGATTAGTGTTCAAATAGATCCTTGAATTGCAACAAATCTAAGGAAACTATCGTTGGTAGAAACTCAAAACATTCTTGAGCAATTTGCCAACGTTCTTCTCGTTTTAGCATTTGTATTAACTTCTGCTGCACACTAAGTAAGTAGCGCACATCATTGGCAGCATAACTTAGTTGAGCTTCAGATAAGCTAACGGCGTTACCCCAATCAGAACTTTGAGAGCTTTTATCTAGTTCCACTTGTTCTAACTCTTGTACAACGTCTTTGAGTCCGTGGCGATTTGTGTAAGTACGGGCTAATTTACTGGCAATTTTGGTGCAAAAAACCGGCCCTACCTGAATCCCCAAATTGGCTCGCAAAGTGGCCAAGTCAAATCGAGCAAAGTGAAACACTTTCACAACATTGACTGCTTCCAAGAGTTTTTTTAAGTTGGGGGCGTCAGTTTGTCCTTTGGCCATGCGGATTGCAGTCACTTTCCCTTCAGGATTGCATAGCTGGACGAGACACAAGCGATCGCGCAGTGGTAACAATCCCATCGTTTCTGTATCAACTGCGATCGCTGTAGATTCTAAATACTGGCTAAGGGTTGCGTCACTGAGGTCGCGATCGCTCACCTGAAAATCTGGTAATGTCATCAATTGTTCAAAAATAATAGCAGTGTCCAGCAGAAAAAAGTCTTGTCAGACACTACATTATTATTGTGCAAAAAAACCAGAAATTAAATCTACCTAGTGCGAAAAAACATTTGTGTCAGGTAGACTTCGCCTTGATTATTAGTCGCAACACCAATTCCAGTCAGGTTGTAATTTCCTTTAAGGTTCTTTAGGTGTCCAGGACTTTTGATCCAGCCAGTAACAGCTTCCTCCACGGGGTTGCTATATCCCCGGTTGAAAGCAACATTTTCCGCTGCACTGTTATAGCGAATCGGGATAGCTTTGACTCGCCCTTCAAATCCCTGATGACTAAATGGGGTTTTGCCTTTAGCCATATTTTGACTATGAATTCTGGCCTGTCGAGTTAAATTTGTATTTAAACTCAACTTTGGCAGCCCTTTAGAAACCCGATATCGATTAATTTGGTCAAATACTGATTTTTCTAACTCAGTAGTTTTAAAAGTAGGAGTCGATATTGCAACCTGACTAGAAAAAAGCGACAACAGCTTATTACGGGTGGATGTATTTGTAGAAGTATGATTTGGTATCGGAGCAGTCGTTAATCCACTAGCAAGGACAAGCGCACTTAAAGCGATGCCAAAAGCAGTTTGTCGGAACATGGAGAATTGCGTAATGTGTAGAGATATAAGACTTCTACTCTACCTTATTGTTCCAAGGATATATACCACAATACTATTAAGTAATGATGAATTTCGGCAATTTGGCTACATCCTTGACAAGTAACACAAACAATCATTTTCAATTGTCAGTACTTCAATAGGTCAGCTTCATGAAAATCACGGTTAATTTTGCTAATAATTTCAGATTTTCATAAATTATCAAGCAAAAGCTTTAGTAACAGCTTAAAGTCTGGGAAATTTGAGAAAAAACCTAAGTTTTACCAAATCTAACGCTGTGTGCAATTTTTACTCAAACCTAATTTCCTTGCCTAATAATAAGGAATGGGTAGAATTCAAGGCCTATTCTCTCTTTGCAGGAGAGAGGAATGGAAGTGAGGTGAGAATATTAAGTTGCACATCGCGTCAAACCTATCAGCGAATGAACATTTGTGTGAAGTAGATTACGCCTTGACTGTTTTTGGCGACACCAATCCCCGTCAAATTATAATTACCTCTGATATTGGTAAGATGCCCTGGACTTTTGAGCCAGCCTTGAACAGCTTTTGTGGCAGGATCGCCATATCCCTGGTTGTAAGCGACATTTTCAGCAGCTGAACTGTAAGAAACACCGGTTGCATTAAGACGTTGTGAAAATCCATTATGTCCAAAGGGAACAGTACCATTAGCCATGTTCTTACTGTGAAGCCTAACTTGATTATCGATGGCAGAATTACGAGTCAGCGCTGGTAGCCCTTGAGAAGCTCTGTAGTTATTGATTTGGTTAAAAATCGACTGTTCTAGAGCAGCAGTGTCCATGCTATTTGCTGCAACTTGATTAGTATTATTCGATACGTTAGAAGGTGCTGGCGTACAAGCTGGATTTGTTACAGAACTAGCGATCGCTCCACTACTGAGAGCAAGTGTGCCTAAAACAACGCTGTAAACTATTTGTCTGATCATTTGTTTGCAGTAAAGTTTTAGACAATCTAACCAACTAATATCAATGTGACAAACTGCTTATAGGTCTAAATAGCTCTATTTGTAGGCTTTTTTGCTCAAAAACTACTAGCAGGCGTTTAAATTCACGATTTAACGCAAAAATATTACTATTTAGACAATAGTTGTCTTCTACCATTGGTATGATTCTTCTTATCCCCGATTCTGCATTTAGACTGTCATATAGTGTAATTACTAGATTTTTTTGAATTTATGAGTTTCAGATTATGCTTGGTTATCTTCATAAATTCAGCTATTTTACTGTACTTAAGTAGCTTAAATAGCTTTGTTATGCCAGAAATCCAGTAAAAACCGATTGTGACAGTTCCAGATACAGAATGTCGGATAAAAATGGCTGGATTGATTCAGCAAAATTTCTACGTAATTTAAACTAGCTTTGTTTGAGGGTTTCTAACTCTTCCTGTACCACGCGCAACACCCGTGCAATATATTCTGTACGCCACTGTTCCCGTTCCTTGGTTACTTTTACATCCGGCTCGTAAGCTTCAATCTCACTAGCCGATAAAATACCTTTCACCTCTAGCAACCGTTCAATGGTGTCTAGCCGCTCATGCAGCACGGATACCTCACCAGTCAAAGCCATGACGATCGCTAACAATTTATCAGTTTGCGGATTTTCTAAGTAAACAGGTCGTTTACCCTTGGCTATTTTTGTCATCCTAATACCAATTCTCCAAAAATAAGACTAGACATACAAAACGAGGAAAGCCAGATAAAATCTGACTTTCTCAATTACGAATTACGTTAGCGTAGCAGTCCGTAACCCATTACGAACTTGTACTAAGCGTAGCCGTTGGCGTGGTCACTGAGCGTAGTCGAAGTGCAGCCTCTCGTAGAGAAGTATTACAAAACTTTCTCTGCTTACTTAGTTGCAACAACCATAAACCAAGTGCCTTGGGTGGCTGAGTTACGATTTTGAAACATACCATTAGGTTCTTTTGCTTTCCATGCTCCATTCGGGACAAATTTCTCGAATGTCTTATCTGCTGCAAAACCAGCCTCAGTAACTAGCGGCACCAAATCTAAATCGCGTACAGCACTCCAGAAAGGTTCGTTGTTGTTAGCGGTTTCCCAATCATAAATAAACTGTGTATAAAGATCCATGTGATGATACAGGGGTGCTTCTAGATGAATCATCATGCCACCAGGAGCCAGTAGACGATAAGACTCTTGCATAACTTTACGCACAGATGACGGGGGGATTTCATGCAGCAAAATGTGAGAAACCACTAAGTCAAATGATTCATCGGGGAAGTTAGTATGTTCGGCATTTTGCTGAGAGAAGTGTACCCGTTTTCCCAAGGCTTCGGCTCTTGCATGAGCATAACGCAGTATAGATGCGCCTATATCTATAGCATGGACTTCTGCATCTGGGAAACCATCGATATAAGGTAATGTGCTATTGCCAATAGAACATCCCATATCCAGGATTTTGCTCGGTTGAAAGTTGGGAAACTCTGCTAAAAGGTAGTTTTGGACTATAGATAGCCCCATGTCATCGTTGAGCGGCCCCAACCAACCGAGTCCATAAACGTAAGCGCCGCGATCGTAGGTTGCACCGGCTGCGACATCATCGGCAGTGAATTCACTGTGATATCCTCCGGGCATACAGTGAATGTCTACAGCCTTTTGATAAGCAGGTATTTGAAAATTTGGATCTAGGGTTAAAGTACCCAGTTCACTACCCTTATCTTTGGCGCGCTCGATCAACTCTGGTAGTTGTCTGTCAACGTTGGCATTTACTGCATCCCATAACATTTCCTGGTTAATGCGCTTTAGGGCACTAGTCCAGCGGTAATAGGGTTCGTGCTGCATTACTTCCCGAATTTCATAACGATTTTCGGGAGGACGCTGATGTTCTTGTTCAAACTTCGGCTTGGCTAGTTTTTCATAAATTTCTTTATTACCAGGAGTGACATTCTTGAAAATGTGCATTTTCATCGTTTGCACAAAGTTTTGGCGTGCCAACTCGTCATGAGTGGGTTGCGGTAACATTGGGTGCTGGAATTGTTGATTCATTATTGTTTTTTCCCAAATATTTTATGTAGATTTACGCTGGATATAATAACTTCGCTACCGTTTGTACATCCTTATCACCACGTCCAGAGCAGTTAATTACAATCCGAGGACTGTCGGTTAGTTGGGGACAGAGGGTTTCGAGATAAGCGATCGCATGGGCTGTTTCCAATGCCGGGATAATCCCTTCCAATTTCGATAATCGCTGGAATGCCTCCAAAGCCTCTGCATCCGTCACACTATAGTATTCAGCGCGACCAGTATCCTTTAAATAGCTATGTTCTGGCCCCACGCCGGGATAATCTAACCCCGCACTAATTGAGTGTGCCTCAATGATTTGCCCATCTTCATCTTGCAGTAGGTAGCTCATAGCTCCGTGCAATACACCAATTCGTCCTTTTGTCAATGTAGCTGCGTGTTTTTCGGTATTGACACCTTCCCCGGCTGCCTCAATCCCAATGAAGCGTACAGAAGGCTCATTCATAAACTCATAGAATAGTCCCATCGCATTGGAACCACCACCTACACAAGCCAAGAGAATATCAGGTAATCCACCCCACTTTTCCATTGCTTGGGCGCGGGTTTCTTCGCCGATTACTGCATGGAAATCACGTACCATCATTGGGTAAGGATGAGGCCCTGCTACCGAACCCAGGATGTAGTGGGTAGTTTCCACATTTGTCACCCAATCGCGGATGGCTTCAGAAGTAGCATCCTTCAAAGTTCCGGTTCCCGCCTCCACCGGACGCACTTCTGCCCCCATCAGCCGCATTCTAAACACATTTAAAGCTTGGCGTTCCATGTCCTGAACGCCCATGTAAATTATGCATTCCAGCCCAAAACGAGCGCAAACGGTGGCTGTAGCAACTCCATGTTGTCCGGCACCCGTTTCGGCAATAATTCGCTGCTTACCCATGCGTTTCGCCAACAATACCTGACCAAGGGCATTATTGATTTTGTGAGCGCCAGTATGATTTAAATCTTCACGTTTTAAATAAATTTGTGGCCCGGTGCGATCGGGTCGGGCATAATGAGCAGTCAGGCGTTCAGCAAAATACAATGGTGTGGCACGTCCTACATAGTCTCGTAACAACTGCTGTAGTTCTGCTTGAAAACCAGGGTCATTGCGGTATTGCTGATAAGCTGTTTCTAATTCAGCTAAGGCAGGCATGAGGGTTTCAGGTACATACTTACCGCCAAAGCGTCCAAAGCGGCCTAGCGTATCTGGAACCTGAGCAGTTGAACTTGGAGATAGGGGAGTGGTAGTCACAGGCTGTTTTTGATGACGGGAATGACTTAATCATTATAGAAAAGTCTGAAGCATATCTGGGGAATGGGGAGGAAGTAGGGGGCAGGGGAGGCAGAGGGGCAGAGGGGCAGGGGAGCAGAGGGGCAGGGGGCAGGGGAGAATAATAAATAACAATATATCTGCCTTGAAAATCAAACATGACTTATGCAAACTACTAGTTGAAACCCTGATTTTTAAGTAGGGGCAATTCATGAATTACCCCTGAGTGCTTGTGCATCAGTTCTATAGAAAATGGGGCTTGGAGATTAGATTTCGCGTTAGCAGCTTATTAACCCAACGCGGACTTTAAATCACTTTCTGCTTGTGCCAACGCATCTGGTAATTTACTTGCATCGCGTCCGCCGGCTTGGGCTAAGTTCGGTCTTCCGCCGCCGCCGCCGCCGCAAATTTTAGCGATCGCACCTACAAATTTACCAGCTTGCAGTCCTTTTTTGTTCACTTCTGGACTAAAAGCTGCAACTATACTCACTTTCCCTTCTTCTGGAACAGAACCCAGTACCACTGCACCGTTACCGATTTTTTGCAATAAGCGTTCGGCTGCGGTTTTCAATGATTCTGGATCGACATTTTCTAATTGGGCGACAATAATTTTAGAATCGCCTACAGTTTGGGCTGTTTGTAGCAAGCTATCAGATTTAGCGATCGCTAATTGTACCTTCAAGGTTTCTAATTCCTTCTGGCTATTTCTCAGTTCGCTTTGCAGACTTGTAATTCTGTCTGGTAATTCTTCAGGTTTAACTTTAAAGCGATCGCTCAAATCTTTAACTACTTTATCCCGCAGATTCAGATAATCTAATATTGCTGGCCCCGAAACGGCTTCAATCCGCCGCACCCCAGAAGCTACACCAGCTTCCGAGATAATCTTGAACACGCCAATTTCAGCAGTATTGCTGACATGGGTTCCACCGCAGAGTTCCATTGATACGCTAGGGAAGTCAATTACCCGCACTTCCTCACCATATTTTTCGCCGAACATGGCAACAGCACCCCTAGCTTTCGCCTCTGCTAAAGGTAATACTTCTACCTTGGCAGCATGAGCCTCAGCAATCCAACTGTTCACCTGTTCCTCAACTTGTTGAACTTCCTCGGCTGTCAATGCGCGGGGACAGTTGAAGTCAAAGCGCAACCTATCAAAGGAAACCAAAGAACCAGCTTGAGATATGCCCTCATCAACAATTTTTTTCAATGCCGCTTGCAATAGGTGCGTTGCGGTATGGTTAGCTTGGGCGCGACGACGACAAGCCGGATCGATTTGGGCGGTGACGCGATCGCCTACGCGCAGTGTACCGCGTTCGATGCGTCCGAAGTGAACAAAGAAATCAGATTCTTTCTTCACGTCTTCTACCCGAACAACGATACCATCACCAGAGATATAACCGCGATCGCCGATTTGTCCCCCAGATTCAGCATAAAATGGCGTTTTGTCAAGGACAATTTGCACTTCTGTCCCCGCTTCTGCTTCCTCTTGGCAAACACCTTCTACTAATATCGCTTCAACTTTCGCAGTTGCAGCAGGTTGGGTATAGCCGATAAATTCGGTGACTTTAATGTGTTCTGCTAGTTTGTCGAGGGAACCTTGTACAGTTAAATCGATGGTTTCATGTGCTGCTTTCGCACGTTCCACCTGCTTTTGCATTTCGGCATCAAATCCCGCGTCATCGACTGTCAGATTATTTTCCTCGGCAACTTCTTGAGTCAGTTCGAGGGGAAATCCGTATGTATCGTAAAGAGTAAATGCACTTTCACCGCTAATCTGAGTTTCCCCTCGCTGTTTCACCTCTTGGATGATTTCTTCTAGAAGTTTTTCGCCTCTATCCAGAGTTCTGAGGAAATTCGATTCTTCACGTTGCAACTCAGCTTTAATTGCTGCTTCCCGTTGGCGCACATTAGGGTAAGCTGATTCCGAAAGAGCGATCGCACTTTCAGCAACTTGGGTAGTAAATTCGCCAGAAATCCCAATTAATCGCCCATGACGCACCACCCGCCGAATTAACCGCCGCAGCACATAACCGCGTCCGACATTGGAAGCGCGAATTTCATCAGCAATCATGTGGATAACAGCGCGAATATGATCGCCAATGACTTTTAAGGAAGTTTTAGTTTTTTCATCACTGCTGTGGTAATCAACACCAGCAATTTGCCCTGCCGTTTGGATAATTGGGAAAATCAGGTCAGTTTCGTAGTTATTGGGCACTTTTTGGAGAATTTGCGCCATTCTATCCAAACCCATGCCGGTGTCGATGTTCTTGTTTTGCAGTGGCGTTAAATTCCCGGAAGCATCCCGGTTATATTGCATGAACACGAGGTTATAAAACTCGATGAACCGGGAATCGTCTTCTAAATCTATATTTTCGTCACCGCGTTCTGGGTGGAAGTCGTAATAAATTTCGGAACAAGGGCCACAAGGCCCAGTCGGGCCAGATACCCAAAAGTTATCATCTTCACCCAAGCGTTTAATTCTCGCTATCGGCACACCGATTTGATCGCGCCAAATTCCAAAGGCTTCATCATCATCTTTAAAAACGCTGACGACGAGATTTTGGGGGGAAAAGCCAAAGACTTGCGTGGATATTTCCCAACCCCAAGCGATCGCTTGTTCTTTAAAATAATCACCAAAGCTGAAATTGCCCAGCATCTCAAAAAACGTATGATGCCGTTTGGTGCGTCCAACATTTTCGATGTCGTTAGTACGGATACACTTTTGCGAAGTCGTAGCCCGCTTAAATTCTGGTGTGCGCTGCCCTAAGAATATTGGCTTAAATGGTAGCATCCCCGCGATCGTCAGCAGCACGGTTGGGTCTTCTGGCACGAGGGAGGCACTTGGGAGAATTTGGTGTTCCCGTTGAGCAAAGAAGTCGAGAAATATGTTGCGAATTTCGTTACCGCTTAGGTACTGGGGATTTGAAGACATAGGTGTTTTTAACTTTAGGCTTGGGCGCAGCGGCACTGGGTAAGTGTATTTTCATCAATAGCTTTATATATTCTTGCATTTTGTTTCATATTACTGCCAGCGAATTGTGCCAGTCGGTAAGCAAAATGCAGAGATTAGGACGCTTTTATACCGTTATCCAACTCTAGTGGGATGCATAATTGGGTTTCAATGGTTAAGATTAATCCTTAAGAAATAATTTAAATTTTCCATACTGAGGTAACAAATGGCACTAAAACTGAAGGTATCAAATATTGCTTGTGAGGGATGTGCAAATACAATTACTGAGTCTATCCACGTTATGGAACCTGATGCCAAAGTGGATATTGATGTTAACGCTAAAACTGTCATAGTGGAATCCGCAGCTTCCGAGGAGTCAATCAAACAAGTGATTGTTGCTGCTGGTTACACTGTTGAAGGTTACTGAATCAGTTCTAACTTCTCACAGAAGTTTAGATTTTAATATCTCAGGCGACACTAACAAAATTTTTTTATTTTTTCTGCCCTTCTACGCGCGGAATGTAACTAACTTCCCCACATTAGGGGCAGGTTTTAACATCAAGTTTTTTATTTAGCTTTTTTTCTGGATTTATGATGTTGCAGCAAACAAAAAAGATATGAATTAACTAAATAAACAAAAAAACAGTTATAAAGCGTAGGCAGAAACATTTTATTTCCCCTGCCAAAACGTTGTTAACTAAAGTTTCATAACTCACTTAAATTATGAATCTTTCACCCTATAACTTTGCTGTGCAAATGTAGGGAATATTGGTGACGAAAAGCTACTAACCATAGTAGGAATGAGTTCTGCTGTATATTTATTTAATTTGCATTATTTTGTGAAATTCAACTCCTACCTTGATACTCGATCAAAGCCTGATTTCCAAAGAAAAAGGCTGAGGTTTTCTATGGAAAATAATATTTTTAATTCAACCATACAATTTGAGTTTTTGTAATTTGATTAAAAAACTTTATATTTTCTTTATTTTTCTACTTGAAAAGAAATTTAGCTGCCTAATCCGACGGTTATTACGAGCTATTTATTCGGGTAATTTCATCAAAAAAATAGCACTTAAGAAACTACAGTAATCATTTTTATACATCTATATAATATTCAGTATTTTTACTGTTTTAAAAACAAAGTGTAAAGAAGACATTAGTTGTCAGAAGCAGATATTTCAGAAAATGTAGTAGTAAATTTAAAGCCGTAAAAGGAGATTAAACTTAGAAAAATAGTGAAAATCTGGTGTTTTAAAAAAAATATATCAAAAAATTAACTTAGCCTAGAACATCATATTTAGTATTAGGCAAAAGCATTAAGTTACTCAATCTAATTCTTTAAAATTTAAATAGGATAAAAAATAAAGCAATGAATATCTCTATTCTGATCTTTGGAAAAAATAATTTTATCGCCACACTTCCAGATCAGATCCGTTATGCGACTGCTTTTAGTGTAGAAATTATAGACAATCTGAATCAGGCAGTATCGCAGATTCAAACAACAGCCCCCGATATAATACTTGTGCAAGCTAGCCTGGATGGCAGCATGGAACTGTGCGCTTGGTTGAAAGACCAGACAAAACTATCGTGGATATACTGTATTCTCTTTGAGGATCGTTCCCAACAGCTAACTGATAGAAATAAAGGTTGGCATAGAGAATTAGAGATGAGTGCTGCGGCATTAAAGCAAGGAGCAGATGCTTATATTTGGCATCTTATTGAAGAAAAAACAGACCATAGTTTGGCAGAGTTGACTGCCAATCATGGCTTAATACTTGCTCAATTGACAGTTGGTTTGCGGAAAGCACAAAAATACCGAGATTTGATTCGGACAAATGATATGTTATCTGCGATCGCCTTAGCAGATTCATTGACGGAATTAAATAATCGTCGTGCTTTAGAATGGGACTTACCCAGGCAAATTCAAAGAGCCAGGACTCAAAAAAATTCCCTGAGTTTGATTATTCTGGATGTAGATCATTTTAAGAAAGTTAACGATACTCACGGGCATTTAGTAGGCGATCGCATCTTGCAAATATTATGCCAGCGTTTGCGCCACAATCTGCGCTGTCAAGATACAGCATTCCGCTATGGTGGCGAAGAATTTGTAATTCTTCTAGCTAACACTACTGATGAGGAAGCACTACTAGTAGCCCGTCGTCTCAATCGCGTAGTCAGTGACGAACCATTTGCACTCAACAATAAACTAACAATTAATGTCACTATTAGTTTGGGTACAGCCTCTCTGCAAGCTGAGGATGATGAGAAAGGAGAGAGTCTACTGTATCGTGCCGATCAATGTCTGTTACAGGCTAAAAATTCTGGGCGTAATCGGGTGATTAACTCTAACTACTTATCTCATCATGGCTCACATTTGAAAGCTGTTTCTTCGTGAAAGTGCGGGGCATACGTGTCAATTTAAGCTAAAACTCTTTTAAAACCTGGCTAATAATAGTGCGATCGCGAGTTGCTCAGGACTTACGCAAAATAATGAAAAAACGAAACGCAAAGGACGCAAAGGAATGAGAGTTTCAGAGAGTTATTGCGTAAGTCCTATTGCTATCAAAGGCTCAGATTTAGTATTAAAAATTACAATGGTTCAATCTAATTTTTATAAAATTCCTTCAAATACGCTATTTGAGGTGTTGAATTAAAATAGGAGTCGCGAAAATCTATACATTAAACCAAGTATTCTATTACTAAATGACAACTCCAATACCTTACTACATCTCTCGTAAGCAAGCGCAGGATTTTCTCGCTAAATTTACAAAAGCACTGGAATTTCCAGAGTCTAACCCACTGCTGTCTCAGGTTTATGGGTTCGGGGGAGTTGGTAAAACTACCCTCATCAAAAAACTGAAAGAGACGCACGAATTGCAAGTTGACTTTGTAGAAGTCTCTTTTGGTCTTACAGCAGGTATTGAAACGCCACTGAAGCTAATGGAAAAACTTTATGAGCTATTACCTAAACCTACCGGACTCTGGCGAAGGGATTTATTACCTAAACCCGACCCTTTTACATCACTTTATGAGCAGTATCAGGAAACTGTTTACAACTGGACTTTAGACTAAAGGTGAGCGATCAGTAAGTGAGAGGGTGGGCAAAAAATAAAGGGATGCCTGTAATCACAAGCACCCCAGTAACGGAA
>NZ_JBALEO010000077.1:0-191680 GCF_036918015.1 Nostoc sp.
AAAAACTCGAATATTAAAAGTGAACTATAAACTGGATACTCATTTCTGAAGCATATCATGAGTTAAAATCTCATTTTTTAGTTCAAATCACAACTGCGTTTCTATCCCGCCTCGGAATGAATTCCGAGTCTCATAGCTAAAGTCCACTAAGCGTGGACTTCAGCTATCAGCCCTGAACTTTAGTTCTGGGCGGGATTGCCTGTCTGTGTGACAGTTTCACTCTGACAAAAATGTGGGTAGAGAATTTTTCGACTTGTGTGTACACCGTAGCCCTTGGGGAGAGGGGAGCTAGACTAGAGATTCAATTCCCCTTCTCCCAAGGGAGAAGGGGTTAGGGGATGAGGGCGTGAGGGATTTGCAAAACGCCTGTCCGATATAGTTTTCGGCTTAAGTTGACACCAATGCAGATGGATTCACACCAAGGCAATTTCCAATCCAAAATCTAAAATCTAAAATGGTATCAGCCCCCAGCGAACTATGGAACTTGGCCAATAAAGTCTAAACCTTAAACTATACTTGACGCTTAAAATTGTCCAAATAATTTAACTCATAATGAAAACAAAGCAAAAAGGAAACAAACCAATAGCCAGTCTTTCTTTAGATTTGGATAATATTTGGTCTTATTTAAAAAATCAGGGCGCTCCGGGTTGGGAGACTTATCCTTCTTACTTGGATATCGCAGTACCTCGTTTCTTAGATATTCTCAAGCAATGGGATTTGACAATCACAGTATTCATTGTCGGTCAGGATGCAGCGCTAGAAAAGAATACTAAGGCTATACAAGCGATCGCTAGCGCCGGTCACGAAATTGGCAATCATTCATTCTATCACGATCCTTGGCTACATCTGTATTCAGAGAATGAAATTGAAGAAGAGGTGGCACTGGCCGAAGAACATATCAAGCGCGTCACTCATCAACATCCTATCGGCTTCCGGGGGCCAGGATACAGTTTTTCTCCAGCAGTATTAAAAGTCTTAGCACGACGAGGATACGAATATGATGCTTCGACTTTTCCCACATTTTTGGGGCCTATAGCACGAGCATATTATTTAATAACTTGTAAATTGAGCAAGGAAGAACGTAAAAAACGGGAAGCGCTGTTTGGCGGTTTTAAAGAGGGTTTGCAGCCTCTAAAACCTTACCAGTGGCAACTAGATAAAGATAAGCTGACTGAGATTCCCGTTACCACCATGCCAATTTTTAAAGTGCCAATTCACTTCAGTTACATAATGTTTCTGAGTACATTTTCTTCGGAAGTGGCGTTACTGTATCTGCGAATTGCCCTGTGGCTGTGTAAAGTTACACGCGTCCAGCCTTCTTTGCTACTCCATCCTACAGATTTTGTAAGTCAAGAAGATGTGCCAGAACTCTCATTTTTTCCAGGTATGAGTGTTCCCACTTACAAAAAGCTGGCAATAGTGAACAAAAGTTTAGAAATTATATCCAGTCAGTTTAATGTTTTGACTGTTGGACAACACGCTAAATTTGCAGCCGATGCACGTAAACTGCCTGTATTAGTGCCTCAAAAGAGGTAAAAATACGATTTATTACCAATTACAAGCAGCAAACCAATGAGCGACAATTTCAACTAAACCTCGTCTACCTTGAGAACCGTAGTTTTGTAGGTTGGGTGCAGCGATAGCGTAACCCAACATAAAATTTGGTGGTAATGTTGGGTTGCGTTTCACTCCACCCAACCTACATAAATATATCTTTTAAAAAACTCTAGGTTTCAACATAGATGAGGTTTAGTTTTCCTAGAAAAACTATTTTTCCTAGAGAGACTGGTTTCGATAAATGAGTCTGAAAACCCGCTTCCAAAGCACGAATACGATTCTAGCTATCGCCATAAGCAGTTACGGTAATAGCTAGAACTTGTCTATCCATATTTGGTATAAGGGACTTCCAGTTAAAAAATATTCCATAGTAGGGGTGCAAGGACTTGCACCCCTACAAATATACAAATAATTAGTCATTAATTAGTAGTAATCTCTAGCAATCAACCACATATAATTCTCAGGAAATTTACTGAACCATCAAGACAATAAATATTACTAATATATAGAGAAATATTGTCAGGATGCTGAATATGTCAGATTTACCGCTTCAGTGCCAAAGTTTGAAAGAGCAGGTTGAATCTATATTACAACTTTTACAACAAGAACCAACACTACGTTCCCAAGATATTACACATATACGAACTTCTTTAAGTAAAGCGATTTCTCCGAAGTTTGAAATTGTATTTGCTGGTGCTTTTAGTGCTGGGAAATCAATGCTAATCAATGCACTATTAGAAAGGGAATTACTCTACAGTGCAGAAGGACACGCTACAGGTACAGAATGCAAAATCGAGTATGCAGAAGTAGATAAAGAACGTGTTGTTTTGACGTTTTTAAGTGAAGCAGAGATTCGAGAACAAGCAGTTTCTTTGTGTCAGCAACTAGGATTTCAGACAGTCACTAATATTAACCAAGCTGAGGTAATTAACCTGCTACGTCAAGGTTCTGAAGCGATTATTCAACAGGAGGGTGGTGAGAGTAAATCAGAACGTGCAAAACAGGCGAAGGCGTTAATGTTGCTGCTAGAGGGATATATGGCAAACCGCGATCGCATCTACACGGTAAATAATGCTACATATTCAATGGAGCAATTTAACTTTTCCAATCTCAAGGAAGCGGCTGGATATGCGCGTCGTGGTAGTAATAGTGCGGTATTGAAGCGGATAGAATATTACTGCAATCATCCTTTGCTACAAGATGGTAATGTAATCATTGACACACCTGGTATAGATGCGCCAGTAGAGAAAGATGCCCAACTAACCTATGCCAAAATTCAACATCCTGATACTTCGGCGGTGGTGTGTGTGCTAAAACCTGCTTCGGCGGGTGACATGACAAAAGAAGAAACCGAACTTTTGGAATTAATGCGGGAGAATGGGGGAGTACGCGATCGCGTTTTCTATATCTTCAACCGGATCGATGAAACTTGGTATAATACTCAGCTACGGCAACGATTGGACGATTTAATTAGTGGGCAATTTGCCAATTCCAGGAAGGTTTATAAAACCAGTGGATTATTAGGATTTTATGGCAGTCAGATTAAACAGACAAGCCCACAAGATAGATTTGGTTTAGATTCTGTTTTTGCAGAAAGTATTAAAGGTTTAGATGGTAAAGAAGAAACTCCACAATTTGTCTATGCGTTTAACAACTACTGTGTAAATTCAGGAAAGCTATCTTCCAGTAAATTCCGTGTCTCTGTTAACGGCTATGAAACTCCAAATCAAAATTATGTGCGGATTCTGGGAGAGTGGGGAAATGAACTGATAGAACAGTTAATTCAAGATAGTGGTACTGAAGAATTTCGCACAGCTATTACTCGTTATCTTACGGAAGAAAAGCGTCCCCAATTATTTAAAAATCTTGCTGATGATTTGGAAGATATTTGTATTAAGCTCAAAAAACATTATCAGAGTGTCCAACGCGATTTAGATAGTCAGCCCCAAGAAATTGAGACAATGAAGGCGCAAGAGTTACAACGCCTAAATCAGCAACTCCAGCAAATTGGTAGAGAATTTAGTGAGCATATCACAGAAGAAGTTAACCATGTAATTAATAATTCTTGTGATGCTTTTGAAGCAGATTTTAAGCAATTGCAATCACGAATGATTCGCCGCTTAGATGAATTGCTAGATACATTTTCGGTAGCTTATGCTTATCGACGTGCAACCATTAGCCATCCTCGAAATGCTACCGCACCTTTAATTGCTATTTTAGTAGAGGCATTTTATTACTTAGCAAATCAATTAGAAGATATTTTGGTTGAATCTTCTCAGCAAGTAGTTGCAAATTATTTCCAGCGGTTGATTGAAAAGATTCGCAAGTCAGAATATTATCGCCAACTGTATCGTTTATTAGATAATGATGGTGGAATTGAACAAGAGATTAGAAATTTAGAAAAAGTAGTTACTCAAGCATTAGTAAGTGCAGCTAGTGTAGAGTGCGATCGCTTTGTGCGAGAAAGCCCTAGATTTTACGATGAAGGCACTTTTTCTATATATCAATTTCGCCAAACTTTATCACAAACTTCTCAAGGTTACGACGCTGAAAGTATCGTGGAAGCAGAACCAGCGATTAGGCAGTTATTGAAGTTAGATTTTGAACCAAAAGTTTCTTATACTATTCGTAAATCTTTCCGTCAAACCATTAATCAAACACTGAAAACTCAGTTGTTACCAATGGCAGAACAGCAATCAGATGAGATTTTGCAGCAATACCCACAGGCGCGTGCTTATTTAGAGAAAACATTGGAACAAGAAGCAAAAGAAAAAATTGCGAATAATCGGCAATTATTAAATGTTGTTGAAGAAAATATTGCCGCATATAATTCAGCAGCTTCTAGTATTAATACTTGTTTACAGGCGATGCAATTATATGACAATCTTTTGCCTGTAATTGGTGATTCGTTTGATACTGTTGGTAAGTTTGCTAAGAATGAGTTTTTGGTTTCAGATGTGGTATAAGAGGTTTAATTTTAATCTCAAAGATGATTTGAGATAATTCTAGCTTTTAGTGAGTGCTTAATCACTCACTAATTACAGTTTTGCGTAAAATAGAAAAATTTCAAAAATCAGGTTTATATGGAAGATAGATTTAAGTCAATAGAGTGTAACGACGGTGATGTTTTGGATTTTGGAGACAACATATATAAAGTTGCTAAATTTAAACAAGCAATGGATAACTCATCTAACTCCGCGCTAGAATTTACATTGAATCAAGAATTAAGTAGGCAAGGAGTAGAGATAAAACAGTCTCAGATTATGAGTTGGTTTAAGGAGGGTATAGATTGCGAAATTTTAACACTAGGTTCTCCAAGCTGGAAAAAGGGGAAAGTGAAAATTAAAATAAGCGTTGAATTTTATATTGAAGAGGAAGATTTACAAATAACTAACAGCAACAATTCAGAAATCACCGAACCAGAGTCGCCTCTTGACGATCTTCGCCGCATGATTAATGAGTAAAACTAGTCAATCAAAATTTACAAGCAATCTTATTCGATTTGTTAAAATTCGCGGTGTCTAGATCCCCAACTTCTTTTAGAAGTCGGGGATCTAACTTTTTATGAATGATTTAGGCGTTGCTATAACCTATTACAATTTGTCATACCATTTCACTTTAATAATGATACAAATACGGTGGTAAGGGCATGGCAATGCCCATTGGTGTCAACTTAAGCTAAAAGTAGCTTAACTGTTAGCTGACTCGCCCGCCTCGAACTAAAGTTCTAGGCTAATAGCTAAAGTCTACTAAAGTAGACTAAAGATTTTGTAGACTAAAGATTTTTTGGATTATTTAGTCATCTTTAGATGACTTTCGCTATTAGCAAGGAACTTCAGTTCCTTGCGGGACATCGTTTTCACGTTAAGTTGACACCAATGGGTATTGCTATGCCCCTACGAGAAATCTATATGTATCAGCATTTTCGTGAATTGGTATCACTATCCCAGTTCCTAACTAAATGGTTATGACTATCAAACGTCGGGAATTTATCACAACCTGTGGACTATCTACCTTAGCCACCCAGATACCATCATTTACCGCCCAAGGTAAGCCATCTCTAAACACCATCCGCAAGCCGCCCCGCCTGCAAGCTGGCGATACCGTAGGATTGATAGCCCCTGCGGGTATCGTTGACGCTAAAGACATCGAAGCAGCGCAGAAATCAATTTCACAGTTAGGTTTAAAAGTCAAGCTGGGGAAGCATATTTTAGATCGTTATGGCTATTTAGCTGGAAAAGACGGCGATCGCGCTCAGGATGTAAACTTGATGTTTAGCGATCGCACCATAAAAGCAATTATTCCGATGCGTGGTGGTTGGGGCTGCAATCGCATTTTACCCTTACTCAACTACTCGCTAATCCGTTCCCATCCAAAAATTATCATCGGGTACAGCGATATTACTACCCTGTTGTTGGCAATTAATGCCCGTAGTCAAATGGTTACTTTTCATGGGCCAGTTGCCACGTCTACCTGGAATCAATTTACAGTAGATTACTTCAAGCGCATCTTATTTAATGCTGAAGCGGTAACTATGCAAAATCTCAACCCTAGCGAAGTACGCTTGGAGATAATAGCACCGGGAAAGGCGAGGGGTAAACTTGTGGGTGGAAACTTATCAGTACTATCAGCAATGGTAGGTTCACCTTACCTACCTTCCTGGAACAAAAGCATTCTGTTTGTGGAAGAAGTTGGCGAGGATGTTTATCGTATAGATAGGATGCTGACGCAGTTAAAAACTACTGGGATACTTAATCAAATTAATGGCTTTATCTTTGGGCAATGTACTAAATGTAGTCTTGGAGATGAACCATCATTTACATTAATGCAAGTATTGCAACAACACATACTTCCTTTAGGTATTCCTGCTTGGTATGGTTCCATGATTGGTCATATTAAGGATAAATTTACCTTGCCAGTCGGTGTAGAAGTGGAAATAGATGCTGAACTTGGGACAATACGAATGTTAGAGGCGGCAGTCAAATAATTTTGGATTTTAGATTTTAGATTTTAGATTTTAGATTTATTTTGCGTAGCTTGCTTATTGAAGAGCGAGTATAAATTCGGGCGCAACACTTGGAGATAAATTCGCGTTCAGACCTTTTTAAATTTTGGATTTTGAATCTTCAATGCAAAATCCAAAATTTAAAATCTAAAATTCGATGATTTTGATTAAAATTTTGATAGACAGTATGCATTTCTCCTCGCTATGTTACGCCTAACTGAAGTAAAGCTCCCGCTCGATCATCCTGAAGATGAGATCAAGACTGCTATCCTCAAAAAGCTGCAAATTACAGACGAAGAATTGATCGGTTATTCCATCTTCAAGCGTAGCTACGATGCCCGTAAGAAAGGAGATATCACCCTTGTCTATATTCTGGATGTAGAAACGACTCAGGAAACCCATCTACTCAAGCGTTTGAAAAAAGATCCCCATGTAATGGCTACGCCAGACATGAGTTATCGCCCAGTGGCACAAGCACCGAGCAATTTGACGATTCGCCCCATCGTGATTGGTACTGGGCCTTGTGGCTTGTTTGCGGGTTTGATGCTGGCACAAATGGGTTTCCGTCCGATCATTTTAGAGCGTGGGAAAAAAGTTCGCGATCGCACTGCTGATACTTTTGGCTTTTGGAAGAAAAAATCAGACTTCAACCCCGAATCTAATGCCCAGTTTGGCGAAGGTGGTGCGGGTACATTTTCTGACGGCAAACTCTACAGCCAAGTCAAAGATCCTCAGCATTATGGGCGCAAGGTACTAACCGAACTTGTCAATGCGGGAGCCTCACCAGAAATTCTCTATATCAACAAACCGCACATCGGCACCTTCAAACTGGTGGGAATCGTCCAAAGTATGCGCGCCAAAATCGAATCCCTCGGTGGTGAAATTCGCTTTGAAAGTCGGGTGGAAGATATCAACATCGAAAATGGCCAAGTGCGGGGAGTCACCCTCGCTAGTGGGGAATATATCGCCAGCGATCATGTGGTTTTGGCAGTAGGGCACAGCGCCCGTGATACATTCCAAATGCTATACGATCGTGGAGTTTACATAGAGCCTAAACCATTTTCCATCGGCTTTCGGGTCGAACATCCCCAGTCTCTCATCGATAAATGTCGTTTCGGCCCTCAAGCTGGTCATAAGCTTTTAGGTGCTGCCGATTATAAACTGGTTCACCACTGCCAAAATGGTCGTTCTGTCTATAGTTTCTGTATGTGTCCGGGGGGCTTGGTGGTTGCAGCGGCATCAGAACCGGGGCGACTTGTCACCAATGGGATGAGCCAATACTCTCGTAATGAGCGCAATGCCAACAGTGCGATCGTTGTAGGCATCACACCCGAAGATTATCCAGGAAATGCCTTAGCGGGAATTGACTTTCAACGGCGCTTAGAAGAACGGGCTTTTGAGTTGGGCGGCGGGACTTATGAAGCTCCAGGACAGTTGGTGGGAGACTTTCTCAACCATCGTCCCTCGACAGCATTGGGCACTGTTAAACCGTCTTATACACCTGGGGTACACTTGGGCGATTTGAGTCAGAGTTTACCAGATTATGCGATCGCTGCCATCCGTGAAGCCCTTCCCGCTTTTGACAAACAAATTAAAGGATTTGCGATGGATGATGCCGTGTTGACTGGAGTGGAAACCCGTACCTCATCACCCATTCGGATTAAACGCAAAGAGGATTATCAAAGTTTAAATACAGTCGGTCTTTATCCGGCTGGTGAAGGCGCGGGATACGCAGGGGGAATCCTCTCGGCGGGTATCGATGGTATCAAGGTAGCGGAGGCGGTGGCTTTAAGTATTTTGAAGGTGGTTTCTGATTAAATTTAAAAAGTTTTTGCAACACAACTCGCATGGGCGTTGTTATGCCACTCAATGGAGTTGCGACAGGGTTTGATAGTCTGTGTAGCCATGTTCGCTACCACCATAGAACGTTCTGACATCACCTTCGCTCAGGGGGGCATTGAGTCGTAGCCGATCCACTAAGTCAGGGTTAGAGATGAACAGTCGCCCAAAAACTATGGCATCAGCCCGCCCGCTTGTAATTGCTTCATCACCTCGTTGTCGATCAAACCCACCCACAGCTATCAGTGTTCCTTGGTAAACGGGACGTAGGAGATCGATGGGGTTAAACTTCGGTGCAGTTCCTCTGGCGTAACCTCGGTCATACCCCACGTGCAAGTATGCCAAACCCAATGGACTGAGTGCTTTTGCAACATAGGTGTAAGTTTCGGCAGGATCGTCATCAAATGTGTCGTTGACTGTGAAGCCGGGGGCAATCTTGACCCCAATCCGCTCCGCTCCCCGGACGCTACACAGAGCATTGACTACTTCGAGCGTGAAGCGAGTTCGATTCTCCAATGTGCCACCATAGGCATCCGTGCGTTGGTTGGAGCTGCTGACTTGGAACTGGTTGGGTAGATATCCGGTTGCTGCATGAAGTTCCACACCATCAAAACCTGCTTCAATAGAGAGTTCTGCCGCTCTGCGGTACTCCTCTACTATTTCGGGTATTTCGTCCAACTCTAACGGACGGGGTATCTCGAAAGGGACTTTGCCATCCCAAACGTGAACTTCTTCGGACACCACCGGGACAGCCGAAGGTGCGATCGGTCGGGCATGGTTAGGTAATAGGGAGGAGTGCGACACCCGTCCAGCGTGCATCAGTTGCACAAATATCCGACCTCCAGCAGCATGAACTGCATCTGTCACTTTTCGCCAGCCTGCAACCTGCTCCTCGTTGTGCAACCCAGGACAGGTTGTGTAACCTCGCCCCATTGGACTTGGATGCGTCCCTTCCGTAATAATAAGTCCCGCCGAAGCTCGCTGGGTGTAATATTCGACCATTGGGAGGGTAGGTACACACTCAGTAGTTGCCCGGAGACGGGACATCGGAGACATGATGATGCGGTTGGGAAGGTCAAGCGAACCTAGTCTAACTGGCGCGAACAGTCCTGATTTTTCTGGCATTGGCATTTTTCCTCTTCTAGAATCAGGGCGATAGCGAGTCCACTCTTACAGAGAAGCAAGCTACGCGTAGCGTCTCGTAGAGAGCGTCTGCCTGCGGCGGTAAACTACGCTCCACCGACAACCTCAATAATACTGCCCTACAGATAACTTCAAGATAACTTGCCAATATCAATTTTAATATCAAGCCCCACCTAGATGTCTTTCGAGGCAGGGCTTTGGTTTTTATGGCTGGAATCGATATGCAATCATGCATCAAGTGCGATGGCGTACACGCCCTTTCCGGTGGCGATCGCACTGGGGAATTTAGCCGAACGTTAAAGCTGGTTCTTCACAGAAGTTAAATACGGCTGACTCACTTTCTGATTCATCTTCAAAGACAGCAGATATGTACCATTCACAGGGCGAATCATTCGTATATTCAGCCCAAGCAATTGTTACTGTTTCACCCGATGGAATCCCTGAATCGCTCAAGGTAAATGAAGCCCACTCTTCATCATCGACAGATACCCATAACTCTGTAATTGCTTGTTCGGTATCATTGGTAACGGTAAACGTGAATTGATCTGACATAAATAGCCCCTTAGCTATAAATAAATTGCAGGTTGTCAGTCACCGATTATACTGCCACTTTTTTTAACCGTTGTCATCATAACTGCCAGAACCTATATTAATAGGTGGTTTCAAGCTTTTTTTGGCTAAATTTAAATTTGTTAAAGAGTATTAAAAATATCACAGGTAAGACGCGATGAATCGCCGTCTCTACAATAATCGGTCTTTTGTCTTGACGGCGATTTATCGCGTCTTTGCCTTAATACAACTCATATTTCATTAACTGACAAGGCAGCGCTCCGTTGTACACCGCAATCCGCCGGGATGATTTTAGTCCAATCGATTGAGACAGTTCCTTGTTCCCACTCAGTACAAATGCAGTCCAGCCTTTGAAGCGTTGTTTCAACACATCGCCCAAAAGTTTGTAAAATGCCCCTAAATCGCTATCTCGCCCCAGCCGTTCGCCATAGGGTGGATTGCAGAATAAAATCCCACTGTCTGCGGGGGCGACAACATCAGCTAACTCCATTTGAGAAAACCATACATGGTTATCAACGCCGCAGTTTTGAGCATTGTTAATTGCTTGCTCAATTATATTTTCATCGCGATCGCTTCCCCAAATAGGTGCAGTCAGGCTATCTAGTTGACTATCCTTAGCTTCTTGGAGCAGTTTTTCTAAAAGGGGCAGATCAAAATCTAGCCAATTTTCAAATCCAAAGGATTCACGAAACAGCCCTGGTGCGATATTCAGTGCCTTTAAGCTAGCTTCCAGAGGTAAAGTGCCAGATCCACACAGAGGATCGTAGAACATCTGGTTTGGTTGCCAACCCGAAAGTTGAATCAGGGCAGCAGCTAGAGATTCCTTCAGAGGGGCTACTCCCACCGCAGGGCGGTAGCCTCGGCGGTGCAGACTATTTCCAGAACTGTCGAGTTTAACGGTACAAAAGTCGCGTTCAATATGAACATTAACCCGCACATCTGGTTCATGAAGCTCTACATTTGAACGTTCGCCCAGATTTTCTTGCTGCTGATCGACGATCGCATTTTTGACCTGAAGAGATGTGAAGTGGCTGTGGTTGAGGTGCTGGTTTTTGCCCGTGACATTCACCGCCAGCGTCATATCTGGTGTGAGATAGTTTTGCCAATCGATAGTTTGGATACCGCGATAGAGATCCTTGGCATCAAGGCATGGAAACTCATTGATATTCACCAAGATTCGGAACGGCAGCCTAGCCCAGAGATTGACGCGATAAAGTAAAGTGCGATCGCCCTCAAAGGCTACACCGCAAAAGCCCGGCTCTACGGAATGGGCACCCAGTTGCTCTAACTCCTGAGCCGCGAGGGTTTCTAATCCGCGAGCAACCGTTGCAAAATACTGATTCATCCTCTAATCCAAAGCATTATCTTCACTGCTCACCCATTGACGCACTTTAGCTTAACTTATATCTGGAGCTTAACTTATATCTGGTGACATTCTCTCTCGTTAAGTCTGCAACTATAACTTTAGTAGGGTAGAGGTAGGAGTCAGCCTGGATTTCTCACTTGTGAGAAATCCAAGGGGTGTGGGAGGTGTGGGAGGTGTGGGAGGATGGGGAAGAAGTCTTACCCCCCACACTCCCCACACTCCCCACACTCCTCTTCCCCTGAAGCCTACACTATGCGTGAGAAATCCGGGTCAGGACACAGTAAATATTTTTTGAAAGAGATTATATTTTCTTCAGTTTCAGTACTATCTTAAATCAATTAACCTTGCTAATATCAAGCTGAAATACTATTCAGCCACTTTCCAATACAACCCATCAAGAAAAATAATCAGAGGGAAAAACTATGAGTTTAGTATCTGATATTGTTCTGCTGCAAGACTTAACATCGTCATCTAATGAGGGTGTAGTCCAGCTTAAAGCCGTACTTCCGGCGACGGTAAATCGCTTAATCAACCCGAAGTTAGCAAAGATATTTGGTGATGACCTGAAATTTGGTATTGCCTCTTTCAAGGATAAGCCCCTTGTACCTTTTGGGGGTTACGCTGACTATGTATATCAACCAGAAGTCGCTTTGACAAATAATGTCACAACAATTAAAGACAAAATCTTTGGCTTTGAAGCTTTTGGTGGCAATGATGGGCCAGAATCACAATTATTTGCACTCTTGTTCGCAGCTTTAGATAACGGCAGTCTTGGTTTCAGAGTAGGTTCATTTCGTGTTGCGATCGTAGCCACCGATAGTATTTATCACGTTGCCGGCGATCGCGCAGCAGTTAGGGCAGATAGTATTGGCAATAATGGAGATGCGATCGCTGATGCTTTTGAAGATTATCCACAGGTCGGACAAGTAAAAACTGCGCTAGAAGCAAATGTGCGATTCGTTGATTAGTGAATCACGGTATCCAGTCCGTACATAACTAATCCAGTCCGTCAGCAGATCACTGACATTAAAGGCTGAACTCTCGGATTGATGCAAGTGTAAGTCTTGCCATTCAGACTCAGAATTGACTCCTTATCTGCCCACACCGAACAAGCTCGGTTCTTGTAGAGTGAAGCTGGGAACAGGGTGCAATCAGACAGCCGTTACGGGTTGACACTGGCACTAACAGGGAGTTCCTATGGTGAAACCGGGTCTAGAAAAGCAACCTATCTAGGAGCAGGGCGTAACATAAAAAAACCTTGACTTCACTGGAGTTCATTCCCGCCGCACATGATTTGCTATAGCGGTAAGAGTCTTGGGAATCCAGTGGTTGAATTGACCACACCTAACGGAACAATCAATCTCTCCGAGGGAACGAATAGAAACGATTTGTGAGTCCTGGGGCAGTCGAACCCCAAGTAGGCTAGACGAGAAGCGGAACTCTTACAAGTCGGGTAGGACAGACCGTAATTGGTCTGAGGTGTTCAGAAAATACAAACTCTAGAAGAGAAAATGATTAGACACAGTTATAAAACTAGTGAATCTTGGAAAGCCCTACCGTGGAAGAAATTCCGCCGAAATCTTTTCCGCCTTCAAAAGCGCGTATTTAAAGCTGTTCAAGTTGGAGACAAGCGGAAAGCTAGGTTACTCCAAAAGCTTATTCTAAAATCCACCTCGGCTCGATTTCTTGCAATTAGACTTGTATCTCAGCTAAATGCTGGCAAAAAGACGGCAGGTATTGATGGTAAGAAATCCCTCTCATCTGAAGAACGCTTCAACCTTGAAGAACTACTGAAAATGAATAGTGGAAATTGGAAGCATCAAGGACTACGGGAAATCCCCATCCCCAAGAAGGACGGGACTACCAGAATGCTAAAAATACCCACCATCGCGGATAGAGCCTGGCAATGCCTAGCAAAATATGCACTTGAACCAGCACACGAAGCCACTTTCCACGCCAGGAGCTATGGGTTTAGAACTGGGCGCTCTGCCCATGATGCACAAAAGTACATCTTTGATAACCTCCGCTCCCAAAGCAACGGAATAGAAAAACGAGTTATTGAACTCGATATCGAAAAATGCTTCGACAGGATTAACCATTCAGCAATAATGGATGAACTCATCGCCCCCAAAGGCTTAAAACTCGGTATCTTCCGATGCCTCAAGGCTGGAGTCAACCCAGAATTCCCCGAACAGGGTACACCTCAAGGGGGAGTGGTTAGCCCATTACTAGCAAATATTGCGCTCAACGGGATTGAGAGTACACACAGATACCACGCCGGATACAAATTCGGTAAAAGTATCACAGACAACACCCCAGAAAATGGAATTATCGAGCCATCAATCCGATACGCGGATGACATGGTTATAATACTCCGACCCGAAGATGATGCAACAGAGATACTTGAAAGAATCAGCGAGTTCCTCCGCAAACGCGGAATGAATGTAAGCCAAAAGAAAACCAAAGTTACCGCCGCGACAGATGGGTTTGATTTCCTCGGCTGGCATTTCAAAGTCCAGAAAAACGGAAAGCTTAGAAGCACTCCCTCAGTAGATAACTTCAAAGCGTTCCGTAAGAAAGTAAAACACATCGTCAACAACTCGAATTATGGTGCTACCACAAAGGCTGAGAAATTAGCCCCGGTAGTTAGAGGTTGGAGAAATTACCATAAGTTCTGCAAGATGGACGGGTCTAGAAACTCGTTATACCACATTGAAAAAAGAGCTTACACGGTATTCAACAAGGAAACCAAGCAAAACCGCCACTCTAGCAAGAAATTACTAGACAAAGCATTCCCAGCAGTTTCCTACTCCGAAGGTAGTCACGTCATGGTCAAAGGCACAAAGTCCCCCTATGACGGAAATACAGCTTACTGGAGCGAACGTAACAGTAAACTCTATGATGGCGAAACCTCTAAAGCCCTTAAGAAGCAAAACCATAAATGTGCCTCCTGCGGTTTAAAATTCATCGATGAGGAACGGGTTCACTTGCATCACATCGATGGAAACCATGCCAACTGGAAGAAAAATAATCTCGAAGCAATTCACGAGAGTTGCCACGATTACAAACACATGAGCAAAAGCGCAAGCTAAGAACATCGGAAGCTGGGTGCGGTGAAAGTCGCACGCCCAGATTTAACTGAGAGGTGCGGGGAATAATATCCCCCATCGACTCAACCAACATTATTCCAATTTTTCTAACTACGAGTAATGTTGTAGCCGATTACGAGACACTAGTTACCCAGCTTGGCCGAGGTGCTGTACTGACTCTTGGTTCTACAAGTGAAAATCTTGCCGATCTCATAAAAGAGGCTGTTGCTCGATCCAGAAATGCGATAAGTACTGATGTCACTACAACCAAGGGAAACGATACCTTTAGTGGGGCGAATTTTTCGGCTGGCAATAAGGTTATTTTTGCTGGGAATGGTAATGACAGTATTTCGCTTTCTGGTGTTGTTGGTAATCATTACATTGATGGGGGGGCAGGTAGTGACACTCTCGTTGGTGGATCTCGTGCAGACATCATAGATGGGGGTAGTGATGACGACAACCTTCTGGGGAGCAACGGTGATGATATTCTTTTTGGCAGTAGTGGAAAAGATACTCTGATCGGCAACACAGGCAACGATTACCTACAGGGAGATAGTGGGGACGACATCTTAACAGGAGGCGCTGGTGCAGATAAGTTTGCATTTGCAACAGGATCGAAGTTTAATATTAGGGAACTCGGAGTTGATATTATTAGTGACTTCACTCTTGAGGAAGACAAGATCCAACTATCTAAATCTACCTTTACTGCTTTAAGTAACTCAGTCTTTCCGACTCAATTAAATTCCGCAGACTTTGCCACAGTGACAAACGATACTTTAGCTGCAAGTAGTAGTGCGGTTATTGTTTACAATAGCGCAAATGGTAGTCTCTTTTATAACCCTAATGGTTCGGCGGATAATTTTGCTGAGATTAATTCCGGGGGTAAATTTGCACAATTGGGTACTAACTCTTTTCCTGCTCTAACTACCGCTAGTTTTGAGGTAGTTTTGTGATCGGAATTCAGGAGTCAGAATTCAGGAGTCAGAATAGTGGAAAGATCGGGAGATAAGTTGAAGGGATGAATATAGTTGTGATATCAAACCTGACTCCTGTTAACGAATAGCTAAGGTTTAACCGTGCTAAATTATTACTTTTCGTGATTGATTTAGCTTAATTTTCAACTTTACATAAGAGACTTCCAAGGAATAAAGTATTCAGGAAAAGTGAGATTTTCCCAGACAAATGAATTGAACCGAGATTAATCTATCTTTTTCTAAAATCAATCATGGTCTGACGATAAGCATCTGGCAAACCTGTATCAAAACACTTGCCTTTAACAACATATCCTGTCATTCCCTCTTCCTGACGCAATTTTTCCAGACAAGATGTTAACTGAAATTCACCTCGTTCTCGGAAATCTTGGTTGATATGTTCTTCTAGAAAGTCAAAAATTTTCGGCGTTAGTAAATATAAGCCAAATATACCTAAAAAATCATTTTCTGACATTCCCTCTACACGTAAATGCTGTTGTGCATACTCAATAGTCGGTTTTTCATAGAGTTGTGTAACTGACAAAATCGAGTTTAACTCTTGCCAAACTCCTGTTATACATCCAGCTTTATGAATAATTTCTGCTGGCATTGTAGTTAAGCCAATAACGTTTTGATTAACTTGTTCGTAAACATCTAAAACTTGACTAGTACAAGATTTCTCAATGTCAGATACATAAATGTGGTCGCCCAACATGAGCAAAAATGGCTCATTTTGTACCCAATCCTTGGCACAAAATACTGCATGACCATAGCCTAATTGTTCCTCTTGTAACAGAATGGTAATTCTGCTACCTAAATCTTCGAGATATCGGCTATATTCTTGATTTTGTGGTGATAGCTTCTCTAAAAGTTCTTTTTTGGGTGGGTTTTTCAAGAAATCTACAAATATTTCTTTGTCATCTGGCTGCACCACAATCCCTACTTCTGTAATTCCAGCACTAATTGCCTCTTCAATAATTGCAAGAATCACAGGTTTTGCCCTACCATCTCGATCGATAATCGGGAAAAGTTCTTTTTTGACAACTTTAGTAGCTGGAAACAAACGAGTACCGAAACCAGCTACCGGAATCACAGCTTTTCTAACTTTATTTTTTTGCATAAGCAGTTCATCACCCCAATTTCTCAAACAATTCTGCCAATACCACATTAGAAAACAAAAATCCTTGGGGATCAATCAAACGCAATCTTCCCTCTGCAACTTCCACCCAACCTTTCTCAAAATACAATTGCAAACACCGACAAATCTCCTCCACCTTCGCTTCGCCAAATGCTTCCGCCAACGCTGCCAAACTCAAACCCTCTGCTAAACGCAACCCTAACATTAACGTTTCTAACAATACTTCCTTTGGGGGAGTTACATCACAATCAATGACACCGCCAGCTTGTACCCACTGGTAATATTCCTTAGTTTTACGCGGACGGGTGAACCGCTTCCCCTCAACATAACTCGCCGCACCCATACCAAAGCCATAATAAGGGCGGTTTTCCCAATACACTCGATTATGCCGACATTGATGATTGGGTTGGGCATAATTGGAAATTTCATAATGTTCATAACCAGCACTAGTTAAAACCTGCTGACCCATCTGGTACATTTTGACTGTGGCTTCATCCGTGGGCAAAGGAGTATCGCCAGGTTTGTAGTAACGACCAAAGGCTGTACCTGGTTCGATGGTAAGATCGTAAATGGAAATGTGAGTGGGTGCGATCGCTACGGCTTTTTCTAGGGAATCTTGCCATTGATCCAAAGACTGATGCGGCAACCCAGAAATTAAGTCTAAGCTAAATACGGGAATCTCGACTTGGTGGATTAGTTCCACAGCTGCAAAAATATCTTCAACTGAGTGCGATCGCCCCGCCCTTTGCAATAATTCTCCTTGAAAGGCTTGTACACCCAAACTTACCCGGTTCACGCCTGCACTGCGATAGCCTGCTATGTGGGCTAAATCAAAGGTGCCTGGGTCAATTTCCATAGAAATCTCTGCCCCAGACGCAATCCCAAAATGCTTCTGTAGCTCTGTTACTATCCGTTGTAGCTGCTCTATTGAGAGCAACGAAGGAGTACCACCACCGAAGAAAATTGTCTTCAGAGGTTGACCAAATGCTGGTGTCATGGCAATTTCTTGACATAACACCTCAACATATTGGGAAATAGTACCAGATGTTTCGCCCCGCAAGCGATCGCCTACAACAGACACCGGGAAATCACAATAAAAACATCGCCGTCTGCAAAAGGGAATATGCACATAAGCAGAACTCGCAATTCCAGAAATACTAAATTTTTTACTCATTTTGAGAAAAGTTTTAAGTTAATCCAACTGCGAATTAGAGACAATGAAAATGAGGTAAGAATTCAGGAGTCAGGTGGTCACTGAGCTTGTCCTGAGCGTAGTCGTTGGCGTGGTCACTGAGCGTAGTCGTTCGCGGAGCGTCTCGTAGAGAAGTGCAGCCTCTCGTAGAGAAGGGCGTAGTCGTAACCCTCCGGGGAAGCAAGCTACGCGCAGCGTCATCCGACAGGAGAAGTGAGTCAGGAGCCAGAAGAATTGTAAAATCAAGCGTGTAATAACTTCTTGATTTTATTAAAATTATTAAGTTTGGGTATCAAGGTCTTCTTAATTCTGACTTCTGGATTCTGGATTCTGAATTCTTACAAACTAAGTAGTTTATTTACAAGTTTTTGTCTTTTTACAACAAAACAATGAAAAATATTAAGATAAAAGCCTTTGGTTATAATAATTGCAGATATTGTCAGCCTAAACCCTTAGTGTAAGTCAATATTGATGAGTTTATCTTACCGATGAAATAAAAAATACTTAACTTTATCGGTTAACACAGTTGCAGGAAAACAAGACAACCATGCTTGACGCCATTATTATTTTCTCATTTATCTTAGCAGCGTCGGGAATAGGGTTCTACAGCATTGAACTACTACCCAATGGGGCGCTAGATCAGGTAACGAATCTAGAAGCTCTACGCTTAGTTGTTGCCGTCTTTGCCGCTATTATTGGTGGTGCGATCGGGCTGAGTTTCCAGACGACATATCGTCGTCTAGAATCACAAGTCAAAGAAATGCCTCTAGAAGTGATTTTAACTCGTGCGATCGGCTTAGTGATTGGGCTATTACTAGCCAACTTGATGCTAGCCCCACTATTTTTGCTCCCGATCCCGGCAGATTTTGGATTTATTAAGCCATTGGTGGCAGTTGTTGGTAGTATTATCCTCTCCGTTACTGGTATGAATTTGGCAGACACCCACGGGCGAGGCTTATTGCGGTTCATTAATCCCAACACCGTTGAATCGATGGTAGTGGAAGGAACATTAAAACCAGCCAATACCAAAGTTCTCGATACTAGCTGTATTATTGATGGCCGTATTGAAGCCTTACTAGAAACAGGGTTTTTAGAAGGGCAAATTCTTGTACCGCAGTTTGTCTTGCAAGAACTCCAACAAGTAGCGGATGCTAGCAAAGACCAAAAGCGGGTACGGGGAAGACGAGGACTAGAAATTCTCAACCGTATTAAAGAAGATTATCCCGATCGCATCCTGATTAATGCAGTTGACTACGAAGATATTCCCACAGTGGATGCCAAGTTAGTACGCTTCGCCCAAGAAATTAGCGGCACACTGCTAACCAACGACTACAACTTGTCTAAAGTTGCCAGTGTTCAGAAAGTACCTGTTTTGAATGTGAATGATTTAGTAAATGCCGTCCGTCCCAGTTATTTACCTGGGGACAACCTGGATTTAAAAATCCTCAAGGAAGGCAAAGAACCCAGTCAAGGCATTGGCTATCTAGATGACGGCACAATGGTAGTCGTTGAAGAAGGTAGCAATTATGTGGGTGGTGAACTGCGAGTAGTAGTTACCAGTGCTTTACAAACTACAGCAGGAAGAATGATTTTTGCCAAACCCCAAGCTTCAGCATTGGCGTGAAACAATGGGATGTTTGTTCAATTCGAGTGACACTTGGTAATCGGTGCAGTCAACCTGCACCGATTATTTATTGATTGGACTCACGAGACTCACTTACCTGTAAAGACTGTAACTGCTCAATTGATAACCCTGTGACTCTGCTGATTTGCTCTAATGGCATACCAGTACTAAATAGATTTCTTGCCACTTCGAGTAACGCTTCAGCCTTGCCTTCAGCCTTACCTTCAGCCTTACCTTCAGCCTTGCCTTCAGCCTTGCCTTCAGCTTTACCTTCTTGTAGAATGTCTTGATAAATTGCTGACTCGCGCATAATATCTGACCTCAAAACTCGTTTAATAACCTCTTTATCTAATACTAAACCAGCTAAAATCGCTGTAGAAGCAGCAATATTACTTTGAGTTCTAGATTCTGTAATACTGTTAATTTCGCGTGCTACTTCGTTAAGTATAACTTCTGGATTAATTGTACTGCTTAACACCGCTAAAGGTAAAAGTCCAGGTGTTCTCAAAAATACTTCAGTTGGTTGTTCCCAAAGTCTGATAACTGCAAATTCATGTCGTGTCCCAGCAATTGTAAATGTATTTTGTTGCACCAAATTTGAATTTGTCTGCTTGAGGTAAATTACCACTTGATGCATTGCTTTGTCTGGAAAGCGGCGATATGCTCGTAATCGATAGTCAATCATCCTAAAAGGAATTTCCGGATCAACTTGTGTTTGAAATTCCAAATGCAATATGCTTTGCTCCGACTGCAACAGAATTAGAGCATCAGCCCGAATGGGTTCGAGAGATAATTCTTTTGGACTTAGTTCTGTTAAATTAATAGATTCGCCTAATAACCATGTAGCGAAGTCACTGGAGAAGTTCTCAACTAAAAACTTGCAGATATTGTCAAACATCTGAATTAGTGTAGTTGGTGCAGATGGGTTTGCATGATCCTGGAAACCTATCCAATACATTGTTTGTATATTGTGTACGACTATATGTCCATAATTCCATCAAACTAAAGTCTACGGCTACACAAACAGAGTTATAGATTAGCAGGCTAATTATTTTATGGTCATTTACACAAACATCATATAACTAAAAGTGACTTTTATTTTAGGGCTGATTTGTTGATTGCGTACATACCTATTTAGCAGCGTCGTTTTTTTAGAATTTATACGGCTTAAAGGTGCTAAGGGTGCAAAAGCGTTAATCCCAAAATATACGGTTGCAGTATTGATTATTCCTATACCAAAAGCTGAAACCGATCTTGATATGGTAGACGACTACGAACAGCTACTATATATTTTGTAAATCGGACAGGATGCTTAACATACAATATATAGTGCTATGCCTTTGTAGTTAAAAATTTTAATAAACCACGAAGGCTTAAAAAAATCACAAAGCCGACTTTTGCAACACAACCGTATTTGATGGCTAAATCAATTGTTTCAACAAAACGGCTCGGCAGTCAGTTAATCCACTGGTTGCTTGAAGAAGACCGACGAGAAAAAAAAGGGCCTTACCGCAAGGAAGAAGTACATCGCCAGCATTCTTGGTGGCAGGTGATGTGCTTGACTGGTGTAGATTATTTCTCGACCCTTGGCTATCAACCAGGGATTGCAGCACTGGCGGCTGGCGCTCTTTCTCCTATCGCTACCCTGATTCTGGTTTTACTGACGCTTTTTGGAGCGTTGCCAATCTATCGGCGCATTGCTGCCGAAAGCCCTCATGGTGAAGGGTCGATCGCAATGTTAGAACGTTTACTTCCTTGGTGGCAAGGCAAATTACTTGTACTGTGCTTACTTGGCTTTGTGGCAACTGACTTTATTATTACCATTACCTTGTCAGCAGCTGATGCCACAGCCCATATCATCGAAAATCCACTGACACCAAATTGGCTTCACAATCAGACGATCGCAGTTACCCTGATATTAGTTGCATTACTAGGTGCAGTTTTCTTGAGAGGTTTCCGAGAAGCCATTGGGATTGCAGTAGTTTTGGTGGGAGCTTATCTGCTGTTAAACTTCATTGTCGTTGGCGTCGGTGTGTATCAGATATTAACTCACACAGAAGCGATCGCTAACTGGCAAGCTGCACTTTTTGCACGCCATTCTAACCCTTTGATGCTAATCGGCATCTCTCTCCTCATATTTCCCAAACTCGCACTGGGATTGTCAGGTTTTGAGACTGGTGTTACCGTTATGCCCCTGGTTAAAGGTAGCAGTAACAGCACTCCGCAGCATCCCAAAGGGCGGATTCGGAATACACGCAAGCTGCTCACCACTGCTGCTGTGATTATGAGCTTCTTTTTGCTTACCACCAGCTTTATAACTACTCTACTGATTCCAACCGCAGAATTTGCATCGGGGGGCAAAGCCAACGGACGCGCCCTTGCTTATTTAGCACATCTGCATTTAGGCAATGCCTTTGGCACAATTTACGATTTAAGTACTATTTCTATTTTGTGGTTTGCAGGTGCATCTGCAATGGCAGGGCTGTTAAATATCGTGCCTCGCTACCTACCACGCTATGGCATGGCACCCAATTGGGCACGAGTAACCCGACCTTTGGTGTTAGTCTACACAACAATCGCTTTTGTTGTCACAATTATCTTCAAAGCAAGTGTAGAAGCCCAAGGTGGGGCTTACGCAACTGGTGTGCTGGTGTTGATCACCTCAGCCGCCTTTGCTGTAACTTTATCAGCCCACCGCCACCGACAGAAGCGGGCCAGACTCGTTTTTGGCATCATTACACTGTTATTTTTATATACCACCATTGTCAATATCATCGAAAGACCAGAAGGGATTAGGATTGCTGGGTTTTTCATCGGTGCGATCATTTTTACCTCGCTGGTTTCTCGTGTTTGGCGTTCAACGGAACTGCGAGCAGAGCGAATTGAAGTTGACGAACTTGCTAGCCAATTCTTTGCTGAAGATAGCCAGGGAACAATACGACTGATTGCAAATCGGTTGAATAAGGGTGATGCCCTAGAGTATTTTATGAAAGAGAAAGAGGTACGCGAAGACAACCATATTCCAGCCAACGATCCAATTCTGTTTTTAGAAATTCATGTATCCGATGCTTCAGAATTTGCGGATGTGATCGTAGTAAAAGGGGTACAAGTTGGTGACTATCGCATCCTCCGGGCTGAAAGTGCAGCAGTACCAAATGCGATCGCCGCTTTACTACTTTACATTCGCGACCAAACAGGTAAGATTCCCCATGCTTACTTCGGCTGGGTTGAGGGAAATCCCATACAATACCTATTGCGTTTTATCTTGTTTGGCGAAGGTGACATTGCTGTAGTTACCCGTGAAGTACTGCGGCGAGCTGAAAAGAATCCCCAGATGCGACCTGGTATTCATGTTGGGGGTTGATTTAGGAGTGCTGAGTTCTGAGTGCTGAGTTCTGAGTGCTGAGTGCTGAGTAATGAGTGCTGAGTTCTGAGTGCTGAGTTCTGAGTGCTGAGTGCTGAGTGCTGAGTGCTGAGTGCTGAGTGCTGAGTGCTGAGTGCTGAGTGCTGAGTTCTGAGTGCTGAGTTCTGAGTGCTGAGTGCTGAGTTCTGAGTGCTGAGTAAATTAAAATCACTCAGCACTGTTTCGTTAACAGAGTTCTTTTTTCTCCTCCTCCTCTTGTCCTATAAAGATGTGGCAAAAAATAAACCATAGAAGTAGCGATCGCAGCTTTTAACTCAAGATGGAAGAAATTGCCCTAGAATTTATGTAAATATGAGTCGCTCAATCTGAGATTAACTTTAAAACTATTTAACTTTTTAGAATGCCAGACGCGGAAAAGTTCCACAACCAGCTGCATCGGCAAGTTAGTAAAAAGGCAAAGTCTTCGCTAGTCGCCAGTGGAGAAGAAGGAATGGTGCTTCAGTTGGCTGATGGCACTATCCAGGCTTGCAATGCCGCTAGCGATCGCATTTTGGGACTGAGCGCAGAACAGCTTGTGGGGCAAAATTTGCTCGATCCCAAGTGGCAATTTATTCATGAAGATGGCTCTCCTTTACTCAGCAAAGCTCACCCTGCGAGTGTTACTCAAAATACAGGCAAACCTTGCTTAAATGTGGTGTGTGGCTTTTATAAGCCAAATGGTGAGCTAGTCTGGCTCTTGTTTTCCTCCCAACCTCTGTTTCAAACTGAAGGAAGGAATCCCTACGCGATCGTGACAACTTTTGCGGATATTACAGCATCTAAGCACGCCCAGTTCGAGGAGAACTGTAGTTGTGAACAAAATACTCAACAAGTTGATGCAGATGAATTTCAGGCATGGTGGGATAGTCAACGTCTGTTTCAACAAATTGCTGGCACTCTTCCGGGAATACTCTACATTTATGACCTAATTGAGCAGCGAAATGCTTACGTTAATTACGAAATTGCTCAAGGTTGGGGCTACACACCAGCAGAAATCCAGGCAATGGGAAAGGATTTATTTGTCCAACTTCTACACCCTGAAGATTTGGCTCGACTCCCTAGCTATTTTGAAAAATTTAATTCTACTCATCAGGGCGAAGTTCTCAGTTTTGAATACCGAATTCTACACGCTAATGGAGAGTGGCGCTGGTTTTGTAGCTATGACACTGTGCACAGCAGAACTGCTGATGGATTGCCGCAATATCTTTTGGGGATTGCTTTTGATATTACAGAGCGACGACACATAGAAATTTCTTTGCGGCAAAGTCACGAAAGGTTTGAGCTAGCAGCAGCGGCGGTTAATTGCCTAATCTATGACTGGGAGATTGGCAGAAATACTGTGGAAAGAACTCAAGGTCTAACCCAGGTTTTTGGCTATACACAACAAGAAACTGAACCGACCTTCCAGTGGTGGCAAGAACGCATTCATCCCGATGACCAACAAAGAGTTAATGACCAATTCATGGCTAGTATGGCCAATGGAAACCGTTATCGGATTGAATATCGAGTGCGTCACCAAGATGGCCGCTATTTGTGGGTGGAAGACCAGGGGTTTGCTGTCCGGGATGCAAATGGTCAGGTAGTTAGGGTAGTTGGTGCGAGTACTGATATTACCGAACAGCAAGCTGCCCTATGGGAACGTCAAAAAATTGAAACAAATCTGCGCGAGAGTGAAGAACGGATTCGGTTGGCCACTAATGCTGCTGAAATGGGTATGTGGTTTTGGAATATCACCACCAACGAGGTAATTTGGACAGATAAATGTCGGCAGCTGTTTGGAGTGTCCCTAGAAGTCGAAATCAGCTTTGAGATTTTCCTCAACTGTGTACATCCAGAAGACCGCCAATGCATTCATGAAGCGATCGCCCGCTCTCTTGAAGAACAGGTTGACTGTGATATTGAATACCGCATCCCTTGGTCTGATGGTAGTATTCATTGGATTTCTGCTAAAGGTCGCGTCTTTTATGATGCCGAGGGTAAGCCAGTACGAATGATGGGTACTACCCAGGATATTACCGAACGCAAACAGGTAGAAAATGATTTGCGCCAGCGCGAAACTCAATTAAGGCGGTTAGTTGATTCCAACATTATTGGCATTATGTTTGCCACTCCTGATTACATTACTGAGGCGAACGAGGCTTTTTTAGAAATGGTGGGTTATACGCGAGAGGAACTTTTAGCGGGTAAGATACGCAGAAAACACATCACTCCACCTGAATATCATGCTCTCGATCGGCAGGGGCTAGAACAACTTTTAACGGTTGGGATCTGTACTCCCTTTGAAAAAGAATACATTCGTAAAGATGGTTCCCGCATTCCGATACTAATTGGTGGTGCTTTGGTGGAGAGAGATCCCGCATCTTGGATCTGTTTTATTCTTGACCTCACCCCCAGGAAGCAATTAGAAAAGGCACTCAGGCAACAAGCAGAGGAACTCAAACAGGCAAACCGGAATAAAGATGAGTTTCTCGCTATTCTCTCCCACGAATTGCGATCGCCCCTCAACCCCATTTTAGGGTGGTCATCGCTACTCAAAAGCCGCAAATTTGATGAAGTGACTACAAATCGTGCTTTAGAAACCATCGAAAGAAATGCTCAATTGCAGATTCAATTAATTGATGAGTTGCTGGATGTCTCCCGAATTATTCGCGGTAAGTTGAACCTGACTTTTGCCACTGTTAACTTAGTAGCTGTAATTGATGCTGCATTAGAAACAGTCCGGTTAATTGCCGAAACTAAATCTATCCAGATTAAAGTACAGATTGACCCCAAGGTTGGTAAAGTGTTAGGCGATTATAATCGCTTACAGCAAGTTGTCGGGAATTTACTCTCGAACGCAGTCAAGTTTACTCCCTCTCGTGGTTCAGTGGAAATCAGTTTATCATTGAGTCGTGAATTAACTTTCCACTCTGCACTAATTCAAGTTAAAGATACAGGTCAAGGCATTTCCTCTGAGTTTCTACCCCACGTATTTGAATATTTTCGTCAAGCCGATAGCAGTACAACCAGGACATTCGGCGGACTGGGACTGGGATTAGCAATAGTTCGTCACTTAGTAGAGTTGCATGGTGGTACTGTAAAAGCAGACAGTCCAGGAATTGGACAGGGAGCAGTTTTTACTGTCAGACTGCCCGTGATGAAGGAGAGTGAGGGGGCAGAGAAAGCAGGAGGAGCAGGGGAGAAATTTAACTCGTCAGTTCTGCGTGGACTACGGGTATTAATTGTCGATGATGATGTTGACACACGGGAGTTTCTGCACTTCTTGCTACAACAGAATGGGGCGTTGATAACTGCCGCAGCATCGGTAAAAGAGGCGCTTAAAATTATAGCACAGGCTGTACCTAATTTATTAATCAGTGATTTAGGAATGCCAGAAATGGATGGCTACAGCTTGATTAAGATGCTCAGAGCCATGCCCAAAGAGGAGGGCGGGGAAATTCCGGCGATCGCTCTTACCGCCTATGCAGGAGAAAGCGATCGCGATCGAGTTTTAGCAGCTGGTTTTCAGAAACACATTGCCAAACCAGTACAACCAACCGAATTACTCACCTCAATCGCAGATTTGCTAAGGCAAAATCATCGCTAAAACTTGCAATTTGCTGTATGTACAGTCAATAGTCGAGAAAGTTGTTAACCAGCAAAATCAACAAAATTTAATCTAACTCCCGACGGCCTTCCAAGGCCCTCGCCAAAGTAACTTCATCTGCGTACTCCAAATCGCCGCCTACAGGTAAACCAAAAGCAATGCGTGTCACCTTGGTAAATGGTTTCAATAGCTGACCGATATACAGGGTTGTTGTCTCCCCTTCTACACTTGGACTAATTGCCAGAATTACTTCTTGAGGTTTTTGCTGACTCACCCGACGCTGCAAAGCTAGTATAGTCAACTGATCTGGGCCAATTCCATCAATTGGCGAAATCACCCCGCCCAAAACGTGATACTTACCTTTGTATTCGCGGGTTTTTTCTAGCGCAATCACATCGCGAGGATCTGCAACAACACAGATAGTGCTATTGTCACGGTTGGCATTGCGGCAAATTTCACAAACAGGTTCAGCAGATAAGTGAAAGCAAACAGAACACAAGCCTATCTGTTTTTTTGCCTCAACTAAAGCTTGCGCCAAAGCTTCTACTTCTGCTTCTGGTCGCTTCAAAATATGCAAAGCCAGTCGTTGGGCACTTTTGGGGCCAACTCCCGGTAGGCGTTGCAATTGTTCAATTAACCGTGCTAAAGGGCGTGCGTAAACCGTTGTCTTGTCTCCAGAATGTTTTCACTTTAACTATGATGACATTTTTTTGGTTACTTCCATCAGGTGCAACACTTGCAACTCGCGATCGCTTAGTTCTAGACTTTGCAGCAACTCTGCCAGTTTTGTGCCCTTTGCTGTGAACTGCTCACATCGCTTTCATCCTTAGTTTTTAAACACGCCCTAGCTAAAACTTATCCTAACCACTCAGGATTTTTGGCTGTACTATCAAATTGGTTAGTGGTTTTAAACAGTTCATATTGACCTTTGAGAGCAGCTTGGCGAGTCCGATTCAGTAATGCTCTGACTTGTTCCTGACTCATGGGTTTAAAAGTACTTACTGCCTCGAAAGCCTGGTTTAAAATGGGCATACTTTCAATGCCTGTAATCACCGTTGAAGTTGGCAGATTCATCGCGTAATGCAGACATTCGATAGGTTTGACTACATTACTTTTAAGAATGTTTTGGTCGCCCATTGATTTCATCCCCAGTACAGCAATTCCGTCTTCAACCAGTCTGGGTAAAACTTGCCTCTCAAAACTGCGGAAATGGGCATCCATAACATTTAACGGCATCTGCACTGCATCAAAACGGAAGTTGTTTTGATTGGCAACTTCCAACATTCTCAGGTGTACTAAAGGGTCTTTGTGTCCAGTAAAGCCTATGTAGCGAATCTTGCCAGCTTTTTGTGCTTCCACAACTGCTTCCATCGCACCACCAGGGGCAAAAATCCGGTCTGGGTCTTCCATGCGAATAACTTCATGATGCTGCAACAAATCAATGTGGTCTGTTTGCAAACGTTTTAAAGATTCATCAATTTGTTTAGTAGCGGCCGCCTTTGTGCGACCGTCGATTTTAGTCATCAGAAAAGCTTTTTGACGATAACCATTTTGCAGAGCTTTACCCATGCGAATTTCGCTACCTCCATTATGGTAATCCCAGCTATTGTCCATAAAATTGATCCCGCGATCGAGAGCAGTACGGATCAGATTAATACCCTCTTGTTCATCTTTTGGTCTACCAATATGATGACCACCTAGACCAATTACAGATATTTGTTCTTTGGTGCGCCCTAGTTGCCTGTAGAGCATTTCACCTTTTTTAATCTGGAGTGGGGTAGACTGATTTTGCGCTAAAACCTGTTTGGTTAAACCTTGTAAAGCAAATACCCCGGCTCCACCTAAACCAGAAGCAGAAACTACCTTCAGTAAATTTCGTCTGCTAATATCCACAAATTTATCCTTTGGTCACAGTATGAGAACTTTCTTTCATAGCTTTGCATGGAGCAAAATTCGTTGCTTCTAACTGTTGAAGGATAAAGGCAGTGAAGTAGAGATAGATTTTTGATAGAGGGAAGGTAATAGAAAAATATTCCATCGCTGTGTAAGCAGAAGAAGCATTTGAGACATCGGCAGCAGAGAAAGAATCTGATAGTCGTATTCACGATCTTATTTCAGTGGTTCAAATGTCAACTCAAACACAATACTTTAGTGCCAAAGTTTTCTTTGAAAATTGTTTCTAAATCTGGGCAAATACTATTTGTATTGCTAAATATTTATTGCAAGATTTTTAAACATTTAGTGCGTGGTTCAGGAGTTGATAAAATCCAGAAAATTCCTTTAGAAAAATCGTAATTTCAAACTTGATTGCGATAATACGTTTAGGTAACTCAAACCTGTTTATCCTAAACTATTAAACGCCGTGTGCAGACTTTCTCTCAGACCTAACCCCCAACCCCTTCCCTTATAGGGAAGGGGAGCAAGAATCAAAGCCTCTCGACCTTTCGGGGAGAGGTTTGGAAGTGGGGTTTCAAGAATAAGTTGCACATCGCGTTATTAAAGTTCCCCGTACTAAATATGAGTAGGGTCAATGACTGCTTCATCACCAGAAAATTCAATTAGCTCATCAAGTACTCATACTTTAGATATAGCTAGGCAAGAGTATCAATATAACTACACCCATATTCCATCTATTGCGATGCTAGATCGGCTTTCTATTGCCGAAGAATTCGCTACTAACTGGTATTTTTTATTAGCCCAGCAGTTACGAGTTGTGTTTATCAATACCTTGATTGTCAATAGAGGCAATCAAGGTTCTAAATCGATTCGCGATCATGTCGAAAGGTTTATTTTAGAAGCCTTGTTTAAGGGAGCAGTACCAGTAAAAATCACTATTCTGGCAAGAATCCTGCAAATTATCCCTCAGTTTTTGCTCAATGGCATCTCTAAAGATGTTAGAGAACTCGACGATCTTTTTTATTCTATTTTGAAAGAAAACGGACTTGTGATTCTCAGAGATGCCCTAAATAGAATAATTAACCTTCTATACGAAGGACAGCCGACAGGACATGCAACCAGTCTTAAAGACTACGAAAATTTGTTTCCAGTGATTGGTGTGCCAGGAATCGCCAAAACTCACCAAGAAGATGAAGTATTTGCCCACACGAGAGTCGCTGGCTACAATCCCGTCACGATCGCGCGAGTAACGACTCTAGGCGATCGCTTCCCAGTCACAGACGAACATTACCAAGGAGTGATGGGAACTGACGATTCATTAGCAGCAGCCGGACTTGAAGGCAGGCTCTACTTAACTGACTATAAAATTTTAGATGGTGCGGTCAACGGTACATTCCCACACGAGCAAAAATATCTCTATGCTCCCCTAGCACTGTTTGCCTTACCCAAAGGTTCAGACTCCAACCGTTTATTGCGTCCAATAGCCATTCAATGCGGTCAAAACCCAGGCCCAGATTATCCAATTGTTACCCCTAACTCCGGTAAATATTCTTGGCTTTTTGCCAAAACAGTAGTCCAAATAGCAGATGCCAACTACCACGAAGCTGTTACTCACCTAGCAAGAACTCACTTGTTAATTGGTGTTTTTGCGATCGCCACCGCAAGACAACTGCCACTCACCCATCCCCTAAGAATTCTCCTGCACCCGCATTTTGACAGCACTTTAGCAATTAACGATGCCGCCCAACGTATTCTCATTGCTCCAGGCGGTGGTGTCGATAGATTACTCTCATCATCAATCGATAACTCTCGTGTTTTAGCAGTGCTAGGCTTGCAAAGCTATGGTTTCAACAGTGCCATCTTACCTAAGCAATTCCAACAGCGCGGTGTAGACGATCCCAACCTCTTGCCTGTTTATCCTTACCGGGATGATGCACTATTAGTCTGGGATACCATTCATCAATGGGTTGCAGACTACCTAAATCTTTACTACACCACCGATGAAGACATTCAAAAAGACACAGCATTGCAAGCGTGGGCAGCTGAAATCTCAGCTTACGATGGTGGTCGCATCCCCGATTTTGGCGAAGATGGGAGCATCAAAACGCGCAATTACCTGATTGATGCCACTACGCTGATTATTTTCACTGCCAGCGCCCAACACGCTGCGGTTAACTTTCCGCAAAAAGATTTTATGAGCTATGCCGCAGCGATTCCAATGGCAGGTTATTTACCAGCATCAACTCTCAAAAGAGAAGTTACTGAGCAAGACTACCTTAATTTACTTCCCCCCTTAGATCAGGCGCAACGGCAATACAACCTACTCAGCTTATTGGGGTCTGTGTATTACAACAAGCTGGGTGATTATCAGCAAGGATACTTTACAGACCAAAAAGTAAAACCATTGCTAAAAGCATTCCAAAGTAATCTTCAGGAGGTAGAAGATACCATCAAGCAACGTAATTTGCACCGTCCACCCTATGAGTATCTACTTCCTTCTAAAATCCCTCAGAGCATCAATATCTGAATTAGAGACAAATGACAAATGACTCAAAATAAATACTATGACACTTAAAGATAAAGTCCTCAAAGGTCACGATCGCCAGCTTTGGCTTGCACCTATACTAGCTAAAGTAGGTTACGACACTGCGATCGGCAAGTTTCTACGCTTGATTTTTTATTACATGGATGCGTCAATCATGCTCAACGCATGGCGGAACTTTCTCTACATCCGTAAAGACAATATTGGAGACAAGTATTTTGCAGTAGACCAAGCAATTATGCATTCCTTTCACTCGCAGGTGAGAGAACTAATGCAAACCCAACCCCAACTGCGAGGAAATGATTTAGGCATGATCAGAATATTAGCTCCTAGCTACTTGCTCGATAACCCTCTGAGCTTGGGAACAAACGGTAACGAACATACAGGACTACGTACTGTAATTTTACAAGCCTTACCAGAAGCATCTCAAAAAATAGATTTTTTAGGGAATCTAGTTGAGCAAAGCCTGTTAGAAGCTGCTAAACAAGGCAAATTACACATCGGCAACGATTTGCCAAAGATTATGCTGTCGAGTTTGCACCAACTAGTTTTTCAGATATCTTTATCTGAGGAAGAAATCACAGCATCCAATAGTTATATTAAAGGTTTGGCTCTTGCATCCTTGCCTAATTTTATCAGCAAGTATCTGCTGGCAATATTAACAGCGCCAAAAATTCGGCATCGTCAATATTTAACTAAGCGATATAAACAATCACCTAAATGGGCATCTTACTTTGAAACAGGCGCTCAGTATCAGTTGAACGAACACCAAATCGCTAATACCCTTTTCGATATGATTCATATTGCTGGTACTGCTGGTACGAGTGCGCTTTTAGGATCAGTTATTGGTGTTCTCTGTTTGGATAATACTCTCAGAAATGATGTAGTGTCAGAAGTGAATGCAGTCTGGAATGGCAAGAAAACTTTAGACTCAGACGCTCTAGAAAAGTCAACACTTCTCAATCAAGTAATTTTGGAAACAGCTCGTCTCTATCCACCTGTGCGATTTGTTAGCCAACTTACCACTGAAGCCGGTGAAGTTGAGATTGGAGAACAAAAATGTCCATTCCAAAAAGGTACTCGCTTGCTTGGCTCTATTCTTACAGCTAATCGGGATGCCAATAGATACCAAAATCCAGATGATTTTGACCTAACACGAAATTTTTCAGATATCTTATCTTGGAACGGCGAAGGGCATGAACGAGCCTGTCCTGGTACATCCTTATCAATTAGCTTTATCAAAATTTTCTGTTTACATCTATTCCACAACTATCAATGGGACTCAATTACAGAAGTCAAGTGGGATTTTGAAAAAGTGACTGCCGTTACTCCTAATAATTTGGTACTACAAGGTTTTGCTCAACGACTGTGAGTAAGGGACTTCCAGTAGGGGCGCACAGATGTCATTAGTGTCAACTTAAGCTGAAAGCCTTTTCAAATCTCGTTTCCAGCCTCTGGGCTGGAAATGCTGCTCCTGGCGGCTCTGCCGCTAGCAAGGGAGGCGGAGCCTCTAGGACGGCATTCTCTGTCGGAGACTGGGAACGAGACATTCTTTTAGCCGAAAGGAAGTAATTACAAATTATATGGCTGAATTAATTGAGAAAAAGCAACTGAATAATATTGCAACCTGGATGATTCCAATCAAAGAAACAAACTTACCATCTGTCCTTAAAGGTGTGTTTTTTATGGATGGCAATCCACTGCCAGATACTTGCATTACTATGTACAATTTAGAATGGAATATAGAGAATAGAACTTTGCTTTTAACGATATTTGCCTCGTTACAGTGGACTTTTCATGACTCAATTCCTGGCTGGATATTACTACGTTTAATTCAATTGTTTAAAGTAAGTTACAAAATTCAGTTTGAAGATGAAACTTTGCAACAAGCTCAAATCACACCTATTCTGTTAGGAATACCAGTTTCAAAATCGATTGTCAGTTTCACAATGTCCCAAGACAACAATTCTCTCAATGGAGATATTTGGCACAGAAAGAACGTTTGGTTCGGCGGACTTTCTCAGGCTGGTGAGTATACTCTCCGTAGGGTTGTTGATAAAGATGGTTATTATACTCCTGCTTTTAACGATATGCTGACCAGGGTACAAAATGAATGTTTAGTAATTGGACGCCACTCAAATTGATTCGGCTCAGGTTATTTAGCTAAAGCTTAGAGCCTTATCGCCCTCCATCGCTAACTTTAAACAGAGATTTTATTCTTTTTTGATTTCTGTTTTCGACGATCTGAAATTGCATTTTTTGTACTCCAAATTCCCAAAGCCAGCAACCCGAATGTGACAGAGGGTTCTGGAACAGAATTAACTCGACGGAATTCGATGGGTGTGGCCACAAGTAAATTGCCTTTCTTGTCAAAAATTTTGTCTAAAGAGTCGATGCTATTCTGCTCAATAGTTATATCAGAAACCACTTTGAAGCCATTATTTGTTATACAACCATTGGGAGCGTTATTCCCAATGTAACTGTTTGGCTCCCAAAATAATTGCAGATTACAGGTGTTACGTAATAGGTTAGTTCTAAGTTCCAGTATGCGGCTTTAGCTCCAGAAAAAACCTGCTGGGATTTGGCGTTGGGTTGAGTAGCTTTTGACACTTGTATTCGGTTATATCACCCTTGTATCTGACAAAAAATTCAAAGAGTCAAAGTTGCACCAAAGCAGCGATCGCTTGCAACAGGCAGTACACTACTACTATGCCAAAACTTCTAAAGTGCGTAGGCGTAGCCCAACCTAGGCATCGCTGTTTCTTCTACTAGTAAGAGTGCTTTTCTAATGGGAATACTTTATATATAGTAATTCCAACAAATAGAACTCCTGTAGTATGAGCTACTGTACCAATATTGATTGCCTACGTCCCCAAAATTCTGACAGTTCTCGTTTTTGCAATAGTTGTGGTCAGGAATTATTACTTAAACAGCGATATCGTCCACTCGCGGTCATTGGAAGCGGTGGCTTTGGGAGAACGTTTTTAGCTATTGATGAACATCTTCCAGATCAACCAAAATGTGCAGTCAAACAACTATGTTTTCAAAAGGAGAATACTGAGATTTGGCATAAGGCAGTCAAATTATTTCATCAAGAAGCCCTTCATCTCAATGAACTAGAACACTCTCAAATCCCCAAATTACTAGCGCACTTTGAACAAAATCAAAAATTTTATATCGTTGAAGAATTAGTCGATGGACAAACACTCGCCCAGGAATTACAAAAACAAGGCGTTTTTCAAGAACCACAAATTTGGGAGATATTAAAAAGTTTATTGCTCACATTGCAATTTATCCATTCCCGACAAGTAATCCACCGAGATATTAAACCGGAAAATATTATGCGCCGTTCGGGTCGAGGAGACCTGGTTTTAATCGATTTCGGAGTTGCTAAATTCGCCAATAACATGAAGCAACTTCGTACAGGCACAATAGTAGGTAGTCCAGAATATGTCGCCCCCGAACAAATGCGAGGAAAGGCATTACCAGCCAGCGATCTTTACAGCTTAGGTGTAACATGTATTTACTTACTTACCGATATTTCTCCCTTTGATTTGTTCGATATTACTAGCGATCGCTGGGTATGGCAAGAACATTTACAAGCAAAGAATACTGTTAGCGTTCACCTCTGTGAAATCTTAGATAAACTTTTACAAAATGCCGTTTCGCAACGGTTCCAATCGGCAACAGAAGTTTTACAGATACTGGAGCAACAACCAAAGAAATTGCTAAATATTTCTAATTATCGTACAGTAAAGACTATTGATTATACGCATTTGCGTGATTTATTAGCAAAGGGAAAATGGGAATTAGCAGATCGAGAAACTTGGGAACTAATATGTCAAGCACTAGCAAAGCCTAGAGGTAGCTATATATTTAGTAGCGATTTTGAGAAACTTGCCTGTGAAGATTTGCAGGCCATTGACCTTTTATGGGTGAATTACAGTCATAAACGCTTTGGTTTTAGCATACAGACACTTATTTACAAAAACGTGAATGGCGACTATGGAATTTTTTGTAATCAAGTTGGTTGGCATATATACAATTATAGTTATGCAAATTCAGAATTCAATTTTAGTCTCAAAGCACCAATCGGTCATTTACCCTCACGTATTTGGATTGGTGGTTCTCAACCGTGGCGCTACCCTGATGCTTTAGCTGTAAAATTAGCAGCTTGTGGTATTAGTTAGTTTTGATAAAAAAATTGTTGAATAAGATTACTAATAAACTCCTAGTTTGTAGTGAGTGATTCATCGCTCAAAGCAACGATTATTAGGACTAAAGTCCTCTCTACGAGACGCTATGCGTAGCTTGCTTCCCCGTTCGCGCAGCGTGCCGTAGGCAAGGGGTACACTACAAACTTTAATTGATTTACGTCTAGCTATTTATAACTTAACAGTAAGCTTTGTCGATCGCTCTTCATCTTTATGCCCCAGGTATCGCTCCCCCAATCGTTCTATCCACACCTACCCCTCACGGCTCTTGCGCCTATGCAGGATGTGACAAACCTCTGGTTTATGAAGGTGATTGCCCACTACGGCAGCCCTGACTACTTTTTTACCGAATATTTCCGCGTCAATGATACCTCACGGCTCAATCGTAGCATTCTGGCAGCAATCACCGAAAACGACACAGGTCGCCCCGTTTTTGCTCAAATGATTGGCGAAAGTATTCCAGATTTAGTCAGAACAGCAAAGGAACTCTGCAACTATAATATCGCTGGAGTTGACTTGAACATGGGCTGTCCAGCACCTAGAATCTATCGCAAAAATGTTGGGGGTGGATTGCTACTCTTGCCGGAAAAAGTGGATCGGATTTTGGGAGAACTACGGCAAGCAGTTAGCGATCGCCCTTTAACCGTCAAGATGCGTGTAGGCTTTGAAAATACAGATAATTTTTACAAAATTCTAGATATAATCAATCGCCACAACATTGATTTGCTGAGTTTGCATGGCCGCACGGTGAAAGATATGTACCACGGGGCAGTTAAATATGATTTGATCGCTGAAGCCGTTAGACGAGTCGATTGTCCAGTGCTTGCTAATGGCAATATCAACTCGGCGACAACTGCTGTTGAAGTGCTTTCTCAAACGGGTGCGGCGGGTGTGATGGTAGGACGCTGGGCGATCGGGAATCCTTGGATTTTTAATCAAATACGGCAAGCTTTGCGAAGAGAACCGATCGCACCCGTTCCTTTAGCGGAGGTACGCAACTATATCGATCGTTTATGGCAAACCCCCACAGCAGCAACTATGCCAGAGCGATCGCGCGTAGGCTACCTGAAAATGTTCCTCAACTACATTGCCCTGAGTGTTGACACTGAAGGTCATTTTTTACGGTTGATGCGACACACTTCTACTGAGGCAGAATTGTTTAACCTTTGCGATCGCGTTCTTCTTACCGATTTGACAAAAACTTTAGCCCTAGCACCTTCTTTGAGCGTGTAATATCTCCGCATAATTAGTTATGCTAACCACGTCATTACACCCCACCCCCAACCCCTCCCCGCAAGCGGGGAGGGGAGACAAAGCGTAGCTTTGGCGGGGTGGGGTTCTTCGGGTTTAATAAGCAATCAAGCGCACATAATATAATATCGGGCGTTGTCGATTTGGCTGTGATTTATGGTAAATTCAACCGCTTGCGCGCACCAAATCGAAACAAGTTATCTGGCAATATTGCTTTTAAGCGAGGCAACCATTGTGCCTCATTGCCAACACGATAGCGTAATCGTGGCAACCGACTACGAGCAGCAAATAGAATCGTCTGTGCAACTTTTTCAGGATCGTCGCCTTGTGCAATTGCCTGACTAACAGTTGAGCGAATCACATCGCGTACATTGTCATAATCAGCGTAATTCAATGTGGGTGATAACATGGCGTGGTTGAAGTTGGTCTTAAAGTAACCAGGCTCAATTAAAGACACTTTAATATTGAAAGGGTCTAGTTCTACGCTCAATGCTTCGCTATAACCTTCAAGTGCAAACTTACTTGCACTGTAAAAACCTTGGCCTGGTGCGCCAATCAATCCCGCCACTGAACTGATATTAATAATATGCCCACTACGCTGCTGTCTCATAACTGGCAAAACAGCATTGCTAACTCGGACAACACCCCAAAAGTTGGTTTCAAAAACCTCCTTGGCTTGTTCTAAAGAAGTTTCTTCAATCATGCTGGCATGAATTTGTCCAGCATTGTTAACCAGTAAATCAATGCGATTAGTCCGTGTGAGCAACTGTTTGATACATGATTGCACTGAAGACTCAGAGGTAACATCGAGTGTCAACATTTCCACATCTTCTACAGTTGGATGTTCCTTGCGACTGGTACCGAAAACCCAGTAACCCTCTTGAGCAAGCTTTTGAGCAGTTAACAGCCCAAATCCAGATGATGCTCCTGTTACTAGCACGACCTTTTTATCAGTCATCGGTTCTCCTGTTGTTTGTGAATTATTTGATACTGCGATGGACTACACCCTGCCTAATAACAGCGATCGCGTTTTTTCTAAATCTTATTCGTTCATTATTCATTCTCAATAAAAACATAATTTTAGCAGTCCTGCACTTTGTACATCATCTACTTGAGAACTGCTGTATATGTTTTTATAGCAATGTCATCAGTAACACCAAAATAAAAAGATCCCCGACTTCTTTAAAAAGTCGGGGATCTCAAGCTTTCAAATAGGATTACCAAAGCTATTTAATCACACACCATATCACTCAAATTGCATAAGCGATCGCCCCGATACCACAATAAAACCCACAGAATCAAGCCTCAGAAGCGGCTGGCGAATTCCTTCTAGAATGGCTGCATTTAAAGCAGTTTCTATCTTCAATTCTTCAGCTAATGCATTATCCCAACTTTGCTGATTTAAACGTAGACCTAATTGTTCTACTCTATTGGCTAATTTCTTTTCAGCGACCTTAGCACAACTTTGACATAAGTCAATAAAATCGGGACGATTGGCAAGTAATTCTGAAGAAGTGTTACGCATTTCATAGCAAAAATTTTGCCATTTACTAGGATCAACAAAATCGTCAATAATTCCTAAGCGCTCTTTTGCTAGGTTGTAATCTCGTCCTTGATTATTGTTTTTATCTTTATATGGACGTTGTAGAATACTTAAGAGAGCTTTATCCTCAACAACCCGGATTGGCTGCTTGCGACCATCAACATAGATAGTTTCTATAATTGGTGGAAATAGAGCATCAACGCGGCGCTGCAAGTTTTTGAATTGAGAATTATCTAGTTTGTTATCTAGTAAAACTTGTTTGGCAATTCTTAAATTTGCCTCGACTACATAATTGCATTGAAAACCGAACCATTCCTTCCCTTCTTTCGCGTCCCAAGATGCATCAGTACGCCAGAGAGCAAAGGCTTCACCTCGGTCATCCCAGTTGATATAGTTCAAGAGTGCTTCAACAAATCCTTCCCCAACTCGAAAGAGTTTAACACCAGCATTTTGGTTTGCTACTCTGCGATTATAAGTACCAAATTGGTCTAGGGAACTCTCAGCAAAACGGTTTTGTAACTCATTTATCGGCACCAATGTCCGTGTTGTTGGTTGATAACGTCGCATCTCTGATGAATCGGGGTTATTCAGTCCTCTGAATCCCAGCGCGTCACAAATCCAGCCTTCAATTGCTCGTTTCATTTCTAGATGACGAGCATCGTAATTATCTAGCTCTTGAAAATACTCGGTAGCAATTTCATCGTTGGCATCAATTTCATCTAGAGCATTTTGTTCGCTAATTTTGGCTATTTCCGTTTCAATTTGCTCTTGAATTGGTGCAACCATCTCTAACAATCCAGCCGCACCTGATTGAAACAAAACTGTTTCTAATTCTGCAAGTTTCTCATCTACATAAAACTGGAGACTGGCAATTGATTGTTGGAAAATACCAAACCCATCTTTTAAGACTTTATACCAAGCATTGTGAGGGCTATCTTCCAAGTAGGGGCCAATCAAGGCACTAGATTGGATGCCAATTTTGCTGCCAATGCGGTCAAGTCTGCCAATTCTCTGCTCTAATTGATTAGGCGACCAAGGCAGGTCAAAATGAATTAACCAATCGGCAAACTGGAGGTTACGCCCTTCTTCTCCAGAGCGATCGCATACTAAAATAAAGCAGTTTGGGTTATTCTTGAACCGATTTAAGCCTTCTTCAACTTTGTCTGGTGATTCTCCAAATTGATGGCTGGCTACTGTCTCTGCACCAAAGGTATCAGATAAATAACGGACAATTTCGCCACAAGTTTGCACAAAACTGGTAAATACAATAAATTTGGGCAGAATATCGCCAGTAATTGGTCTTTTGATTCTCTGCTGTATTCTCGTGATGAATTCCTTTTGATTCTTCCGAACGTTTGCGGGAATTTTGAAATAAGTACCTAGCTGATTCAGCAGCACTGTTTTCAAATTTTCCGTCCGTTGTCCGTCCTCTTGAGGTTGACGAACAATTTTTAGTAAAGATTGGAGAATCTCTTCTTCCCCTGAGAATTTTGGGGTTGTAGTTAATAGGCGAACATCATCTTCTTTAAATTCCTGGATGAGTTTAGCATGAGGTTTCGCAGTTAAACGCGCCGTAATTACCTGCTCTAAAATGCCTAACCAAGTCCCAGCAGCGAGAAATAGCAGCAGAAAAACTCGCTGATATTGCTTTTCAGCAGGAGCAACACTCCGCCATTGATTGAGGATTTCGTGGATATCAAGCGATCGCTCGTCTAAATCATACTCTTCTTTGGGCGTAAAGTTGCGGTCAAATATCACGTCTTCCACCGCAGCGCGACGGTTGCGAAGCATTCGCCGATGTAGTCGATAGATATCGCTGACGTGGACGCGAATCGCTTGGACGATTTGCTCTTGCTCAGGAGAATTTGCTTGTAAACAATTTTCTAAATCATCCGCCAGCTTCAGAAAATACTTATCTTCAGCCAAGAGGTTTCGCAATTCCTGCAAGTTGCTTTTGAGAACCTCTGGTTCTGCACCTTCTTTAAAAGAAAGCAGAAGTTTACCAATTTGCTGACGACTTTCAACTTTGGTGCGGAAACCTGCTAAATCGCCAAGTTTATAGGTTGTCGGGTCGAGCAAGTGCAACATGGCCAGAAAATCCTGCTCGTGATTGAGAACCGGAGTGGCAGATAATAAAAGTAAGCGATCGCTTTTATGAGCCAGTTCTTTGCAAGTCTGAAAACGCTGGCGTACTGTTGCATCCTTAGAGGTTGCCATTGCGGCGATGTGATGGGCTTCATCTAAAATTAAGCAGCCTATCCTTGCTTTCAGGTTGATTTTATGAATATCTTCAACCGCCAGCACCGCTACCCGTTTGCCAAAATGGGAGATGTAAAACTTGTTTTCTAACTCAGTCCGCCATTGTTTGAGCAAATATTGCGGAACTATGACTATCGCACCTTTTTTCGGTTCGTCGAGAAGAAATTGACGGAGAATCGCACCCGCTTCGATGGTTTTTCCCAATCCCACCTCATCTGCTAACAAGTAGCGTTGAATTGGATCTTCCAGTACCCGCCTGACTACTTCAACTTGGTGAGGATAAAGATTAATATTTGCCGAAATCAATCCCGTCATCCCGCGACTCACAGCGCGTTGCTGAGTCAAGGATTTCACGAAAGCCAATCTTTTGTCGTGGAAATAGGGCGTTTCGTGACCCTTCATCGCCAGAGTTTGGATGGGGTCTGTATTTGGTAGATTACAACGAACGTAAATATCTTCAACAGATGCGATCGCAGTTTTCTTATCTGGTAAATCAATTTGATACATTTCTGTATCATCATCCCAGATAAAAACTCTGCCAACTATCCATTTATCCTGAGTTTGGTACTTAATATAGCATCGAGCCTGGGGTTCAAGCTTGACTTCAGAGAGCGAACTTAAAGGCAAAGTTTTTTGGAGACGTTGGCCTATAGAGCAGAAATACTCAACGATCGCATTGGCATCAGATATTTCCGTAACTTTTCCGATACCCAAAGAGTTATTCTGGGACTGTACCAATAAACCAAGCTTAATCATAGATCCAGTCCCCTGAACACATTAAAAGAACTTTCCAGACTAGTTTTTAGCCCATATCTGGCAGTTTTGTCGATCAACATTATAGATAATAACTGGTATTACAGTTTTTGTTAGAGCGATATCTACGACGGGCTACTCGGCGTCGCTCCATCACAGCCAATTAATAAAGTTAGCAATTTTCAGGTAAATGCACCACACAGTAGAGGTACAGCATTGTTGTGCTTTTACAACATATAGCGTTTCCTAATCACATGAGGTACATCTTAGCCCCCTCCTTGCTTGCGGGGAGGGGGTTGGGGGTGGGGTTTTTGTACCTCACTTAACCGAGAACCGCTATATACAGTTCAATTAAATGAAAACTGCTGTAAATTTACATTTCTCAGCAAAGTTTTGCCTAAAAGCGTAACGTTGTTAAACGCAGGGTAACACAATGCCATTGCAGAGTATTGCCAAATTAAATTTGCTACGAATTAATGAAATACTGTACTTAGCTGATTATCTGATGTAACAGATTTACGCTTTAGCTTGAGAAGACCACGATACAATTAAGATTGTGTACATTTATTGACTATGAAGAAAATTAGAGACAACACAATTAAGTTAAATCAATTTTTAAAGTTGATGGGTATAGTGCCAACTGGAGGCCAAGCCAAGCTGATGATTCAAGGTGGCGATGTTCAAGTAAATGGGATGTTGGAAACTCGACGAGGACGGCGACTAGTACCGGGCGATAAAGTGACAATCCAAGGACAGACTTTAGAGGTGAATTTGAACAACAATGAAGACCCAGATGTAATGATATTAACCGAACAAACCGAGTAAATACAATTTATCTGAAAGTTACAATTTTCTCTTTTACCTTGTGAGTAATGCTGCAAATTTCCAACAAAGTTATCATCCCACAGAGTGAGATTGAAATTACTGCGATTCGCTCCCAAGGAGCAGGAGGTCAAAATGTAAATAAAGTTTCTACCGCGATCCACTTGCGCTTCGATATTGCAGCATCATCATTACCCGATTATTATAAACAACAGCTTTTAAAGCTCAACGATCGCCGCATTAACCAAGAAGGAGTAGTTGTAATTAAAGCCCAGGAACACCGAAGCCAAGAGAACAATCGCGAGTCAGCTTTGAAACGACTTCAAGAAATCATTCAAAGCGCAGTTGTCGTGACAATCAAACGCAAACCCACTAAACCAACTCGCAGTTCTCAAAGAAAACGCCTTGACCACAAAAGTAAGCACGCACAGATAAAATCTAACAGAAGACAGGTGACAGATTGTTAATTCATCGATTATTTGTAGAGAATACACATATTATTCAATAGAAAAAAAGATGAATAAGACATTATTAAAGATTTTAATGTTTGGGCTTTTAATCTTGTTTATCCTCTCTCCCTTTGCTGCCCTTGCGAGTTTAATGCTTGTAGTATTGCTTGGAGCGTTTTTCTTTTTGCTAGGAGACGTATTTCAAGCAATTATTAGTGGCGACACCGACCCGAAAAAGTCATAAAATCAAAATTCAAAATGAATATAGGGATTGACACGAAAAAGTAGCTTTCAAGGTGCGATCGCTTTAACGTAGATAATTTTCAATCTGTCACAGCATAAGTTGACAGATACGTAAGAATTCAGGAGTCAGAATTCATAATTCAGAATAGTTAAAGAATTAGGAGAAGATTTGATACATAAATGTACTAATCATGCTGCATTCCTTTTAAATTCTGACTTCTGACTTCTGGGTGCTGAATTCTTACACAGATACAAGTACTTTTTCAAGCAAAAATTAAATAATTGTAATACCAATTTCCTAAAAGCAAAGAGACTTTGAATGTTATTCCTCAACACTAGTATGGAAGCTATTGCGTTGCGGCAGTTCTCCCCGTTGCAGTTTTCCCCGTTAAGTAGGTAGATATAATTATAAAATAAACTCTTAGTTTGTAGTGAGCGATTTCTCGCTCAGAGCAAGGATTATCAGGGCTAAAGTCCTTACTACAAACTTTAATTTATTTATGTCTAGAGACTTATAGCAACTAACTAGCGCTGTATTAGATTCAACACAAAAGCGCCATATATAGCAGATTTCAAATTGCTGAGGTACACAAGCTAAGTCTGTTATCCAGACATAAAGCGTGTTTTACTCCTGAGTTCTGAATTCTGCTATATATACCGACTATCGTTTGTATGCAATAGACTTTGACCTCTCTCCAAACCTCTCTCCTAAAAGCAGAGAGGCTTTGAGTCTTACTCCCCTTCCCTTGTAGGGAAGGGGCTGGGGGTTAGGTCTGTATTGGACTCAACTTAGAACCACTATATGTATCTATATTAATGAAAAATATCTCTTGTGTTTGGCATAATAATATTTGAGCAACTCGCTATTTTATAAATAAAAACACCTAAAGTTCATTTATCTAGCGAGTAATAATTATATTTGCTGAAGATAAACACACTGAGGTCTAGTAGAGCTAAACTAAAGAAAAAGAAAAATTAAAAATTATTAGTCACAATATAATAAGTATTAGCAAAATGAATTCTTGATAACTTTCATAACAGTCTAAATACTTTTTTGTAGTCAACTTCAAGCAAAAAATATAGATGCGGATAATTGGACATATCAACAATAAAAGGTACCACCCATGAGTTCCCGCGCACTGCTGTTAGTAAATCGTCATGCTCGCCAAGGGCAAAAAGGTCTGTCGGAAGCGATTCAAAGTCTGAAAACACTTGGCTTTGATTTAATGGAGGAGTCTACAGAAGATCCCAAACATCTTGCTGAAGTTATACTTCGCTATAAGCATCAAGTTGACTTGGTAATTATTGGCGGAGGAGATGGTACTCTAAATGCTGCCGTAGATGCTTTAATTGAAACTCAGTTACCTTTGGGAATCTTGCCTCTGGGAACTGCCAACGATCTAGCGAGAACTTTGGGAATTCCAAATTCCCTCAACGAAGCTTGCAAAATTATTGGAGATGGACATTTACAGCGCATCGACTTGGGTTGTGTGAATGGCAAGCACTTTTTTAACGTTGCCAGTATGGGATTGAGTGTAAAAATTACCCAACGACTTACCAAAGAAGTCAAGCGCCGTTGGGGAGTATTTGCTTATGCTGCCACTGCATTGCAAGTGCTTTTGGAAGCCAGACCTTTTACAGCAGAGATTGCAATCAACGGTGAATTGGTTCGCGTCAAAACAGTGCAAATTGCGGTCGGTAACGGCCGCTATTACGGTGGTGGTATGGCAGTGGCTGACGATGCCACAATAGACGATCAAAGGCTAGACCTTTATAGCTTGGAGATTCAACACTGGTGGCAGGTTATATTATTACTACCCGCAATGCGACGAGGGCGACATATACATTGGCAGAGTGTACGCTCGCTTCAAGGTCAAGAAATAGAGGTACATACTCGCAAACCTCGCCCTATCAATACAGATGGTGAAATCACTACTTACACACCTGCTCATTTTCGGGTTATACCTAAAGCTATAGCTGTTTTTGTACCCCCAGAAAGCAGGAGTTAAGAGTCATTCAATTTTAGATTTTAGATTTTAGATTTTCCTTCAATTCAAAATCTAAAATTGGCAGAGTTTAGAAGTTATTCTCCCTCATCTCCCTCTACTACAAAGTGGGAACTCGCATCAACTCACGCCAAATGCATCTGAGATTTTCTCAAGATATAAAGTCCCTGTTGCAACGCCTAGCTGAACAACCTCTAACTCTAGGTGATATTCTGACAGAAACCTCAGAACGGGGCTTCAGCCTGGTAATTACATTATTAGTTTTGCCTTTTTTACTTCCTATGCCACCGGGGTTAACTGGCCCATTTGGTGGTGCTTGTTTACTGTTGTCAGTGCAAATGGTTTTAGGAAGGCGATCGCCTTGGCTACCTAAAAGAATCGCTAACTACAAATTTCCTCGTTCCTTCGCCCAGTTACTTTTGCAAAATTTGGGACGGCTTACCAAAGTTTTCCATAAAATCGCCCGTCCCCGATTAGCAAAAATAGCTCATAATCCTTTAATTTGGCGAATTAATGGGTTTTGTATCTCTTTATTAACAGTATTACTAATATTACCAATCCCGTTTACAAATCCTATCCCAACTATCGGTATTTTACTTTTGACTGTTGCCACGATCGAATCTGATGGTTTATTAATTTGCATCAGCTACGGCATTACTGCCCTAATTACTTTGCTGTTTGGATTTATTGGTTATGCATTGTGGTTAGCTCCCAGTTTGCTGCCATCGATATTGAAATAATAAAAGCCTCCAGCTTTTGGCTGAGGGCTGTAATTTTTTAGGGTGCATCTACCATTTATTAATCCACTTTATTTATTGCCATATCCGGGCAAATTATACTTTTAAGCAAATTTATTTTTTCACGACTAAAAAAAATTAGCAATAAAAAAGCCTTCAACTAAAAGCTGAGGGCTATGATTTAATTAAGGTGCATCTACCATTTATTAATCCGCTTTATTTATTGCCGTATCCGGGCAAATTATACTTTTAAGCAAATTTATTTTTTCACGACTAAAAAAAATTAGCAATAAAAAAGCCTTCAACTAAAAGCTGAGGGCTGTAATTTTTTAGGGTGCATCTACCATTTATTAATCCGCTTTATTTATTGCCGTATCCGGGAAAATTATACTTTTGAACAAATTTATTTTTTTCACGACTAAAAAAAATCAGCAATAAAAAAGCCTTCAACTAAAAGCTGAGGGCTGTAATTTTTTAAGGTGCATCTACCATTTATTAATCCGCTTTATTTATTGCCGTATCCGGGCAAATTAGACTTTTAATCAAATTTCTTTTGTTCCAGAATAAAAAAGTATCAAAAATAAAAAAAAGCCCTCAACTAAAAGCTGAAGGCTGTGATTTAATTAAGGTGCATCTACTATTTATATATCCGCTTTAGTTGTTGCTACATCAGGAAGAATTGAAAAAAAATGCATGGCTAGTCTCAACGAGGATCGCCTACGGTATTTGACTAGGTAATCATTGACCAACTTCACATTAATTTTACAATTATCCCCATTTTCCTCTAAATACACAAAGTTTCTGTTAATATCTCTGATCGGATATCCGCAATAGTACGAATTTAGTTTATTAGTTGGGTATATGACTATGAAAGTTAGACACACCCAATTTGATGAAGCGATCGCAATTTCTATTAGCCCTTGCTAGTCTTAGTATTGTCGGGGGGAGCTTTTTTCTGAGAACAACTTTTAGCAGTACTAGCGAGCCTAAAATTATAACTGATACATCACGCTACAAAGAAATTCGTAGTCAACTATGGTCTGAAAATGACCAAGTAAAACATTTTCCTAATGAGATTCCCCCTGATGCTAAAGACGTTCGTATTGCTTACTCTCCCAAAGCTTTGCAAGGAAGTAGTTTTTTTCAAATTAGGTTAAAAGAGCCACCAAAGAAGATAGAAAAATTACTTTCACAATATAGAAATAGTGCCAAGCACAAATATATAGGTGGTGACACAAACGACCACATAAACCAACCTAACGGTGTGCCGACAACTTTCTTCTATACTAGTGATTCTCCTACAGAATCTTTTCCGGCTACTTATGAAATATTGGTATTAAATACAGATGACAAAGGTAGACCTGGCTTTAAGTGGAATCATGGAGATAGCTACGGCGTTGCTATTAATAGTTCCACCTCCGAAATTATCTATTGGTCTGAAAAATGGTAATTAGCAATTCAAAATGAATTTGGATCGCTATGAGAAAAATCATTATTTTTGACATCGGACTTCCGAAAAAATATCTGGATAAGCGGCAATTATACTTTCAGAGAAAACCGCAAGAATAATCAGTCAATTGGAAGGCTGAATTTAGCAAAAATTTTCACAAACTATTATTTGAGATTGAGATAGCGGTAAATCTGTGTTTCAATTTTTGCAATAGGTTCCATTGTGAAATTCTGAGTACAGAAAACTAACCTTCATTTCAGTACTAAGTAATGCTTTTACCCTTTTTGGTATATCACTTTGGGTAGTTAAAAATTATAGCCAACATCGCTAAAATTTATAAGTGCTTAAAAACTATCTAAATATGTATAATGCCAACTGCTTTAATTACTGGTGCTTCTAGTGGTATTGGTAAAGCCTTTGCACAGGAACTAGCTGCACGCAAGACAAATCTTGTACTCGTTGCTCGTTCTGAAGATAAACTAAGCCAATTAGCTAAACAACTACAAGAACAACACAACATTCAAGTAGACATTATAGTTAAAGACCTCACAGAACCTAATGCAGCAGCTAGTGTATTTGATGCCACAAAATCAAAGGAATTAACCATTGACTTATTAATCAACAATGCTGGTTTTGGCTGCTATGGTGACTTTGCTGAAGGGGATGGAGAAAAACAAGTCAAAATCGTACAATTAAATATTTTAGCATTGGTAGATTTAACTCATAAGTTTTTACCCTTGATGCGCCAACGTCGTTCTGGAAGTATTATTAACGTATCCTCTATTACCGCATTTCAACCAATACCATATCTTTCTGTTTATGCTGCAAGTAAAGCTTTTATTCTCAGCTTTAGTGAAGCATTATGGGCAGAAAATTATCAGTATGGTGTCCGTATTTTAGTCACTTGTCCAGGGCCAATAGAAACAAACTTTTTTGCAGAAGCTAATTTTCCTCCAGCGCTGGCAAGCAGTACAGATAAAGTTTATTCTTCCGAAAAAGTGGTTTGGGAATCTTTAGAGGCTTTAGAAAAAGGTTATCCAACTGTTATTAGCTCTGATACTACCACTCAAATTAGAAGCAAATTATCTCGGCTTGTACCGCGCAAACTTCTACTGAATATGTTAGCAAAACGCTTTAAAGCCTAAGTATTAAGTATCTATTTAGGAGTAGAGACGCGATGAATCGCGTCTGTACAAGAGTTTGGAGTTAAGAGACGCGATTCATAGCGTCTGTACAAGGGTTTGAAGTTAAATAAACTGATGTATTTAAAACTCCTCACTCCTAACTTATTACATATATCTTGTTAATTGAACTCGGTAACGCTCTTTTTTGGTAACGGCGATTTCGCCAACTTCTAAACGCCCTTTAGAGCGAATGGCGATTAAGTCGCCTGATTTAACTTGAGAACTAGCTTGGGTAACTTCCTTCCAATTGACGCGGACATCACCAGCATCAATGAAATCAACCATTTTGCTGCGGGACATACCAAAACCAGCAGATGCGATCGCATCTAATCTTAAAGAAGCCTCCACAGTAGTTAATTCTTTTTTCTTGGGTTCCCGAACCTTTAATTCAGTTAGCTCAATCTGCTGAGTTTTCACAGGAACGGATCGCACCTGTTTGAGGCTCATTGACAAAAATTCTACCAACTCTGGGGCAACAATCGCCTGCGCCCCTCGTTCTCCTAAGACAATCACATCTCCCGTCTTTTCACGAACAATTCCCGTCCCCAACATTGCGCCTAAAAAGTCGCGGTGGGAGGCGGTATCAAACAGGAAATTACCAGCAATTTCTACAGCTACAAGGCTGACTTGAGATTGATCTAACGGAAGTTCTGAACGAGCGATCGCTATTCTTTGACGTTCAGCTTGGGGATATCCACCCCACGCGACTAATTGCACTTCTGTTAATCGGTTAAACACCCGTTGAATTTCTGCCAATTCTGGGGGAGATAGAAAATCTGTCAAAACTACTTCCCAAGTTTTGATCGCTTGCTCCGCTTGATCGATTGCACGAGCTACACTATCTCGATTTTCAACACCTTTTAAAAGTTCTTCTCGTGGCAACATTCTTAAAAATTATGAATTATTAATTGAGAATTAATCTGCTATAACTATCCTGATTCTAGCTTTAATTCCCATTTCAGCCATTAGTAACTTTCATGCTTTTCTTTTGATAGTTCCAGCATCCAGAGTTTTAATCCCTATTGACCCCAGATGAATAGTACATACAATTATACGTAGGGACTAATAATTTTCTTAAATCGGCGTTGACTAAAAACGCATAACTTATGTCTATCGGGACTTTCGGCAATATCTACTCAGATGAGTTAATTACAGCCACTGAGTTGAATCGTCAGCCTGGGCGAGTTCTGGACAAAGCTTTAGAACGTCCAGTGACAATTACTCGCAACGATCAATCTTTTGCTTTGTTACGCCGGGAGGAAGTGACTTTTCTCATAAAGGCAGCAACACAGAGTCAAGCTGTTTTTGAGGCATTAACGGTCGCCTTTTCTTTGTTACTGGGAAAGGAAATCGGTTTTGAACATCCTTATGGATGGCTGAGTGTGTTTGAAGAAGATGATCTGCAAGACTTTATCAAGGAGTTGAGTGAAGCTTTTCGGTTGATAGATTCCTCAACTACAGCATGGGAGATAATTGACGCGATCATCCATGAATGGCATGAAAGCGCCGTAGCGATCGCTAGTCCTGAACTGGCAGATGCTTTTAGTGTCGAGACTGATGAAGTACCATTAAAGCCGCCATCTACTCAGAGTGCTGTCTGAATGAAAGTATGTCAGATAACCAAGAAGAAAATCCAATAGTTGAGAATGTGGAGCCGCCATTCGTTAAACTGACGGCTCCAGCATTATCTGAGATAGAAAGCACTTGTGGTTGGTGGTAGCTAAAAATCGTCGGGTGAATCGGGGCTGGGAAGCTTTAATGCAGCGCCATTCAGAAAACACACGTCGTTGTTACGAGGATTTATGTACTGCACCAACCACCAGACAGCCTGGGCGTGTTTTTCCTTTAAAGGGCAAACCCTACAAGGGGGCATGGGAATATGAGGTAACAAAAGGGGACAGAGTGTTTTACGTTCCTGATGAAGAACAATTGAAAGTCGTTGTCTACTACGCAGGAAAACATCCAAATCCTTCACCCACACCCTAATTCGTGGCAATAAGGAGGAGTGGGCTAAAAATAAATCTGTAAACTATGATTTATTCAATACACAGTATTTGTGTCGGCATAACCTTGGATATTTTCTGGATCGAACTGACGTAATATTTTGGTTGCTTGGCGAGTCAGAGTTTCAGAACCTTGAACGGCAACTAAATATTTACCTGCATCTAAGCGGTTGCGATAAGGTAAAGCATCACCACCACCTATAAGTAAACCGACTCCGCCACCGACAACCACACCACCCATCGCACCACTAGCAGCACCCAGCAGTCCGCCAACAATGTGATTGCCAACTTCACCCGCCCAGGCAAAAGTATCTAAACTAGTAATCAGGCTGAATGTAAAACCTGCAAAAAAGCCAAATGGTATCAGCCAGGTTGCCATCTGTTTTGCTTGCTTTTTAGCTTGATCTTGGGGGTCAATTAAGCCAAACTCGTCAGCCGTTTTATACCCCCTCCCCAAAATAGTGCTGTTAATGCCTTCTTTTTCTAAAGCTAAGTAAGCAGCTTCGGCTTGAATGCGGTCTGGTAATACGGCAACAAGGTAATTCATTGATTTTACAATTTGTCTAATAGAAGTTTTGCCTTAATTAACAGCGTATCAGTCCTGGTTGAATCATCTTGCATTGGGTAAAAGTTAAAAGTTAGGAGTTAGGAGTTAAGAGTCTTACTCCCCTTCCCTTGCAGGGAAGGGGCTGGGGGTTAGGTCTGTAACTCAACTGCAAACCGCGTAGGCGTAGCCCGCCGCAGGCATCGCACAAGTTAAATGTACATGGGCTGATCATTTTAGCAAATCTAGTGGCTCACAAAAATTGTTTACGCCTTGCTTGAGGACATATAGCAAAACTGGCGTTGCCAAAATCTTAGGAAATGTTGGCGTTGTTTTTAGATGTTCCATCATCTTCTGAAGAGAAGTATTAAGCAAATCTTCTCGATATTCTTGTTCGCAAATGACCACACGCCATTTTCTAGCCAAGGCATCTAACCACTCGGAATTTGCTCTTTCTGGTTGTTGTCCTGCTCGGATAGCTAGCGTCATTGCTGCATCTTCCAAATCTCCATCACAGTCTTCAATTAAATCCAGCGCTTCCATATCGCTAGGATCGTCTGCCAATTGAGAGCGAAACTGTGCAATTTCTTGAGATGTTACTTTAGTCATTAGTCTTTGACAAGGCAAGCGATGCCTACGGCTGTAAACTACGAACACTCAGTTATGTTAGTCCAAATTGGACTATAGCGCTTCTCTGTTAAGTCCAATACAGTCCTCACAAAAATAACTCCTTCCCTACTACCTCTCTCCAACCCTCTTTTCAGAGGAACCGAAAAACTTTTTTTACTGGAAGAGGGGGAGTAAAATTCTCGGACTAGATATAGTAGACCCTCAATACGGTTTGGTTAAGGTTTTTTGATGAAAATTTTAGATCGCAAAGATTCGATAAATCATCATAAAGACGCGATAAATCGCCGTCTCTACAAAAGACCGATTATTGTAGAGACGGCGATTCATCGCGTCTCTTGCCTTAACCGAACAGTATTGAGTAGACCCTTATCCTTTAGCGATCGCTTTCATAATTTCTAAAAAATCACAATTTACAATACTATCTTTTGGACTAAAAAGCCTCATCTTTCCAGTAAATACACTGAATAAATGAGGCTTTTAGCTAACTTTTATTAGAAACGCTACTGGACTGTGTAATGCCCCGATCAACACAACAGCAGTCAAAAGTATTGATTCAGTTGAGTTTCACCTAATCAGCGGAATGCTCTAAGAGTAACAGATCGTTGTAACTGAGCTAAAGCGCGGTTGTAATCCAAAATTGCTGTGACTCGATTACCTTCAGCTTGGGTGAGGTCATTTTCAGAGTTAATGACATCAGTTTGAGTACCTACACCAGCTTGGAATCGCAAACGCGCTAAACGTAGAGCTTCCCTGGCTTGTTCTAAAGCGGTATTAGCGGTTTGAACATTCTCCAAACTAGATTGCTGGGTAGAATAGGCTTGTTCTACCTGAAAGCGAATTTGGTTGCGCTGTTCAGCAAATTGAGTTTCTGCGATCGCAATATTAGTTTTGGACTGAGCTGCCCTTGCTCTTGCGGCTCCCCCATCAAACAAATTTAGGGTTGCCCTAACTCCAAATGAATAACCATCAGTAACGCTGACATTATCATCGAACTGATCGAGCAGGTCGTAGCTGGCGACCAAACTAACTTGAGGCCCCAGTTCCGCAAGAGCTTGTTTGCGCTGTTGCTCGCTAATATTACGTTGTGCTAACTGCTGTTGCAGTTCTGGACGATTTTGATAAGCCAACACAATACTTTGTTCTAGGGTTGGGTTCCAAAGACCAGCTAATTGTACAGGGTCAGCGGCACTGATATTGATTGCTTGCGGCAAACTTATTCGAGTTGCTAATTGACGGCGGGAAATTGTCTGCTGGGATCTAGCATTAGTTAAATTTTGTTGGGCATTTGCTAAATTCACCTGCGATCGCAACACATCGAACCGCGTACCAACCCCAGCTCGCTCTAAAGATTCTGCATCACGTAAACTAGCTTCAGAGTTCTGCACAGCCGATTGGGCAATCCGTACTTGTTCATCCGCTTGTTGCAAATTGTAGTAGTCTGTGGCAACATTCAAACGGATTGTCTCAGACTGAGTTTCTACAGCCAACTCGTTGAAACGTACTTGTTCTTCAGCCGCTTTGATGCTAGATTGCACTCTCCCAGAAGTGTAGATATTATACGACAGTTGTGCTTGACCAGAAAAAGATGTGCTGGGTTGATCTTGGTTAGACAGTAAGCCATTTCGTCCGTTTAATTCGTCCTGAAGCTGACTGCTAGAAGACTGACTTCGAGTCAGATCCGTGCTAACTCCCAGAGTGGGCAATAAAGCCGCTTGCGCCTCGCGTAGAGCCGCTTTATTGCGTTCTAGCTCCAATAAGGACACCTGTAGATCGTGATTGTTACGCCGTGCTAACTCCAGAGCTTGTGCCAAAGTAATTGGTTGATTTGCCTGAAGTCTCACTTCCTCCGCTTTGGTGGGAAATTGTAGGGGATTTGAGTTAGGAATCAGGTTCTCTGGAATTTGCACTGGCCCTGACGGTACTGGAGTTACCGTTGTTGGCACAGTGGCAGGTTGCACCGAACCCCCTGGTGTAGGAGTTACAGTTCCTGGCGCAATTAGAGTTGGCGTTGAACCCTCTGGTGTAGGAGTTACAGTTCCTGGCGCAGTGATTGGCGTCGAATCTGTTGGAATCGTGGTATTACTCTGAGCCAAGCGACCACCAATAGCGTTTTGTCGTAAGCAGGTGCTTGAGGTTAGTAGCACAGCCAAGGAGTCAGTTTTGCTTTTGCTCAACTCCTGTGGACACCTCTGCGCTGACAACAGTTTTGCTGCTCCTGCACCTGTGGCTGAAGTTTGTAAAAATGTTTGCAACGGAGTAACAGTATTTATCTTTTGAACCACTGGCTGCTGTGCAGAAGACAGGGACAAAATTTCTTTTTGGACAGAAAGGGGTTTTGAAGTGTAGTTGGGAACTACTATCTTCTTTAATTTCTGCCCATCAGCGCTTGAATTACTCTGTTTTTGGTTCTTTTGAGCTTGGGAAGGATTAGAGGTAGCTGTCAAACTGAAAAATCTACCTTTATCTTTCTTAAGTAGTTGTTTTATTGGTAAAACAGTATTTTCAGCCGTAAATACTGGAATACTGTTATTACTTAAAGGTTTCACACTAACTTTAGTAAAACCCAAAGCAGGTACTAGGGTTGGAACACTAACATTTGCACTGTTAGGCAGTTGCCTATTTATGGTGTCTACAACCAAGTCTTGACCATAAGTAGAAGTCAAAACACTAGGAGACGCCAGTTGTACCCCAGTTAGTTTCGCAGTACCAGCCCAAGCAGGCCCAGTTGTTAAGACCGCTGCCGTTACACCAGGTAAGAAGCTATAAAATAATTGCTGTCCTTTCACCGCATCCCTCACACGAAAATCAATCTAGCGGCAGAAAACCTTTCTTCACCACAGAATATAGCACGATACTAAACTTAGGAAAGAATATACTACGATACTAAATTTAGGGTTCGGAACTCTGTTTGTCTTCAAAACGTCTAACAATGCGAGAAAGTTCCGCCTTTTCATCGATACTAACGCGAGTAGGAGCACCGCTGATAATCCGTTCGTAGTTTCGGAAAGAATCTTTGATATCGGGCCCGTCAGCAGTAATATTATACTCACGAATTCCTTTATCATGCCAAGACCCGCGCATTTTGAATACGTTAATTGCCCGCGACATTTCTCCACGAATTTCTACGTATTGTAACATCAGAATTGTATCGGTAATCGTAGAAATATGAGAGTCAGTAATCGAATGCGCTCCTAAAAATTGGTCGGTTGTGTTGGTAAAGAAACCAGTAATTTCTTCTTGTTTAGCATAACCTGTCACACCAATTACAAACTGCCGAAATGCATTATTCGTAACTCCTCTAGCTAGTGCTGATAGAGAATCAATAGCAATCCGAGCGGGTTTGAAAATAGCAATTTCTGATTTAATAATTTGTAAGTGGTCTTCTAAACCAGTTGATTCAGGATAGGTACAGATGATTTTGAGTAAACCTTGATCTTCTAATTCTTCAAAATCAATTCCCCAAGAGGAAGCATTACGAGATAATTGGGCGCGTGATTCTTCATAAGCAAATAATATTGCCTGTTCTCCATTGAGACAGCCATCTTGAATAAATTTACTGACTAATAAAGTTTTACCAGTACCTGTGGCTCCTGTTGCCAAAATAATTGAATCTTTAAAGAAACCCCCACCGCACATTTCATCTAAGGTTTTGACACCAGAAGATACCCTGACATTAGAAGAACGTTGAGTCAAGCGCATTGCTCCGAGTGGGAAGATGTTAACTCCTTCATTAGTAATCGTGAAGGGATACTCGCCTTTCATGTGAGTTGTGCCGCGCAATTTGAGAATTTCAATTGTGCGACGGCGGCGTTCTCCTTCTAAAACGTTGCGAACAATTACTACGTTATCGGAAACAAATTCTTCCACTCCGAAAGAGGCAACGGGCCCATATTCTTCACCGCGTTCAGTGGTAATTACTGTGGTAACACTCAGTAGTTTGAGACGTGCTACCAGGCGGAAGATTTCGCGTCGCACTACTCCCATTGCTTCATACTGCTGAAATACTGCTGTTATTGAGTCGATGGAAACTCGTTTAGCTTTGTATTTGCGGATGGCATATTGCAAGCGCTCAATGAGTGCAGAAAGGTCAAAATTTCCCACGATATCTTGACCTTCTGGATCGGGAGATGCATCAAGAATAAATAACTTGCCTTCTTCAATTAAGCGGGGCAAGTTCCAACCAAAGATATTAGCATTTTTAATAATATCACTTGGTGATTCCTCAAAGGTTACAAATACTCCTGCTTCATCAAAGTAGGTGATACCGTTATAGAGAAACTGAAGAGAAAATAAGGTTTTACCTGTGCCGGATGTACCACTAATCAAGGTTGTTCTACCAATTGGTAAACCACCATGACTAATATCGTCAAACCCTTCGATCATCGTCCGAATTTTTTCGACACCCCTAATTATTGGTGGTTGTTTTGGTTCTACTTGCTCGTTTTCGCTCATTGCTTGATAACAAAAGAATATTAAAACCTGTTTTTTTATTACTAAAGTTTTGACTCAATTTTTGATGATTAAAAATTTACTCTTCAAAATCTTCTTCACTCAATTCTTCATAGAGCAAATCCAATCCAATCAACACTCTTTCTCTATCTGAAAGATCCCCAATAATTTTGCGAACGGGGGGAGGCAAAATTTTAGCTAATGTTGGCGTTGCCAAGATTTTATCTTCTTCCGCCAGTTGTGGACTTTTCAATACATCGATCACTTTTAAAGCATAAACACCTTCAAACTCCTGCTCTAAAATCTCTTTAAGTGTTTTTAATGCCCGGACTGAATTAGGAGTGTTACCTGCTACGTAAAGCTTGAGAACGTAGGTTTTTCTGGCTTTATTCATATACTTAATAACTAGTCATGAGCATAAAATAATAAGATGCGATGCCTTCTCTGCGTAGACGCTACGCGAACGGCGGGCGCAGCTATCGCGCATTGGCAGTAACTAACAGCACTAGGATGTTCCAAGTGGAATAGACAGCGATAAACTTAATTTATTTAGAAATCGAACTCCTATAGACTTCGCACAAGTGAGCCAAGATATCGATCAACGTTAGGCGGTAATCAAGTAACGTTTCATTGCTCCTTCCTTCTAATTTTAGCTGGTGAGAAAATTCTTCAATTACCTCCATGTGAATTTCGATTATTTGGGGCACAGGAATATTAGCATAAAATATAGCATTGATAAATTTATCAATTTTATCTTTAAGTGTTTTGTCTGTAGTAAAATAATCTATAAGAATCAGGCTATAATCTATCTTAAGCTGTCTTAATAATCTTTCTCTTTCTGCCGGAGTCATCTCCTGAAAATGCTGTTGGCTTTTTTGCATCTGACTGGCAAATACATAAACGTACTTGCTAGTGTATGCCTTACTTGGATTTCGTGGCAGACAATTTGGTAAATAGTTGATTGTTCCAGAAGTTGTCGCTGCAACAGGTAAGTAGCAAAATTGGGCAATAATTGCGTCCATCAATTGCCCCACCCACGTACTCAAACCTTTTAGGTTGGCTAAGTCAACTGGATTGTTTAAGCATTTGTTAACATTAGATTGCAGAATTAATATCGGTAATAACATCTATTCTTGAATATATCTCCTCGATCGCCCTGACCAATAAACGCGGGCTGATAAGTTTGGCTAACGCTTGTAGGGAAATACTACGTATGCAGTCAACTGGTGATTTAACCCCAAAATAACCCTCTATGCAAGCAGATAGTGCTACGCAGTTAACAATCTAGTGCAGCAACTAACTGCTAGAACTTAGTAGGTCTTTGATGATGAGGTATCCGTTGGCATAGCAAGACACAGTAGTTAACTCATGACTTACATATCTATGTATATAAATAGATAGATTTTTTTATTTTGCTCCTTGATAAGATACTTAAACGAACTTAAAGGATTGTCGCATTCCAAATCATTATAATTCCTCAAGGTTCTAAAGCGAATCTTTGGGGCCATAATTGTTTTAGCCGTCGCTATCGATGAGGAGTTTAAATACCAGTAAGACACTGGAGAGGCTAGTTGCTAGAGATGAGAAACGTCGCCTCTTGCAAAAGTGCACTCGTTTGCAATTCCCGTGTCCGTTAGGGAAAATCCCGTTGTTTTAATGGCGTTGAAATAACCAGAGTTGCTTATATGAGTCTTCTTAAAGGATATGACTTCAGGCAAAAAGACCATCAACTGGCAGATGGAAATGCCGGAGGGTTCCACAGGAAGAATGACCCCCAAATCCCTATGTTAATGCTAGATTACCCGCTTTATGACTTTCAGGCAACCGTACCTAGCTGCCCCCAAACAAGTTCTCTGGCAGTGGTGTTGGAGATTTTTGAGCAAGAGCAGTGCGATCGCTTGGTAGTAGTAAATCAACAGCAATGCCCCATCGGATTGCTGTATTCTGCTCGTTTAATCCCCAAATTATTAGTACAAAGTGACGATAAAAATCTAAATTTACAACAATCGCTCTCTAGCTGGGGTCAAGGTCTAATTGAGCCAATAGAGACAATATCAGCTTCGGAGCGTGTAGAGCGATTAAGCTTGCGCTGGTGCGATTCACAAGTCGAAAAACCCCAAAATTTAGATTGGGTGCTGATTGACTCTGATGGTCGATATTTGGGGCTGCTAGATAGTTCGCGCCTGTTGCGATCGCTGGCTCAAGAACGTATGGCTGGCTTACAAACGTCTAGCAAGCATCGTCATGAGTATGATGGTGGGCCAAATGAACCCAAGTCCTTAGGACATCAGCCATTAATACACTTGCTAGAAAGACTGCCTTGGCCTTTGATGTTGCAAACAGGTACTGGCGAGGTGGTAGCCCGAAATCCCGCTTGGTGGCAGCAATTAGGAGCCTTGAAAGATCCAGAAGGAGTTAGGCAACAAGTGGAGGCAATACTTGTCCCTAACCGCTCCGAAATCGCAGAATATGTCACCCAACCAGCAATCAACGTTCATCCCAATGTTAAAGAGAATGAGCATGATGGTGAAGAAGAACAAATTCAGCAAGAAGCATCAGGTCATGCTGCATACAGCCGATGCTATTTAGATAGTCAAGTGGGTACTTGTACCTGCGTTGTCGAAGTGCAAAATGGTCAAGAGCAAATCTGGCAGTTTGCCAAAATTCCCTTAGATAGTCCTGAGTTTAAAGTGATGAGTGCTGAAGCGGAGGTTACACTCAGCACTGATTTGTGGTTGGTTTTAGCCACTGATGTCACTGAACAGCAGCAGCTTTGTAAAGAACTAGCAGCGAAGAATGCCGATTTAATTCAACTAAATCGGTTAAAAGACGAATTTTTAGCTTGTATTAGCCATGAACTCAAAACTCCCCTAACTGCCGTTTTGGGATTATCGCGCTTGCTAGTGGATCAGCAGTTGGGAGAACTTAACGAGCGTCAAGCCCGTTATGCGGGACTGATTCATCAAAGCGGACGCCACCTGATGAGTGTTGTCAATGACATTTTAGATTTGACCCGGATGGAGACGGGACAAATGGATTTGACGCTGACTCCGGTGAAAATTCAGGCTGTGTGCGATCGCGCCCTATCGGAAGCCAAAGCTATCCACACTCAAACTACCAAAGCGACATCTGCACCGCCACCTGCAAATGCCCGTTCATCTGCTCCTCAATTCTGTCTTTCCATTGAACTAGGTTTAGATCAGATGGTGGCAGACGAATTGCGCTTACGCCAGATGCTAGTACACCTACTTTCCAACGCCTTTAAATTCACCGAAATATCTGGTGAAATTGGGCTGCGGGTGAGCCGTTGGGAAGGATGGATTGCCTTTACAATTTGGGATACAGGCATTGGCATTCCCGAACACCAGCAACACTTAATCTTTCAAAAATTCCAACAACTAGAAAATCCCCTCACCCGCCAATTTGAAGGCACTGGTTTAGGGCTAGTATTAACTCGCGCCTTGGCTCGCCTCCACGGAGGAGATGTCAGCTTCTTATCGCGTGAAGGTAAAGGTAGCCAGTTTACACTACTTCTGCCGCCCAGTCCCCCGAAAACAGGCTTTTCGGAACCAGATATGGGAATCAGAGAAGACGAGGAGACACGATACCAACCGACACGGGAAAACTCCGCCGCTCGTCAGCATCCTAGTACGCCCACACAGCATCATCTGGCGAGTTCGCAACGATTGGTCTTGGTAGTCGAGGCAGTAGCCCGATATATTGAAGACTTGACCGAACAACTCAAAAGTTTAGGATATCGGGTAGTGATTGCGCGATCGGGCACAGAAGCAGTCGAAAAAGCGCGACGCTTGCAACCAATAGCGATATTTTTAAATCCGTTGCTACCCCTGCTCTCAGGCTGGGATGTACTGACTTTACTAAAATCTGACACCGCAACCCGTCATATATCTGTAATTGTCACCGCGACGGGAGCCGAAAAGGAGCAAGCATTTGCTAACCGAGCCGATGGTTTCTTAAGTTTGCCAGTAGAGCATCAGGTATTAGCACCGGTTCTCGAAAAATTATGTGCTGCACAAGTAATACCGCAGATAGGGTTAAATAATAGTGCAATTATCCCAACTAAAACCCCACTGCGAATTCTCAGGTTAGTGAATCCCCAGTTAGAATCGGTCAATCCCCACCCCTCACTTCGAGAACATCGAGTCATTGAAGTAGATGACCTAGATCAGGCAGAACTTTTGGCGCGGGTATGGCAGTTTGATGTCATTTTGTTAGATGTCGAAAGTACCACCGCCCAAATTTATTTGCAACAACTAATTGGACATCCACGTTTAGCAGCTATACCACTGGTGACTTGCGATGTTGCAACTACTTTAATCGCTTCTAAAATACCAGGGCTATCTGTATTTCCTTACTTAACACCATTTGCGAAAGATAACAGCAGTCGCGCCGAGAAAACAGATGCTTTACTATCAGTACTAGAAATTGCTTCTGGTATTTGCTGCCCTCCCAACATCTTGGTAGTGGATTTAACAATGCTGCGGGATTTCCCCCAGGTAAGACGTAAGCCAGCTAAGGGTTATCGGACAGAAAAAAATTGCTCAATTAGTAGTGAAACTGCGGAACGTGGTTCTGAGTGGTTCCAAGCTTTAATTCAATACCTCCAAACAGCAGGCTTCAAAGCGGCGATGAGTCCTTGTTGGGCAGAAGTATTGCAACAGATTCGCCACGAAAGCGTTGACTTACTGCTAATTTGCTTAGGAGAAACCTCTATTCACAAAGATGTACTCAAAGCACTGAAAACATTGGGAGATTCGCCTTTAAAGCTGCCACCAATTTTGGTACTAAATCAGCGATTAAATCGCTCAGAAACCAGTTTCCAGGATGGAGTAGCTTATCAGGAAATTAACAAGCAGAAGAAGAATGGTTTGGAATCGATAGAAACTGTTGTTGGTGCGATCGCTACCCAAATATTACCGCGATCGATATCAATGGAAGACCTCTTAAACCAGATCAATCAAGCTTTAGCTGTCAATGGTTACAATAGCAAATGTTAATGGAGCTATTAGTCATTGGTCATTATAGCGGTTATCAGTTTAGTGAGGTACAAGAACCCCACCCCCAACCCCCTCCCCGCAAGCGAGGAGGGGACTATGATGTACCTCGTGTGATTAGGAAACGCTATAGTTATTCTCAAAGGACAAATGACTAATGACAAATGACAAATTATGATATGTCGATTTTTTGATTTTTCATTTTCTTAAAAGGAACTCGAACCAAGTTATAAGCACCCTTGGTTGATAAATTCTTGTAATCATCTGGCTGTAAGTCCATTTGTAAAAACTTTTTCTGTTCGGCCAACAGCAGCACTGAGGAAGGTTTTAGTCCTTTAGCAGCCTGGTTTTTAATATGCTCTACAGCCTCTTTAGGAAATTTTAAATAATTTACGTGGATGTGGCTGTAAAATACCACACTAGGCTTTTTGAAGCCAAGCATGATCAATTCTTCGTTTGGTTGTTTTGCTTCTAGAATGACCGCAGACAATTCCCTTAAGGGTAATTGACGTTCTCGATCGATAAAGAACGAAGCAGGCGTTAAGACAAAAATTATAAACGCCACAAACCCGATTAAATTAATACCGATAATGTAGTTCCAGCGGCGACTCAATAATAAACCCGCGACCAAAACAGCAGAAACTAGCCAAATTATACACGCGATTACTGGTAAACCAGATTGTTCAATTAGTTCGTGGAAGTTACTTATTGCTGGATCGGTACCTAATATCTGGGTGATGTTGAGCAGTGCTGTTGCCAGAATTGATAAAAATACTACATTCACCCAACCACTTATTCGCAGCAAAGATGCGGAGATGGGGGGAGTGGGAGAGGGGAAAACAGGAATTGTTTGCCGTGTCTTTGTATCTGAAAAAAGGTCGCTCCACAACAAGGCTACCAGGATTGCTGCTGCTGGCATTAAAGGCAATACATAGCTAGGGAGTTTAGTAACAGCAATGCTAAAAAAGCCAAAGATGCTAGCAAACCAGAACCAGGCAAATAAACCAAATTGCTGAAAACGTTCAACAGATCGCCAATGCGATCGCTGCCAAAATTTTAGTCTGATTATAGAGGCTGGTAAATAGACTGAGTATGGTGCAAAACCCAGTAGCACGATTACAAAGTAAAAATACCAATGTGCTGAGTGACCATTAACTACTTCTGTAAAGCGTTCCAGGTTGTGATAACCAAAAAAGGAGTTAATGTAATTCCAGCCATTGCGCGAAATTACCAAAGCATACCAGGGCACTGACAAAGCGAGAATTATCAGTGTACCTACAAGAAGGTGCATTTCCCGCAACACCTCTCGCACTTTACCCACGTAAAGCAAAAAAGCGGCAACAATTAACCCCGGTAAAACAATTCCCACTGGCCCTTTGGCCAAAATTGCACCAGCAATCAGCACATAAAAAGCTAAATACCACTTGTTAGGGAATAGGGCATGGGAAATTTGAGATTGGGCATTGGTGATTAATTCTGCTCCCCTGCTCCCCTGCTCCTCTGCCCCCCTGCTCCTCTGCTCCTCTGCTCCCCTACTCCCCTGCTCCTCTGCCCCCCTGCTTCCCTCTTTCCCTGCATACCCTAGAAAGAAACATAACAAAGCCGATGCCATGCATCCGGTGAGCAGCATATCAGAGACACCCGTTCTCGCCCAAATAATAGTTTCGGGATTGAGTGCCATGAGCGCGGCGGCGATAAAAGATGTTAAGTAGCGACGATTAGGACGTGAAACTTGCTCTAATTCGTCTTGTTTAGCCAGATACCACTGGATGGTGTAAAAAGCTAAACAAACTAAGCCGAATGCTGCGATCGCGGAAGGAAGGCGTACTGCCCATTCATTTACGCCAATCAGATGATATGCGATCGCCTGACACCAGTAAATTAAAGCAGGTTTATCGAAACGAGTATCACCATTGAAAAATGGGGTAATCCAATCACCTGTAACGAACATCTGGCGGGAAGCTTCGGCAAAGAGCGGCTCTGTCTCATCAATTAAGCCAATGTTGCCCAAATTCCACCCAAAAGCCACCCAGCCAACCACCATCAACCACAAAATCGACACAGTTACACTCAGGGCTGGATTTTTTGCTATTTTGTTGAACCACCGATCAACAGTGTGCTTAACACTCAATTTCATGCTCATTTAGTCAATAGTCAACAATCACTAATCAATAGTCGTTGGTTATCTATCTTTTGTTCTTCGGGGTTTTTAATTCAACAATTTTCCTCTATCCATTACTTAACACTTTACCAACTGTCGGGTAAGTATGTAAAAATAAAGGTTTGAGCATATTTATTAGACATCATTGCAAAAGTTACTTTTGCAAGATGTTGGGGAAAGGAAAGGGTAAGGGAAAATTCCATACCTTTACCTTTACCCTTTCCCCCGCCCCTTATCCCCACAATGCCAAGAAGTCTATTGACTCAGCACAAGTTGCCATTCTCTGTTTTGGGAATTCCACTTAGGTAATTGAGTTTCGCCAATAATATAAGGGCCCCAGTAACGACGGGAACCATCTTGTGCAAAAGCAACTAAAACATCTCCCTTCTCCAGCTTTAAATTATTCTGAGGTAGAGATAGAACCAGTCCCTTCTCACTACCTTCTTTGGGAGCAAAATCCCAATGTGCCGGTACATCGTAGTGAGTTTGTTTTTTACTAGCTCCTTTTGCTACTGACTGTCGTGCTAGTAAAACCAGCCGCACAGGCTGATTTGTTTGATTGCTCATTCGCAAAGTCCCTCGATCTTTGGCAATGCTTGCTGATTTATCACGCTCTGCTAGGACAGGATAAGTATTCTGTTTACTGCTGTGTTCTACTTGATTGGTTGGGGTAGGTGCTGGAGTAGATAGACTAGCGGAAATATCTTTTTCAGGTACAACCGAAGTTGTATGCCACTCTTGAGTTTCTGTTGGCAGTTGTGAAGATGTATCTGGGTTTGTATCTGGGTTAGTGGACTCAAAGGATACGCTCAGTCCAAAGCATCCCACCAGAGCAACAAGCAGTCCCAAGCACAAAGCTGTAATACCGACGTTACGATACACTAAAGATTTCATATTGATAGTTATTAGAAATAAATATTTTGTTTAGGCTTGACCAAATAGTAGCCTATTATCCCAAAACATAATCACACAAAATAGCCGAATATAGACTTTCCTAAAATTAGCAACGCGAATGTATGATAAATATCATTTTGATTAGAAAACATTTGAAGGATATAATCTCTTTGATGTTTGAAAAACAAGAGGTACAGACATCCATTACTTTGGTTATTGACCGTAAGTATGGATAAAAACAAGATAATTTGATACCTATTCAGCCAATTCATTTGTATAAAAAAATAAAAGTTTCCTGAAACCGTTAGCAGCCTCAACAAGGCGTCCTTTGCTAAACGTCAGATAAATCTAAGTGGTGTATTTTATCTTCTGCTATTAAAAGCACCTTAAGACGATATTTGGAAAGTACCTGGTGATATAGCCAGTGCTTAGAGATCCTCCTTCCTAAATCTACACAAGTCCCTTCTTCTGTTGGGAGACGCTACGAGTAGCTTACTTCCATACATGAATACAAGTCAGCAAACCCCCTTAACGAACTAGCTTCCTTAAAAAAGGATAATTTTGAATCATTTTCCCATTTTTTAAGGCTTGAATGTGGGGATCAAACTAAATATTATTGTTTCCAAATATCTTCTAAGAAACTGTACTTCTCTGAAGATGATAGAATGGTGAAATTTGAATAAACACTGTAATTCCAGTAGATATCTACAATAGTAACAAACAAGCTGATGCTAAAACCAATATCCTTCTTACATTAATATAGATATATTTCAAGATATCTTGACTTTTCCCAGAAGTCCCTTTGATGCAAAACACTCGTCTCAACAACTTGTTCGATGCCATTGCTACACGCTTTGGGCAATGGTTTTTAAATCCTTGGCGACGGCTATCGTTGCTGATAATTAGTTTTTTGTTCGGTTTTTTTCTGGGAAACGCAGTTTCTACTACAGCTGGACAACGGGCAGAGTTAGACATTGTGGCAGCTGGTTTTTTAGTATTGTTGACGGAAATTACCAGCAGAATATTTTACAGTCGTAGTTTTTTGGAAAGGCGATCGCTCTTGGTAGACTCACTAAATCTTCTCAAAGTTGGTTTGATCTACAGCCTGTTTCTCGAAGCTTTTAAGCTGGGATCGTAGTCAGATGGAGAATTTATGAATTTGTGGCTGAGTGTTTTAGCAAGCAATGGGGTGGGGGAAACTTGGAAGCAGGAAGCAAGAGAAGCAGCGCTGGCAGATCGGTTAAGGGCAAAAGCTTTTGGGATCGCGCCGGAAAATGTTGATGAAACGATCGAAAGGCGATCGCATTTACTAAAATCTGTCTTTCCAGCTTTTAGCGAATTCTGTAAAGCTACTCTCCAAGTACAACCCCAGGAAATGTTACAGGTATTGTGGGACTTGTGGCTGCCTTTGGGGATTAAACTAGCATCGCAGCGCCAACAGTTGGGACGCCCACTGATTCAAGGCATATTGGGAGGACAAGGTACTGGTAAAACCACAATGTCCAAAATTCTCATTTTGATTCTCGATCATTTGGGATACAGGACTGTGAGTTTATCTTTGGATGACTTATATAAAACTTACAGCGATCGCTTGCTTTTGAAACAGCAAGATCCCCGCTTAATTTGGCGGGGCCCACCAGGAACCCATGATATAGACTTAGGCTTAAATGTACTAGATCAAATCCGTGAGTTGCAAAGCCCAGTAATGCTTCCCCGCTTTGATAAATCAGCTTTTGGAGGTGCTGGCGATCGCACTACTTCCGAAATGGTGGCGGATGTAGATATTGTACTATTTGAAGGTTGGTTTGTGGGTGTGCGACCAATCGAACCAGATGTATTTGATACTGCGCCACCGCCAATTGTCACAGATGAAGATAGAGCATTCGCCCGTGAGATGAATCTTCGCCTCCACGATTATTTACCACTGTGGGAGCGATTGGACAGTTTAATTGTGCTGTATCCCATCGATTACCGCTGTTCTTTGGAGTGGCGTAAACAGGCGGAACAACAGATGATTGCTGCGGGGAAATCAGGGATGAGTAATGCAGATATAGAGCAATTTGTCAATTATTTTTGGCGATCGCTTCACCCGGAATTATTCATCAAACCGTTGGTAAGAGATGCAACAGTGGTTGATATGGTGATTGAGATTCATCCCGATCATAGCTTTGGTCAAGTATATTGCGATCGGGCTTAGGGCGTTAGTTCTCAAGCAAATCAGCTAAAAACATTATAATTTGCTGAAAGCGTGATTTATCCTACTCCTTAGACCAAAAATGCCAGAGGTATAATTAGAGAAGTTATAAAAAGCTCTCTCGGTAATTTTAACTACTTGGGAAACCTCCAGCTTGAAAAATCTGTTCGGCGGTTAAATTCAATTCTGGGAAAGTAGGCGAGACTATGCGATCTGTACCTCTAAATTGAGTAACTTGGTATTCACCATCGATTAGTTGATAAATAGACATAGTAGGCTATTTGGGGTTGCCAGTGAACTTTTTAGCGCCTAAACCGAGATAATCTACAACCCAATATTCAGGAATTCCAATACCTTCATACTTACCTTCCTAACCCCCCTTTTTAAGGGGGGAACCGGAATCAAAGTCCCCCTTTTTAAGGGGGATTTAGGGGGATCTAAAACTTTTTGCTACCGATAGGAGGACTTTTCAAACATCCTCTTAGTCATCAATACTTTTAAAGCTGACAAATTGCTTTTAAAACTTGTAGCAACTGACTTGAACGCTCTCTTTCCATTAAATTTAATTCTGGCAACAGATAATAAATCGGGGGATTTCCTTGTTCGATATAGACAAACTGATAACTTCTACCATTAGTCGCTAATCCCCAAACTGATTTTTGATTATCTAAATTTTTATAAGCATAAGTGAGTAACTGAGGCAAACCTGTTGATATATCAATCTGACTATTTTTAGATTCAATTAACAGTACCCAAAAATATGTTTTAGGCTTTGTATGTTTAGCTTTACTAATAGCTAAAATATCAAATCTGCCTTTAATTCTGATATCTTCATCTTCAACTTCAATATCAGCAATATTCTCTTCCAAAACAATCTCGATAGGATAGCGATAAAAGCCAGCTAATCTTAGTAAAGGTGCAACTGCAAGAAACTTTACCTGGCCTTCAGAAACTTTACCTGCTGTCAGGTAGCGTCGAAAGTCATTTCTAATTTGCAGAAGTTCCTGCTGTTCTGCTTCCGCGAGAGGTTCCAGAGATAAGTAGTTAGAAAATGAGTCACTGTACTGTTCTTCAAAGCTAAACAGACGCTGAACTTCTTCTAAAGATAAATTACGAGCATTGAGAATTGTCATATATTTTTGGTTGATTCGGCCACAACTCAATCCAAATTCCTTATATAAAACCTATCTTAATCCCTGGCTGATTACATAAAATACGAATCGGTAGCACAATTGTGCTATCCTACCGTGATAAAAAATCTAGCTTCATGAGCAAACTTTCTGTACTAGCAATAAATGCGATCGCGATCGCATCTAGCAAAATTGGTGCCTGAATTAGGCGTGGTAAGCTGGCAAGTGTTGGTAGATGCCGGTACTTCACTAGTCAATGAGGATTTGTCTATGATTGCTTTCAAATTTCTCATTTGCTTCTCCTCTAATGAAAAGTTTTTAATTTTTGGCTGACAAGGTGAACTGTTACAATGCAGCCGAAACTAGACTTGCATTGAATAGTTCAAACCTATTTACTGAGTTTTAATTACAACGTAACTTTACTGCCATACTCAGCCGTCAAATAGCAAGCACGAAATCATTAAGTTAAATTGACTTACGGTTATAGTTACTATTTACATTTCTTAATGATTACAAGTACATGATAACAATAGTGTTATCTGATTGATATTACATAACTTTTTTATTGGATTCGCCGCAAAATATTAATTAAAATTAAACAATAAATTATAATTGCTATAAAAAAGGTATGATTTTGTTCTTTTCATTTAATTAAATATATTTATTATCATTCTCTGGATTTTGGGAAATTATTTTGGAAAGTCTCTTAGCGCTTGATAGGATTCATCCAAGCTTCTAATCGGCTAAATGCCTGGGAAGAAAGTAGCGTCAAACATAAATAAACCACCGATACACCTGCGTAAATCTCAAAGGCGCGATAGTTGTCAGCAACAATTAACTGTCCTTTACGTACTAATTCTTCAAACCCAATCACAGAAACTAAGCTAGTATCTTTCAACAAACTGATAAACTCATTCCCCAAAGGTGGAATCATCCGCCGGAAAGCTTGGGGAAAAATTACATAACTCATAGTTTGCACAGAACTTAAACCTAATGATTTTGCTGCTTCTGCTTGTCCTGGTTCAATTGATTGAATTCCAGCACGAACAATTTCGGCAATGTATGCAGCGCTATTCAAACTTAAGGCAATTACCCCAGCACTTAGACGATCGAAAGAAAATGTCCAACCAAATTCTTGTAAAATTGCTGGTAAACCAAAGTAAATCATAAAAATTTGTACCAGCAAAGGCGTTCCTCGAAAAAAATCTACATACGCCCTGGCCAACCAACGCACAGGTGCAATATGAGAAAGGCGAACAATACCAATTAAGGAACCGCCAATTAAACCAAATACTACCGAAAGTATCGTCAACTGCAACGTTATCAATGCACCCTGTAATAGACTAGGAAAAGCCTGTAAAACCACGCTAATTGAAGTTAATATTTTAGGTGCGCCAGCGTTAATTTGATTCTCAAATGGTGATTTAGCTGGTAGTGATGGTGGTTCAACTTTAAACCATTTCTGGTAAATTTGGGTATAAGTGCCATTTTTCAGCACCCTATCCAAGCCATCATTTATCAATGTCAAATTCGGCGAGTTTTTAGGTGTAGCAATTCCATAAAACTCTTCCGTCAGCAATTTCTCTACTACTTTAATTCCCTGAAGATTGCCCGTATTAATAGCATATACAGTCATAGGTGCATCATTAATTACTGCATCCACATTGCCATTGAGCAATTCTTGCAAAGCTACGGGCGCAGAATCAAAGCTGCGAATTTGCACTCCTGGAATACTCTTAGCCTTTGCAGCCCCGGTTGTACCAATTTGTACAGCAATTTTCTTATTTTTAAGACTGTCAAAACCAGTAATATCTTGATTGTCTGCGCGAATTGCGATCGCTAATCCAGCCTTAAAATAAGGACGGGAAAAAGAAATCGTCTTCGCCCTCTCCTCTGTAATTGTGATGGAACTAATCGCAGCATCTACCGTTTTGGCTGCTAAAGCTGAGATCATGCCATCAAAAGGAATACTTTGAAGATTTAATTTGAAGTTAGCAGAGGAAGCGATCGCATTCATTAAATCAATCGAAAAACCTTGTAACTCACCACTTTTTTTCTGAAACTCAAAAGGTGGAAACGTCGGATCTGTAACAACCCGCAGAGTTTTACCCGCGCTAGGGTTCATAACACAGCCAGCCAGTAACAAACAGCTAAAACCTACAACCACACACCAGCGCCCAAAACCAAATTTAACCATATTATTTTCTCTCCCTCTCTGCGCTCTCTGCGCCTCTGCGGTTCGTTAAAAACCTTACAATCAACTTTAGAGCAGCTTGATACAAGTAATGAACAATACCATCCCCGCGATTATTTTTGACAATATCGAAAAAAACTTTGGTTCCCTAAAAGTCCTCAAAGGGATTACCGGCGAAATCAACCGGGGAGAAGTCGTTGCAGTTATCGGTTCCTCCGGCTGTGGTAAAAGTACCCTATTACGCTGCTTCAACCGCCTAGAAACCATTGACAAAGGGCGTTTAATCATCAACGGAATCAACTTATCTAGGCCCACTGTCAACTATAGCCAACTGCGGCAACTACGAACACAAGTAGGCATGGTTTTCCAACAGTTCAACCTGTTTCCTCATCTCAGTGTCTTAGAAAATATGACACTCGCACTGCGTAAAGTCTTGGGTAAAACACCAAAAGAAAGCGCCCAAATAGCGAGATTATATTTAGAAAAAGTTGGTTTATCTGACAAAGCCTCTGCTTATCCCGAACAACTTTCTGGCGGACAAAAGCAACGAGTAGCGATCGCTCGTAGTTTATGTATGAATCCCCAAATCATGCTATTTGACGAACCCACCAGCGCCCTAGATCCCGAACTTGTCGGCGAAGTTCTGCAAGTGATGCAGCAATTAGCCACAGAAGGCATGACAATGGTAGTTGTCACCCATGAAATGCAGTTTGCCAAAGAAGTAGCCCATCAAGTTATATTTTTAGACAAAGGTATTGTGACAGAACAAGGCCCAGCCTATGAAGTACTGACCAATCCCCAAAGCGATCGCCTACGTATTTTCCTAAGTCGCCTCAACGTTAGATAGTTAAGAGTTAGGAGTTAGGAGTTAGGAGTTAGGAGTTATAAATTAAAGGCTTCTTTTGCACTCATCACGGGCTAAACACTCCGCTACCACTAACATCACTCATCCCTCAGCACTCAGCACTCAGCACTCAGCACTCAGCACTCAGCACTCTTTAAAGATACTCGCGCAAAAAATCAAAGGGATCGTCTTCCCAACAAGGTTCAGGTATTAGCCAAAATAAACTACCGCTGATGTCAGCTTCAATTTCATCACCGTCGTCTCTATCAAATAGTTCTATCAAAGCTGTCCAATCACGTTCTCTGAGAGATGTTATCGATGGGGCATATACCTGGAGATTATTGGAGTAATTCACGCGCAAAGTTGTGCTTAACAGCCGTAAAAAGTTAGTATAAAAATTTAGAAATAATCAGATTCTAGCTTTGACAACCGCAGTTATACCAATTCCAAATTCAAAAAGTCTGATTTAATCTGGCTTCTCAGGTTTGTATCTATCACATTCTTTTTTCAAACAGGTATTAAATAGTTATTTTGATACTATTTAATATGGACTACTCTCATAAGTGTCTCACAATTTAAATAGGACTGCTATAGTATTTATTACATATTACAAGCTGAATTTACTCAGACTGGAAAAATCCTTGAGGCTGAGATTCTACTAATTCCACGCCAAAGACTTCCGCAAAAGATTCTGCTATGTAAAAACGCACTTCTTGGCAGGTGATACCTGGAATCCATTCGGCTAAACTGCCTACAGGTTTGTCAGAAATACCGCAGGGTACAATGCGCTCAAAGCCTGTCATATCTGGACAAACATTTAACGCAAAGCCGTGCATAGTAATCCAACGGCTGACTTTAATACCAATTGCTGCAACTTTTCGCCCTTGCAACCAAACGCCAGTAAAAGCCGGAATTCTTTCTCCTTGCAATCCATAAATTGCCAATACACGAATTATTACTTCTTCGAGTTGCCGTAAGTACCAATGGAGGTCTTTGCGATAACGTTGCAGATTTAAAATTGGATAGCCCACCAGTTGACCGGGACAATGGTAAGTAACCTCGCCGCCTCGTTCAACTCGATGCACATCATACTCACTGTTTACCCTGAGCGAAGCCGTTCGCGCAGCGTCTCGTAGAGAAGGGTCAATATCAAATTTGAGAAAGTCTGAGTTGCTTCCTTGTCCCAAAGTATAGACAGCAGGATGTTCTAGCAAAATTAATACGTCATCTAGACTTGGGTCATGAATGCGCTCAGTTAGAAGCGATCGCTGCCATCCATGAGCTTCCAAGTAAGGCATTAATCCTTTATTATACAGCAAACAAATATTTTTGTGTGGTTCCCTACTATGGATCATGCCAAAATTCAACCGTATAAAGAACTAAATATATTTCAAGTTACAGGATTAGAATCAACAATTGTCAAGCTTTGCAAAGGATTTTAAAGGAAAGTCAAGGGAAGATGCATTAGAAAATACAAAGTGCTAGCTTGAATATACAACCTCAATAGGTTTTAGGAGGAATTCTCTGCAATAAGCATTATGCCAAGACAATAAGGAAGAATGTACTGGCTGATGACTTTAATATCATTGTTTGCATTTCAAACAGAATCAAACTTCCACAAAGCCTTGTATTCTTGAGCAACAGCAAGCAAACCTCAATCGAACACAGAAGGAGCAACTATCAACAGTTCTGTAAGCATTCCTTTAAAGGAAAAGGTAGTCATAGGAGCTAAATTAGATTTCCTCACTCAATAGTGCTAATTGGATATACAATTAGACATCAGCGCAGAGATGAGGAAGTAAATCAAGGCTATACTTGACAATTCCTCAGATGCAGCAAGCTGAGAGATAGCTTAACAGCAGTAAATACAATATAGTTCACAATTTGTTTTGGCGGGAGTAATAAACCTTACCGCAATTTCTTTTCATACAAAGCAAATTCACACATCCAAAATATTCAGCGGGAGAGTATTACATGAAGCTTGTCATCCACGGCAAAAATATTGAAATCACCGATGCGATTCGTGAGTATGTACATCAAAAGATTGAAAAAGCAGTTAGTCACTTTCAAAGCATTACAAATGAAGTGGATGTGCATCTTAGCGTCGCTCGGAATCCCCGAATTAATCCAAGACAAGCAGCTGAAGTAACTATTTATGCTAATGGTAGCGTTATTCGTGCCGAGGAAAGCAGCGAAAGTCTATATGCCAGCATTGACTTAGTTGCAGATAAAATTGCTCGTCAACTGCGGAAATATAAAGAACGGCGTCAAGACCAGAAAACTCATGCTCTACCAACAGAAGTAGTTGTTGCAGAGTCGATAGTAACAGATTTAATTGGCGATCGCACCCCCGAATTGCCCAACGAAGTCGTCCGCACCAAATATTTTTCCATGCCGCCGATGACTGTTGCAGAAGCCCTAGAACAACTGCAACTCGTAGGACACGACTTTTATATGTTCCATAATTCTGAAACTGGAGAGATTAATGTAATTTACGAACGTAACCACGGCGGTTATGGCGTCATCCATCCCCGCAATGGTAACGGACATACTAACGGCAAAAATGGCAAGGCAAGCCATACTAATATAGTCATGCCAGAAAAGTCCCATTCTAGTAAATAGGCACTGGGAATAGGGAGATGAGGGGAGCAGCACTTCGGCTCCCTTCCCTACGGGACGCTACGCGTAGCTTGCTTCCCCGGAGGGGTAAGGTACGCTTAATTGCCGAACCCAAATCTGGCTCATCTTCGACTAGCAGGACTCGCATATTATCTATTAAAACTAAAACGCTCATCTACTTTTTTGGCATCAATCTCTACAAGCATTTTCACTTGATATTGACCTGAAGACTTTATCACGAATTACGTTAGCGCAGCGTTAGCGACGCAGGAGCGTCATTACGAATTACGAATTACGAATTACGAATTACGAATTACGAATTACGAATTACGAATTACGAATTACTTGTTGTACCAAGCTTTTCGCCACTGTTGCATTTGTTTAATCTCTATATCTTGGGCTTTGATAATTTCTTGGGCTAATTTCTTGATTTCAGGGCGTTTAGACTTACTTAAGGTATCTTTTCCCATTGTTACAGCCCCTTCGTGGTGAGGAATCATCGCATTGATAAAGCGCAAATCAAATTCAGCATCAGCTGCACCTAAGTCTTGACTCATCATCATAGTTTGCATCTGGTCAGACGACATCTCCATCATGTGACCCATTTGGCTGTTGTAAGCCATTGGTTTATCTCCCGCCTTGGGATACCAAGCTTGTCGCCACTGCTTCATCTGAGTGATTTCTTGGTTTTGCGATTTGATAATATTGTCTGCTAATTTTTTGATTTCAGGACGTTTTGATTTCTGCTGCGCAACATTCGCCATTTCCACAGCCCCTTGATGGTGCGGTATCATAGCGTCAATAAATCGTAAATCAAAATTAGCATCGGCTGGGCCTAAATCCATTCCCATGCTGTGATTTGTCATGCCACCACCGTGGTTCATCATCTGCTTGTCTTTAGTATTGGTGGCGGTTTCCTTTGGCGCTTGGCTTTGGTTCTGGGAAGCAGTACTAGTACAGCCTGTAATTAACCCACCGGCTGAAGCGATCGCAGTAAAAGTTAGCGCTAAAAAGCCATTCCTTAAAAATAGCAGTTGCATAAATCTTACCTAATATATTTCTAATTCTAATGATCTAATGATCTAATGAAATTTAGATGAAATCTAAAGATCCCCGACAACTTGTTTTTACAAAGTCGGGGATCTTGTTTCTTATTGCACTGATTGCTCATGCCTATACTCGCTACATGGGAGATTTATCAGGTTTACTACTGTTCACGCAGTAGCATTGCTGGCTCCTTGGTTTTCTCCTGGGGTGCATTGGGTATAGCTATGTTTCTACCTGGCTATTTGGCAGCATCGCAGTTTGTTTACTGGACTAAATAAAATTAATTAATACGTATCTATCTTAGGTTATAGTTTATCTAGCTTATAAAGATTGATAGTTGATGGTTTTGAACAGCATGATAACTATACTCATACTGGCCATGTTTTACAAAAAAATAAATCTATATGCATAGACGAGCGCCCTTATATTATTTCTTTTTAGGAGTATTAACGAGTTCTAGCTGTTTGGTCTTCAGTGTAGCAGCCCAAGTCCCATCTAATTCGCAGCAGTCCTCGACTCGGAATGAAGCTGAAACTGCTAGTTGGTTTGAAGCCCATCGCACACAGCCAGCGGCTTTACGAGCATTTGTACAGCGAATGCCGAAGGGTGGAGATATCCACAGTCATCTAAGCGGGGCTGTGTACGCAGAAAAATATCTGGAGTGGGCTGCCACCGATGGGTATTGTGTGAATCCAAAAGCGGGGGCTTTAGTTGAACCTAAGGCTTGCGGTCAGGACAGTAGCTATTTTCCAGCCTCAGAATTGTTAAACCGAACATCTGTTTATGATTCCCTAATAAATCGTTGGTCTACTCGTAACCTCCAATTTGCTGGAAAATCAGGACACGACCAATTTTTTGAAGCTTTTAGTGGTTTTGGGCCAATATCAGACTCTATGAGCCGTCGGGATGATATGGTCGCGTCAGTAGCAAATCGGGCAGCTTCGCAGCATATTACCTATCTAGAGTTAATGCTTACCGTTCAAGGCAGTGAGGTTCGACAGCTAGGGCGTGAAGTTGGTTGGAATAAAGATTTGCAAGAGATGCACCGTCAATTGCTCAAACGAGGATTAACCAAGCTAGTGACACTCGGCAACCAGCAATTTGCACAGTTGGAGCGCGAAGTCTCGAAAACACTCGGTTGCGGCACTCCATCGGCACAGCCTGGATGTGCAGTGACGGTGCGCTATTTGCAGCAAACGACAAGAACAAAGTCGCCCGTTGAAGTGTTTGCTCAGTTAGCTTATGCCTTTGCACTAGATTCATCAGATTCGCGGGTAGTTGGCATCAATCTTGTCGCCCCAGAAGACAACCCGATTGCACTGCGCGACTACACCCTGCAAATGCAAATGCTGCAATTTTTCAAACGCCAATATCCCAATGTCAAGGTCGCGCTCCATGCCGGAGAGTTAACTCTGGGGTTGGTGACCACAGAGGATTTACGTTTTCATATTCGGCAAGCTGTAGAAGTGGCACAGGCATCTCACATCGGACATGGTGTGGATATTCTTTTTGAGGAGCGTCCCTTCGAGTTGATGGAGCAAATGCGGCGACGTGGCGTGTTAGTCGAAATCTGCCTGACCAGTAATGAAGTCATTTTGAATGTCCAGGGAGATCAGCATCCTTTTAGGGAGTATTGGAAGGCTGGAGTACCAATGACCCTTGCTTCTGATGATGAAGGCATTTCCCGCATCGATTTGAGTAATGAGTATTTGTTAGCAGCAACGAGATATGGGCTGGGATATAAAGACCTCAAGCGACTGGCTCGCAATGGCTTAGAATATAGTTTCGCTCCGGGAAATAGTCTCTGGAAGTCGTCTGAGTTTAAGGCAATGGTTCCAGCTTGTGCAAGCGATACCCCTGGTGAAACCTCTGTTTCTCAAGGGTGCAGTGCCTTTTTGAACAAAAGCGATCGCGCCCGGATTCAATGGCAGCTAGAGTCAGAATTTGCTCGGTTTGAGTCATTGCAGAACTGGCTTTGATTGACTTTCACGAAAAATGTAGAGCAACGAATTATTTGACCACAGGGACACATATCATGTCCACATAATTTAGTTATGCTAACCACTGTCATTACACCCCACCCCCAACCTCTCCCCGCTTGCGGGGAGGGGAGACAAAGCGTAGCTTTGGCGGGGTGGGGTTCTGCGGGTTTAATAAGCAATCAAGCGGATATGATATTAGAAGTCAAGTTTTTCATACCTGCAAGCTTTACTGCAAACAATACCTTTGCCAAAATTTTTCTAGGCTCTTATTTTGGCAAAGGTATTGGTTGAGTAACAGTTATTAGCCCATACTGCCAAAGAACCATAGGCAACAAACTTGGAGTTTGCTCAACCTAACATAAAGCCAAGCTAATAGTAGCAGCAGGAATTGCCGACTACTCTAGTAAAAAGTTAATTAATTTCGTGTATTTTCTAGATTCCATAATAAAAATACGCAAAAAATTTGAGGAACTTGTGAGGAAGCGCAAGATTATCTCTTCAATCAAACATCAACATTTATCTGTTCTATCTGTCTAGCGGCTTTATCCCAAAGCTTTGCTGAAGTCTCATCTTGCCAATGAGTTCTCAGATTTTCCGCTTTTTTATGACATATTCGCTCTAACATTTCTAATATTGCGGATAATGTCAATTTATTAATTAATGATTCTAAAATCTCCATATATTCTTTTTGCATGATACTTACCTCCTTAAGGTCAACTGATATATGCTGACAAAACTAATGTGCCCTCAAACTATAAATATAAATTAAGATTTGTTGCAGAGCGTGACTAATATTTTGCCAGTTTATACACGCAGTTTAGCCTATTTTGAAGACTCAATTTTGGGAATTTATTTGTAATACCAATTCAATTAATGATTGCAACACATCCTTGGGTAAAGACGCGATGAATCGCGTCTCTACAAATGGTCTATTTGTCGCATTCTTTTTTCCAATTGGTATAACATATAGGACTCATATTTGATTTTTGAAATATACGTAGGGTGCGTTATGCCTCTGGCTAACGCACCAAAGCCTTCGGATGGTGCGTTACGCTACGCGATAACACACCCTACGCATACTTAGATTTTTTCATAAATCAAATCGGATTCCTATAGAAAAAAACTGTTTAGTTCAAATATTTCCTGACAAGTTCCTCAAGTGTTTTATCTAAATTAAAAATAGGGTTGGATAACTAAAAAGTATGAATTGTAATGCGATGGGCTATATTCTACCGGAGGCGATCGCTAGCCGCGCCAGCCCGGATGCCTAGCCAATTGACTATATTCTCACGCAAAAAAACAAAGACGCAAAATTATATTTTGCGTCTTTGCTTTTTTATCAGAAATCATTCTCAGATTTACTTGTTAGGCTGAGGAGTCATCCGCAGATAAGGTTTGATTTCCTCATAACCTTTGGGGAATTTCTGTTTTAGTACTTCTGGATCTTTCAGCGAGGGGACAATTACAACATCGTCTCCATCTTTCCAGTCAGCTGGTGTCGCCACGCTGTAATTATCAGTCAATTGCAGAGAATCAATCACCCGCAAAAGTTCGTCAAAATTGCGTCCTGTGCTGGGAGGATAGGTGAAAGAGAGACGGAGTTTCTTGTTGGGGTCTATTACAAAAACCGATCGCACTGTCACAGATGCATTAGCATTAGGGTGGATCATGTCGTAAAGCTCAGAAACCTTGCGATCGGCATCCGCCAAAATTGGGTAGTTAAGAGTGGTGCTTTGAGTTTCTTCAATGTCTCCCACCCAGCCTTTGTGGGATTCTACGTCATCAACGCTGAGTGCGATCGCTTTGACATTGCGTTTGTCAAATTCTGGTTTGAGCTTGGCAACTGTGCCAAGTTCTGTTGTACAAACAGGTGTAAAATCAGCAGGGTGAGAGAACAGCACAACCCAGCTGTCACCTGCCCATTGGTAAAAATCGATGTCGCCGTGTGTTGAGGCTTGCGTAAAGTTGGGTACTGTGTCACCTAGACGGAGAGCCATGAGAGATTCCCTGTAGTTAGAAAAGCATATATATTCTAGTATGCTATCATCCCATAAAACCCCTATTCCCCAATCGGGCTTTAGCGGTTTGAAACAAAATTTTAGGTTGTCAGCGCCCTCAGATAAAGGACGCTTTTCAAAACCTTATATGTTAATTGGGATTGGTTTTGTGATTGCGGATATTGTTGTCAAAGCAGTTCTAGCGCCTATTTGGCAAAAACTGCTGTTATCTGCGTTGGGTTAAAAGAGAAGTCAGAATTCAAAAATTCAATTCTGAATTCTGACTCCTGACTCCTGAATTCTTTTTATGAAATTCATTTGTTTGCCAGAATTTTTTGGTAGGCTTGGATTGTTTGCTTTGCGATCGCATCCCAGCTAAAATTTTCCAAGGCATATTTTTGTGCGTTTAATCCCCGTCGTTGGCGTTCTGCGGGATTTTCCAAAGCCTCTTGTAGTAACTCTACCAATGCTTGGACATCTGTTGCACCTACCCAACCCGACTCGCTATCACGTATTTGTTGACAAATATGCACTTGGTCAGAAATGACTACGGGTACACCTGCAACCATCGCTTCAGCTACAGCAATCCCAAAATTTTCGTAGTAGGAAGGTAAGACGAATAAATCAGCAGCTTGTAGTAAACTAACTTTGAGTTCACCACTGACAAAGCCAGTGATTGTAGTGTGCGATCGCAATGGTGAATTTTGAATTTGGGATATTATCTTTTGTTCGTAATCTGGATCTTGAGGATTTGTCCCAGCTAAGACAAAATGAAACTTATAACCAACCGCTAACAGCTTCTCTAGCGCCGGAATCAACAAATTCAACCCCTTTTTCGGGTCAATTCGTGACATAAACAGCACTAACGGTACATCTTTTGGTATTTCTAACTGACTACATACATTTTTAATAGAAGATTGACGGGGAATCACACCCAAGGGAATCACCAAATCTGGCGTAGATACTCCAAATCGTTCTGATATTTTAGCTTCTTGGTCGCTAGTAAAATGAATTGCTGCGGCACTAGCTAAATTTTGACGTTCTATAATTGCGACATAAAGCTGTTTTAATTGCTTTTTCTTCTGTAAATCAGCCGGATCGAGAGTACCCAAAGGACGGAAAATATAAGGTAGCTTTTGCTGACGACACACAAGAGCAGCAGCACTAATTATTGGCGAGAATAGAGCGTGAATATGTGCTATGTCAAACTCGTGAGCATGACGTTTTAACCAGTTTAATAAATCTAGGGAAAATTTGTAGCGACGAAACGGCGCGCAACGAAAATAAATTATTTCATAGCCATCTTGTTTAATTGGGCGATTTAAAGGAACATCCAGAGGTGTTTGACCATTATCGCCATTACTATCAGTTGTGAGAATCGTAACTTCTACTCCCTCTTTTACTAACGCTGGAGCTAATCCAAGTACCATTTGACTAGGCCCACCGTAAATTAGAGAAATTGAGGGAACAATTTGTAACACTTTCATTTTTTTGTCATTTGTCATTTTTATTTTATCCTTCGTCCTTCGTCATTTATTATTTACTAATGACCAATGACTAATAACTAATGACCAACTCTTTATAAAACTCCAATTGCTGTTTAGCCAAAGCTTTATTTGTATATTGAATCATTGCTTTTTGATAACCCATTTCACCGAGAGTATGAGCAAAATCTGGTTTATCCATTAATTGAACTAAGCAATTAGCAAGAGCTTGAACATCACCTTCAGGAAATACTAAGCCAGCATCACCAATTACGTAGGGAATTTCCCCAGAATCAGAACCAATCACAGGAACTTGGCAAGCCATTGCTTCAATTAGCACATGACCAAATTGCTCTTTCCAACCAGCAGAAGTTAAGGTTTTAAACTTGTAAGTTGTTTCTGAAGGTAATACTAAAGTACTCATTAAATTGATATAGCTTGCAACCTCATCATGGGGAACACTTTCTATCAAAATTAATCGTTCTTTAATATTGTTTTCTGCCGCAATTTTCATTAATTCACTTTGTAACTCTCCTCGTCCCAATAATAGTAATTTCCAAGGTTTATTTTTCAAAGTCGCTAAAGCTTGCAAAAGCGTTAACAACCCCTTTTCCTGCACAAAGCGCCCTACAAAACCTACTACAAAATCCTCTTTTTCAATGCCCAACTTAGCTGCTAACTCTGGTTGAGCTTTGGGAGTAAATAAACTTTCATCTACACCCAGTTGTGGCATGACTTTAATTGCACCTGTATATCCCCGTTGCCGCAAAACCTCTGCTCCATCCTGATTGCCAGAAATAATGCCGTGGCTGTGGTTGAGGTTATATTTTTCTAATAAAGAAATTGGTAGTTTCAGTTCATAAGGAAGATTCCACCAGGTAAAAAATAAATTTTTTGCCTTGAGTCCTAATAGCTGATTTAAGGCAATCATTTGAGTATAAGCCAAGGCTCTAGAACCTTGTTCAACTTGGATGATTTCGGGGCGAAATTGTTTTAATAAAGATATCAAATCAGCGCCAAATGTCAGAAGTCCCTGATGATTTTGACTAAAATTAGAAACTGGAACTATTCTAAATCTGCCTTCATCACGGTATTCAGTTTCAATAATTCTGTTTTGTACACCGCCTGGTTTCCAGCGCTTTGGGACTACAACTGTAACTTCAATGTTAGGTTCTAGTTGAGATAAAGCGCGTAATTTCTCACAGTTGAGGTCTACGATATAAGTGTGACTAGCAACTAAGATTTTCATTGTCATTTGTCATTTGTCATTTGTCATTTGTCCTTCACTAATTCCTAACTCTTAACTCCTAACTCTTAACTCTTAACTAAACTTGTTTATCCAATCGACTGTAAATTTGACCATCATTCCATAGTGATTGGATGACAGTACCCAAGGCTTTGAAAAAACCCAAAATGTAGAAAATACCGCGAGTGGCAATTTTGATGGGGGAACCACTTTTATGGCAAGGTGGTCGTCCCAGAACGTGACAGTCAAATAAACGACCATATAAACGCAAAGCTTGAGTCACAGTCAGGTTTTTCAGCCCTAGTAGGAAATGGTTGTGATAAAAGGTGAGTTGATATTTTAGCGATCGCATACTAATATCATGACAACCCCCTGTTTCTTCGCCTAAATGCACCAAATGGGCTTCTGGGTCGTACCAAATCTTATATCCCGTCTGTCTCACCCGCAAACAAAAATCTGACTCTTCACGTACTGCACTCCCGCCAAACCTCTCATCAAACCTCAATCCATACTTAGTAAAGATTTCGCGGCGAAATGACATATTACAGCCCCTCGCTGTCAGCACTTGTTGGGGTTTAATGGTATGTACTAAATCAATATGATACCAAGCAATTCCTGGGTCCATAGCTTCGGGAGGCAGATATTCAATCTGTAAATCTCCTCCAGAATCACCTAATTTCATTCTGTCAAAGACCCGACCTGCTACAGCCCCCACCTCTGGGTTTTGCACATAATTTTTCGCATGGGCTGCTAACAATCCAGGGGTTAACTGAACATCGTCATCAATAAACAATATTATTTCACCAGATGACCGCCGGACAGCATAATTCCGCGCCCCTGGCAAACTTGCCCAATCTAAGCGCAACCATTTAATTTTACCTGCATCCGCCATCTCTTCTAGATAGGCTTGAATTTCTGGTTGGTGTTTTGCGGTTTGGTCAACAACTAAAACTTCAAAATTTGGATAGTCCTGTTTTAAGACATCCACAATGCTATCGCGTAACGCTTCCTCTCGTCCGTAGGTCGGGATAACTACAGTAACTAATGGACAATTATTCATAACTTTTATTAAGTAATTTTACTACTTCTATAATAGCCTTCTAGAAATTAATTTTCATGAAATTCAGTAAGTGGCTATTGCTTTAATTTACATACTGTATTTTCACGGATTCTGAAAAATCTCGCTTCCATGCCTCTCTCTGACTACGAAATTGCTTACCCATCAATAAGTATCATCGAAAAATAAGTTTATGGCGAGAATTTAGAGGTAGGTTTTCAATACTGAGGTCTGTTTGATCTCCAATTATATTTTTGGCCATTTTTATTTCATTTAAATTGTTTTTAGACGTTTTTTCTTGTTTTTTTGCTGAGGGTTGGCATCTTCCTTATCTTGTTTCTCCAGTTCTGGCAACTTAAAAAGAACTCCCGCAAAAAACCAATAATAGGCCGCAACAGGATCGACATCTAGAGGATAGTAATAAGTGTTGGTGCTAATAAACAATATAAACACCCACAAAGCTGCTCCAGAACTACGGAAATTACGGTTCTTTATGGAGCGATAGGTTTTAAAGCCCAGAATTGTTAAAGTTGTTACCAAACCCAGAAACGCTAGTAATCCAATAATTCCCACTTCATAAAGTACTTTGGGATAGTAAGTTTCCACAAGCTTAGTTTGACCCATCACACGGGCAGAGTTGGTTGCTCGTCCTAAGCCGCTTCCTAATGGCCCGTCTACGTTTTTCCAATTTTCTTCAAATTGCTGGATGATAAAATCTTGAGGTGGTGAAGCGTTCCAACGACTGACAAAACTCTCAGTTCTCTCTTGTACGACAACAGGGTTAGTCACCATCGCAATTCCCAGAATGAAGGCAAGTCCTACGCCTATGGGGATAAATCGTTTCAGGTTGCCAAGTTGTCCGGTAAGCAATAGCAAAATCCCAAAGCAGATTGGTACTAAGGCTAAGGCGATTCTCTGTCCAGAGATGACAGCATTGATAAAGACTCCCACTATAGAACCTAAACCGATGATCCGCCATATTGGCGAAGGATCGGTGAAGCCTGTGGCAAAGGTAAAAAAGATGCTAGAAATTAAGAACCAAGCCCACTGCCAAGGAGCTACAAATGTCCCTGGTAGGCGAATAATCCCTTCTTCGGGACTATATACTAGCGCTCCACCAAAATAACATCGGGCTTCGAGTGTTGCTCTAAATAAGGCATCTCCTTCAAGACCTCTAGTACCTTGACAGACACCAGTTAGTAGTAAAAAATATTGAATAAATCCTAGCGCGCAGCAAATCAGTGTAAGGACAATCTGGAGGCGCAATAAAAATAGAAAATCCCGCTTATCGCGAATTAAATAGTAGGCACAACCAATCAGGGGGACATACCCTAAAAATACTTTTAGTCCTAGAATTCCCATACCTAATGGTACTTCTGGGGCTGCTTTTTCTAATAGTCCTGCACTAGGCGGGTTAAATTGCTGTCCACCATTGACAAACAACAGTGTTAGCAGACTGCAAGCCAAAACAATATAAAGTGGGATTGTAATACCTTTGGGAATAATTATAGGTAGCCCCTGTTTACGGCAAGTCTGCCAAAGTCCAATTAGGGCTGGAACGTAAAAGGCATCTTTAGCTAATTGGAGTATGGGACTATTGCCTAAGTAGTAGGTGACAGTACCTCCCACAGGTATGTAAATAATGAACGCATATAGGGCTTGGCGCGGATATTTGTAGGAAAGGGACATGACTATTATCCCTAACACGCCAGGGACTGCTGCTTTAATTCCAGCTACGAAAAAAAGTAGAATGCCAACGAAGACACCGCCAAAAATGGCGGTGGTGAGTAAGCTAGTGAGTTCTTTACGTACTTGGGCAGATTTGCGCTTTTGGGCTAACTGTTCTTTAAGGCTAAGGGTAGAAGTTTCCTTTTTAGCCTGCTTTTTCGATTTTTTAGATTGCTGAGATTTTGGTTTAAATTTTGGCATAGTGGCACTGTAGCCTATCAGCCTCGCAAAATACTCCATTATATAGGACTAATATTTGATTTTAAAATACACGTAGGGTGTCAGTGCGTTGCGGAGGTTCCCGACGCTTGAGTACTTGCTCTCAGGGTTGGCGCAGCCTAAGAAGAGAAGTCATACCGTTGGTGTACCCTTACAGTGAAGCAAGCTACGCGTAGCGTCTCACTTTAGGAGAAGAGAAGGCTTTACGTTGTAGTAACTGGCGTTGTGTTAGCGCAGAAACTACTGACGTGTCAAGACTAAATTTGTGCATTAGCAAACTCTTGTGGGATGGGCTTCTAGTCCGTCCTAATTGGCGGGCAAGATGCCTGCCCCACAAGAAAATTTATTGCAACATTTTAGTCTTGACACGCCACTACAGCACAATTTCAAGCTTTTGGTGCGTTACACTCCGCTAACACACCATATAAGACCATTTATAAGATTTTTTCAAAAACAATTTACAATTCTGATAGTTGATAAATCTCTTTGGATTGCTGTAGATTGTATAATCCGAATTCGTCTCTCAATGATTGATTTAATAATTTACGATTAAAAATGCTAAATCTTAATCTTTTTGAATTTTCAAAAAGATTTTCTCCTGTTGCCAAAATATAAATCGCACCTGGAAATGGTAATGATTTAATGGATTTTCCTTTGTTCTTTAAAATCTCTCTAACTTTAGCGTGGTCTATATAATATTTATAGTATCCGTAGCCACGATTATATTCTGCGGTTTCTGGCAAATCGTTCAAATCATATCGAAGAATATTACAAGTTCCGCACATTTTATAAAAATTGCTTCTCTTGATATATATGTAATTACTACCTTCTTGATATTTATAACCTTTATTTATAAACCATCCATTAGAATCAGGGTGTTGTTGAACAAATTTCGCTAACTTTTCACTCACACAATCGTCAGCATCAACTGTCATAGTGTGAGTGGGAGAAAATTGCCGAGCATACATCAATCCTTTTAAGATTTTACGCCCTTTGTCTGTGTCTCCTTTGGCTACAGGGCTAGGCTCGTTTGGAGGAGAAAAATCAACTGTAATATATGTAATATGAGGATGAGTGAATTCTATTTTGGGCTTTTCGTGACAAACAACAATAACGTGAAAGTTTGGTGAGGTTTGATTGCAAACTGATTTAATGCATCTTTCAAATAATTGTGTAACACGCTCCCAGGAATTGGAAACTTGCGCACTTTTGAGTGGGATAACAAAAACAAGCACTGTATTTTATCAGAACAAACAGCTAAGAATCTCGAAGCAAATAATAACACGTTAAGACTGACGCTAAGACTAAATGTCAGTAGATCGAAAAGTTTTGTAAGTTGACGAAAGAATAAGGGTTTCGACGATCGCAATGTCTACGACGGGCTGCGCCTACGCTTGCACTGCACTCTTAAATCACCAACAACGCTCGTTCCTTGAAAAGCAGACTCTAACAGAATTGCGGCAAATTGTGTTTCTAAACTCTAATCAACGGCTAGTAAGGGTTCTGGAAAACTTTTCGGTCTACTGACAGTAACAAAAGCTAATTACCCGATTTCAGGCAATTTGAGTTACTTGCTGATTCACACGAGGACGGCCAAAGCGTTCCCAAGCACTCCCTCCTCGCAAAAATAGCTCTAAAAAGCGTAATGGTTCCCCTGAATCGCCTCTTGACCAACCGGAACTACCAGGAGCAAAGGCTAAAGTTCCTTCAGACACCTTGAAACTGCCATCAGAATACACTGCATCACTGACCACATCTCCAATTCGGATTACGATCTTGGTTTGAGGCTCCAAGTTAACTGTATGCGCCCCAATAGTTGTTTTAATGTTGCCGTAGCCATCAATCCAGGCAATGCGATCTGGTGGAACATCTGGGATTTGCTCACTCTTGAGGCTATCTCCCAGAAGGCTAAAATCTTCATTCATAATCGCAGCCGCAGCCGGAGGAAATACATCTCGTGAGCGAAACTGCGATCCACCACGAGAAACGTTGACCACTCGCAACTCCTTTGTATAGTCCTTGATAAAGGAGAGGGTGTAGCCTGCATTCACACCCACGACTTTTACACCATTGGATAAAAGGGCATAAGTTAGCCCTTCACCTTCATTATCTCGACGAGCTTCAGGATCGTCCTGACGAGGCGCACAGTTGTGATAAATTAGGCGATCGCTAGGGCCAGGGTTAAGTCCTAGTTGGGCAATCCAGAATCCCGTTGCTAAGGTACTGAATGCTGGAACCGAAAGCAAATGAATTTGGGCATGGGGAAAAGTCATCAGCAGACGTTGTGTGACTTCAGTAAATGCCGGATCTCCTGTACCGTAGTCTGCAATGACGCAGATAAACATTCTGCTCCTCCTTTTGATGGGTAGTAATTTGCAATCAACCTAATTCATAATGAGAGATTATGAATTATTCCGTCATTATGTGATTACCGGGTGAAATTAAAAAACGAGTGTTCATTTCACTCCTAATTAATAACGTTAAAGTCTTAGTCAATGCAATGAAAACAATCACTTCACTTTTTAGCGAAGAACGCAACCAACTCCAGATAGATATTGATAATACAATCGGCATCGAGCAAATAGTTAAACTGGTTCAAAATCGGCTCGATAATCTCGAAAGAATTTACATTGAAAAGCTTAATTTGGCTCAAGTTCGTCTGGCTTCATTTTTCCTGGATACGCTGCGGCAGTCTATCGCCACTCTGGCTGCGGCTAACTATCTTCAAGTTGCTCCAACCGAACAAAGGCAAATTACTAATATAGGGACAAAGTTATTTAGCAGCAAATTCATCCTGAAACTGCTAAAGGGACTAATTTATATAGGCATCTTAGGTTCGTTGTTTTCCTTAACTAAAACTACCCCAGGTGCGTGGATGGCTATCTTATTAACCTCTCTACTTATCGGACTAGAAATTGTACTTCAACTCGAATCAAACAACCAGCAAAATAATTCTATATCTGAAGGAGTATTGGAATTACCTCAACCGATTCTTCGGGTTGATAGCAAAGTATTTCTAGATTGCCTTGGCGATGCTCTCAACACTATCGACCTAGCAGTGGCTAGAGTAGAAGAAGGGAATAAACATGAAGGCGATTTAGCAATAGAAGAACTGCCAGAGTTATTGAATTTTCTGCAAAGACTAATGGGCGCATCCAAACTTGATAAACCCCAAATGGCTCATGAACTGGCGAAACTTCTGCCACAGATTTTAATGTCTCAGGGAATTAACGCTCAAATTTACCGATCAAATAGCGATCGCGAATATTTTGACTTTGAGCCAAGTATCGACCCCGACACTAAAGAACACGTGACTCTAACGCCGGCTTTGTTGAAAGGCGATCGCTTGATTCGGCGCGGTAGGGTAATTGAACCAGCATATTCCTCTGCTAGAGAATAATAGACAATAAGGGTATGGAAATTTTAGAAACAATCGGTTTTGACTTGGGACACGGTGAAACGGCTATAGCTAAAGCGATCGTGGAAAGCATCGAACCTCCCCAGATGCTAGAGATTAATAACAAGAAGAACCAAATTACAGCTCTTGGTTGGCATCCCAAACTCGGTTATCTGGTCGGGGAACAAGCATTAATTCAAGCTGGCGTTACTCAACTGACAATCTCTTTCAAGCAAAAACCCAACAACGATCCCAAATATCGGGAAACAATTAGCACTTTTGTGGCAACCTACTACCGTCTTTTGAAAGAAAGTAACCAACTTGCAGGTGGTGAAGGTAGCTATTTTTACATTGGTTGCCCTTCAGGATGGTCAGTTAGCGATCGCACCGAATACCAAAAGCTACTTAAAGAAGCTGGTATTCCCCAACTAAATGTCGTACCCGAATCGCGAGCTGCTTTCATGCAAGCCAAGGAAGCCGGGAAACTGGAGTATGACAAACTTGTTGCATCGGTGCTAATTGTCGATATTGGTTCTTCAACCACAGATTTTACTCTGGTTAAAAGCTTAGAAGAAATCCCGATAGATTTCGGGAGTAATACTTTAGGTGCATCCCTAATTGACAAAGCTATTTTTGCCCGGACTCTCGCCAACCACGAACAAAAAACATTACTCGAAAAAGTATTTCAGGAATATCCCCATCACCAAGCTCGTTGTGAACTTGCTTGCCGCAAAGCTAAAGAAGATTACTTTTCTAATGAACAGTTATACAGCGATCCTGAATCCTTTGCGCGTGGGTTCGAGTCGATCAACGAACAGATTTATTTTATTCCCCAAGTGAATAAATTGATGATGGAAGAAATTTTAAATCAACCTTTACCTGAACTAGAGCTTAATAGTTGGATTAAATCATTTCGCAACTCTTTAACCGAGGCGAAAGAAAAGCTGGAAAAACTTGAAATCGTGCCGCAACTTGTGCTGATGACTGGCGGTGCATCTCGCATGAAGTTCACGCACATTCTTTGTCAGGAAATGTTTCCCGAACCAGAAACGCTGCTTCGCCCCGATCCTGAACCAGAACGCTGCATTGCTATGGGTTTAGCACGAGTAGGAAGATGGGATCTGCGTGCTGCTGCTTTTAAGCAAGAAGTGAATAAACTATTTACCTCAAACAAGCTTAAAGGTTTGATTGAAAGGCATATCCCGGAGTTAATCGAATCATTAACTAAGCCTTTAGCGGATGGTTTGATTATCAACGCAGTTAAACCAGGTTTAAAAGATTGGCAAAAAAACAAAATACGGACTTTAGCCGATTTGGAAACAGCTTTGATCGGTCGGGCAGAACAGTGGCTCAAAAGCGATCGCGCCGTGCAGATAATTAATCATCAATGCGCTTCTTGGTTCAGCAATAAAATCCAACCCGATTTAGCCGCACAAACCGATCCAATCTGTCGAAAGTTTCAGATACCTAGAAGCAGCTTAAGGTTCGAGGATAGTATTGACCCAACTTTTGTTAACCCAGAATTACAAATTGGAGATGCTATTCTGGCTGAGACAGTAGCATTTATCGTCAATGTAGTAATTGGTGGAGGCGCTGTGGCTAGCATCATCACTCTCATCCTAACTGGACATTTAACCTGGCCAATTGCACTAGTCTATGGGGCTTCTTTGATGGCAGCAGGAATGGAACTAAATCGTAAGAGTGTTCAAGAAGTAATTAAGACAAATGTAGATGTACCTAGTTGGATTCGTTCTAATTTTTTGAGCGACAAAAAAATTGAGAATATGTGTGAGCAAATAAAGCCTGAGTTAGAGAAAGTTCTTCAAGAACAACTGACAGCAAATCAAGAGGCTTTTGATAAACTGATTGTCAAAGTTGAGCAAGGACTTCAAAATAGCCTTTCCACCAAGGTTCAATCTTGCATAATTCTGATCCAATAGCGGTAGTTAGTGAGCCACAACAATAACAATTATTCTAAACTTTCTGCTTATACCAATTCTGTATGAAGATGCGCTAAACCATATTGAAGTACCAAGAAAGAAAAACGAACCGCAAAGAACGCAAAGGACACAAAGAAAGAAAGAAAAAAGTTAAAAGGGTTTGGCGCAGCCTCACAAAGAAATGGTATTACCAGTGAATTAAATATGTAAGCTGCTCAAAAGTCAATGATTAAAATCATAGTTTTCTTTTTTTTCATTGGGCTGATTATCGCTGGGATTTTACTCAATCCGATTCTGGTAAAAAGGCGAAGGAATCGTCTTAAACATCGTCCTTTTCCCCCACTTTGGAATGCCATTATTGAGAATAATCTTCCCATTTATCTCTGTCTTTCTCCAGATGAAATCAGACGACTTCAGGGACATATTCAAGTATTCTTAGCAGAAAAGCAATTTATTGGCTGTAGAGGATTACAGGTGACAGAGGAAATGAAATTGACTCTTGCTGCTGTCGCTTGTTTACTTCTATTAAATGAACGTGGGCAGTATTTCCCCAGACTTCGTTCAATTCTGGTGTATCCCAACGCTTATTTTGTTCAGGAAACGAATTCCGTCGGAAAATATGTTGTTGAGGAAAGGCGTGTAGCAAGACTGGGTGAATCGTGGACAAATGACCAAGTAGTAGTGTCTTGGGAACAGGTGAAACAAGACACTGATAACTGGAGGGATGGACGTAACGTTGTGCTTCATGAATTCGCCCATCAGTTAGATCAAGAAGATGGTAAAGCTGAAGGAGTTCCTATACTGCAAAGCAATTCAGACTATACTATATGGGCGAAGGTGATGACAGAAGCATATCAGCAACTTTGCAATGATGTTCTACAAGGTGCAAAGACGGTAATGGATAGCTATGGTGCAACAAATCCCGCAGAATTTTTCGCCGTAGCAACTGAGACATTCTTTGAAAAACCGCACCAATTGTTATCCAAGCATCCGGCACTTTATGAGCAACTGCAACGTTACTATCAATTAGATCCTGTGCAATGGGTGTGAAGTAAGTGGGCAAGAATAAATCACATTATGTTTAGTTAATCAACCTTCCTTCAAAATGTTTTACGAATTACGAATTACGAATTATTTCAACTAGGAGGTTTTCATCGCCAGAATCTTCAAAGCTACTGCTTCAGGGACAGGCATCACTGATAATCGATTTCCTTGTCTCACCAACATTAACTCTTCGGCGCTAAACTTCTCTTTGAGTATTGATAACAAGATAGGGTTAGAAAAAGTCTCAACAAATTCCACTACAACTGTTTGCCAGCGAGGTGATTCAGAACTTGATTTCGGATCGTAGTATTTACTTTCTGGCTCAAACTGGGTCGGGTCAGCAATATCTTTTTTCACTACACGCATTAACCCAGCAATACCGGGAGGATTAGTGCTGGAGTGATAGAAAAAAGCTAAGTCTCCTTCATTCATCAGGCGCAAAAAGTTGCGAGCTTGATAATTGCGAACGCCGTCCCAGATAGTCTCTTTCTGCTGTTGAAGGTCAGCAATGCTATAGGCTTCTGGTTCTGATTTCATTAACCAATAATTCATCTACAGAAATTATGTATATACAAAAGCATTTTAACTTTGAGCAGGTAAATAAGTTTGTAGTAAGGACTTTAGTCTTTATTTTTTAAGCACTAAAGTGCTTACTACAAGCCTTCTTGCACTAGTGAATATTTGGCTTAACTGCGGTAAGCTATGACAGCATAAAACGGATCTCCTCCAGCTGCACCCAACCACTGTAAGATATTCGGTAATGTTGATTTATGAGCTATAACTTCCGCGGTTGTAAATCCTGGAACTGAGGCGAAGTAAGCTTTGACTAATTCTACTCGCTGTGCTTCTGAAGCCTCCCGCCAAGCTTGAATCGCCTTTTCAAAAAACATCCGGTTAGAAAAGCTGATAATTGCAACACCACCGGGTTTCAGAATGCGGTAAATTTCGGAAAATACTGCTTCTGGATATTGCATATATTGCACAGATACGCAATTAAGAACAGCATCAAAATCTCCATCTGGTAAAGGTAGCTGGGGATTTTCGTTAAGATTTTGCACAAAGTAATGATTTAAGTGGGCATTACGTGCTAATTCCTCACCGTTGAGTCCGTGTCCCTCTACATGGTCAAACTGCATTTCTTCCGGTAGATGCGACACCCAACTGCTCATCATATCAAAAATGCGGGTGTTGGGTTTCAGGCGATCGCGGTATAAATCCGTTAGCTGTTGAATAAATCCTTCATCAACATGGGTGACGAAGCGAGGATAGGCGTAGAACAGCTTATCGTCTGTGTCATCTAATTTTAGGCGCTGATTCGGTCTTAACTGCATAAATCTCTGTTTTGGAGTACTGTTTCCGAAATTTGCGGCAATTTCAGATATTTTTTCACAAACACTATGTAACATATTTTAATAACAGCAGGATACCTAAATAGCAGCATTCAATTTTTATCAATTTAATGTTATATAAATTACACTTCTTACAGCATATTTGGCGACAAATCCGCCTAGTCGCATCATTACCCTATTTTAGTTTGTTAGTTTGGATACTGCCTTTATTACTATTTACTTCTGGACATAATAGCTTGATGGCACATGATGAAGGGCTTTACGCATCACGTGCCCGTCTGATGTTTGATTCTGGTAATTGGATAGCTCCTTGGGAAACAGCACATCATAAAACTCCTGGCCCTTATTGGTTAATTGCCAGTTTTTACAAGCTGTTTGGTATCAGTGATACTAGTGCGCGTCTTCCTAGTATGATTGCTGGCATTTTTAGCTTGTGGCTTGTGTATGAAATTGGCAAAATTATGCTATGCAAAAAATTAGGTTGGCTAGCTGCTGCAATTTTAAGTGTAGAATTTCTCTGGCTGCAATACTCTCGCTTAAGTACACCTGATGTACCGATGGTTCTCTTGGTGCTTTTAGCTATTTTGTCTTTAATCAAAACGGAATTACATCCCAAATATCGTTACTGGTGGAGTTTTATAGCTGGTTTAAGTTTAGGTTTAGGCTTCTTAGTTAGAAGCTTTATGATTTTTTTGCCAATTATAGCTTTATTACCTTATTTAATTTGGGAACATCGCCGTCATCGTCATCTTACTAACCCAATTTTATATTTAGGTTTTTTCGTAGGTTTAATACCTACCTGTGTTTGGCTGTGGTTAAGCTGGCTGCACTACGGAAATAATAGTTTTGAGGAGTTACTCAAGTTTGTTGTACAACTAGGTTCTGAAGAGCGGGAGTCTAATGGGCCGCTATTCTATGTCTGGAATATTCCTTTAAAAGCATTTCCTTGGGCTTTTTTCGGACTTTTAGGTTTATTTTTGACTCTCCGGCGTCCCATTCCTCGTTACCAGTTAATATTAGTTGGCTTTCCACTTGTTTTATTTGTAGAAATTAGTATTTTTAGCACTCGTTTATCTCACTATAGTCTTTGCCTTTATCCGTTCATCGCTTTGTTTGCATCTGTGGGTTTAAACTGGCTAGGTAATATTTACCAAACAGAAATTCCCCCACAATTACCTCTTCAAAAAGGTAAAGTAAGTACATTAAATCTTGTTGCAAAGAAGAATCTTCCCCGAAATCTCAGTTATGGCTTGGGTGGATTAGGTGTTTTACTTGTTGTAGCGAGTATTGGCATTTTTAGTTTGGGTAGTTCTGATATCCGCAAGTATGCAAGTATTGGCTTGGTTATGGGCTTAGGTTGGTTAATTTTACCTGTGGTGTGGATTGCTCGTTACCACTTTGACAAAAAGTTTCTCACAGCGCGTTATTGGATTGCAGGTTGGTTAATTCCCTGTTGGCTAGCTTTGGCAGCGATAGGTAGCATCGGTCTGTTAAGTGACTATAACTCTAGTTTAAAAACTTTTTTACAACAAAGTGCGATCGCTTCAATTCTCCAATCTCATCCTACATACTATGTGGAGATGGACGCTAAAACAAAAGTACTGCTTAATTTCTATCTTCCTACTCGCCCTCAACCAGTAGTCTCTATTTCCCAAGTACCAGCTTTGAGCTATGCTTGGATCTATGCTAACCAGTCATCTCAATTATCTCGACCTCACCGCATTATCGGCGCTGTCAAAGAGTACCAGTTGATTCAAGTTCTTCCCTAAGATAGATGTAAAGTAACTATTGCTAAAAAATATTAATTTAGTTATAATATTACGCACACTAAGTATTTTGCTAAATGGTTTCTACATCTAATCACTCCCCAACTTTAGAGTCGTGGCAGCAAAATCTGGCACCATACAATTTGGGCTACAGAATCAAATTAGTCTCACAACTGCTGAGTCGCAAGTTTACTGAGAAGCTAGAACCCTTTGGATTGACACCATTTCACTGGTTGGTGTTGTGCTGTCTTTGGCAAGAAGATGGTTTACCTACTTCTAGTATTGGGGACAAACTCAAACAAGTGGGAGGGACTTTAACAGGCGTACTAGATCGGATGGAAGAACGCGGTTTGGTGCGTCGAGAACGCGACACTCAAGATCGCCGCATCTGGCGAATCTGGCTCACGGATGCAGGAAAGGAACTAGAAGCTGTTTTACCGCCAATCGCCGCAGCCGTGCGTGATGAAGCAATGGATGGTATTTCCTTTGCTGACCGAGAATTGTTTTCCCAAATCTTGAATCGGGCGATCGCTAACCTCTCTTAAAGATGATCCCACAATCACCCGACCGGGGGAGGTCGTGTAAAGATATGTTTTGAGATAATATTACGCATACTAAGGAAATAAGGATTTTTTTCAGGGAATATTACGCATTCTAAATAAACGAGTATTAATCAAATTATTGGACGAACAAGGGAGTTAACAATCATGGGTGCAAATACTTTTAACGGACGCAACGGACACAAAACCCCAATTTTAGAAAAAGAAGTGGTTCCCGATTTAGAGACATTAGAAGTTGTTACCACAGAGACATCCGCAACAGCAGAAGCGCCTGTTGTAACTCCTGAGATCGAGAAAGAAGTTCCACCGAAACGCAAAAGACCGACTGGTTTAATTTTGGCAGGATTAGGCGTGGGTGCGATCGCCGCAGGTACTTTTGGTTATCACTACTGGCAATACGCCTCTACCCACCAAGAAACAGACAACGCCACCGTCGCGGGAAATATTCACCAAGTTAGTAGCCGCATTCCCGGAACTGTAAGTGAGGTGCTGGTGAATGATAACCAACTGGTGCAACCAGGACAATTGTTGGTGAAGTTAGATCCACGAGACTATCAAAGTAAGGTACAACAAGCACAAGCCGCCCTCGAAAATGCTCGTGGTCAAGCGCAAGCTGCTCAAGCAAATATTGCTTTAAGTTCACAAACCACCACTGGTAAGACAACTCAAGCGCAAGGAGATGTCAGTGGTGCAGTAGCAGCAATTTCTACAGCCCAAGCAGCAGTCCAAGAAGCTCAAGCTGGGATTCCTGCGGCGCAAGCAGCAGTCCAAGAAGCTCAAGCTGGGATTCCCGCAGCCCAAGCGCAGGTAGCGCAAACAAACGCCAATTTGTCAAAAGCTCAAGCAGATTACAATCGTTACAACGAATTGTATAAAACAGGTGCGATTCCTCGCCAGCAATTAGATACAGCCAAAGCTGCTTATGATGTGGCGACGGCACAGAAAAACGCCGCGATTCAGGGAGTAGAACAAGCTAAAGCCAAGTTCGCCTCCGCCAAAGTTGGTGTTGCCCAAGCCCAGTCTCAATTAGCACAGGCGCAAGAAAATGTCACCAACGCCCAAGCTAAATTGGCAGCATCTAAGGGAGGATTGCAACAAGCTACCGCAGGGGGACAAGATACTACAGTTAAGCGTAGTCAATATGAAGCGGCAAAAGCAGCGATCGCGCAATCAGAAGCATCGCTGAAAGATGCACAATTGCAACTATCTTATGCCAATGTTACTGCCCCCAGTGCTGGACGGGTAGGTAGGAAAAACGTGGAAGTTGGCAACCGAGTCGCAGCAGGAACACCATTAATGGCGATCGTGGATAACAGCTATTGGGTAGTTGCGAACTTCAAAGAAACTCAATTAGAAAAGATGCGGCCAGGAGAGCCAGTAGAAATCAAGCTGGATAGTTTCCCTCATCACACCTTTATCGGTCGTGTTGACAGTATTTCGCCAGCTTCCGGCGCTCAGTTTGCCTTATTGCCACCGGATAATGCCACAGGTAACTTTACTAAAGTTGTCCAACGCATTCCAGTAAAAGTAGTTTTCGATCAAAAGAGCATTCAAGGATACGAATCGCGGATTACTCCTGGGATGTCTGCGGAAGTTGCGGTGGAAGTCAAGTAATATCATGTCCGCCAAATTACCCATAATAAAAGAACCCCACCCCCAGCCCCTCCCCGCCTGCGGGGAGGGGAGCTAAAAGCACAGCTTTGGCGGGATGGGGTTGCAGGTTTTATGGTTAATTGCTCCGACATCATTAATACCAAATTGCCTGCAAAACAGATGAAAAACCTCTTTCTAACTGTGATATGTTTCTACATCTACGGAGAGGCATACAAATATGAGGTGAGATGATATTTATGAAAGCAGATTGGTATAAAACAAGCCTGAGATGAAAAAATCGCTACTACCTGCATTAAGATCAAGAAACTACCAGCTGTTTTTTGCCGGACAAGGTATTTCCCTAATTGGGACGTGGATGACGCAACTTGCCACAATTTGGCTAGTTTATGACTTGACAAAATCCCCATTAATGCTAGGAGTTGTGGGATTTTCGAGTCAAATTCCTAACTTTTTTTTAGCTCCCTTTGGCGGAGTATTTGTAGATCGCTTTTCTCGGTATCGTACCTTAATTGGTACGCAAATCTTGGCGATGATTCAATCGTTAACATTAGCAGCGCTAGCGTTAACTGGAGTGATTGAGGTATGGCACATCATCGGCTTGAGTTTGTTGCAAGGATTTATTAATGCCTTAGATACGCCAGCCCGCCAAGCTTTTGTGCCAGAATTGGTTGAACGCAGAGAAGATTTAGCCAATGCGATCGCTATTAACTCCACAATGGTTAACGGTGCTAGATTAATTGGCCCTGCGATCGGCGGTTTATTAATTGCTAGAGTTGGAACTGGCTATTGTTTTTTAATTGATGGTTTGAGCTACATTGCTGTAATCGCCGCTTTATTGGCAATGAAAGTTAAACCTTGGAAAAATTCGGTAACTGACGGTAATCCCTTGCAAAAAGTCAAAGAGGGATTTGTATATGCCTTTAGCTTCTCACCGATTCGCTCCGTCTTATTGCTATCAGCTTTAGTCAGCCTGATGGGACTGCAAAATACTATTCTCGTCCCCGTTATTGCTGAAGAAGTTCTCAAAGGTGGTGCAGAAAGTTTGGGTTTCTTGATGGCGGCATCTGGAGTTGGAGCCTTAACTGGTGGTATTTATCTAGCTACCCGCCAAACAATCTTGGGAATTGGGAAATTGATTGCCTTAGCTCCAGCAATTTTAGGAACTGGTTTAATTGCCTTTTCTTTATCTAGATTTTTACCACTCTCTTTATTTACAATGTTATTTGTTGGCTTAGGAACAATTCTTCAGATTGCTGCTAGCAACACATTTTTACAAACCATTGTTGAAGACGATAAACGCGGGCGATTGATGAGCTTATACACAATGTCCTTTTTGGGAATGATTCCCGTGGGTAATTTATTAGGAGGTTTATTAGCAAGTCGTATTGGCGCTCCCAATACTTTAATTATTGATGGAATCGCTTGTATTTTAGGGTCAATCATTTTTAGCAGACATTTACCTGCTTTAAGGAAAATAATGCGTCCAATTTATGAGCAAAAGGGGATTATTACAACTCAAGAAGTTTAAGAGAAATAACCGGAGTTAAATTTATATTTGTGTTTACGGGGCTTTCTATAGCAATTATTTTTTAAATTTTAGCGTAATGCAAGCTCACGTATAGGCAAAGAACATATTGGTATAAGATTTAATAATCAAGTTTTTTGCTACTTAACCTTGAAACTGGAACAAAGTTATGGCTAATACAGGTGTAATTCGTCAGCAAGGGCAAAATCCTGCTTTACCACCAGACTATGTACCGCTAAAAACCTGGATTGGTGTATTAGCCAGTATGCTTGGTGCATTTATGGCGGTATTGGATATTCAAATAACTAATGCTTCACTGCAAGATATTCAAGCAAGTTTAGGAGCAACTCTCGAAGAAGGTTCTTGGATTTCTACCGCGTATCTTGTAGCAGAAATTGTGGTAATTCCTCTAACAGGATGGTTATCACGGGTATTTTCTCTGCGACGTTATCTGTTAGTCAATACTGCACTCTTTATTTTCTTTTCTATCTGCTGTGGCTGGTCGTGGGATCTCAATTCCATGATTTTCTTTCGGGTCTTACAAGGTTTTAGCGGAGGAGTATTAATTCCCACTGCTATGACAGTTGTCTTAACAACTTTACCCCAATCAAAACAATCAGTTGGACTGGCTGCATTTGGGTTTAGTGCAGTTTTTGCACCTTCAATTGGCCCGACATTAGGGGGTTGGTTAACCGAAAATTTTGGTTGGGAATACAACTTTTATATAAATGTAATTCCAGGGGCATTAATGCTGGCTGGTGTTTGGTACGGAATCAAGCAAGAAAAACCCCAAATCAGTTTACTTAAACAAGGTGACTGGTGGGGAATTATTGCAATGGCTATTGGCTTAGGTTCGCTACAAGTTGTTTTAGAAGAAGGTAGCCGCAAAGATTGGTTTGGTTCAGCGTTAATTGTGCGCTTAAGTGTAATAGCGGCAATTTTCTTGGCAATATTTTTCTTTATAGAATTAACTCGTAAACAACCATTTATTAATTTACGGCTTTTGTCTAGGCGGAACTTTGGTTTAGCCAGTATTGTTAATGTGTCGTTGGGAGTAGGATTGTATGGTTCAATTTACATTTTACCGTTGTATCTTGCCCAAATTCAAAAATACAATGCTCTGCAAATTGGTGAAGTATTAATTTGGGCTGGTATTCCTCAACTGTTTATTATTCCCCTCATCCCGAAATTGATGCAACGCATTGATGTGCGGTTAATGGTAGCTTTTGGTGTGACTTTGTTTTCCATCAGTGCATTTATGAACTCTGGAATGACTAATGAAACGGGATTAGATCAATTACGCTGGTCGCAATTTGTGCGTGCAATGGGACAACCCCTAATTATGGTGCCGCTTAGTTCTATTGCTACTGCTGGTTTGAGTCCGAAAGAAGCAGGTTCAGCAAGTGGTTTATTTAATATGATGCGGAATCTGGGCGGTTCTATCGGAATTGCTTCTTTAGCGACTTTATTAGCAAATAGAGAGCAATTTCACTCGAATAGATTGGGTGATGGAGTATCTTTATATAACTCAGAAACTCAGCAGCGAATTGACCAAATGACGCAGTATTTTGTCAGTAAAGGAGCAGATTTAAGTACAGCCCAAAATCAAGCGATCGCATCTATATCCAATATAGTCCGCAGAGAAGCATTTGTAATGGCTTTTAACGATTGTTTCTACTTTATTGGTATCGCATTATTACTCAGTGGAATTGCTATTTTATTCCTCAAAAAGGTGAAGCCAACTGGTGGCGCTGTCGCTCATTAGATTTATTGTATGAGTTAAAATGTTTGATAAAATTACTAAGGTACAAAAATGGTCATTAGCCAAAGTGAGTACTATATCTCCCCGGAAGAATATCTAGAAGGCGAGAAAGTAAGTGAGATCAAACATGAGTACATTGATGGGCAAGTCTACGCAATGGCAGGGGCAAGTGATGCTCATGTCACTGTAGTAGGAAACTTGTTTGTACTGTTGCGAAACCATCTCCGGGGTAGTGGTTGCCGTGTCTATATGTTAGACATGAAAGCACAGATTGATATCATAAATCGCTATTTTTATCCCGATGTGATGGTGACTTGCGATACACGAGATAAAGAATTTGACTATTTTAAGTGCCATCCTTCCTTAATTATCGAAGTGCTTTCTGAGTCAACCGAAGGCTATGACAGAGGCAAGAAATTCGCTAGTTACCGACACTTAGAATCACTGCAAGAATATGTGTTAATTTCACCAGACCGAATGAGTGTAGAATGCTTTCGCCGGAATCAAGATGGACAATGGGTACTTTACCCTTATGAAAAAGGGGAAGAAGTGCATTTAGCTAGCGTTGATTTTCGTTGTGCGATCGCAGAAATATATGAAGATGTAATATTGATAGATGAGAATATTTCCTAATCTAACATTTCTGGCTCAATTCCTAAAGCATTGAGTTGTTCAGCAGAGAGCGATCGCAATTTCTCTACAATTCTCTCTCGTTTTTGCCGCTCAATCACAGCACGTTCTTCACCTGTTAGCAGTAAATTTCCTTGTGCATCCCACCACCGCAACCAAGGTAACTCTGCATTTTGATAAAATCCTTGCCAGATTCCTAACTCTACACCCATAGGAGCAATTGGGTAATGTCCCCGTTCATTAACTTTCATTAATTGATAATTATTATCGACTAGATGATACACCTCAATCTGAGCTTTTGCTACTTCATAAATCCCATAATAAGGCACTCGAATTGCCTGTTCATAAACCCAAAACTTCCCAACATTTCCACCTTGCCCTTGAGATGGCGGTGTTTTATCTCGTTCTTCGGAACCATCTCCAGAGACAAATTCAATCACAATCAAGGGCGCGATATACTCCTTCCACAGCACATAAGAACGCCGCGTTTTACCATCGAGAGTAGGCGGTACATTGGGTACATAAAACCAGTCTGGTGCCTCAGCCCCTTTCTCTGGAGGATCTGTCAATCGCCAGTAGATACCTAAATCTTGCCCAATACAATATTGACTATCAGGATGAAGTTCCTCTAAGACAAGTTTAATAGAGTCAGTAAGTAAGATACTTTGGGGATGCTCTTGCCAGTTTTTCACAAATGTACCATCTGAGTCTGGTAACTGGGTGTGATCGGGTAAAGTTAATGCCGATAGCGAAGTCATAGGCACAACCAAGATTATGTTTGTATTTCAGTTATTATACTAATAAATCTAACAAGCTTTGTTGGGCTATAAGACTTGAGACTTAGGAATTTTGCACTTGTTAAATTCACAATAAAGTATGTTTTTTCAAATTAGAGATACTCACAAAAATACTGTATCTTAATTATTAAGTTTTTCTTTTTTTACTTTGCCTTTGGTATCAGTCCACTGCTATTTGATAAGTTATCAAGCGTGTATCAAGGTCAACAACTACCGTTCCTCCCCGATATTTATCCACCTGTTGCCAAACATCATAGCCCATCAGAATTGCCTTCTCCCAATCACCCAGCGAACACTGAGAAACTTCTAAATGGGATGTCATATTTTTGATAGTCTTCAATAGTTGGTAATCTAATGTTGAAACGCCTTCTAAGAAACCGTGATCTTTGGCATAGCTAAATACAAGTGCTGATATACCTTCCTCAATTGCTACTGCACGCCCGCCGTCTTCAACCTCGTCAATACTAGAATTACTTTTGCGCTTACATTTAAGAATACTACGAGTGACAACCGACCAACCTAAAACTGCGGCGTAGGAAAAATGGAAAACATCATGAAAGCGGTAGCCATCGCTTGTATAGGAATTATCGGTGAGGTCATTTCCAATTTGTTCTTTGTTGATAAATGCCTTCATCTTGATTGAGTTATCTTTGCTTATCTCCGTAATTTCTACTTCAAACTGTCGTGGTAAACTTTCATTTTCGGGAAAGTCATTGTCGAATATGTAGGTTGTAGCTTTATCATCTATTGGTGCTGAATCTCTCCATCCCCAACGGTCACGGCACTTTCTCATATTATCTTCCGCAATTTCTTCCAAATTAAGGTTAAACTTGCTTGCCAAGTTGGAAATATACCAAAGCATATCTCCCAATTCTTCCGCGATGCCTTCTTTAAATAGTTTATGTGCATCACCATCGCGTAAATGTTTTTTATACTCAGTCATCAATGAGCCAACTTCACCTATCAAGCCGAGAAGAGGTATTATTAGTTCAGTACCTTCTACAGCAGGAATCTGGTTTGTATTAAGTGCTTGTGTTTGATACTCAGAAAATTTCATAATGAAACTTCTCCAATTTCAAGTTTGTTGATTAAAGCGATTTTTATAGGGATAAAATACAAATATTATGATACTTAAAAAGTATTGCTATTAAAGTTTTAAGTTCAGCTATATTTGTAGGGAAAAATTAGGAAAAATAATTAATTTTGTACTGTCTTCAACTTTAAGATATAGCGGATGGTTTGGGTATCCCTTCTTTGTTAGCTTGAGGCAGTGAAGAGTTTTTTTACCAGAAATTAGACTTAGCACTTCTTTGTCACGGTCACGGTTATTTCTGGGATACTTACTCGCTCCCCATGCCAAAATAATTAAGTCAGCGCGTTCTGTTGCTGATTTAATATAAGAGTTATTTTCTAAACCCACAGGATCATTTACTTGATGAAGTTCACGGGGTTTTGGAGTAATATAAGCAAATAGATTGACCACTTCAAGAGAACCATAACCCCAAAATTCAGCAAATTTAATACATCTAGTGAGTGTCCTATCATCTTTGTCAGCATCGGCAGTACTTGGGTTAAGCATCACAAAAGTAACTTGCGGCAAATTCTCAACCCATTTACGCCCTAGTAAATATCGATACTTTTCAGTGCTATCAATCTTGGCATATCCTTTCATTTCGATATGTTTTACTCTGAATTGCTGTTTATTCATGAATAAATAATAGAATGCATCAAAATAGACATAACTGTTGAGATTGTTCTGTATTTACGTTTTGTAAGGCTTTTAATTTTTTATTCTGAGTCTCTTGCTTATATTTTTTATGCAGTTTTGATATATTATTCGGAATTTCAGATGTTGTTTTTACCAGAGAATCTAATTGCAAAGATAATTGCTGATAACTACTATTATTGATTTTTTGCAAATTAGGAATATCTAATTTTGGCAATCTCTGTGCTAAACTTTCTTGTACTTTATCGTTAATACGCCATTTTGGTGGATAAAAATAATCAATTGGTTGATGCGTTGAAGTAAATTTTGATTTTATCTTTTTGCGATTACTTTTCAAATCAGGAAATGCTGCTCGGCAGTATTTATCAGTTTCACAAAATAAATTTTGGCAATCTATAGCTTGTAGCGGACGACCCCAAAGTGATTGAAAATTTAACCCCAAACGCTGAAATTCTTTCTCTTGGTTTTCAGTCATCCAATGAATAACATCTGTGTATGTTTTACCATCTGTATCAATGAAACACTTGTCGATACCACGTTCGGCTCCTGGGCCTGCTATAGTAAAACTGTTTTCGTCAAAGTTGATAATTTCACTATAGTTAATATCTGTCGCTAATTGGTAAGCCATAAACTTACCTAGCAATGGATATTCTTGAATAATCTTAAAAACGTCTTCAAAATTTTGGGTTTTGACTATGCGTTTAACTACTCTATCTTGGACAACCATTTTATCAATTAATGCCAAATGATTCTGGTGTTTTTTATCATAACCAAACTCCTTGCTGGCACAGGACATATACGCACTTGTGTAAATGACATATCCAAGATTCATAGCCTCTTGTAATATATCTGAGTATACATTTGAGTCGAAATTAGACAGTGTAATATAATCTCCTATTTTGTTTTCTAAGTATTTCCATGTTTCTATTTTATTAAAGATTTTAAATAGTAGAATCCGTAAAATTACTTCTTCTTCATTTTGGCTCCTCTTCTCATCGTAAATTACGTTTTTGATCAGATATTGTGAAACGCGATCGCTTGCTCGATATGCATTACAAAATTTATAAGTATTAATAATCGGATCACTCGTCCACGGTGGTGGTAAGTTGTTAATTTTGTTGAAGAATACTTCCTGGCGCGTAGCAGCAAATCGCCAATAAGTATCAAAAATTTCTTGTCTTACTTGCATACACTTTTCTCCTGGTTTGTCGTCATCATTTTCAAACCTATTTTTTATCCATGAGGCAAGATTATGCGACAACTGCCGCATAATCTTCGTATCCGATACCATTTCTAGCAAAGCATCCTTAAAGCCGATCGCAGCAACTCTTCTTAACTTTTATCCACTGAATAATATGATGTTTATGAAACACCAGGCTCATCAGCAGTTTTGATCTCTTTTAAAATTCGTTCTACTTGGTTAACTTTTTCACCTCTATTCTGTTCTTTGAAAATATTTAAAGCTTTTTCTAAAGAAGATAGCGCCTCATCTTTTTTATTTGTTTGCCACATTGCCAGTGCAAAATTAGTCAACGCCTCGCCATAATTAGGATTAATTTCCAAAGCTTTTTTATATTCAGTAATGGCTTCTTGCCAGCGACTTTGGCTAGCGTAAGCCATACCGATCGCATTGTAAGCTAGAGCATATTTTGGCTGGAGGCGAATGGCTTCTCGATAGGAACTAATTGCATCTTCTGGTTTCTTTTGCTGAAAAAGCGCATTTCCCAGTTGAAAATGTCCAAATGCATCTTCTGGGAATTTTTTAATGAATTTACGTAAATTTTCCTCTGCGCCTTTAAAGTCTCCCTGATTATATAAAGCATTGACTTGTTGCAGTATCTGCGATCGCTCTGGTGTCCCTGTACCTGAAGCTTGTGCTATTCTTTGTGGTTGTCTCTGTGCAGACTGTTGTGGCGAATGCAAAGAAACTTGTCCAGGAACCGCTAACACTAATGGTGATATTCCCATTACACTGATAATACTCAGCATCATGCAGCCAATAGGTTGAACAAATGCTGATTTGGATTTGCACTTCACCTTCATCGCCCTAAATGCCTCAATAATGTTCTAATCTTTATGATAAATTGGCCTGCGTTAGCGCGTAATGCATCACAAGACAGACGGTAAGGGCAGCATATATGTCATTGTTGTCAATTTTACGTGAAACCCGCTTGGTGACAACGTTTTGCCCTCACCCCAGCCCCTCTCCCCAAGGGAGAGGGGAGCTAGCTAGAGATTCAATTCCCCTTCTCCCAAGGGAGAAGGGGTTAGGGGATGAGGGCGTGAGGGATTTGCAAAACGCCTGTCCGATATAGTTTTCGGCTTCAGTTGACACCAATGCATATATGTGCGTCCCTACTAAGCTCATTTGAAATTATTTACGCGCCTTCTCGTAACTTATCCAACACACTTCTATCTTCTAATGTCGAAGTATCACCAGATACCTCTTGCCCCGCAGCTAGATTCCGCAGCAAGCGCCGCATAATCTTACCCGATCGCGTTTTGGGCAAAGCATCTGTAAAGCGAATTTCTCCTGGACGTGCGATCGCACCTATTTCTTTGACAACGTGCAGTTTGAGTTCTTTACTCAACTCTTCACTTGCCTGATAAGTGCCTTCTAGAGTCACAAAAGCAACTACTTCTTCCCCCTTAAGTTCATCGGGTTTACCCACTACTGCCGCTTCTGCAACCGCTGGATGCGAAACTAAAGCTGATTCTACTTCCATTGTACCGAGTCGATGTCCTGAGACATTCAGTACATCATCCACACGACCCATTACCCAGAAGTAACCGTCTTCATCTTGTCTTGCACCATCACCAGCAAAGTAAATGTAGTTACCATCTTTAGGCGGAATGTGTTCCCAATAGGTGCGGCGGAAGCGTTCTGGATCGCCGTAAACTGTCCGCATCATTCCTGGCCACGGATGTCGCACAGCTAAATAACCGCCTTCATTATTGGGTACGGTGTTTCCTTCCAAATCTACGACATCTGCAATAATTCCAGGGAAGGGAAGAGTTGCAGAACCGGGTTTGGTGGGAATTGCCCCTGGTAGCGGTGTAATCATGATACCGCCGGTTTCCGTTTGCCACCAAGTATCCACAATTGGACAGCGATCGCCACCAATTACTTTGTGATACCACATCCAAGCTTCCGGGTTAATTGGTTCGCCAACGGTTCCCAACAAACGCAATGAAGACAGGTTTCGCGCATTCGGATGTTGTTCACCCATCTTAATAAATGCCCGAATTGCCGTAGGTGCAGTATAAAAAATATTAACACCGTATTTTTCAATTACATCCCAGAAGCAGCCAGGATTAGAAGTCCGGGGCGCACCTTCATACATTATCGTGGTTGCACCATTGGAAAGCGGGCCGTAGACAATGTAGCTGTGCCCCGTAATCCAACCTACATCGGCAGTACACCAATATACATCTGTGTCTTGCAGGTCGAATATCCACTTGGTGGTGATATGGGTATACAAATTATAACCAGCAGTTGTATGCACTACACCCTTCGGTTTGCCCGTACTGCCGGAAGTGTAGAGGACAAACAGCATATCTTCGCTATCCATCGGTTCGGGGGGACAATCTGCTGATACTCCTTTTTGCAAATCATGCCACCAATGATCGCGTCCGCCCAACTGCATATAAGTTTCTTGTCCGGTGCGCTTGACAACTAGGACGTTTTCGATACTAGGAACAGCACCATCAGCTAAGGCTTTATCTACCTGTTCCTTCAGAGGAACGATCGCATCTTTGCGCCAACCACCATCAGCCGTGACTACTAGTTTAGCTTGAGCATCAATTAAGCGATCGCGCAAAGCTTCGGCACTAAAACCACCAAATACCACACTGTGGGGTGCGCCAATTCGGGCACAGGCTAACATTGCGATCGCAGCTTCGGGAATCATCGGCATATAAATACCAACGCGATCGCCTTTTTGTACGCCTAGTTGCTTTAATACATTGGCGAATTGGCAAACTTCCCGATGGAGTTGGGCGTAGGTAAGGGTACGGGAATCACCTGGTTCTCCTTCCCAAATTAATGCTGCTTTATTTTTGCGCCAGGTAGTGAGATGTCTGTCAAGACAGTTGTAAGAAATATTAATCTTACCGCCAACGAACCACTTAGCAAAAGGTGGTTGCCAGTCTAATACTGTATCCCATTTTTGGAACCATTCTAATTCTTTTCCAGCCAAATCTGCCCAAAATTGCTGCGGATCGGCTTTGGCTTGATCGTAGAGACGCTGATAGTCATCCAGGCTTTTGATATGGGCGTTCTGCGAGAATTCCGAGGTAGGATGAAAGAGACGGTTCTCTTGTAAGATTGATTCTATAGTTGGTTGAGACATGATTACATTTAGAAACGGTATTGTTACTGAAAACTATTTTTAGCTTAGTTGTACTAGACGCTGTTTAGATTTTCGTTAAGCTAGGTAAAAATTGCCGAGTTATTTAGTTTACATTCATTTTCATCTACCGAAAGCAAGCGATTAAAAAATTTAAAGACGTTTTACAACCTATCTACCAAGAATGTTGCAATATTGGAAGTAGTCTTGACAAGCAAAGCCTGAAATTATGACGCTTACCGTCGAAGCTAGCAGCCTATCCCTTAATGATGTTCATCGCTTTCTAAAACTAGAAGAACTTTCCAATGGTTCATTCACAGACTTCTTAACTCTAGAACCACTCTCTGAGTTTGAACAGCAGGATTTATTGCGAATCAGAAACGACTTCCGTCGCTATTTAAGCGCAGGTAAAATTTCTGAAGGGTTGGTTAAATTCTTAACGATCGCACCCTTAATGCGCCTAGCTGGATTTTACGATGTGCCGATTCGGTTGACAATGGAAGACAGCATTGCGATCGCAGTCGAAGATGAAGACAGAAGAATTACTGGACGGATGGATATTTTAGCAATCAATAATCCTCAAAGTAATATTGCGCCGCCCTTTTGGGTTGTGGTGATTGAAACGAAAAATAGTGCGGTTGAAGTGGGTGAGGGTTTACCTCAATTACTCACTTATGCTTTTAAAAGTTTAGATCAACAACCATCTGTTTGGGGTTTAGCAACTAACGGACTGCGTTATCAATTTGTTTATTTAAGACATGACGAACAGCCAACTTATCAGTTAATGCCATTATTAAATCTGAATGAATCTCCCGGTGCAATTAAGTTGTTACAAGTTCTTAAAAGCATCTGCAAGTTACCAAATTTTCAGTAAAATGAACGTATAATTGCGGGGCGATCGCTGATGTCTGAACCTGCTACCCTAGAAATCATCTCTGATAATATTTCAGAGGATGAAGTTATTTTTCCTCTTGGTGATATACTGAGTGACGAACCACCCTTGGAAAGTGATCTACACCGAGAACAAATTGATTTGCTGATTCGCATCCTCAAATTGTGGTGGCGAGAGAGGCAAGATTTCTACGCTTCTGGCAATTTGACGATTTACTACAGTCCTAAACAGAAAAAATCAGAATATTTTCGCGGCCCAGACTTTTTTGTAGTTTTGGGAACCCCAAAAAAAGACCGTAAGAGTTGGGTAGTTTGGCAAGAAGACGGCAAATATCCCAACTTGATTGTGGAAATTTTGTCAAGTTCAACGACAGCAGTTGATAAAGGTTTAAAAAAACAAGTTTACCAAGATACCTTCCGTACACCAGATTATTTCTGGTTTGATCCTGTAACAATGGAACTTCAGGGATTTCATTTAGTTGATGGTAAGTATCAAGAAATCCAAGTAACCACTGATGGACGTTTGTGGAGTCAGCAGTTAGAACTTTATTTAGGAGTTTATGAAGGTAAATTAAGATTCTTCACTACTGAAAATCAATTAATACTATCATCAGAAGAATTGGCTGAACAAGAACGTTTACGTGCCGAACAGGCAGAAGAACGCGCCGAACAGGCAGAAGAACGTGCCGAGCAAGCAGAGCAAGAAATTGCTCGACTGCGCGAGGCTTTACGTATACAGGGTATCGACCTAGAGAATATTTGATTACATCAGGAAATAAACTAAAGACATTTTCAAGTTAAAATCTAGTTATCAATGTGTAAAAAAAGCGTAATCTTCTGAAAGTAGGGCATCGATTGCAAGCACAAGAAATTAAGGATCAGCTAAAGTCCCTTATCGAGCAAGCCTCCTCGATAGATCATAATTTAGCGAGAAGATTAGATGAAATCAATCGTTGGGTAAAAAACATCAAGCCAGGTTCCCTGACTGCAAAACCCTTTGTCATCGCCTTTCTGCTAGAGGTGATTACGGATTCGACAATATGGCTGACGATCAAATCCTTACCTTCAGAAGAGGAACAAAACGCAAAGTTCGAGATGATGACGCCGATTGAGAGATATTGGTATGGTTATCTATTTCCCAGATGGATCAATGCAAGTGACTCCAAGTTTTATATTTGGAAACAAAAATTGATGGCAGGTGAATTTAATCAGGTTGATAATGATATCATTAGATCAATAGCCCAAGATATTGTTCAGCGAGAAGGTAGTTTTTGGCAGCGTTATATTGCCGACCTTTCAATGGCAACAGATTTAATTGTTAGTCGTAACAATCAACCACTGTGCATTCAAGTTACCAGTGTTAGTGAAGAACTCAATCAACAAAAGTACCAAGCTTGGCAAAATACACTGCGATCGTGGGAAATAGAGAGAGGATTGTTCTTAAGTTACAATCCCAAGGATACTAATTTTGTGAACCAGTTAGTCAACGTGGCCCTGTATAACAGTGATTACCTTTCTGGTGGCAAATATTTAAAATTTTCGTGAAATTTCAGGAATTTGATATTTCAGATTTGTGTCTAGCCTACATACTTACGTGCTAATTACAGCTTCTATGGCTAATAAAAGAGAAACTCACTGCAACAATCAAGTAGATACGTTTGCTGAAGCTTTAGCGACAGCGCGACAAATGCAGCAGAACTGGCTGACTTATGGGGTTGATTTTGTCAATATTTACGTTGAAGATGTGGAGGGAGACTGGCTAGAAACGTGGGGACATGATGAAATATTAGGTAATTTTCAGTTAGATACTATTAAAGAATTTCTGGTAAGTAATGATAGTGTAGCTATTAGCATAAGAGAGCATTTAGGAGAGCGATCGCTGTTTGATTTTGCAGTAAACTTAGATGAAGTTTGGAGAATTTCGGAAACTAGTGACAAGTTATCTGCTGTGAGAAGCTTGTTAGCTGGTGAAGTAAATAATATTGATACTGACGATATCAGGTTATTGGATTTAGCAGATAGTCTAGTAGGAAAGTTAGCAGAGATTTTGTGAAATTTTTAGTTGCGTAGTGGTAGAGTAAATTTTGAAGTTTTATTTTGGTTGCCTTGGGTGGTATGTAGGCGATCGCTTTTCCAGATAAGCTTTAATAATCTTTGAGATGTGCAATCTTTATCACTGTTACTAGCAAGGGTTGATCTTGAATCTGGTAAATAATGCGGTATTCACCCAAAAGAACCTTATACAGTCGTTCAGTGTTCTTCAATGGGTGAGCATCTTCTGGATATGGATTTAATCCTAGTCCCTCTAACTTTTGTGCTAGTCGTTGCTGCACCTCTGAGTCCAATTCTGCAATTTTCTGCACAGCCGAAGGTGCTAATGCTACTTGGTAGCTCATATCCCTAGCTCCCTTTTAATTTCTTCCAAGGGTGTAATCCCCAGCCCTGCAATTTCCTCTAGTACCTTATAAGCATCTCTTGCATCAGCCTCATCTAACCTTGCTTCAATTAGCTCATGCATCTGCTCTGTTGAGGTAATTTCAATCCCTGGTTCTTCTCTAAGTTTGTCCGTTAATGCATAAAAAGCTTCGCGATCGTCTTGATGTTCCAACACATAAGCTCTTAACTCTTGTTTAGTCATCCCTTGAAAATTTGCTTTAGTCATAAATATCTTACCCTCCCATTTGGTAATATTTCTACTTCAAAGCTTTGTCCAGCCAGAATGTAAATGCGTGTTGTCCGTTCATCTAATCTCACCAAGTAAATTGGTAGGTACATCGGAGTTAAATCGTGACACACCTTAAATAATTCAATTGCTTGTTCATTAGTTGGTTTGATTCAGCATAATTAGCAAAATACCAGTAAAAAATCCCCAATTTTTAGGGTGCGTTATTAAGGCACCATATATTAAATAGCAATGGCGTTGCGAAAAGGTTAATTTATGCACCTTTTCAACGCCCAAAGAGCAATTTGACATCAAAAATTACTTTTATAAATATAACTTTAGCAAAAAACTTAAATAAGTTTCCATTTTGGGAACTATAGACCTATTGAAGCTCAGGCAGGTAGGTCAAAAGCATTGATTAGTGAAACTGCAAAACTATTCTACCCCTCGGTGGAGAAATTGGTTAACGAGATTGTGGCAGTTAACCACGCTTGGAAAGTAGCTCGTGAATTATTTGGAGAAGATTCACCCCTATCTATTTCTTCACGGGATTTAAAAACCTGTTTGCAGGTGCGTTTGTTGCGAAGCTATGCACCAGAACAGGTTTATTTAATTGAGGATAAAAAGGCAAAAGGGGAGCGACTTTATAGCTTATGCCTCCGGGAACCTATAGGAGAACGCCTGGATGCAGAACATCTCCCAATGCGGATAGCTGAAAAAGTTCTTACGGATAAAGAATTAAAGCAATTCAAAAAGATATAACCAAGACAAACAAGAGGAGTGCAGCGTAGAAATGACAAAAGTTTGGAACATTATTTGGCATAATGAACCTTTTCATTACACAATTGCTTTTGTGTTAGTAATTGCAATTATTATCGAATTTTGCACATTATGGGAGTATTGGCGCTCAGAGTGTGGAACAACTGAAGCCGGAATTAAATTTTTGAGTAATTTTAAAAAGGGTAAAAATGTCAAGCCTTCAGAAAAGGATAGTCGTTGGTTAAAAGACCATCTAGGAACTGATGACTCTAGTAAATTCAGACAACAAGATGGCAAGTTCGTACTGATAAAGTATCCATCTGTCTTAGCCCACCCAATACCTCGTAGTTCCCTACGCTTCGTGACAACCTTGTGTACTGCCATTGGTCTTTTAGGAACCTTTTATGGTATACAACAGGGACTCCAAGGAATCAATTTATCTACAGAAAATACCAAAGAACTGATGACTGCCAGTAAAGAGCTACTGGTGGGAATGAAAACAGCTTTCTCGACTTCCATGATGGGGCTTGGTTCTGGTAGCTTGTTTCTTCTAGTTTTGTTTGGGCGTGATTCACTACGGCAGAAACTACGTGATAGTTTGCGTCAGAAATTGAAGGCGATCGCAACTTTAAAAACGGCAGACAATAGCAACCATGAAGTAGCTGAAGCACTTAGTCTTGTAGCAAAAAGCTTGACCGGGTTAAAGCAGCTAAATGCAGAAGGCATTGGTCAAGCTGTAGGTAGGAGTATTGCAGAACAATTCGCAGGTTTAAATCAGTTGTCAGCCCAAGCTATTGGTCAAGCCGTAGGTCAGCAGATTAAGCCAGCCTTGGGAGAAATATTCAAAGAACAGAAAAAACTCCGAGAAATTCAAGAAAACCAGGGACAGAGAGTTTTAGAAGAACTCATCAAAGATTTGCGAATTCAGGTACTCGAACCGATTGCAGATCGGCTAGATAAAAGTGCAGAATTAACCCAACAAGCTTCCGAAGCTGTGCTGACTCTGCATAGAGAATTGAGTGGTATATCTCAAAGTTTGGCAAGTTCCATCCTGACAATTGAGAACTTTCAAAAAAAGACTTTGGTAGAACTCCAAGAATTTGCTAAGAGTTTGGGAGACACTCTCAATCAATTTAAAACAGATACAAAAGGGGTTTTACAGCAAACAGCCGACGAAATCAATCGAGCTGTAGATCACTATTTATCACTACATTACTCCAGCTTGCACAAAAGGATGCACCCAAACGAGTAGTAATTGGCAATGTTGTGGGACAGATGAAAAGCAACAATATCAATGTTAAAGTCAACCCAGAAACCGGGGATGTCAGTATTCAAGAATCAATTCTTTTTGCCAAGGGAAGCACAGAACTTAAACCAGAAGGGAAAGCCTTCCTACGCCGCTTTATTCCTGTTTACAGTGGTGTTATTTTCTCAAAACCAGAATTTGATAAGGAAATTAGCCGTGTAATTATAGAAGGTCACACTAGCTCAGATGGAGACGACAAAACCAATCTACAACTAAGCTTGTTGCGATCAGCATCAGTTTATAACTACATTTTCTATGATATGAATTTCCCTACAAAAGTACCTTTAAGCCATAAAATATTAGCTGCTGGGCGTGGAGAAATTGAATCTGACAAGAAACGTGATAATCCAGGCGATCGCAAAGTAGTTTTCCGCTTTCAGTTTCGCAGTGATGAGTTAAAGAAAGATATCCTGAAAACCCCTCTTTAAAGGAGCTAAAACATTGAATTCTCAGTTTTCCATTCCTTCCCTACCTGAAACTCCCCAGTGTAGTCCTAATCAACTTATTCAGCTTGCAAGTAACTTACCAGATGTAACAATATCAATACCAAATGTTGATAAAATATTGGAAGCTATTGAACAGGGTAAAGCTGATCAAGTAAGTAAGTTGGACTGGGTTTACTGCATCCATGCTAAAGCACAGTGGGATCAGCAAAATCTTGACCGATGCAGAAAAACATCAGCAGCTATTTGGAAGGTAGCAATTTCTAATTTATGGTTGCAACATCAGCTATTGTGGCGTTTAGCTCTTTATTATGGTGATCAGCAAAAACAGGTGTTAGCACAGTCTTTAGTTGAATCTTTTGATATTTTTGCTAATTCTGATTTAGTTAGTCACCTCCTACCAGTTCAAATTATTCGGGCGCTTTGCAGTAAACAAGCAGGTAGAGAATTAGCAAAAATTCTTTGTGAACAGCGTATTAATCGAACCGAATTGCTAAACAACATCCGAGAAGATTTACCTGTTTGGATTCCATTACTCACGAAATTTATAGAAGACATAACTCCCTGTTTTACTACAATTATTTATCCAAATCAGCAGCAGGTAAAATGGCTGTTAAGTTGTTTGGGTGAAATGTCAGAGAGTCAGCAAATAAAGGCTGTTAATCATTTGCTCACTAATGTTTCTAATGATATAGCAAGCAATCATTCTTTATTGGTTGATTGGTTGCGAAATAACTATAGAAATGGTGAAAAATGGTATAAACTTTCAGATCCTGCAAGGCAAAGACTTCGAGAGTGGATTGGAGGTATCAATTATGGTGATTTCCAAAAGCTAGTAAATCTAATATTGAACAAGCTCGATTTACCAGACTTCGAGTCAAATCGGCTATGTAGTCGCAGGGACTTTTGGGCTAATTACAGTAACCGCTTTGAACGGCTTCGCATCTTGTTACCCAAGACATCACAAATTGCCATAGGGTATCAAATCAGAGATTGAACGTCTAGAAAGGGAAGCTAAAACCTACTGTAACAAGATTTGTTTTCTAATAGAATAAAAATTATTACCGTGAATCATCATCTAAAAACAGCGCCTCTAAATCACGATAGCCACTTACTATTCGCACAACTTCAATCCCCTCTGCAATTGGGCGATAAAATATCAAATAATCATCAGCTGGAAAGCTTCGCAACGCAGTTAAAAGTTCATCCCGTCTACGTCCCATACTGGGAAACTTTGCCAAAGTATCCAACTTTTGAGTTATGAGTGTGAGCAATCTATTTGCAACATCTGGATTTCCAGCAAATAGGTAATCGTTAATTTCTTGTAAATCTTGGGCAGCTTGAGGCGATAGAAAATATAAACTCATTATTGTGCCTGAGTCTTTCTCAAAGCTTGGTTTTTTTGACGCAGTTGCTCGATTACTTCTTTACCGTCAAGTCGTTCTTTGCGGTCAAGTTGCTCAACCCCAATCATAATTTCTCTTTGCAGTTCCTCAAACCGACCCTTGTAAATACGTTCCCGTTCCTCCAATAGCCTAATACCCGCAATAATCACTTCTTCAGATGAGGTGTACTTCCCGCTTGCAACTTGACTTTGAATGAACTGCTCAAGCTCGATTGTTAAGGAAATATTCATAAACTATTACCATATTTTTGTTCTTATATTCTAATTCTAGATGTCAACTGACAGCAGTCCATTGCGATCGCACTAAGCTAGATGTTAAAACTTTGGGAGTATTGACTTATACACAAATAACCCCACTCACACGATGATCGCACACATTCAACCCTCTTCAAAATGCACCACAACCACGTTAAGCTGAATTAGAGAGACAATTTATTGCGCTTTTTAACATACAAATCTCCGTTCTTGTCAAATTTTAATTTTTCTGCTTGAGAAACCCGGAATGCTAGACCGAATTTTTGATTACCTCGATTTTCATTTCAGCCTTGAAGCCCTTATAGTTCTGGCGATCCTGGTGCTTTTAGAGGCGCTGTTATCTGCCGACAATGCCATCGCCCTAGCTGCGATCGCTAGGGGGCTGGAAGACAAAGAACTTGAGCGTAAAGCTTTGAACTTTGGTTTAGTCGTTGCCTATGTGCTGCGAATCACCCTGATTCTTACTGCCACTTGGGTACAACAATTCTGGCAATTTGAATTATTGGGCGCTACTTATCTCCTGTGGTTGGTATTCCAACACTTTACCTCGGAAGAATCTAAGGACGATCGCCATCACGGGCCGCGCTTTAATTCATTGTTGCAAGCGATACCTGTGATTGCATTTACAGATTTGGCATTTTCTTTGGATAGCGTGACAACTGCGATCGCAGTTTCTCAAGAAAAATGGCTAGTGCTAACGGGTGCAACAATTGGTATTATTGCGTTGCGATTCATGGCAGGATTATTCATTCGTTGGCTAGACGAATACGAAAACCTAGAGGATGCAGGCTATGTAACTGTCGCCTTGGTGGGTTTACGCTTGTTGTTGAAAGTACTCAACGATAGTTTAGTTCCACCAGAATGGATCATGATTGCTGCCATCTTCCTGATTTTAGGCTGGGGATTTTCCAAGCGCGTTGGTACTGAATCACCCCAAATAGAACCGGAAAAGAGCGAAGTCTCTAAATAAGTGAGGAGGAAGGAAGAGTTAGGAGTGAGGAGTGAGGAGTTATTAATTATTATGAGTTTTTAACTCCTAACTCCTAACTCCTAACTCATAACTCCTAACTCCTAACTTTTGTACAGACGCGATTTATCGCGTCTCCCCCTTACTCGTGCAACCAAGGCGTTAAGTGTGGTTGCCAACTGACCAATTCTTCATCCTTAAACCACAGGGCAATTTCCTGTTGCGCGGTTTCTGGAGCATCAGAACCGTGGATTAAGTTGCGACCAATATTCAGTCCAAAATCGCCGCGAATCGTTCCTGGCTCTGCTGTTAAAGGGTTTGTCGCACCAATAATCTTTCTGGCAGATGCAATAACACCATCACCTTCCCATACCATCGCTACCACTGGGCTAGAAGTTATAAATTCCACTAGACCACCAAAAAAGGGACGTTCTCGGTGAACGCCATAGTGTTGTTCAGCCAATTCTCGACTGACTTTTAGTAACTTTAAACCAACCAGGGTAAAACCTTTGGTTTCAAAGCGACGGATAATTTCACCTACTAATCCCCGCTGGACTCCATCAGGCTTAATTGCTAAAAATGTGCGCTCCATTGCTATCTCCCAAAGCTTAATAAAGTTTTTATCTAGTCAATTGTCCTTTGTCCTTTGTCCTTTGTCCAAAGGTTTTGCACTAATGACCAATGACCAATGACCAATGACTAATGACCAATGACTCTTGACCAATCAGAGTTTATCTCAGAAATTATCTTTGGGTGCATATACGTTCCCAGATGAATGCGCTAAATTGTTAACTCGTGGGTGAAAAACAGAGGTTAGGAAGAAATGGGTGTTGAGTCAACTGCTACATCTGACGAGGTGGTACAAGTACCGTCCAATGGACAAAAAGAAGTGAAAAGTCATAAACAAAAAAAACTGTTACCACCGAGTCCTACCACAGGAGATTTACCTCGCTCCTGGAAAATTGAGGATAGCGAAGCCTTGTACCGGATTGAAGGATGGGGACAACCTTATTTTTCCATTAGCGCTGCTGGTCACGTTACCGTGTCACCCAAGGGCGATCGCGGGGGTTCTCTTGACTTGTTTGAATTGGTCAACTCCATGAAACAGCGCAACTTGGGACTTCCCATGTTGATTCGCTTTTCTGATATTTTGGAAGACCGGATTGAGCGGTTGAACGCTTGTTTTAATAAAGCGATCGCTCGCTACAATTACCCTGGTGTCTACCGTGGCGTGTTTCCCGTCAAATGCAATCAAGAACGGCATTTGATTGAGGATTTAGTCAAATTTGGCAAACCCCATCAATTTGGTTTAGAAGCTGGTTCCAAGCCAGAATTAATGATTGCTCTGGCTGTGTTGGATACACCAGGAGCATTGTTAGTTTGCAACGGTTACAAAGACCGGGAATACATCGAAACGGCAATGTTAGCCCAAAGACTAGGGCAAACACCAATCATCGTCTTAGAACAGATTGAAGAGGTTGATTTGGTAATTGATGCCAATCGCCAGTTAGGTATTAAGCCAATATTAGGTGTTCGTGCTAAACTCAGTACCCAAGGCATGGGACGTTGGGGAGCCTCCAGTGGCGATCGCGCTAAATTTGGTTTGACAATGCCTGAAGTAATCGAGGCTGTTGACAAGTTACGCGAAGCTGACCTGCTCGATTCTTTGCAGTTGATGCACTTCCACATCGGCTCACAAATCTCTGCCATTAATGTGATTAAAGATGCCATCCAAGAAGCCAGCCGCATTTATGTAGAATTGTCGATGCTGGGGGCGGATATGAAATACCTTGATGTTGGTGGCGGCTTGGGCGTAGATTATGATGGCTCCCAAACCAACTTCTATGCATCGAAAAATTACAACATGCAGAACTATGCCAACGACATCGTGGCAGAGTTAAAAGATACCTGTGCGGAACGCCAAATTACCGTACCAACACTGATTAGTGAAAGTGGACGAGCGATCGCTTCCCATCAGTCAGTACTGATTTTTGATGTTCTTAGTACCAGCGATGTCCCCCTCGATTCACCAGAACCTCCACAAGAGGGAGAATCCCCAATTATTAATTATCTTTGGGAAAGCTATCAATCCATCAACCAAGAGAATTACCAAGAGTTGTACCACGACGCCGCACAATTCAAAGAAGAAGCCATTAGCCGCTTCAACTTAGGAATTTTACGCCTTAGAGAACGAGCCAAAGCCGAACGCCTCTACTGGGCTTGTTGTCAAAAAATTCTTACTATCACTAGACAGCAAGAATACGTACCCGATGAGTTGGAAGACCTAGAGAAAATTATGGCTTCCATCTACTACGTGAATATGTCAGTGTTCCAATCAGCACCAGATTGCTGGGCGATCGACCAGCTATTCCCAATCATGCCAATCCACCGCTTAGATGAAGAACCAACGCGGCGGGGAATTTTGGCAGACCTCACCTGCGACAGTGATGGTAAGATCGACCGCTTTATAGACCTGCGCGATGTCAAATCGGTTTTAGAGTTGCACACCTACAAACCTGGAGAACCCTATTATTTGGGAATGTTCTTGAATGGAGCTTACCAGGAAATCATGGGCAATTTGCACAACCTCTTTGGGGATACCAACGCCGTTCACATTCAATTGACGCCCAAAGGCTACCAGATTGAACACATCGTCAAAGGTGACACCATGAGTGAAGTGGTAAGCTACGTCCAGTATGACTCCGAAGATATGGTGGAAAACATTCGCCAACGTTGCGAGAAAGCATTAGAAGAAAAGCGCATTACCCTAGCGGAATCTCAGCGACTACTGCAAACCTACGAGCAGAGTCTTAGAAGATATACGTACTTAAATAGTTAGGAGTTAGGAGTGAAGAGTTAGGAATAAAGTTAAGAGTTAGAAGTGAAGAGTGAAACACAAAATAATAACTCCTAACTCCTAACTCCTAACTTCTAACTCCTAACTCCTAACTCCTAACTTTAATTTACGTTCGTCCCCAACAATTCCTCTATCGCTTGTCGCTCAACAGGGGTATGTGATGGTGGTGTTTGACGAGCATCGGTAATCAGCCAGTCTAAAGCAGCAGCTTGAACATCGATCGCAGCGCCAGTTTTATCTACGCAATAACGTCCAAATACCAGTTTATCGACTAACCGGACTCCAGGGCCCAAGCGCGACCATTCAAAAATCACGCTATTTTCCACTGTTGCGCCACTACAAATCCAACAATTGGGGCCAATCATTGCTGGCCCGACAATTTTAGCTCCGTCTTCGATTCTCGTCATCCCGCCAATGTAAACGGGGCCTGTAATATCTACTTTGTCCCAATTGACAGCGACATTTAAGCCCGTGTAGATGCCGGGGGCGACTTCATGACCAGGAATTTGCACATTTTTGATTTCACCCAGCAGTACACCGCGAATCGCCCGCCAATAGTCTGGTACTTTACCAATATCTACCCATTCAAAGTCCATCGGAATGGCGTAAAAGGGGGCTTTGATTTCTACCAATTTGGGAAATAATTGGCTACCAATGTCATATTCAACATCAGAGGGAATATAGTTAAAAACCTCTGGCTCAAAGATATAAATACCTGTGTTGATGTTGGTGCTGAGGGCTTCTTCAGTTGAAGGTTTTTCTTGGAAAGCTTTGACACGACCATCTTCGTCAGTCACAACCACACCATAGCTAGAAACTTCTTCCTTGGGGACAGATTTAGTGATAATGGTAGCGATCGCTCCTTTGGATTTATGCCATTTAACCGCCGCAGTTAAATCCAAGTCAATCAAAGCATCACCGCACAAAACCACAAAGGTATCATCAAAAAAGGGTGAGAAGTCTTGGATGCGGCGCATCCCTCCAGCTGAACCAATTGCTTCTCCCTCCAGTTTACCCTCGTCATTAATTTTCCCTTCAAATGAATAGGCAATCTGCACCCCAAACCGCTGACCATCACGGAAATAGTTTTCTATTTCCTCAGCCAAATGACTAACATTGACCATAATTTGGTCAAATCCATGTTGGCGTAACAGTTCCAGCAAGAACTCCATCACTGGCTTTTGCAGGATGGGAATCATTGGTTTGGGAATTGTATAGGTAATCGGACGCACGCGAGTACCCTTGCCAGCCGCGAGAATCATCGCTTTCATAAAAATTTATCCCTCAACCACAAGCCAGTTTACTTTCATCGAGTGATACTTAATCATCAGTTTTTATTTCTTCTCTAAGTCATCCCCCAGAATAGGGATAACAAGAATTCAGTGGTTATTACAACCATCGATATACTTAGATGACAAGCGATCGCTTATCTTTTCAATTTACTCGGATTTTGGGGCTGAATCAAAAATCTATGACAATGTAGGCAGCAGCTATGCTGGAGCCAGGAGGAAAATCCCATAAATAAATTCCTATTTTTCTCATAAGGAAGCCTGAACCTGGATTTCTCACAAGTGAGAAATCCAAAGGGTGTGGGAGGTGTGGGAGGTGTGGGAGGTGTGGGAGGATGGGGAAGAAGTCTTACCCCCCACACTCCCCACACTCCCCACACTCCTCTTCCCCTGAAGCCTACACTATGCGTGAGAAATCCGGGCTGAAATCTTGTTAATGCCAAGGATTCACTTTGCTTCCTGCTTCACTTCGACTCCTTTCAACTCAGCACGGGACAAACGCCCGGCTGCCGCTAACAGCACTCGGAACTCAGCACTCTTCATAGACTTAGTTCATCGGATTCTCAAAAGGTTTGCCGATATGAGCTGAATCTCTAATTAAGCGAATTTTAATTTCATGATAAAAATCCTCTTGAAATAGCTCTACTTTCGATTGAGCCGAGAGTAATAGTAGTGCCCAGAAAACGCTAACTAGGTTACTGTGTTCAGACTCATGTCCAGACCCATTTTGCTTGAAAAGCTTTGTCTTAGTCCACAATTCTACAAGTTGTTCTAAATTCACCCAATTGTGTTCTAAACTTAGGTCTATTGTCGACAATTTCAACACCTGCTCCAGTTCTCCAGCGACTTCTGTCAGATTTTCCTGGTGAGCTAACTCCAGCGCCTCCCGCATACTTTGGACGCTAGGTTGACGCCTGGGACGGATAGGTTTGCTGACTTTTTCTACCAGTTTCAGTTGGTTCGCCATAATCTGCAATTGCTTGATTAACTCTTGCAGAGTTACTCGGCGCTTTGGTGGCGGCATTGCCGCTGGACGACGACGCAATTGCCGTTCTAATGGTAGACGATGACCCTGATGTAATACACCGTCTTCACCTTCTAAGAGGGCATCATCTTCTATACCATCTTGTGCATCTCCGACTGTTGACAATTGCATCAAGGTATTGGCTTTGAATAATACCAACATTGATGCTGATAAAAATGCCTGTCCAGATTGAGACAAGTCGGCTTCATAGCCTCTTGTTATTGCCCCTGGTGCCATCAGTTCTAAATAGCGGTCAATCACCTCAATCACTTGGACATCCCAAGGATCAATTTCACCCTGCTCGGCTTGGTAAATCAAAAATGTGATTGTTTCTAACAGCTCGGAAGCTTCCATCAACAGGTTCTAAGTTAATTAATGAGAATCAAAATACTGTAAATTCAACACTAAACTAATTGACTATTGGCAAAGCGTGTACTGTATACATTCGCTTTTGCTTCTTTTATTCAGAAATTGCCTGCTGGCAGTATCCTCTACAATTTGTAATCGATCACCATTGTGAATTGTGATATTGGATTGTGCAACTTTTGAGTTGGGCAATGGGCGGGGAGGGGGCAGAGGGGAAAACATTTACTGCAACTTCTCCCCTGCTCCCCTGCCCCTCCGCTCCCCTGCCCCTGCTCCTGTCCTTCTGCTACCTTAATCAGGGGGCGGATCGCGACCAATAGTGACAGTTGAGACAAAATCACTCGGCTTACCGCTCTTAATAGCATCGAAAGTGCCTTTAATCGTACCAGCAATGGGAACAGCAACAAGCGTCCCTAACAACCCAGCAATCTCAAATCCCATCAAAATAGCCACAAAAATCCAGATGGGATTCAGTCCGATAAAATTGCCGAGTAACCTGGGAGCTAACAAGTTATCTTTAAGCTGCTGCATGAGAATTGCCGCGATCGCAACTTGAACTGCCAACCACCAATTTTGCAGTAGTACTAAAATTGTCACCAGACCAATACCCAGAGATGCCCCAATAAAGGGAATGAGTTCTGAGATACCGATTAATATGGCAAACAACAGGGCAAAGGGCACTTTCATCACTAAGAAAATTGGTGTCAGGGTTAGCACCATGAACAATCCGAGTAACAATTGGCTGAGGAAAAAGTTCTGGAAGTTTAGGCGCAAGGATGTGGTGAGGGGATCTCCAATGTTAGAAGGCAAAAGATTGATCAGACCATACCAGACGCGATCGCCATATAAAAGCATATAAAATGCAAGCACGATAACTAACACTACGTCAAGTAATCCTGACAGCAGTGTGCCAGCAAATCCCACTGCCCCAGAAGCTAGCTGTTGCACCACATTCTGAATGTTGGCATTGATTTGACTGCTCACAACCCTCAGATCGACTGGCAAACGTCGTTGCTTTGCCAACATCTCAAACTGCTCTAGGTTTGCTTGACTGGCGGTTAACCAATCAGGGATCTTATTTAACAGTTGGATTGTTTGGTCAATGATCAACGGTACTAGGGTGACACCCAAAATCCCAAGCAGGGTTAATGTTGCCAGTAAAACTACGATCACCGCCTGAGTGCGGGTGATCTGAGCACGTTCAAAGAACTTAACCGGGTAATTTAGGAGAAAAGCCAGAATCGCTGCAATGAGCAATACAGTAATAGGATGCTGGAAATAGCGAAAAAGCACAGACAGCAACCAGACATTGAGAGCGATAATCGGACCGCTCAGACCATAAATTAACAAGCGTTGAAGGGAGGCTGAACGGCGCATCTGACGCAACCTATTTTAGATATTTATTCAGAGAATTTGTAAAATTCTTGATGGCACTGATTATCATCATAGATATTTTTGACAAAGATATATATAAGCGTATCTGATAGCAAGGAAACAAATCACAATGGACAAAACGGTAGCTGACCTTCGCAAAGACTACACCTTGGAAGGTTTAAGCGAACTCGAAGTAGAACTCAATCCTTTTATCCAATTTAAAAAATGGTTCGATCAAGCTTTAGCAGCACAACTCCCCGAACCCAATGCCATGACTATTGCCACAGCCACACCAGACGGTAATCCCTCAGCTAGAATGGTGCTGCTCAAGGATTTTGATGAACGGGGCTTTGCCTTCTTCACCAACTACAACAGCCACAAAGCACAACAACTAGCAGAAAATCCCCAGGCGGCTTTAGTCTTTTGGTGGGCAGAACTAGAACGTCAAGTCAGAATTTCGGGGTATGTGGAGAAAGTTTCCGAAACTGAGTCTGACCAGTATTTTGAAAGTCGCCCTGCCAAAAGTCGCTTGGGTGCGTGGGTATCTAATCAAAGCGAGGTGATAGAAAGCCGAGAAGTTCTTGAGCGACGCGTGCAGGAATTCCAGAGCAAATATGAAAATCAGGAGATTCCTCGACCGCCTCATTGGGGAGGCTTACGAGTGATCCCTACAGAAATTGAATTTTGGCAAGGACGCCCTAGCCGTTTGCACGATCGCTTACTCTATAGCCGTTTAGATAATAGCACTTGGAAAATTGAGCGATTGTCACCCTGAAGAAGAGGCAGGGGGCAGGGGAGCAGGGGGGCAGGGGAGAAAGATAATTGCAGTCAGTTTTTCTCCTCTGCCCCAGCATTCCTCTTACCACTGGGCGATCGCGTCTTGAATTGCTGCCCTTGCTTCTGATAGAGATTGGGTACGGGCAGCATCACCTTCATTCAAGCTATTAGCGTTAATAAATTGAATATCTGTAAGCCCAATAAAGCCGAAAATCGTCCGCAGGTAGGGTTCTTGGAAGTCATAGGGAGCGGCAGGAGATTTCGCCGTAAAGTCACCGCCGCGAGATGTGATGACAACTGCCTTTTTACCCTCAACTAACCCTCTATAACCGCCTTGAGCATCTATAGCAAAAGTCCGGTTAGGGCGAACGATTTGGTCGATGTAAGCCTTGAAAGTGGAAGGTATATTAAAGTTGTACATTGGCACTCCAAAGACGTAGCGATCGGCTGCCAAAAACTCATCAATCAGTTCGTCAGAAATCCTCAGTGCCTCAATTAATTCTGGGGTATGGGTTTCTGGTGGTGAAAATGATGCTGCAACCCAAGCTTCATTAACGTGAGGAACTGGGTAATGCCCTAAATCTCGATAAGCGATCGCATCTTCAGGATGCGCTGCTTTCCAAGCACTGACGAATTCTTTGGATAGTTCTCTAGAGTGCGATCGTTCACCACGGGGGCTGGAATCAATATGTAGAATGTTTACCACCAAATATCTCCTGATTAACTAGGATTTACTGCTTTTACTTTTCTTTGAGTCTTTATTTCAAAGCATTACATCAGATACTAAAAGTAACTAGTTACTAAAGTAAAGTAGTTACCATAAAGTAACTATTGGTTGAAGAAGAATTCAGAAGTCAGAATTCAGGAGTCAGAATCAAGACGCTTGCTGACTCGCTAACGCTTCGCTATCAGTCGGTGATTCAGACTTGCGACTAATTGAAGACCACCAAATTTTCAATTTAGTGGGGGTACAAAAACGTCGATTATTCAGACGCTCGAAGACTCGCTAACGCTACGCTATCCGCCAGTCGTACAGAAAACATTGCTGAATTCTGACTCCTGACTCCTGAATTCTGTTGGATAATTTTGGCTAACTTATCGATAGTAATGTTTAACCATAAATTACACAAGTTTTATCTCAAACCTAAGTATTTTTAGGGTTATTGTCCAAGATATTTTGATTGTGGGCTTCAAGACAGTTCCATCCATACCGAAAGATCCTCCATACCAAATAGAGGAAGTTTTTGAATACCAGCTTTTTCGAGGCTGTTGTCTTGTGTACTTCCGCGCCAGATTACGCAGAGTACGAAGTCCACGATCGCTCCCTCATTACGCAACGCATCGGTACTTTTTACAACCTGACCACCTGTTGTAATCACGTCTTCAATGATACACAATTTTTTCCCTTGAATATCAATTCCTTCTGCTAGCTTCTCAGTACCATATTCTTTTTTTGTCTTCCGAACAAAGACAACTGGTAATTCAACTTCTAATGAAATTGCTGTTGCTAAAGGAACTCCCCCTAATTCCAGTCCGGCTAAAATTTCCGTGTCTGGTGGAATTTTTTTTACCATTTCTTTAGCTAACCGCTTTAGTAACAAAGGATTAGATTCAAACTGATATTTGTCAAAGTAATGGTCAGATATCTGACCAGAACGTAACCGAAACTCGCCTTTCAAATAGGAAACACGAACAATTTCTTTGGCTAATTCGCTATGACTCATTTTTACAAAAAACTGGATAAAGTGTAAAAAAGCCGATGGAGAACGCATCGGCTTAACTGATAATCTTCAACAGATAAATAGTCTACTGTTCCTGAATTGCTGCTGTTTTGGGAGGAAACTGAATTCTTGGATCTGGCATGAAATTATATCTCAAGTACCATCCTGCCGAAACAAACAGGATAATTAATAACCCACCAATACCAAGGGGACTAGGAAGCCAAAAAACAGCTTCTATGTGATTTAGCTCACCAGGTTGGAGTTTCCACACTAATTGATTGCCATTTTTTTCTGGCTCAATTGCAGTTTCAGTTAGTTGAATATTTTTGGCTCCCCAAGGAGTCTTCAAGCTAAATTCTAAGTCGAGAATTGAACCAGCATTAGCTAGAACGTTACCTTTACTGGCAATTAGAGAGAGCGATCGCAAATCCAAATCATAAATTAACCGATTTCGGACTAAAAGTAAAAAATTATTCTGCTCCAAGAGGACGTTTGATTCAATTTTTGGCAGTTCTGAGTTAGATTCGCTCTGCACAGACTCAGAGGGTTGATTCGCATGGGAGTTAAAGAATTCGTTGAACTTCTCTTGCAATTCCGTACCATTGCTAAAAGGAATTGTGACGATAATTTCTTCTTGGGAAACTCGCTGTGCTTTACCATCAAGTTGACGGGCGCGGCGTTCTATGCTCTTTAACCATTCGTACACAGAATCGCCACTAAAACTGGTTAGCCGTTCTCCCAACTTAATATGCTGTACTAGTTCGCCACTATTTGAGTTATCAAAATTAAGCCCGACATCGTACTTCACACAGCCAGTCAGTAGCAAAGATGTTAATAGCACGAGCCACAGAATAGGATTTCGCATCGGAAAAACGCGGTTCATTCGATTTCGACCATTCAGTGGTGAGAGAAATTTCATCTTTGCCAACACAAAACTAAACGGTCTGACTAACCAGAAGAAAATCTTTCCGAAAATTGAAGAATTCATAACTATAAATCTCCCCAAAAGTCAACAGATTTTGGATTTTAAATTTTGGATTTTGGATTAACCCCACCCATAAACGGATAAAGTTCAAAGATTTTAAATTTTGGATTTTGGTTCATCCCTCAACCCTTCTGGGTGAAGGATAAACCAAAAGAATCTAAAATCCAAAATCCAAAATCCAAAATTGTTATCAGCCAGGAGTTCCTGAAAAATTCAACCAAACCAAGTACGAGATGGTTAAACCAATGGCAATTAGCGCCACCCAGATAAAGCGATTATCTCTGGTATTGACCTGACTGAGGTCAACGAATTCTGGCTCGGCAGGTTTTGGCTTTTGCTGGACAGAAGATTTTGGAGACTTAGCAGGTACAGAAATTTTGAGTTCATTATCGGCTAATGCACCCAAATCGGGGATTTCGGTCATCCATTCGCTTGGTCTTTTCAGCTTTGGTGCTTTTAAGATATAAAGCATCTGCCGCGCTTGTTTGCTGATTTCAAAATGGGCATGGCGTTTGAGTCTTTCGCAAAGAGCGATCGCATCATCCGTGCGTCCAGCCGCTTCATAAGCTGTCACTAGATGAATTTCTACTTCGCCCCCAAGGCGAGAATTACGAGCTAACAGAGCGCTGGCCTTTTCTAAATTTTCTACGGCTTCACGGTATTGCCCATTCTCAAAGGCAAGTTTCCCAGCCTGGTAGCGGGTTTTAGCAATTTCTAAACTTTCTGTACTCACGTCTTATACAAAAATTAGCACTATTTTCATTTTGCCAATGCCAGCAATCTTTTTGGAATCTTTTCAAAAGCTGGCAATCTGAAAGTGGATAAACTTCTAAAATTTTAAGTAAGTAGCTGCGACTATTTTCTGATTAAAAATTCCGGTATCAAATGCAGGTGAGCAAAATTATGTTGAAAATCAAGCATTCGCAACTGAATTGGCTCTTAGCAGGTATGACTTTAGCAGTGATGGGTGTAAGTGTTGCTCCAGCTTCGGCCCAACGTGCGTTCAGGATTGATGGTGGTTATGGAGTCAGGCGATCGTCGCCTTCTGTGGGTTCCTTTATTTATGGTAGTCCGATTCCCACGCCTATGCCTGTAGACCCAACAACGGGACTAATGATACAACGCAATCATTACCGCGATTATTCCTATCCCCAGTTCAGGCAGAACGTGAGAAATTCCACCCCGATCAATCCAACAATTCGAGACTCAACCCTAGTTAATCCAGTAATTATCAATAATTCATGGCGTCGTACACCATTTAGCGGCGGGCGATCGCGGGTTATTATTACCTATCCCCGCTAGGAAGCAGGGGGGCAGCACTTCGGCTACGCTCAGTGACCGAGGAGTAGAGGGGCAGGGGAGGTGAATATCAAATACTCGTCCACAAGTAAAAAACGAGTTTTAATTTACCCAAAATTACAGTTACAAATCATTTTCCCAGCCTCCCCGGCCTCTACGACGTAAACTGCGAACCGAGAATCATTGTCCCAATCCCAACATCAGTAAAGATTTCTAGTAACAGGGCGTGGGGAATGCGACCATCGATGATGTGTGCGGCACGGACTCCTTGAGCAAGCGATCGCACACAACAACTCACTTTGGGAATCATCCCACCGCTGACTATACCATTAGCAATTAACTCGCGGGCTTCGCGGATATCTACTTTCGGAATCAAAGTAGATTGGTCTTTGTAATCTTTTAAAATTCCACTGGTGTCGGTCAGTAAAATTAACTTTTCTGCTCCTAATGCAGCAGCGATTTCCCCGGCTACAGTATCAGCGTTAATGTTATACGCTTGCCCCGTCTCATCTGCGGCGACGCTAGAGACTACCGGAATATAGCCATTGCTAGCAAGGGTTTCCAAAATCTTGATATTTACATTGCTGACTTCCCCCACAAAGCCGATGCCTTCTTGACCTTGGGGACGGGCTGTAAATAGATTACCGTCTTTACCGCAAAGTCCGACAGCCAATCCACCGGCTTGGTTAATTAGCGCGACAATTTCTTTGTTAACTCGACCAACTAAAACCATTTCCACCACATCCATTGTGGCGGCATCAGTGACTCGCAAACCATTCTTAAATTGTGGTTCGATGCCCAGCTTATCTAACCAACTGTTAATTTCTGGGCCACCACCGTGTACTACTATTGGACGCAAGCCAACGCAGGATAAGAATACAATGTCGCGGATAACTTTGTCTTTGAGTGTGCTATCTTTCATCGCTGCACCGCCATATTTGACAACAACAGTGCGACCGGCGAATTGTTGAATATAAGGTAGTGCTTCACTGAGTACACGCACACGAGTAGCTTCAGTTTGTCTGATGTATTCAGAATCGTTGTCCGTCATGAGGAGCCTAACAGAGAGAGTTAAAACCTATTTCAGTCAGTGTAGAAGACTTTGTAACTCGTCACAATCTCTGATGCCAAAGTTGAGTATGTCTGTACTGATCAGCCATAAGCTGTCGCGCATTTAAATTTGATAATTTAGCGCCAGAAAACGTTTCCTGTATTAGATTGTCTTGTAAAACTAGATGCCGAACAACTTAGCTGTTTAGTTTGTCTCAGAAAGGTGAAAATCTATAAAAGAAGGACTAGCAACGAAAATCGAAAATTATCAGGAGAAATATGGACACACCGATTCTCCATCGGCTAATTGAAGAATTAAAAGTTATGCCTGAAGACTTGCAGTATCGAGTGCTGGAGTTTGCCCGAACTTTAGTAGGTTCGCAAATTCATGGTGTTCCAGGTAGACAATTATTAAATTTTGCAGGTACAATACCGCCAAACGATATTCAGTTGATGCGCGAAGCAATTGAACAAGATTGCGAACAGGTAGATATAGATGAGTGGTAGATACCTGCTTGACACTAATATTATTATTGCTTTATTTGCAATTGATATAGCAGTAAATAATCAGCTAGTAAATACAGAAGAAATTTTTATTCCTAGTGTTGCTATTGGTGAATTATTCTACGGTGCTAGAAAATCAGGGCGATCGCCTGTCAAAATGACCCAGATGTATCTAAGCAGAAAAACAAACAAGTTATGTGGCCAACCTGTATCAAAAACCTTTCACCTATTAAATATGCTTTAGAAACAGGAGAGCTACCTCAATGGATAAGGCAGGCTTTTAATAGGGAAGGGATCTTTAATGAAGATGAAATGGTCATCCCTATTCGTCCAGTTTCATTTTTAGGTAACTGTAGCACGGCTGCATACATTGATTGTCCTAATACCCCTGAACACCACATAGAAAATGCTCGATACAGTAGCGGCTATCTTCGTCAGGTCGGAAAGTATTACTGGTTTGACTTTGATATTTTTGGATCGGATGCTAAGTTAATATCATTGCGTATGGTAGTCAACGAGGGTGATGCTGACTGCAATGATGGCCGTTGGGGAGCAGTTTGGGAACGTAATACAAAAGAGCTTGTTGCGAATATCTTGAGTACTGGTGATATGGAAACGACTATAAAGGCTGTTTCAGAGAAATACATTCAAATGTATAAGCCTCATAATACTTGGATTCCTCACCTTTGGAACATGGCGCAGTATGCTAAAGGACTCGAACTAGAAAAGCTCATACACTTAGCAATGCAAATTTGTTTCTATCCCCAGGCTGAAATTACTGAGACAGGAGTTAGCACAAGTCCATGATAACTAGGTAAGTGGAATTAAATATAAAACAAGCTAGAAAAGTATAGCTTTGAAGCTAGGGAATGAAAATGACCACGCTGCTAATTCAAACTGAAAGCACACCCCTAACGGTAAATTTTCCCTCGCTTGTGCAGATGACAAATGAGCAGTTCTACGAATTTTGCCAAGCCAATGGAGATTTGCGAATCGAGCGTACTGCCAATGGGGAAGTCATCATTATGCCACCAGCTTTTTCAGATACGGGCAACCGTAACTTTAACATTGCTGCACAGCTTGGGTATTGGACTGAACAAGATGGCACTGGCATAGGCTTTGACTCCAGTACAGGTTTTACGCTACCCAATGGAGCAATGCGTTCCCCTGATGCTTCTTGGATTGAACTGGAGCGCTGGAACACCTTAACAGATGCACAAAAAGCCTCATTTGCACCAATTTGTCCCAGCTTTGTGATTGAGTTACGCTCATCCAGCGTAGGCGTAGCCCGTCGTAGACATCGCCTGATAAAATTACAAGAGAAAATGCAGGAGTACATCGATAACGGTGCATCACTAGGCTGGTTAATCGATCGGCAAAATCGAAAAGTCTACATTTACCGTCCGAATCGAGAACTTGAAATTTTGGAAAATCCCGAAGCAGTTAGTGGCAATCCAGAATTACCAGGGTTTGTCCTACGGATGGGCAAAATTTGGTAACTTGAGTCTTCTTAATGAGAAACTTGTATTTTGAGAACGTTAGGAATTGCTTCAAGTATTCGCTGAGAGTAAAGCGATGTTCGTTGTTCAAGGAGCGATCGCATTACGCTTTTGCTAGTTTATCCACTCTACAATCACCTCATCTACTGGATTGTAAACAATTAAGTAAACAATTAAACTGATTCATGAAAAATATCTTTTGCAGACACAGTTACATTAATATTCCCCATTAATGAGAAACAGCTTTTTTCAGGATGCTAGGAATTACCTCAAGTACTCGCTTGGCAACATCTTCAGGTGTATCTCCCTCTCGCTCGATGATGTGCAAATCGGCTTGAGAGTAAAGTGGTGTTCGTTGTTCGAGGAGCGATCGCAACTTAGCTTTAGGATCAACATCTTGCAGCAGTGGCCTTGTGGTATCCTCAGCTAAACGGCTGTAAATTATCTCCACTGGCGTATCTAGCCACACTATCAAACCGTGGTGCAAGTAACCCCAATTTTCTCGCCGCAATACAATGCCCCCACCGGTAGCGATAGTCAACTTTGTAAAAGCACAAACTTGTGAAAGTACGTCGCTTTCTAACTGGCGAAACCCGGCTTCACCCTCTTGGGCAAATAACTGATTGATAGATTTACCTGTTACTTGGGCAATGACATCATCGGTATCTACAAACCCATAACCCAGTTCTTTTGCTAGTAAACGCCCTACTGTCGTCTTACCAACGCCCATAATACCAATTAAGTACAGGTTGACTCCTTGTAATAAGCTGCTCACCAGTTGCTTCGCTCCAATTATAGGTTTTGAGTGCTGAGTCACAGTTTTAAATTATAAACTCAACAATTCAATCTAGGACTTAAAAATACGGAGTTTTATATATATCGCGCAAACTCTAAGAGGATGTCTGACAAGTATCAACTATTTCTTGATCCCCCCTAACCCCCCTTAAAAAAGGGGGGAATAAGAGTCTTAAAGTCCCCCTTTTTAAGGGGAGCCACTGCGGTCTTCTCCCAAGGGGAGACGCCAAGGGCGATAGCGCAGCGTTAGCGAGTCCGCGAGCGTCTGGGGGTCTCCCCCATGAGCAAGTGGCGTGGATTTAGGGGGATCTCCAAGGCTTAGATGTATACAAAAAAACTTTTCAGACATCCTCTAACAGTTTACTACTACGACTTGATGCCGATATTAGTAATTTCCGCAGGCATAGAAAAACAAAATAAACCTCCAAGAAATTTATTTTCAACAGATATCAAAATTTTTCACTTTGTGTATCTCAAATTTACTGATAACTTTTCTAACTTCCAAGTATTTTTTAAACCTTTAAATCCATCTTCTCTTTAAAAGAAATTAACTGCCATCATTACTGTTATTAATGTATTTAAAGTAACTTAGGCAATAAATTAACGATTCTTCTATGAAATTACCATCAGTAATAACCGACGAATTTCTTAGGAATGTAGTAATTTTTCTGAAGTAACTAGGTAATTGCTGCATAGCGATCGCTATGCTTAACCAAAAAATTAACATAGCTTGTTTGAAACTTTATCCAAAAATATCTGTCTATCTAAATAATCAGGGTTTTTACTCTGATGGTTAATTTTAAGTATACACAATACTGTGTTCTTAACAGCACAGGGTCGTTATTCTAAAAGTTCATTTATAACAAGACCCGCTCAATTAAATGTTTTTAATAAAGGTGTAAATAATGACTAATTTACCGCGATCGCCCAAAAAAAGCTGGCAAAGAAATTGAAGTTTCGACACAAAGACTACTGCATATTCCACCCCGATAAGCCTGAATGAATAAATATAGAATGAATGAGGTGTCAACCATGACTCGAATTCGTGACGTTGTAGAAAGAGCTTTAGCAACTGGTTATTTGACAGTTGCAGCTGAAGATCAACTACGACAACTGTTGACTACCCGATATGACTTGGAAGATTTTAATGCTTTCATGACTTTGCAGGAAGCTGCCATGACTGGTAAGGTCAAGCAGGAGTCTAGAGAGCGGTGTGGCATCAAGTAGAGATGTAGCCTGCGATATCTCACCGACGGGGGCGTTTACCATCATCTTCAAAATCATCATCATCTTCAAAAAATTCCCAATCATCATCATCCGCTTGATTGGTAGTTGGCGGTTGGTAAGGGGGGATAATTACTCGGTAATCAGCATCGTAAATTGATTCAGTTTTTCCCGCAGCCGTATTTTTTGGCTCGCGGTAGCTGTAGGAGTAAACTGAACCAGACCGAGAACTGCTTTTGGCTTCTGATTGACGTTCGTAAGTTGTTGAATCTCTAGGCTGTTGAGCTTGAGGATTAGGGGTAGGTGCTTCCTCTGAGGTTTCATCAAAGTTCCAATCATCTCCACTGCTATTTGTCTCCCAATCATCAAATACCTCACTGCTAGGCTCTTCTTTTTTACTAGCTGGTGGTGGAGGACTGGCAGGGCGAGATGTCGGTTCTTCTCTTTGGGTTGCCTTGGCACGAGTTGAAGGGGTGGTTGCTCTGTTAGGGGTTTGGCGTTGTCCTCCCGGAAAATAATTGGATAATTTAAATAAGGTAGCAATCAATATCGATGTGAAAGCACCAGTGGCAGTACTGAACAAAATCCATATCGCTAGTGGTAATGGTTGAGTTCGCACGCCCAAAAATACTAGCGATAGGGCAGGTGAGAAATTTTGGACTAACAACAGTGTTAGTCCTCCCAGTACTGCCACCAATAGAATTAAGCGAATTACAGCCATAGCAATTTTGTCAGTTGTCAGTTATCAGTGGTTAGTAGTCAGTGGTCAGTTATCAGTCTGATTATTCTTCGCTAATTACTGTTCACTGACTACTGACACTATCAGCCATCTCTATCATTACCTTTTTAGGACTATTGTGAGATTTACAATAAATCCACTGAGGGTGTTAACGACGACCTTGCCACCGCTGAATTGGGATGCAGTCAATATCTAGTTGATCTAAAGCACGGGCAACTACAAAATCAACTAAATCCTCAATGGTTTGGGGATTGTGATACCAGGCGGGAATAGCGGGGACAATCCTAACTCCAACTTCTGCTAAAGAAGTTAAGTTACGTAAGTGGATGAGACTAAAAGGGGTTTCACGCGGGACAATGACCAGCTTTCGCCCTTCTTTGAGTTGGACATCCGCTGCTCGTTCTAGTAAATCGGAACTCAAGCCAACCGCTAGCTTTGCCACTGTACTCATGCTGCATGGAATAATCATCATCCCCAGAGTGGCAAAGGAACCACTGGCAATCCCGGCTCCAACATCACTCCAAGGATGACAGCGGAGTTTCCCGGAAAGTGGAACACCAGCTTGCTCTCGCCAGAATAATTCTTGCCCGGTTGGTTCTGGTGGCATCCGAATTTCCTGTTCTGACTGCCAAACCATGTAAGTTGATTTAGAGGCAACCAATTCAATACTATACTCCGCTTCTAGCAAAAATTTGATCGCGCGAACAGCGTAAATCAGACCAGATGCGCCCGATACGCCTAAAATTAAAGGTTTAGTGTTATTTGACACGGAAGTTTTACTTAATTTTACTCATCCTCCGAGTAAGGATCTAGGTCATCAGGCTCAATGTCATTTGGTAAGTAGAGGTCTGAAAGCTCCTCCTGGGAATCATTGGCAGTTAAATTTTTGGCTACGCCATCGCTGCCAACTGTTACCAAATCAATTTGCTGACGGTAGTAATCGACACTCTTAACTTGCACGGCGACGCGATCGCCTAATCGATAAGAAGCGCGATTTTTGCGCCCAAATAGTGCTTGTTGTCTGGCGCGATATTCATACCAATCATCTTTGAGGGAACTGACGTGTACCAATCCTTCTACCCGCAAAGGCACACCAGGATTACTGCTGGATTCTACCTCGGCGGCTGGTACTTCAATTTCCACAAAGAAACCGTAGGATTGAACCCCAGTAATTACACCTTGAAATACCTGACCGATGCGTTGCTTCATCAGTTGGGCTTTTTGCAGTCCTGCTAAATCAGCTTCAGCTTCTTGGACTTCTTTTTCTCGGTCGTTAATTTGGACAATTACCCTAGTCAAATCGCTTTGCAGTTCTTGTTGCAATTCTGGGGGTAAAACGTTCCAGTTAATTTCCTCATGGCTGGAGGAGTGGCGCAGGTTAACCCGCTCTCTGACACGGGTATTGCGGCGATCGCGTCCGTTTTCGAGTAGCGTGTAATACACTCTCTGCATCAGCAAATCTGGGAAACGCCGCAAGGGAGCGCTAAAGTGGACATATTGCGGTAGTGCCAGACCAAAGTGAGATCCTTTGGTGGTACTGTATGCAGATGGCTTAAGTGTATCTTGTAATAAGTAAGTAAGAACTTGCTCAGAGGGAGATTCAGCAAAAGCTGTGGTCAAATGTTGGTAATCTAAGGGTTGGATATCGACTTCTGGATCTAATGTGAGGTCAACGCCTAAATTGACTGCCAATTTCAGCATTTCCTGGACATCTTCAACATCAGGAGTACCTTGGACTCGCCAGATAGCGGGAACACCAAGAGCATTTAAGTGAGTTGCGAACAGTTGGTTAACTAACAGTACCAACTCCGTGAGTAGCGATCGCACTGGTAAATCATTCACCACCACAGCGCCGAGAATCCCCTCATCATAATAGGCGTTTTGGCTAGGCGGCAGATTCAACTGGAGGCTACCACGAGTCAAGCGTACCTGTTTCACAGCTGTTTGCAAAGCTTGGAGGTCTTGCAGTATTTGGGAAACCTGGGGAGATTTATCTTGAGATTCACCTGTAAGAATTGCTTGAGCTTGTTCAGTACTTAGTGCAGTCTCTACATTGATGACACTGGGTTGAATTTCCCACTCCAACACTTCTCCCGATTGGGGATCAATGGTAATTAAAAAAGAGATGGTTAAGCGATCGCTCCCAGGCACTAAAGAACAGCGTTCAGCTACACCTGGGGGCAAGATTGGCAACACCAATTCTCCTAGATACACTGATTTGCCCCGTTTGAGTGCTTCTCTATCTAGGGGTTCGTCAGGTTGGACATAGTGAGAAACATCGGTGATATGAACGCCCAAAAGCCAATTTCCGGCTAAGTTTTTTTCTAAACTAAAAGCGTTTTCGATAATTTTGGTATCGCTATTTACCCCTTCAATAGTGAGAGTAAACAAATTACGCAAATCCAGCCGATTTTTCAGGTCTGCTTTCAGGAGCTTTTTGGGCAACTTGGCGGCTGCTTCAACGACATTATCTGGAAAAGTCCGGGAAAGGTCGTGTTTGCACGTAACTAAATCTATATCAGCAGCGGCTTCGGCATCACTGCCGAGGATTTGCACCACTCGACCAAGGGGAGGATATTGTGCTAATGGGTAACGCAAAACTTCCACATGAACCAGATGATCGATCGCTTCTTCTAACTTTGCCTCGTTAGGTTGAATCTTGAGTTCAAACAGCAATCGATCGTCTAAAGGCACAGCCCTAAAACCAGTTTCTACCTGCTTGATTCGTGCCAGTAAAGTGTGGTTAGAACGTTCGAGAATCAGCTTTACTTCCCCTTCTGGAGAGCGACGGCGACTGCCTTCTTTGAGAACTCTCACCAAAACGCGATCGCCATTCCAAGCGTTACTCAGATGACTTTCGCGGATGTAAATATCCTCAGCGCCTTCCACATCTTGAATAGCAAAGCAAAAGCCTTTACTAGAACAACGGAGTTTTGCCTCGATTATTCCCTCTTCTGAGACACGGCGGTACTTGCCCCGTTCCTTCACTAAAATACCGATTTTTTCAAGAACATCTAAGGCAATGTGAAGTTTTTGTAAACTTTTTTCATCTTCACAGCCAAGTTTCTTTTCTAAAACCTTCCGAGCTACCAATTTATCATCGGTGAAATTGGCAAGGAGTGTAGCGATTGAAAATTCCATGCAGTGAACCGACCTTTGGTCAAAACATCATTTGTTGTTTAATCTGGTTCTTTTCTGTATACCCTCACGGCTTACAGAAACAAGCTGGAAACTAATTGCTCTGAAGCAAGCTTCCTCAGTTCTAAGGAAAGGAAGCCCGACCCAGTAAGAGTGGGAAACTACTCCCGCAGTTCCTTGGCAAAGAAGCCGACCCACGGACAACTCTGGGTGTTTACGAACTTCTAACTGCACGATGCTCTCAGAATTCGCCTGCGTTCAACTTCCTTCACCTAACCAAACTTAAGATTGCACGCCTGATTAAAATCTAGCCCCGCTAGTTAATTACGCGACGGGTTTTTGAGAAGCTGGGTTTAGAGAATCCATACTGCCCAAAAGCGTTATGCAGGGGAACCACTGCGGTCTTCTCCAAGGGGAGACACTAAAAGCGATAGCGCAGCGTTAGCGAGTCTGCGAGCGTCTGGGGTCTCCCCCTCCGGGTTCGGTAGTCCCTCTTTGTTGGGACAACAAGACCGGGCTACCTCACCAAGTAGAGCAAGTGGCGTGGAAACTACAGGTGTTTGATTGTCTAGAGAGAAGGTAATTTTACGCCATTAGACTCTGATTTTTAACTAGGAGGAACTGCCGGTGAACCCAATTTTCCCACATGTAGAATCGGTAACAATTAGGTAAGCAGCTTAATAAGCAGCGAGGGCGAACCTTATCTCCATTATTGTAGATTTAGAGCGCACTTCCAGAAAATAGTTCTAGATATCGAGTTGGGTAATCAGTATAGCATTGCAAGCAAGACTACCCAGACAAGTTAGCACTAGCCAAAAGTTTCGTCAAAAAACACCTACTGCTACAATTAGGACATAAATAAGGCAAAGCAAGAATATTACTTTAAAAGGGACTGGGGATTGGGTATTAGGGATTGGATCTTAGGGATTAGGATTAAAGTAATTCTTTCCCAGTCCCCAGTCCCCAGTCCCTAGTCCCCAGTCCCCAGTCCCCAGTCCCCAAAAGATTTAGATTGGTAGCAGTATTATGTTGGCTCAATTCCAGAGCTTGTATCCCAAAGGCAGTTTGATTTCCGAATTAGTGCAAATTTTTCAAGGAAAATATATTGTTCGGGCAAGCGTGCAAATTGAAGGCGTAACCCGTGCTACGGGTATGGCAGCAGCAGAAACAGTAGAAGCCGCAGAAGACCAAGCCAGAACTAGGGCACTGATAGTTTTGGGTATTACAAACGCGCCACCAGAATCAGTGGTGTTGACCTCAAATCCAGTTTCCCCGGCACAGCTAAATCCTTCCTTGAATACTAAAGCTGGATTTAGTGAGCCTGCTGCTTATTCCTCTATAAAAGCTGAGGATTTTGTTAGTAGTCAGTGGCCAGCAGTCAGCGACAAAGAAATATCTATACCGCCTTCCAAAGAACGGAATATCAAACCAGAAGTAGTAACAAGCAGTAACGAACAGTACGGGTACAGTAATGCTGCGCCTCTAAACGATACCTATAGCCAGGATTTAGGTCAAAACTTTCCGATGACTGCCAAGCAGGAGCTAGAATTCGATCCTCCAGTTGAGAACTTGGAAATAAACTTTGATAACCAGCCAGAAAATCAAACTTTTCCGGCGATTTCTGCTAATAACGTCACGCCATTTACACCCCGGAGTTATAGCCCTCAAGAAAATGCCACTACCCCGTCATTGACAGGAAAGAGAAAGAAAAAAGCTGAACCCGTGGATTTATCGGATGTAATTGCAAAAACAGATGTCGAACTTCAGCGTTTAGGCTGGACACCAGAACAGGGACGGGAGCATCTGATTGAAACCTACGGTAAGCGCGGGCGGACTTTGCTGACTGAAGAAGAATTACACGGATTCCTCAAATACTTACAATCTCAGCCAGATCCAATAGCGGGATTTTGATTTGTCATTGGTCATTAGTCATTAGTCATTAGTAAGAACTAATGACTAATAACGTAGGCTCTTGAAACAGTAACGAAGCTATGGAACCTGTGAATTTTTCTGAGGTAATTGCTCAAACAGACGTTGAAATGCAGCGACTAGGGTGGACAATAGACCAAGGACAGGAACATCTCATAAAAAATTATGGGAAGCGATCGCGTTTTTCCTAACCGATGAGGAATTGCATGAATTCCTCCAATATCTCCAATCTCAGCCAGATCCAATAGCAGGATTTTGATTTCCAACTTCTAAATCAAGTTTTGAACTTCTAAATCGAGTTTTGAAGTCAAATAACCCCTCTTCAGTTATGAAGAGGGGTTATTTTTGGGGTTTAAGGGAATTAAAAGTGGTAAATCACCATTTACCAATCGTGAGTATTAATTAACAGCAGCAACTGCTGGACGGCTACCAGCGGCGTGACGGTCAATCACTTGGTCAATCAAACCGTAGTCCCTGGCTTCCTCTGGTGACATGAAAAAGTCACGTTCAGTATCTTCAGCAATGCGCTCAATTGGTTGACCTGTATGGTCGGCTAAATAGTCATTTAGCCGTTTCTTATGGTACAAAATTTCCCGCGCCTGAATTTCAATATCAGTCGCCTGTCCTTGAGCGCCGCCTAGAGGTTGATGAATCATAATCCGAGAATGGGGTAGACTCATCCGCTTACCCTTAGCACCCGCGCTGAGGAGAAAAGCACCCATACTCGCTGCCAATCCGGTACAAATTGTACAGACATCAGGGCGAATATGCTTCATAGTGTCAAAAATGCCCATACCAGCCGTCACCGAACCACCGGGAGAATTGATGTACATATAAATGTCTTTCTCCGGGTCTTCAGCATCCAAATACAGCAGTTGGGCAACAATCAAGTTGGCAATATTGTTATCAACTTGTTGTCCCAAAAAGATGATGCGCTCACGTAACAGCCGTGAGTAGATGTCAAAGGCGCGTTCACCTCGACCCGATTGTTCAATAACGATAGGAATCATGGAAGCGTGTTTGTGGCTACTTTAAATACATTTTATCGGTGACAGCACGAAACTGGGGCTGATCTCTACTATTCCCAAGTAGATATAAGTAAATCTTGGCTATTCTGTCTTTTTCAACCAAGGAGCAAAATGTGATTTTGCAATAGATTCAACCTCCAAGGGCACTTTTTAGCAACAAAAGCTGTCTAAGAAAATATCCCGGTTTAAGGAAGAATAAATCAAAAAACTTCAATTGTCGCCAATCTTATATCTCGGACTTTGCTGTACAACCTTGGCGATGTATTGATTATACCGATAACCGAAATCCGACTTGCTTAGGGAATTATGTTAACTATCAGTAACATTTTAAACATTTTTTTAGGATTTCCTTGGGCATTTATCAAGTTATGTTTGTTAGATTCGGTAAATCGGAAGTACGAGGTGTATTTAGAATAACCAGTCGTAGTTGAAATGCTATCCATTCACAAGAGACGTGCCATGCTGGAAAAACTTATACAAGCCGCCATCATCACCTTCTTGCTCCATCTGATAGCAGGACTTAGCCCAAACACTTTAATTCAAACAAAGACAGCATCACCTATGCAAGAAACGCCACCAAATATTGTTAGCTTGCTATTGCGATCTTTTCAATAAGAATGTTTCAGAAGTTGCACAGGTATAAGTAAGTTACCGTAAATAAACCCAATTATATAGATGCTTCCCTTGTAGTTAGCGCTAACTACAAAACTGCATTTTTTTTACAGCAACTTACTAGGCGATATTAAAAACAAAGGGATAATTCGCTCGTTGAGTTTCTTACTTAATGTACATAGTTGTCTAAACTAACAAGCCTGAGAACAGGCTAGACTGAGCAAAGAAGGCAACTAACTTGCGTTTGATTATGACTAATCGCCTTGCTGAAGCTAAGAGCCTCTATCTCCGCAAACACGCCGAAAACCCGATTGATTGGTGGCCTTGGTGTGACGAAGCACTTGCAACTGCAAGGGCGCAAAATAAACCGATTTTTCTTTCCATTGGCTATTCTAGTTGCCACTGGTGTACTGTCATGGAAGGCGAGGCTTTTTCTGATATTGCGATCGCTGACTACATGAATACCAATTATCTTCCTATCAAAGTAGACAGGGAAGAAAGACCAGACCTCGATAGCATCTATATGCAAGCTTTGCAGATGATGAGCGGTCAAGGGGGTTGGCCTTTAAATATTTTTCTTTCCCCAGAAGATTTAGTGCCGTTTTACGCTGGTACTTATTTTCCTGTAGACCCGCGCTATGGTCGTCCGGGATTTTTGCAGGTGTTGCAAGCGCTTCGCCGTTATTACGATACAGAAAAACAAGAATTACAACAACGCAAAGCCTTAATTATTGAGTCTCTGCTCACGTCTGCGGTGTTGCAAGACGGTACAACAACTGAGCTTGAAGACCATGAATTACTCCGCCAAGGTTGGGAAACTAGTACAGGTGTAATTACTCCTAATCAATCTGGTAACAGTTTTCCGATGATTCCCTACACAGAATTAGCACTGCGGGGAACTCGATTTAATTTTGAATCTCGCTATGATGGCAAGCAAGTTTGTACCCAACGGGGACTAGACTTAGCGCTGGGCGGCATTTATGACCATGTAGGCGGTGGTTTTCATCGCTATACTGTTGACCCGACTTGGACAGTACCCCACTTTGAAAAGATGCTCTACGACAATGGACAGATTGTCGAGTATCTGGCTTCTTTATGGAGTGCAGGAGTACAAGAGCCAGCCTTTGAAAGGGCGATCGCTGGTACTGTACAATGGCTAAAGCGGGAAATGACTGCGCCTGAAGGTTACTTCTATGCTTCTCAAGATGCCGACAGCTTCACAGAATCCACGGCAGTAGAACCAGAAGAAGGAGCCTTTTACGTCTGGAGTTACAGCGAATTACAACAACTGTTAACGCCTGAAGAATTAACGGAATTACAACAACAGTTTACTGTTACCCCTAACGGCAACTTTGAAGGACGTAATGTTTTACAAAGAAAGAATTCAGGTCAACTGAGTTCAACGCTGGAAACGGCACTGAGCAAGCTGTTTACAGTTCGTTACGGCGTTAGTTCTGAGTCGCTAGAAACTTTTCCTGCTGCTTGTAACAACCAGGAAGCAAAAACTACTAACTGGCCAGGTCGCATTCCCTCGGTGACAGATACGAAAATGATTGTCGCCTGGAATAGCTTGATGATTTCCGGGCTGGCTAAGGCTGCTGGGGTTTTCCAACAACCTTTGTATCTGGAATTAGCAGCACGAGCGGCGAATTTTATTTTGGAAAATCAGTTTGTCGATGGGCGTTTCCAGAGACTCAACTATCAAGGAGAACCAACTGTTTTAGCGCAGTCTGAAGATTATGCTTTGTTTGTTAAAGCTCTACTAGATTTACAAGCTTCCAACCCTGAGCATAAGCAATGGTTAGAAAATGCGATCGCTATCCAAGATGAATTTAACGAATTTCTTTGGAGTGTAGAAGGTGGTTATTATAACACGTCAAGCGATTCCAGTCAAGATTTAATTGTTAGAGAGCGTAGTTACGCAGATAATGCGACACCATCAGCCAATGGAATTGCGATCGCTAACCTTGTCCGTCTCACCTTACTCACTGATAATCTAGATTATTTAGATTTAGCGGAACTTGGTTTGAAAGCTTTTAGGAGTGTAATGCATCGCGCTCCCCAAGCTTGTCCTAGTTTATTTACAGCTTTGGATTGGTATCGTAATTCTACCTTGATTCGCAGCACCACTGAGCAAATAAACTCTCTGATCCCCAGATTTCTACCAACGGCTGCATTTGCCATCACATCTGATTTACCAGAGGGAAGCGTTGGGTTAGTTTGCCAAGGTTTGAAGTGTCTTGCACCAGCAGAAAGTGTAGAGCATTTATTGCAGCAAGTCCAGAAAAGTCAGGTGAGGGCGTGAAATAGTTTTATTTCTCCCAACTAGAATGTTGCCAGCAGGTCATCCAGTCCCGATCGTAACTTTCTGCGCGGTTGCTCATTTGGCCCCGTATAGTGATGATCCCTAAACAGACCAAGGATTAAGCATTACAAGCCCTATCCCAGCAAAATCTTTTTCGTTACGGGTGACAAGTGATAAAGAGTTATGAATTGCGATTGCTGCAATAAGAGAATCCATGAGAGGTAGAGGTCGCCCATTCTGTTCTAGCTGCCCAACTAAATTTCCCCACAACACCATTGTTGAAACATCTATACTTAAGATTCTTTGTTGAAAGCGATTGGGTAGGGTTTCATTCAGCCAAGTTGTTAGAGATTCTTTGCGCTTAGATGCAGTAATTTTGCTGATGCCTTTAGCGATTTCGCCAATTGTAATGACGCTGAGGTAAAGTGTTTCTGGCATTTGGGCATCTAGCCAATCTAAAACTTGTTGATGTGGTTGTTTGGCAACAAGTTCGGAAATCACGCAGGTATCAAGGAGGTAGTTCATGGGGTGAAGGCATCGCGGGGAAGGGTGCGATCTCGACTCAGATCAAGTTCTTCGGTGAGTTCAGCCAAGGGGGATTGACGGAAAAACTCTGAGAGTTTGCTTGGTTGATCTGGGTGGATGTTGTTGTGTGTGGTTAGGCTTTGGGCAAGGAGTTGGATGATGTACAGTTTATCGTTGGGGGAAAGCTGAAGGAGTTGTTGTTCGAGTTCTTGGATAGCCATGATGGGGTTTAAGTAGAAGATAAATTTATTCTACTTTCAGCGTCAGGGGTTAATTTAGTTTGACTCGTTTTTTACCCTCTTTTTTTTGACAATGACTATTAACTCATGTAGCAAATTAACAGCGATTGTGTTAGCTGGCGGTAAAAGTTACTCGCTGAGTTGAGAAAAGTCAGAATAGAGGATAATTTTGGCAACATCGGACGCATAGCAATGAATAAACCGCCTGTACTTGGAAACATCAGCCCGATTTATTCCTCTTGGTGGCGATATCGAAAAAGCGATCGCTTTTTATAAACCCAACATTACGCACCAAGAAATGTCACAATAATTTATTAAAGGTAATGTTCCGAGCAAACCCTCAACGTACTGGTGTATACAACACAACGGGTATCCGTCATTTCAAAGAGGTAAAGTGGAAGCTTCAACTTACAAGCTTTGATGTTCATTTTTCTGCCTGTCCAACAGTTGCCGACGGAGTGATTTGCATTGGGGACGGTAAAAGAAATTTCTATGTGATAGATACACAGACGGGGCAGCAGAGGTGGACTTTCAACCCTGGAAGTAGGTACATTGCTTCTCCAACAGTTGCTAATGGAATAGTTTACATCTGTAGTTCAGATGGCATCATCTACGCTATTGAACTACAAACAAGGCAGCAGAAGTGGCAATTCAAAATAACTGAAAGGATTGGGCTTGGAGAGTATTACTCTCCCGTAGTTGTTAATGGAATTGTATATATCGGTAGTCCCGAAGGTTATCTTTATGTCTTAGACGCTTCCACAGGGAAGCAAATCTGGATCTTACAAACTACAGGCAATCAGCGAACTTCTGCACCATCAATTGCCGATGGAATACTCTACCTTGGCAGCAGTGATGGATATGTCACAAGTGTAGATATGGAAACAAAACAGCGAAAGTGGGTATTTCAACCTTCTTATCCCTTAATCCTAGATAGTCCTTTTTTGCCTGTAATTACTGAGAAAATTGTTTACTGCGGTAGCAAAGGACAAGCTCTCGTAGCATTAGACATTAAAACAGGGGAGCAAAAATGGACATTTGAGCTAGAAAATGCAACGCTACTTTATCCACATCTAAGTTATCCATCTGTTGCTAATGGAATCGTTTGTGTTGGTAGCAGCAATACTATTTACGGATTAGATGAAGCCACTGGACAAATACTCTGGAGGTTTGCAACAGAAACTTCGGCTTCGTACCCAGTTATTGCTAATGAGGTAGTCTACGTTGGAATTAACGGAGTACTGTGGGCTTTGAAGCTCGCCACTGGACAAGCATTATGGCAGTTTAAACCGCCAGAGCCAGAACTACCATTGACAGATCCAAGGAGATGGTTACATACAGTTGGCAAGTGGGCAGTAGAAAAAGGCTGGGTTGCTTATGCTCCAACGGTTCTTTCACCTGCGATCGCTGACGAAGTAGTTTACGTTTTAGTGTATTACAGTTTAGGTTGCACAGTTCTCTATGCATTAAATTGACATTTGGAATTAGGTGTGAGAATTATGACCTGCTGTACATTAACAGCGATTGTGTTAGCTGGCGGTAAAAGTTCTCGGATGGGTCAAGATAAAGCGTTGATTCCCATTCAAGGAGTGTCGTTGTTACAGCGAGTTTGTGGGATTGCTCAAAGCTGTGCTGATGTTATTTATGTAGTAACTCCCTGGCCAGAACGCTATCAAGACTTGCTTTTACCTGGTTGCCAGTTTATTCGGGAAGTACCTTTGTCTGGAGAATCCCTAGCCCACGGGCCTCTAGTTGGATTTGCCCAAGGGCTAGCCGAAGTCAAAACAGAATGGGTGCTGTTGCTAGCTTGCGATTTGCCAAAGTTGCGGGTTGAAGTGTTGCAAGATTGGGCAAGTAGACTTGATAGTGTAGGGGATAATGCGATCGCAGCTTTAGCTTCTCATCCCAAAGGCTGGGAACCCCTGTGTGGTTTCTATCGCCGTCGCTGTTTGCCACAACTCCTAGAGTTTATCAACCAAGGGGAGCGATCGTTTCAGCAGTGGCTTCGGCAATATCCGGTAGAAGTTTTGCCCTTAGCAGAACCCGCAATGCTATTTAACTGTAATACACCAGAGGACTTGGCTTTAAATTGAGTTGGAGAGTACCGCGTCTTGATTCTGAATTCTGAATTCTGACTCCTGAATTCTTGCCTATTCAAGATTTTAGCCCTAACGTGGAACTGCTAACTATATATATCAAGCAAGGATGCGAGGAGGAATCATGGGGCAGACACAGGATCTTGGACAGATTATCATCCTGAATGGTGTCCCGCGATCGGGGAAGTCGAGCATTGTCGCAGTGATTCAGGAGACATTTGATGGTCTGTGGATGAATTTGGGTGTTGATAGATTTATGCAAATGACTCCCGCACGATACCTGCCTGGGATCGGTTTGCGGCCAGGGGGAGAACGCCAGGACATCGAACCCCTTGTTCCCATTCTGTACAGCGCTATGTATGAGTCTATCGCTGCCCACAGCCGTTTGGGTCTGAATGTCGTGGTTGATGTCGGACACCATGACGCCTACGCAATAGAACGGGCCATTCTGGCTGATAGTGCCCGACGTTTGAAAGGATTGCCGGTTTTGTTCGTAGGTGTTTACTGCCCCATCGAGATCGTTATGGAACGACGACAAAACACAGGGTGGAACGTGGGAAGTACATCTGACTCCCCGATACCACATCCGGTTCAGTTATGGCAACGTGAAGTCCACATCCCTGGCATCTATGACCTTGAAGTGGATACCTCTTTGTTAAGTCCAGGTGCGTGTGCCGAGATGATACGCCAGCACCTCGCAGATAGTCCAGCACCGACGGCATTCCAACGACTCGCTGCACAATATACTTAAGCTGTATTTATGACTGCGATCGCTATATTTGGTATGAATTTGTAAAGTGTGTGATTCTATAAGTTGAAAGGGAAATTCAATCCCTTTCCACTAATTCTGTAGGCAGTCTACTTAACTCGACAGAATTTGCGATCGCTATCATCCTGAGGATATTGCCAAGAATAGGCAAAGTGGCTAACTCCCTTCAGTTGGGGGGCAAATTGGCGGAGTGCTTGCATTTGCACTTCTAGGGATGGACGATTACTAACTGATTTTCCCCACTGACCGGCTAAAGCTGGGATTATCTGCGTACCCGGTTTTGCCATACTCAAAACCCGTTGCACTTGCGACACGATACAACTAACATTACCGCAATTCCCATAAGCCATAGGATGCCACTCTAATGTATTGGGGAACCGATCCCAAGGTTGCAAACGAGAATCATACCCTTGTCCTACAGTTTGGTTGCCATCAGGAAAAAACACCACTCCTGTAGAAACACCTTGCTGTTTTGCTGGGTAACTAGCGATGGTGACAAAATCTATAATTCCTTGCATAGCGTGGGCAACGGCAAGCTGCCACAACTCCCATTGTAAAACTGGTTGTCTATCGGTTGCAGGTAGGATTGACTTTTGCGCTAGTGGGAGAGTACGTCCTTGCCAAAGCGGTTCTCCTTCTTGGGGATAAAGTTTATCAACTTCCGCTACATCTCCCCCAGTGACGAATCCCTTACTCAAAAAGCGACGAATTAAGTCCAGCGCTTTGTAATTCTGTGCCCGTTTAAATAAAGCTTCTTGGGTTGCGGGACTAAATAGCCATAAATCTGAAACTTTAGTGGCGATGGAATCACTTCCAGCTTGGCGGGGATAACGCACGTAATCCAATAGCAAACCATCTGGACGACGGCGCAAAACTTCTTGTACTAATTGGTAGTAATCGCGTTTTGCTTGCAGGTTGTAGGGGTCGATAAATACTTGAGAGCCATTATCTACCACATATAAACTCGTTTGACCTTTGCCATTACGAGCGATCGCACCTTCTCTATCTGGGCGCTGGGCGTAAGTATAGCCGAAATTTGTGGTAAACATCCAAGCATAGACCTTCAAACCACGTTGCCGACCTTTTTTAATTGCCGTGGCGAGTATATCAATGTTTTCTGCCCCTGGAGTGCGAATCACAGCAGGCCAAACCGTCGGGTTAGCTCTTGCTGGTAATAGTACCTGCCCATCGTAAAATACTTCTAAATAAACTTGGTTATAGCCACCATTAACAATCCGATCCATAACCCGATCGATTATTCCTGGCTGAATGTCACAGGGATACAAGCGTAACCAAAGGGCTTGGGTTTGCGGCCAAGTTCGAGAGCGACATTCCTTTAATTTCTGCGCCTGTTCTTGTATTATGCTTTGGTAGCGCGTTTGAGCATCTTGTTTACCTTTGAGTGCTGACAGACGTAAGCTTTCTTTTTGTTGCGCCGCCGCTGATGATAACTGACAATACTCAGTTACTTGCGCCCTTGCTGGTTCGCTTCCCAAGTTGGGGAGCAAAAAACTACTAGTAAAAATAACAGCGAATAAGCGTCGCCAAAATAATATCGATGTTGCAACCTTCAAGGAACAGTTAGACATACCTACCAGTAGATGAACAAATTCAAAAGAGTTTCAGACAGGGATTTAAATTCCGACTGTAACTTGTTTACCACAGGGTAACTGAGCAAAGACAGAGTGGCTCTAACTCTGAGCTACGTGTTGACGTTCGGTCTTAAAGCCTTTAATTTGCGAAAATCATCGATCCCAACTCAAATAATTGTGGGCAACGTGTATCGAATTATATAGTTAAATACTAAGGGTTTTAAAACCTATTTTTTTAAGACTCTCAAAGGTCTATTTCTGTTGCCGTATTTTTGTATAGCGGTTTCCAGTGCATGAAGTAGATATTAAAACTTCACCCTCAATCTGAATGCATCGACTTGCATTGTGAATGCATCAACTTGCATTATTGTTACAGCATTTTTCCAGTAAATGAGCGATAAAATGCAGGACTTACACATCAGATATAAAGAGTTTCTGCCTTCTGCCTTCTCCCTTGGCGCTAGCCTCTCCCTTTGGGAAAAGGGGAGACGCTAAAAGCGATCTGCCTCCTGCCTCCTGCCTTGATAAACAAAATAGTCAGGAATCAAAAGTTTTGACACCTGACTATTGATGATGGAATAAGCAATAGTTAATAGCTAACCGCCACGTTTCAACGCCGTCTCTACCTGCTGCAACTCTTTCTCTAGACGATTTTTGAGTTTTTCGGGTACGGGACGATTTGGGTAAGAACTGTAGTGTCCAGCTAGAGAATTGAGGGCTGTTCGTATGGTTGTAAACGAGCCAAGACCAGAAACAGAGTTAACCCGCTGGTAGCGAGCTGAAAAGTCATTAATTTTTTGACGCGCTTCTGCTTGAATTGCTGCCTTATCTGGTGAATCTTGTGAAAGATCCAGAGCTTGTCTCATAATATTGACCACAGCTAAGGTGTCTTGACGATAATCCCCAGTCAAACTATCTGGACTGCCAGAACAACCCATTAAGCCGATAGCTACAACCAAAACCAGCGCAAGCAAACGCGACCAATAGCGCTTCATATGCATTAAGTAAAAGAATACGTAAATCAACGTCCATCCTATCTTGGATTGGTAACTTGGGGATCAATTGAGTGAGGAGTGAAGAGTGGGGAGTAGGGAGCAGGGCTGTTTCATTCCCTCAAAGGCGCTAATCTACAAGCATTTTGAGCAAAAATCAGGTGATTAAAAAATCTATGTTTGTTCTGCGAAGTTATGGAATTAGAGGTTGATAGGATTTAATCAACTAAATTTCCCTGCCTCAATCTTTGCAATTTCAGCATCGTAATACATATCATTAGCCACAAAAAACCAACTCCATATCCTGCAATTATGTCTGTGGGCCAATGGACTCCTAAATATAAGCGGCTGATACCAATAGCAGCAATTAAAATAACTGTCAAACTGTAAATAACTTTGGCAAAATTAGGATAGTGAATTGCTAATTCGTAAGCAATAAAGCCATAAAGCACCATAGAACCTAGTGCATGACCACTAGGAAAACTAAAAGATTTTTCAGAAATCAATTGATGCCAGAGTTCCGGGCGAGGTTTAGAAAAAAACAATTTTAGCCCTGTATTCAAAATTAACCCTCCTATGCAAGCAAATACAAAAGCTTTCGTTTCTTCTTGATAACGTCGCCACCAAAGTAACAAAATAGTAATGCCTGCAACTATGACCACCGTACTAGGATTACCAAGATTTGTGATAAACAGCATTAAATTATCTAAATTTGGATTGGCAAACTGATGTAGCCATAATAAGAAAGTAGTATCAAATTTAAAAGCATCTTGCTCCAAAACCTCTTCAGCCAGTTGTGCTAAAACAAAAAGTACTAGCAGACAACTAGCAAGTCCAACAATACCAATTGTTGCAATTAAGGTAGCTAAATGAGGATGTATATGACGCAACCAGAAACTAGAAATTTGTCGGAGCATACTTTAATATTATTCATCATTAGAAGGTCTAGCTACTACTAGCTTTTTATATTTTATAGTTGTGAGCAAGATACAAACTCCAAGTATTGACACAAGGACTATGGATGAGCCGATAGTTCCCTCAATTTTAGGTGTTTTGATGTTATTAACGGATAGAGATCCAACACTAAATCGCCAGAACACTTGGATACTCTAACGGTAACTCAGCATTAATTTTGATAGCCATTAACGGACTGCGTAGTTCGTGGGAAGCATCAGCAGTAAATTGTTTGAGTCTTTCAAAACTCTCTTCAATGGGTTGCATTGCTTGATGAGTTAGTAAAATTCCGCCAATACCACTCAGAACCAAAGTTATAATAATCCCACCGCTTAATCCCCAATCCAATTTTTGGAGAGTTTCATCAAATTCTTCTAAAGATTGACTTACCCTCACATACCCAACTAGCTCACCATTATCGCTAGCAATAATTGGTACATTTACTGCTTGGATGGGGATTTTACCAGTCTGAAATTGTACTATTTTGTTTGGAAAAAAAGGCAAGTTTAAAACGGTTTTTCCTCTCCGATCGCTCTGTGCCTTTGTGATTGAAAAGCAATTTATTTAACCACAGAGAACACAGAGTAAGGAGATTGAAGAGGAATTTTTTTCTTAACTCCTAATTTTCTGATAAAGAGTATCTCGTTGTTGGTAAGGTCTTTCTAAAGAAGCGATCGCAGTTTGCAAGTTTTCTACTTCCATACACGTACCGCCTAAAGCACCTGCCATTGTGGTAATATGTTCCTCCATCAATGTGCCGCCGATATCGTTGCAACCCCAAGCTAAGGCTTCTGTCGCACCTGCAAGCCCCAGTTTTACCCAACTCTGCTGATGGTTGGGAATCCAATTACCTAAGTAAATTCGCGCTACAGCTCCTAACAAAAGTGCATCACTTAAAACTGGTTGATCGCGTCCAACACGGCGACGTAAGGATTTGGGTGCTTCTTGACCTACGAAGGGTAATAAAATAAACTCTGTGATCCTGGCTGGATATCCCCGATCGATGGCGGTTTTTTGGAGCGATCGCAATTTTTCTAAATGCCCGATTTGCTGTTCGTGGGTTTCAATATGCCCAGATAACATGGTGCTGGTAGTATGCAAGCCTAATTTGTGAGCGGTACTGACAATTTCTAGCCAAGTAGCTGTGTCAATCTTCTCTGGACAAAGTATCCGCCTTACTTCATCGTCTAATACTTCCGCTGCTGTTCCCGGCATTGAGCCAACACCAGCATCGCGTAAAGCAATAATCACCTCAGCATATTCCAGTTCATCAAGTCTGGCGATAAATTGTACCTCTTGGGGAGAGAAAGCATGGAGATGTATGTGGGGAAATTCCTGTTTAATGGTTTCTACAACTTTCAGGTAATAGGGCAAAGATTTACCGTTAATCTGCGCTTGTAGATTTAACCCCCCCTGCATACAGATTTCTGTCGCACCCCGTTGTACTGCATCCGTGGCTTTTTCCAAAATTTGCGCCGAATCTAACCAGTATGCACCGACATCACCCTCATCTCGACGGAAAGCACAAAAACTACAGTGCTGCTCACAAATATTAGTAAAGTTAATATTACGGTTAATTATGTAGGTGACAGTATCGCCTGCTTGAGTGTGGCGGAGTGTATCTGATGTAGTACGTATTGCTGCGATCGCCTCTGGCTCAGTTTGTTGTAACAATACCACTCCCTCTTCGGGGGATAAGTCGTATCCCATCAAAGCACGTTCCAGAATTGTTTCAAACGCAATTTTTGTCAACATTACTTTTTTAATTTTTTCAAGAAATCTTAAACAAAAAAAATAGTGTGGTTTAACCACAACTATTTTAATTGATTAATCTACATCTTTGTATTAGCAGAAATCTTTAGTAAAACTCTGATATTACTAACTTGTCCTTGCTTGTGGTTTTCGTCGATGTTGTATTAGCAATCCAATCGCTATACCAATGCCGACAAAGGCTGTAAAGTAGAATAAACCAATTAATCGGATGTAAATTGGTGGTGCGATCGCTTCAACTTCAACTTCTTGCGCTACTTTCACTGGTGCAAATTGACGGCTAGATCCTGGTAGGGGAGTGGCTTCCACCTCGATTTTGTGGGGTGAACCGTCAAAAAATTGTTCAAGCCATATTAACTTCCCTTGTTCGTCGGGAATACCTTTGTAGTCAAAGACTGTTAAATTGTGTTCTGTGGCGATCGCTTTCACTTGCAAAGCTACATCTGTTATAGGCTGTCCGGTTGTGGTATCTTTCACCTGTAACGCTAAGTTCGCAAGTTTTCCGACAGTTGCATTTTTATCTCCGCCAAGGTTAATTTCTAATCCCTGAGATTTTTGAGATGATGGTGCAATGGCTTCGGTACTATTTGAGTGATGTTCGCTGCCATGAGCTTCTGCAACTTCTGCACTAATATTGATAACTATTAGAGTTACTATAGCCACTACAGTTAATGCACTTAATAAAAGGCGGACTGACTGTGGTGCGATTTCTCCTTGTTGTAGTTCTTCTTGTCCGCCAATAACCCAACCACCCAACAATCCGAGTGATAGTAAAATAGCTGCGATCGCAACAAAATATTTATATTTGATTGGATTTTCGTGGACATTTAGATTTAAAGTTTGTTCATAAGCAGCAAAAGTATTTGCTACCAAGGGTGATACTTTAACTAACAGTTGGTAATTACCACGGATGGGTAACATCTGCTGAATTTCTAGCTTACCATCAGGTGCGGTGGCATTCATTTGCAACAATTTTGTTCCCTCGACAATGGGAAAATCTGTTGTTAACCAAGGATTACGCGGCGGTGTCAGAATTTGTAAACTAATTTTGGCATTTGCTAAAGATTTACCCGCAGCATCAACAGCTTGCAATGTCAGTTTAACGGGAGATTGTGGTTTTTCTGCCTCTGCTTCAAAGGGAAGAATACGTTCTAAAGGTGGGTTGGTGGAAAGCAAGACTCTGGATGTAGGAATTTGGGAACTTACCACAAAGGAATAAAGAACTGACAAAGTAATACAAACAGCACTGATAACTCCAAAAAGCCGATATTTTTTCATAAAAGCTTACGGTAAATGTGAAACTTATGTAATTTCTACAACTGAAACTTTCATAGTAATGGATGAAAGTTACTCCAGATTATTATTAAGCAGAAAAATTATAGCCAACGAATTAGTCAGATATCATCTTAAATTAAGGTGATGTAGAGATGATAAGCAAAGCATCTCTACAAAACCTAAAAGTTATTTACCAGCAAAAACACTGGCGCGAAATCCGCGTTATTTTAGCGTTAAAGCTTCATGCACCTAAAAATCTTGGGATTATGATAATTTAGTGACATGCAACGCCTAATGTGTGGTGACGCGCTGAGTGTGCTGTGTTATGAACCGCAGGATAGGTGGAGAACAAAACAGTCCAGATAACTAAAGAAGATAGCAGCATATAAAGAGTTACCTGCACAGGTTTGGATAAGGTAATACCTGCGGTCTTCTGCAATAGTGAAATATGAGAAAAAGTAGTCATTTTTGACCTCCTAATAATAAATTTGGGTAATTCATCAATCAAAGGGCATAACGCCGCTTGATTGCAAAAAGATATACCATCAACTTTGTATTTGACAAGTGTGTATCAAATGTCTTGTGTAATTCGACTTTAGTGAATACTATACTATCCTTTGACATCGGCCGATCGCGATGCAGAAATCTACACATAAAGTCCATACAAATAACAAAATAATGACACATGGTTTTGAGTAACGGCATTTTCAGCACTGCTAACACGAAGGTAACAGATAAAAATTAAAAATTAAAAGTTCTCATATTACCAAGCATTCAAGATTCCTTGAAGAAACGTGATTTATGTTATCCCTAAACCAATTAAATACACTACAGATTAGCAACAGTTTCTTGCTTGCGTCTATATTCAAGGTGCTATTATACTCATTAATACCAATTCTGTATGAAGATGCGCTAAACCATATTGAAGTACAAGAAATAAGAAAGAGAAACGAACCGCAAAGGACGCAAAGGACACAAAGAAAGAAAGAAAGAAAGAAAGAAAGAAAGAAAGAAAGAAAGAAAGAAAGAAAGAAAGAAAGAAAGAAGTTAAAAGGGTTTGGCGCAGCCTCACAAAGAAATGGTATAAGTAGTGCTGAAGCAATCAGCATATCAGGAACAAGTTAGTTTTGTCTAAATATTATTTATACATAACCAAACGTATAAATACAGTTAAAATTCAGAAAATATTGCGATAGTTTTTAGAGCTTGATTTAAATTTAACAACTTAACTGGCAATTTATAAGCACTGAAAAATTATTGACAATAATTATTAATTCCTCTAATATTTAAAGGCAATTGCAAAAGATTTGCAATTCTTTTTTGGTGCTAACTGTAACTAAATGTCATGCCCAACAACTTCGCTCTAGGTAACGGAAAACCCTGGAGCCGTCGTCAATTATTGAAACTGGGACTAGCAGGTGCTGGAATAACTGGTGCCGCTGGACTTTGGCAGATGCTAAATCTACAAAGTAAGTCAATCGTTAAAGTGCCACCATTCGATAGGTCAGCACCAGACGACGTTACTAACCCAATGAAGATGTTAAGGGATTTTGATTATGGGACAGTGAAGCAAGAAAATGGGCGGACTATCCGGGAATTTCAGTTAACTGCTGGTTCTTCCATCATAAAACTCAATAGTGCTGTCTCTTACAACATCTGGGATTTAAACGGTCGCATACCAGGGCCAACGCTACGGGCAAAACAGGGCGATCGCATCCGGGTACTGTTTCTCAATAATGCGGGACATTCTCACTCTTTGCATTTTCATGGCATTCATCCGGCGGAAATGGATGGTGTTCGCCCAATCAGCAATGGTAATGCCACAATCTACGAATTTGATGCTGAACCCTATGGCGTTCATTTATACCACTGCCATATTGAACCAGTCACCCGCCACATTGCTAAGGGGCTGTACGGAATGTTTATCATCGATCCACCTACTCCCCGTCCCCCGGCTGATGAAATCGTACTAGTGATGGGTGGGTATGACGTGAATGATGATAGCCATAATGATTATTACGCCTTCAATGGTCTGCCCCACTATTACATGCATCATCCCATTGGCATTTACAAAGATCAGTTGATTCGGCTGTATGTCCTCAACATCATTGAATACGATCCGGCAGTGACGTTTCATCTCCACGCCAACTTCTTTGATGTCTATCGCTCTGGCATGACTATGACTCCTAGCGAGAAAGCAGATGTGATTACGATGGGTGTCGCAGAAAGGCACATCTTAGAATTTGCTTTTCGTTACCCAGGTAAGTATATGTTCCATCCCCATCAAGATGCGATCGCAGAAAACGGTTGCATGGGTCAATTTGAAGTACTTGCTGAGAGTAACTCTCAAAATCCTGTTAACAAGTCCTGATAATATTATTAGTAATTTGTAATTAATTTATTAAAATTTAGGGAATTAGTTGATAAAAAATCTCATTATATGCAACAGTAAAATCTATGACAATCTGTCAAACAAACTACTTTCTAGTAATAGTTTGAAATGTTTCAATTAATACCTTTTAATTCGTGTGAGGAGCAAAGATGATAAAACTTCGTTATATATGTTTAGCAGCAGCAGCAGTAATAGTTACCTTGAGTTCTTGTAGTAATACCCCAACCGCAGAAAATCCATCAGCACCAGTTCCTAGCACTCCCAGTACAGAGGCAGTAAGTAGTAACAGTCATAGTGGTCACGGTAGCAAAGAAAAAATTAACATTAACAGCGCTATATTGTCAGAATTGGATAAATTTGAAGCCAAACTAGGTGTTCCGGCTTTATCAAACAAAATCCAGGCAAATCGTCCCTACGGTAGCCCAGAAGATTTAGTTACTAAAAAAGTAATTACTCAAGAACAGTTCGACCAAATTAAGGATCAGGTTGGTGTTCAAGAAGTCGTACTCACAGGTGAGGCAAAAGATGTTGACTATATGTCTAAATTAGGCTTAATGAAAGGGCATCTTTTGGTAGCAAAAGAACTGCTGGATCAGAATCAGCCAAAACAGGCAGAACCACATATTGGGCATCCAGTTGAGGAGATTTATGTTGACGTAGAAGATCAACTTAATGAACGCAAAGTCAAAGAATTTAAAACAACTTTGGTAAGTTTACAAGATTTAGTGAAATCTAGTCCAAAGGATAGCAAAGTTAAAACTAATTTTGCTTCTTCAATGCAAGCAGTTGATGGAGCGATCGCAGCTTTGCCAGAAGCTCAACGCTCAAAACCAGGATTTACGCTACAGGTAATTAACGAACTACTAGATTCAGCCAACTCCGAATATGGCGCGGCGATCGCAGATGGTAAAATAACTGCGCCAATTGAGTATCAAGACTCCCGTGGTTTTGTCGTTTACGCCAATGAATTATACAAAGGAATTTCTAGTCAAGTAGCTCAAGCAGATCCCGAAGCACACAAAGCGATCGATACTAGTTTCGCTGAACTCATAAAAGTTTGGCCCGCCGCCATCCCACCAGCAAAAGCAGTCAAAACACCTAATGATGTTACCAAGCTAGTGAAAACCATTGAGGAAAACTCTCAAAAAGTGGTTGATAAATCCAATACCCAAGCACAGCGATAACACTTTAATTTAATGGTAAGTATAGGTTAAGGAGTTTAAAATAAGGAAATCGTTAGGAGTTAAGAATTACGAATTACGAATTACGTTAGCGTAGCGGTAGCGAGTCCGCTTACCCTTACAGGGAAGCAAGCTACGCTTTTAGCGTCTCGTAGAGAGCGTCATTACGAACTTACAACTCCTAACTAATTACACTCCCTTCGTTACTTTAACTAACAACTGATGCAAGAACTTGACCATAAAAAGACCATTGACCTGCTGAACGCCATCATGGAATTTGAACTAGCAGGGGTAGTGCGCTACACACATTATTCTTTGATGGTAACTGGCCCTAACCGTATTCCAATTGTGGCTTTTTTCAAAGCACAGGCAAGTGAATCTTTACTTCATGCCGAACAAGTGGGAGAAATTCTCACCGGTTTAGATGGGCATCCCTCCCTGAAAATCGCCCCAATGGAAGAAACCTACCAGCATAAAGTCAAGGATATCTTGGAAGAAAGCTTATCCCATGAAAAAAAGGCATTGGAACTGTATAAAAAATTGCTTGATACTGTCACCAATGCCAGCATTTACCTTGAAGAATTTGCTCGCGGTATGATTGGACAAGAAGAGATGCATAATCTCGAACTGAAAAAGATGCTACGCGATTTTAGCTAATAGTCATTAGTCCTTAGTCATTGGTCATTAGTCATTGGTTATCAGTCAAAAAAAATTCAAAGGACAACTGACAAAAGACAAAGGACTAATGACAAAGGACAAAAGACAAAGGACAAAAGATGAATTTTAGTACTGCTCTACCTACTTTTGTAATAACACTCCGAGAAGGAGTGGAAGCTGCCCTTGTTGTTGGTATTGTGCTAGCTTTGCTGAAGAAAGCGAAACAATCCCGACTCAATTCATGGGTATATGCTGGCGTCGGCGTTGGCATTGTCGTCAGTGCCTTAATAGGTGTGCTATTCAGTTGGTTAATTCAAATACTGGGAGCCGCGAATCCTCAATACACCACTGTAGTTGAGCCAGCACTAGAAGGTGTGTTTAGTGTATTAGCGATCGCAATGCTCAGTTGGATGCTAATCTGGATGACGAAACAAGCCAGATTCATGAAAGCGACAGTTGAGGGAGCAGTAACAGAAGCGCTGACACAAAACTCAAATGCTGGTTGGGGTGTTTTTACTTTAATTTTAATTGCCGTTGTCCGCGAAGGTTTTGAAACTGTTCTCTTCGTTGCCGCTAATTTTCAACAGGGATTAATGCCAGCGTTGGGTGCTATTGGTGGTTTGGTAACAGCATCCGCTATTGGAGTGCTGCTATTTAAATGGGGTGTCAAAATTAACATCCGCCAGTTTTTCCAGGTAATGGGCGTTTTATTAGTGTTGATTGTCGCTGGGTTGGTAGTTTCAGCCTTGAAACACTTTGACGAAGCCGTAGCGAATCTTGCCCTTAGCAGTCGTGCCACAGAAAACCTTTGTTTTTATTACGAACGTTTTACAAAAGTCCACTCCTGTATTTTGGGACCAATGGTTTCCAATACTTCCACAATCTTGCCTGACGAACAGTTTCCTGGGATTATTCTCAAATCTTTATTTGGCTATAGAGACAATCTCTATCTTGTGCAAGCAGTGGGATATGTGACGTTTTTACTCACCATTGGAGGACTGTATTTCCGCAGTCTTGGGGGTGTGTCTCGTGAAGTTAAAAAGAATATCCCCTTTGGTCAAAAACCAATTAGTTCTGCAAAAGATTAAGATTTTTGCCTCATTCCCAGTCTGAGACTGGGAATTGCTTTAGCGATCGCTTATCATCCAATACAGTTCAGAATGAGCAACAAAACACTTGTAGAGACGGCGATTTATCGCGTCTCGAAAACCCAAAATTGTTGCCAGTAGACCTTAACCCAAGCGTATTGGCTTACCATCCACCACGGGTTTGAATATTGAGTTGTGAGGCAAACTACGGTAAGTTGATAGTTATACCGGATTTGTTTAATCAAGAATTAATCACAACATCATTTTTTCAATCCTAAATATGTCAGAGATTGCTGATTTCTCGGCTTCTAAGCTTTTGTCGTTATATCGCGATCGCCAGTTGTCACCAACAGAAGTAACCAAAGCTGCCCTAGAGCGGATTAATACTTACAATAGCCAAGTTAATGCATTTGCGATCGTTGATGAAAAAACCGCTCTTGCTGAAGCAGAGGCTTCCGAGGTGCGTTGGCTGAATGGAAATCCCCTTGGCTTGGTGGATGGTATACCCTTTACCGTCAAAGATTTACTCTTAACTAGGGGTTTGCCAACTCGACGAGGCAGTAAAGCGATTACTTCCAATCAACCTTGGCCAGAAGATGCCCCGGCGGTGGCTCGTTTGCGCGAACAAGGAGCAGTACTACTAGGAAAAACCACAACCTCAGAATTTGGTTGGAAGGGTGTAACCGACAGCCCCCTGACTGGGATTACTCGCAATCCTTGGAATACAGATTTGACTCCTGGAGGTAGTAGTGGTGGGGCAGCTGTTGCTGCTGCATTGGGAATGGGAACACTCCATCTCGGTACAGATGGCGGCGGCTCGTCAAGAGCGCCAGCAGCCTTGACAGGAGTTTTTGGTTTGAAACCCACTTTTGGGCGTGTTGCTGGCTATCCATCAGCCCATACAGGAACTTTGTTTCATATTGGCGTTCTAGTTCGCACCGTCACTGATGCCGCAGTCATGATGAATGTTATTGCCCATCCTGATGTGCGGGATTGGTATGCTTTATCAGATGACAAACAAGACTACACTGTTGATTTAGATAAAGGTGTTGCGGGACTGCGGATTGCTTACAGTCCTAACTTTGGCTACGCTAATGTCGATCCAGAAGTAGCTGCTTTAGTTAAAGCCGCAGTTGATATTTTTGCCAAACTTGGTGCTGTTGTTGAAGAAGTCAACCCTGGTTTTGCAAATCCCCGCAGTATTTTTCAAACCTTCTGGCAAGCTGGTGCAGCCAAGTTAGTGCGCGGCTTTAGTCCAGAACAACAAGCTCTCATTGAAGAAGGCTTGCTCTCAATTGCCAAAGAAGGCGATCGCATCACCCTAGCAGAATATCTTAGCGCCCAAGATGCTCGTGAAGCATTGGGACGACAAATGCAACGCTTTCATGAAAATTATGATTTGTTAATTACTCCCACCTTACCTACAGTTGCTTTTCCAGTTGGACAAAACAGACCCCAATCATCTATTGACAATCCGCAACGCGATTGGGCACCTTTTACCTATCCTTTTAATCTCACACAACAACCTGCTGCGTCTGTACCTTGTGGCTTCACTACAAATGGTTTACCTGTTGGGATACAAATTGTTGCTGCAAAATATAGAGATTTACTGGTACTGCAAGCAGCTAAAGCTTACGAAAGTGTTTCTCCTTTCATCATGCCATTAGAATTGAATAGAAATGTTTTGAAGTAATTAAAAAAGGCAGTGAGCAAAATTTTTATATTAAATTCCTTACTACTGCTTTCTCAAACACCCAATCTAGAGTCAAAATTTGTAGATTTAAAAAATCAATTAGAAAAGAAAGGGTTTCAGGTAATCATTGCACTGCCACCAAAGCAAGGAGCTTATGGGTTACTAAGAGAAGCTGACAAAAAAATCTGGATTAATCCCGTAGTGTTTGAGTTACATATTGGGACTCAAACACTAATCCATGAAACTGTTCATGCAGCACAGGTATGTGCCGGAAAAGGAAAAATAAAAACTTTAGGTTTAAAAATTCAACCAATCAATTACGCTCGACCATTTTTTAGACGCTATACTGATGTCAAACGACAAGATTTAGAAAGAGAAGCCTATGCAGTACAAACTCAACCTAATAGTTTTGAATTAGCTGTATCCCTTCTTGAACAACACTGTAAATAGCTAGTACAAAATTTCATTAATTCATAGCGAATTAACTTTGGCAAAACTCTGCGTACCTTTGCGTTTACCTCTGTGTTCCTCTGCGTTTAAAAAAGTTACGAACTTATAGCTGTACTAAGTCCCTTGTTATGCAAACAACGCTTTCTTAAGCTGCTGACAAGCCTTTTCAATTGCATCTATACTACCTGGATTCACCAAACCAAAATAATCAAACACATAGACTCGGTTATTTTTAGTTGCTTGCAATTGCTGCCAAAAAGCTTCCTTTTTCAAAGAATCTAAAAGCGCCGCTTCCGAATTTCCTTGCGGAGGATTAACCAAAATTATCACCTCTGGATTTGCCTCTAAAACTTTCTCAGCCGAAAGCGTCACATAGCCACCAACTGGGCTTTTTCCTTGTAAATCTGCGGCTATATTTTTCGCTTGAAACTTAGCCAACAAATCCCCTGCCCAACTGTTTTTATTTGGCGCTAAAATTGGTTGACGACTAACCAGCGCTAGAGTAGAAGGACTCTGAGTTGGCTTATCTGGCAAAAAAGTTTTATAACGATTTAACAAAGGCTGAGGATTGGCATTAATTAACCCAGCCAGTTTTTTAGTAAGTTCTTCTAGAGATTCCCAGCTATTCACCTTAGTGAGCAAAGTCGCAATTCCTAGCTGCTGAAGTTTTTGAATTGGAATGTTAGAAAAACCTTCAGCACCAATAACTAAATCTGGTTTGAGTGCTACCACTTTCTCTAAATTTGGCGGACTTTGACCTTCACTAACGCGAGGAATATCCTTAAATCTTGAGTCATTCTTAAATAATTTACTACCAGTAATTCCAACAATTTTTGTTGGTTCGAGTCGAGAGATAATATCAGCAGAAAGAGAAGAAAGAGCAACAACTCTTTTTGCCGAGCCTTTTGATAATTGCTGAGAGTTCGTGTTAGTCGCCTCAGTGCTATTTTCCACTTTGGTTTGTGGTTGCTGAGTATTTGCAGTGGTACAAGCAACTAAAACTATACTCAACAAAATTGCTAAAGCAGATAAAAGCCAACGACGATGCATATTAAAATTCCTTATATAACTAAGAATGGTATAACAGAATGTTTGTAAAACCCTGGCGACTAGAAGTCGCGGCTACACGAGACTTGACCTGCCTCCGCAGGTTAAAAACATTAATTTTTTCTTAGTCCACGGAGGTGGACTACCCTGCGGGAAGCCGCAAAGCGTCTATGTTTGTGTAGCCGCGATTTCCAATCGCCCAATACTTTTAAAGCATCCTTTAAAATTGATATCGATTAGGCCTGTTGTAACTGCTAAAACAAATGTACACCCATCTCAATGTAATTGCTCCAGTTCCCAATCTCCAGTTCAACTTACTTTGTCTCCATCCAATTCTCACCAACACGCGCCTCTACCAATAACGGCACACTCAAATTCGCTGCATTTTCCATCACCGACTTAATTTGCAGTTGTAATTCTCCCCACTCATCAGGGGGAATTTCAAACACTAATTCATCGTGAACTTGCAACAACAAACGCGCCTGATAGTTCTTCAAAACCTCATGCAATCTCACCATTGCAATTTTGATAATATCAGCGTTAGAACCTTGAATTGGTGCATTAGCCGCAGAGCGTAATAAACCCGCATCAAAAGCACCCAAATTCTTCAACTTGCTCAGATCGATATCTTCAGGATTACTGCCTTTTAATTTGCGTAAACTGTTATTAGTAAAGTCAAAATAACGACGGCGACCGAAAATAGTTTCTACATAACCAAGTGCGATCGCTTCTTTTTTAACTCGCTCCAAATATGCAAAAACTTTGGGATATCGTTCATTAAACCGCTTAATGAACTCGTTGGCAATGTTTTTATCTATCCCAGTTGAGCGCGAAAACCTGAGAGAACCCATTCCATAAATCACGCCAAAATTGATAGTTTTTGCCATCCCTCGTTCTTCTGAGGTGATATTTTCTTTTTCAAACACTAATCGCGCGGTAACAGTATGAACATCTTCATTTTGCTGATATGCTTGCACCAATATCGGTTCTTGACTCAAATGAGCCAAAATCCGCAATTCAATTTGTGAGTAATCAGCAGCCACCATTAACCAACCAGCTTCAGGCAAAAATGCCTTCCGAATTTGGCGACTAAAAGCTGTACGAATAGGGATATTTTGTAAATTTGGATTAGAAGAAGATAACCTACCCGTTGATGTTGCCGCTTGATTAAAATCAGTATGCACTCGCTGGGTATCTGGACGCACCAATGCAGGTAATGCATCAACATAAGTAGACTTCAATTTAGATAGGGTGCGATACTCAATTATCGCCTCAACAAACCCAGTGTTATCATCTTCTTGAAGTCTTTCCAGAGTTGCTGCGTCTGTAGAGAATCCTGTTTGAATTTTACGAGAATGTCTAGTACTTAACCCCAATTTTTCAAACAAGATTTGACTTAATTGTTTAGGAGAACCCAAGTTAAAATTTTCCCCAGCTATTTCAGTTGCTTCCTCTTTTAACCTGGATAACTCTGTTTCTAAATGCTGCGAAAGTTCTTGTAAATAAGCTGAATTAATCCGAACACCTGTGTATTCCATTTCGGCTAAAACTGCTTCTAGTGGCTGTTCCACTTCTGCTAACAGCTTAGACAAAGACGGAATTTTCTCCAGATCCTCACGCAATTTCGCCACTAAACCAAAGGTAGAATAAGCATCCATCCCGCAGTAGTCAGCTACGGCGGGAATATCTATATCAGCGATGGTTTTGCCTTTAGGAACCAAATCTAAATAACTTTTAGCTGTCAATCCCAAATATCGCTGTGATAAATCCATCAAGTTATGACTTGAATCGGGATTTAGAATGTAACTTGCCAGCATCGGATCAAACACTACACCTGCCAAATTAATTCCTTGACACCTGAGAACTAAGCGGTCAAATTTGGCATTCTGTAAAGCTTTGGGATAATCGGTACTTTCAAGAATTGGGCGTAATGCTTCTAACACCAAATCTTTATTTAAATTTTCTCCAGTTTTGTGCCCCACAGGAATATAGGCTACTTCATCTGGTTGCGTTCCCCAACAGCAACCAATTCCTACTAAATCAGCATCTCTTGGTTCTAAAGCGGTGGTTTCAGTGTCCCAAGCAACGGGTATTTCTGGATTAGTGAATTTTTGCAAAAGTTTCACTAACTCAGTTAATTTGGTTTCGGTGTTAATAATGCGCGGTGTAATTGCGGAAGTAGATTGTTGTGGAACTGCGGCTGTATCACTAGCACTGAAAAACCACAAATCATTATCTTCATCAGCGCTGAATTCTGAGTTAGCATTAGTATTACTTGTGTCTTTTTTGGCTTCTTGCTTCTCTTCAACTTTGCCACCAAACCGTTGTTGAAGGTCGTTTATCCTGCCTAAAAAAGACTTGAATTCTAATTTTTCTAAAATTGGTGATAAAACACTTGTATCAAACCCTTTTAATTGGCAATCTTCTAAATTGAATTCTATAGGAACATCTAAAACTATAGTTGCCAAGTAGCGAGATTTCTCGGCATCTTCTTTACCGGCTGCCAGTTTTTTCTGAGTTGCGCCTTTAATTTCATCTAACGCAGCATAAACATTCTCAAGTGAACCATAGGTATTCAGCAGCTGTACTGCTGTTTTTTCTCCAATTCCCTTGACACCAGGAATATTATCTGATTTATCACCACAAAGAGCTTTAAAATCAACAATTTGTGAAGGTAAAACGCCCATCTTTTCTTTGACTTGTTCTGCTTCAAATTCCGTGATGCTATTTGTAGAGCGCTTTAGGGCATCTGGACTAAAATTCAGAACAGTGATTTCTTTATCAGAGTCGATTAGTTGAAATAAATCGCGATCGCCAGTGAGAATCTTCACCCTATAACCAGCCGCAGTTACTCGCTGTGCTAAGGTTCCCAAAACATCATCAGCTTCAAAACCAGGGGCAGTGAAAAAGGGTAGATTGAAGCCATTCAGCAACTCATGCAGGTTTTCTAAGTCGGGAATGAAGTCTTCTGGCGTTTCCGGGCGATCGGCTTTATAAGTCTCGTCAGCCTCGTGGCGAAAAGTTGCCTCAGCCAAATCAAAAGCGATCGCCATTGCTTCAGGCTGTTGTGTTGCCATTACCTCTAGCAGGCACTTCACAAAGCCAAAACATATACTCGTAGGAATCCCTGCTTTAGTACGCAGTCCTCCATCTCGCCCTTTGGCGAAAGCAAAGTATGAACGATAAGCCAGCGAGTGCCCATCTACGAGGATGAACGTGGGGCGTGTTGCAGTTGCAGAAGTCAAAGTTTCAGACATAGCCCTATTTTAGCCAGAAGCTTTGTCACATAGTTAGCAATTTCAGATGCTCGTTCAGCTTGGCTTTGGTGACTAATAGCCCCATTTTGACGTACCAATTGCTCTTGAGTATGATTTTAGACAAATTTATCTCTAAGCATTTATAGCTTCAGTACGGAAGCCAAGTAGAACCACCTTTTGGCAGGGATGCCAGCCCAATTAAGTACGTGAGTATAAGCATAGTAACCGGATAGTAACTAAATCCTCAACTTATCACCAGAAGCCGGGGATCTATCTCCTGAGCGTTTTATGTTTAATTAGGTTGACCTAGCTTACTTCTCAGGAACCAACAAAAACTAGCTTAATATTTCGACATAATATTACCACTATAAAAACCTCTTGCCTTAATAAAACTTTATATGTACCAATCAAAAAGTCTATTTCTCGAAGGAATTTGAACATAATAACTTTACATAAAGTTACGTGTATTCATCAAGACTACAAGCAAAGTTTCAGAGTTACAAATAGGTTAGTAATCCCGTAATGATTCGTTTCAGAAAGGCATCTTTCATCAATGACAACAAAACTATTCAATTCTCTAGCTGCTGCCACAACCTTGGCAGGAATTGTTGCAACATCTGGAGCAGCTAATGCAGCTTCTCTCTCCTACACTAGTTCCACTAATTACGATTACACAAATATCATTGATGCACCTCTGAGCGTCCAAAAATTTAACTCATCTCTGGGTACACTCAAGGGTGTAACGATAAGTTTTACTGGCGATATACTTGGAAATGCAGGTTTTGAAAACAGGAGTCCAACCCCGACTCAGGTGACAGTAAATCTTGCTAGTCAACTCAGCTTAAAACTAAATAATCAGTCTCTGTTTGCGCTCAATCCACAAGATATATCAAGCTATCAAGCTACTAAATATGACGGTAAGACTGATTATCTTGGCACGTCTGGAAAGACTATTTCTAACTTAACTGCCACACAATCTGCTACTCAGTCTTTCACCAATACCCAATTCTTGCAGTCTTTCACTGGTAATGGCGACATAGACTTTTTGTTCTCTGCTTTAGCCAACTCAGTAGTTACGGGTTCTGGCAACATGAGATCCTATATTGATACTTATGCTAAAGCAGGTATCAAAGTAACTTATGACTATGATGCTAAAGCAGTACCTGAATCCTCTGCCACACTTGGAATTGGTTTAATTGCTGGGCTTTGTCTGTTGTCACAACGCAAAAAAAGCTGGATCAAGGTCTCCAATTCATAGACTTTCTTGAATAGGTAGGTTTTTCGATCCTATCTATCGATCAGGCGATCTAAATTTAAATAAAAAAACCCGATTTTTTCGATAATCGGGTTTTTTATTGCGCCTATTAGCCATAATTTTCAAAATTTTTTAAATAAATCCAAAATCCTCAAAGCAAGTGTATTGCTCGCTGGTGTCAATCTAAAATCTAAAATTGTGTAAGTCAACATCCTCGCGGTAAGGAAATTAGATTGACTAGAGATGCTAATTTTTTCTACTACTCCCCACTGGTCGCTAGAGCCTGTTAACCTCTTACTGGAACTTAAAATTTAGGAAATTATGCAGAAAGCATCTACTGACAATCAGGCTGCTGCAAAAGACATTAAACTACTAGTTTTGGATATAGATGGCACGATCGCAGGACACTCAAACACTATCAGCGAACCTGTAAAGCAAGCAATCTTTGCGGCGCAAGCACGAGGAATTCAAGTGGCGATCGCCACAGGTAGAATGTATCGTTCAGCCTTGCGCTTCCACCAAGATATCGGCTCTACCCTACCATTAATGGCCTATCAAGGAGCCTGGATTCAAGACCCAATCACCCAAAAAATTCATCGCCATTGGGTTGTTTCCAGAGAAATCGCCCACCAGTTACTCGACTATTTTGAACAGCCTGAGTTGCGATCGCTTCTATCTGTTCACTTTTACATCAACGATCAGCTATATGTTCGTGAGTTAACTAAAGAAACCAAAATTTATGCAGAACGTTCTGGTATTATTGCGATTCCTGTGGGTGATTTGCGTCAAGCCTTAACGAATGAACCGACAAAAATTCTTGCTTTATCTGATGACACTGACGTAATCGATAAGTTATTAGGAAATTTGCGTCGCCAATACACACCCGCTGAACTTTATATGACAACCTCTGTTGCTACCTTTTTTGAAGCAACTAACGCCTCTGTAAATAAGGGTACTGCTGTCCGTTACCTAGCCGAAGAATTGCTGGGATTGCAATTAGCCAACGTTATGGCGATTGGCGATAACTTCAATGATGTGGAAATGCTGGAGTATGTTGGCCTCGGTGTAGCTATGGGCAACGCACCAGTAGGAGTACAAGCGATCGCTAAGTGGGTAGCTCCTAGCATAGAGGAAGATGGGGCAGCAGTAGCAATTGAAAAGTTTTTGCTATAGTAAAGGCATTTTTTCAAATCTAACCCATACAAATCAGAAAGGACACCGACGACTGGCCGTGTTTCGTCTCGGTGCCCTAGCTGGTTCGCTCCTCACACACCTGCTAATGTATCCGAGGTGGTGCATTGAGTCAATAGCTATATAAAAAGTTTTTATTTTTGCCTAAGCGACATTACCGATTTATAACTCCAAAGGCGCAAAAACCCCCAGCTTCTCCTCTAGGACAAATCTTAATACTGACTGAGTAGCCATGAGCAATCCGAGTCTAGCTTGAGCCAGTTCTGGTGACGTAATTTTCACCTCACCCCAAATCCGACAATTAGACCAAAACTTTTCAAAAGCTTGGCTCAAATTCAGTGCTACTTTTTCCCATTTCACAGAACCGCTAACATCAGGGCACTCTATTTTGTCTACCACTTGTATTAATTCGCCAATTAAACGACGCTCATCTGGGTGATTGAGTTTTAGTGTTCCGTCGCAATTAAGCCAAGGTAGTGGGTTAGGAAAAATAACATCCCAAAAAGCTGGACTAGTATTTGGAACTGGTTCTTTCAGTTTAATCAATCCCTCTCGATGAGCCAGAAGCACTAGCGAACAGCAGCGTGCATGAGCATATTCAACAGCAAACAATGAATTGGGCATTGGGCATTGGGCATCAATTGTCTCCTCTGCTCCCCTGCTCCCCTGCTCCCCTGCTCTCCCCAAACTCCCCACTACGAGACTTTGTAACCAAGTCGCTAAAGTTGAGTGAGTTAATTCAAAATGTATCCAACCAGGGGGAACTATTTGGATGCTAAAAACGTCGTCACAAATCCCTGATAAATCCGAAGCGATCGCACTGGCAAGCTCCATCGCTTTTCGATTCTGAGATTTTGATAGTCGCAGAGACACACTTGAGGTATAGAAAACTCTATTGTCATCTCTACCTTTATGTAGAGGAATTTTTTCCTCTTTTATGCATACATTTTCTACATTATAAGTATCAATGCTTACTGATTTTATTAGATAACTATATAATAGCTGTTTTATTGACGTATATTTGCTAATTGGTAATTTAGAATGCACGTAATATTATTTAAAGAGTCATGTAAGATATATTTGTTACATTTCTGTCATCTGTCTTGCGGTATAAATTTAATTTAGATGAAGAAAAATGAGAAGAGGATAAAATTTGATGAATAATCGATGAATAGTAAGTAAACTTTACTACCACCATTGTACAGTAGGAAGTATAACAAAAGAGTAGAGAGTAATTTGCTTTCTATTCTTTGGATTGGCTGGCGCTGTTAGGCGTTAAGCCTGCCTCGTCAACACAAAGACACTCCTTGCACCCTTTTATTTACGTCTTTGTCTTCAGCCGAACGCTCTTTGTTACCTATGCAATCTCCATCCTCCTTTTCTGAGGCATCACGGCCTTTTTTGACTTGGCAACGCATTCTTGACTGGGCTCAAGAACACTATCGCTGCCGCACCTTTAGCAAAGATGAGCGCATTCCAGCCCGGCCTGGATTGCTGTATTTGGTGCAAAGGGGTGCGATCCGCATGGTAGGAACCGCCCAAGTTAGTGCGACTGCTAGTCAGCTAACGTCTCGACGAATCAACAGAACTCCAGAAGAAGCGTTCTTGGGTTTTGTAGGAGCGGGACAGCCATTTGAAATTGTTGCCCAATCACCATTCACACTTCAGGCTTACGCCCATGTGGATCAAACTGCGGTGCTGTGGATGTACTGGCACGATTTAGACAATTGGCCTCACTTCCGTCGCGAAGTTATGGATGCCTTTAGGTATCAGCACCAGCGTAAGCTGCTGTGGTTGAGTGCCTTGGGACAACGCCGCACAATTGACCGACTCTTAGGATTTCTCACATTGTTGATTGAGGAATATGGAGAGCCAGCAATGAGCGACACCGATCCTGATGTGATTCGCGGTTATTGTCTGCCCTTCCCCCTCACCCATGCCCAAATTGGTAGCGCGATTGGTTCCACTCGTGTTACCGTCACCCGCTTGATGGGTAAGCTGCGTCAACGTGGCTTAATCTTGACTCAAGGCGATAACCTCATTTGCTTGCCAGCAGAGTCGATTAATAGAGCTGGTTAAGGTACGGTTCAGAGCGGCGATTTCCGCCACTCTGTCTTGAGTGCGATCGCAGGTGTCAGCGAATTTTGACAAATCCCGCTTGGGTAATCAGTTGCTGTCCCTGCTCAGTCAGCAGTAAGTTGGCGTAAGCGACACCTGCTTGCTGCTCAGTCTGACCATTCTGTTTGACCACCACAAACAGATTACGGGTAATCGGGTATTTTCCTGATTGGAAAGCATCAATGTTCAACTTGTTCCGTTTACCAGGACATTCAGACGGGAGGACAGAAGGTTCTTGGTATGGAGCAATGTATTGTCCTTGCGTCCGCCCCAACGGCAAGGCTTTGATTGAGCATTGAGGAATCACCTCTGGGGCAGAAGCGTAATAGATGCTACCAGGACTATCAGCCAATTTTTGCAAGGCTTGGGTGGTTGTGGAGATAAATTCTACATTGGAGCTGAAAGCTTGACCACCCAAGATGTCTTGGACAAAAAGTTCGACAGTACCGCCATCAGCAATGCGGCGGGAATAGGGCTTGATCGGGATATTGGGGCCGCCCACCTGGCTCCAATTATTGATTTTGCCTGTATAAATTGACTTTAACTGTTCTACTGTTAGTCCTGGAATATTCAGGTTGGGGTTAACTGCAACTGCTAAACCATCAATTGCCACAGGAATTTGTTTCAAACTGAACCCACGCTGCTGGGCACGGCTTAATTCCTGATCTAGAACTGGTCGGGAGGACTGGGCAAAAGCTAGTTGACCGTCTATCAATGACTGAATGCCAGTACCAGAACCAGGCGATGCATTGCTGGGTTCTACATAGCGCAGTCGTAACTCTGGCCGCGCGGCTTGAATTGCTGGATCGACTACTAGTCGAATCGGTGCCCAAGATGTACTGCCTCCGTAATTGAATAATCCTGTAGGAACATCTTTTACTGAAGTGAAAGTATTGCCACTAGGTTGTTCTGAGCCAGTTTGAGGCGTTTTGGTGTTACCAGAATTAATTGTATTTAGATCGACACTAGATTTTCTCGTAAACCACCAAAAACCGCCAGCTATTAGCCCGACGGTGATTAGGATGGATAATACAAGAATAGTTGTTTCATTTTTTTGGGACATAGTATAATTACCCGCGTGTCCATTCAATATAAGTGCTTGACTTGATAAGTGCTTGCTACTTGAGATTGTATTTGGAGGACGGGTGTTTTATTAAAAATGCTGACAAATCCTCACTTCTGACTACAATAGATGCCAAGGTATAATAAATTTTCCCTGGATTAATCGTCTCTTTTCTCAAAGCTTGAGTGTTGGTGAGGATAAGTTGTTAGTTGATACTAAGAATTTTCCCCATAAAGCTCAATTTCTCATCTTGAGGGTTTTTCCAGGTTAAGTATTGGTTAATTTTTAATTTTTTATTGCTGATTAACGCACTGGTTCAAAGTCATAACCAGTGCGAGAGCGAGAACCAGGAACAATTTTTACAAGTTGGACTGGCGCATTGCGATCGCCTGATGCTAAAAACCGAATTGTACCAGAAGCACCAGTGGCAGAAAAGTCAGATGACGAGAGTGCTTGTTGGACTCCAGATCGCGTGGGATTGCGTTCTAATGCCGCAATTAGAGCTACAGTGGCATCATAACTAAGGGCACTTCGCCAACTCACATCACCGCCCCATAACTGCCGCGATTTCTGGGGAAAATCTGACTTAGGATCGCTATCAATATGCCAGGGAACAGCTACTACCATCCCCACAGCTAGTTCTCTGCCAATTTCCAAAGTTTTAGCGGTGTAAACATCATCTCCCGCCAACAAAGTTAACTTTTTCTGATTAATCTGAATTACTTGCAGCGCTTTATCCAAAGTTTCAGTGTTAGCAGCTAACATCAATACTTCTGCACCTTGCTTAGTTGCTTGTTCTACACTTTTAGCTGCACTAAAATCCGCCTTGGATAAGTCAAATTCACTGGCTACCTGTCCACCCTCTAGGGAAACGGATGAAACAAACTCCGACTTCAAAGACTGGCTATAGTTACTCTGAGAATTAAAGAAAACCACTGCATTTTTTTTCTGCAAGGTTCTCACCATGTAGTTGGCTAAACTTCTCGCAGCCATAAAATCACTGGGAACTGTCCGAAAAACGTAGCGGCTAAAGTTAGAAATTTTGACAGATGTACTAGTTGGAGATATAGCTACAAGTTGTCCAGAAGTATAGATAGTACCTGCGGCTAAGGTGGAATCGCTAGTATTCGGCCCGACTACACCTAATACTTCGGAATTGCTGACTAGGGTAGAAGCGATTTGCTTGGCTATTTCTGAATTGTCGTCGTCATTAGCTATACCTACCCTCAACGGTACTCCCTTGATTCCTCCAGAGTTATTAACTTGATTTTGGGCTTGGGCTATCCCACGCAAAATTTCTAAAGAAACATTGGGGTCAGTGCCAAATGGTACAGAAGCCACGATGGTATAGCTCTTAGAAGAACCGATGCGGGCATTGTTAAGAAAAATTAATGCTTCTGGATCGTTACGGTTGAGTTTTAGAGCAGCTGTGAAATTGGCGATCGCTTTATCATAACTTTTAGTAGCGATCGCCTGTACCCCTTCTTTTTTCACAGGAGAAATGTCACCCGGAGTAAAAGATTTTTCCCCAAAACTAATGCGGTCTTGTAAGGATGGATTGTTGCCTGGTTCCTGATTTGGAATAATGTTATTACCAATTCTGACCCCATTGTTACTAAACCACCAAAAACCACCGCCAACAATGCCAACTGTTAGCAGCAGGGCCAAAGCTAAAATTGTGGTTTCATTCTTTTGTGACATGAACAAGTTTAAATAAAGTAAAAATATTTAATATTTGATTATTTGGCTAAATATAACGATTTTGCTCATTTAATTCTAACGAATCCAGCTTTTTCAATCAGTTCTTGACCTTGAGGTGTCAGCAGCCAATTTGCATAAGCTTCGCCAGCTTGCTGATCTGTTTGACCATTCTGTTTAACGATGACAAATAAATTGCGGGTAATTGCATAGTCTCCACTACGAAACGCTTGACTATTCAACTGGTTACGTTTACTGGGACATTCAGATGGAGATACAACAGGTTGTTGGTAAGGAGGCACAAATTGACCGCTGATTCGCCCTAATGGTAGCGACTTAATAGTACATTGTGGTACAACTTCTGGGGCAGAAGCATAATAAATTGCGCCAGTATCCGCCGCTACTTTTCGTACTGCTTCTGTGGTTGTGCCAATATAACTAATATTTGCACCAAAATTCTCTTTATTTAAAACATTTTCGATAAAGAATTCCACTGTACCCCCAGCTTCTTTAGTGCGAGAGTAGACTTTAATTGGTAAATTTGGCCCGCCTACTTGTTGCCAATTAGTAATCTTGCCAGTGTAGATATCTTTAAGTTGCGCAACAGTTAAACCAGGGATATTGAGATTGTAGTTAACCGCGATCGCAATACCATCAATCGCTACTGGAATTTCTTTCAAACTAAATTCTTTTTGTTTGGCTTCGGTATTTTCTTCAGCTTTAACTGAGCGAGAAGATTGAGAAAAAGCTAGTTGATTATCTATCAACATCCTAATACCAGTTCCAGATCCTGCTTGACCTGAAGCAGGTTGAGTATAGCGTAAAGTAAATTGAGGACAAAGGCTTGCTAGTACAGAGTCTACGTCTTTACGGATGGGTGCCCAGGTTGTACTACCACCATAGTTGAATGTCCCTTCTGGGAGGTTTGGGACGTTACATCTGTTGTTGACAAACTGGTTTATGGGATTACCTGTGTTACCATTCCCGGAAGTTTTAGGAACAGTTCCAGTTAATTGCGCCCACCGTTCCATCAGAAACCATAGACCACCAAAGATTAAACCAATAGTGATGACAACGGCTAAAAAAAGACTAAGTGTTTCGTTTTTCTGAGACATTTATGTAGCTGTTAGCACCAGAAGTTTTTTAAAGTAAGAGAGATAATAATTTATAAATAAGTCGAAATACGGCTGTCAATGAAATAGCTACTAAGCCTGCTCCAACTGCTAAAATCACCACTGACGGAAAGTCAAGTCCTCCCCGTAAAAAGGGGACAAAAAAAATAATTGCAAAAGTAATTGTGGGAATAATTAATAAATCGAACTTTTCAATCCACCGTCTGGTTTGAGCAAAAATTAGTATACCTAAAATCAAGGCAGAAGTAGTCAAAGTAACTATTGGTGATTTTACTAGACTGAAGAGGGCGATCGCGATCAATGCACCCTGAAATCCACTAAATCCCGCCCCTCCCAATAATTCCAATGTCGAAAACGCTGGTTGAGTTGATGGACGACGGGGAACAACAGGGTTAGAACCTTGGGGTGTTTGTGGCGGGAGGGTTACAGAGGGCGAATTAAGTTGTGTAGCGGCTTGAGCCGCCTGTGAGTTAAGTGCGCGTAGAACTTCCTGGGCTGACTGGAAGCGCTGATTAGCCGCAGGTAGCAGCATCTTGTCTAAAATGTCAGCAAGGTGAGGGTTGACAGTCACTTGCGATCGCCATTTCCACTGGTTACTATAAGCATCAAATAGTTGAATTGCTTCCTTATTTGTTAACAAGGTAATCAGAGTTACAGCTAAAGCGTATAAATCTGTAGATGGAAATACTTGCCCCCCAGCCATTTGTTCAGGCGGTGCAAATCCCATAGAATAAATTCCTGTGGAAGAAGCAGCAGAACCAAGTGCAGCATTGGTTACTTGCTTGACTGCGCCAAAGTCTAGTAAGAAAAGTTTACCATCACGACGACGCATAATGTTTGAAGGTTTGATATCTCTGTGGATAATGCCTCTGTCATGGACAAACTCTAGTACCCTGAGAATTCCTTGTAATACTTCTAATACTTGCTGTTCAGAAAATTTGCCTTGTTGAGCTAATTCTTCTTCTAGGGTTTGCCCATCGATGTATTCTTGCACCAAGTAAAAAAATTGGTCTTCCTCTCCTGGTTGCAAGCTATTAACTATCACTGGAAAGAAAGCAAACAAGTCAGGAATTTGCTCGTGATCGTTACCAAGCTGTGATAAAACTTCTGCTTCTCTTTCAAACATTAACTGCGCTTGTTGCAGTTGAGTTAAGGTTAAATTTCCCGATGGTTGAAACTGCTTAACCACGCATTGACGCATTCCCGGTATTCGGCGATCGCGTGCCAAAAATGCTGCTCCAAACCCGCCCCTTCCCAGCAGTTTACTTGGCACATATCGACCATCTAGCATCAATGGCATACCACAGGTAGTGCAATACTTCTGCTGGGTTGTTTTTAGTGTCGTAACATCATCTAAATCAGCAAAATAGTTTTGTGGGCGTGGACAACGCGGACGAGTGCAGTAAACTTCCATTTTCGTGATTAGTCAAAATAATTCGTAATTGATAATACTCGCCTGCTCTACGAGATGCTACGCAAATGGCAAGAAGCAAGCTACGTAATTCGTAATTAGTTCAGGTTACAGATAAACTAAATTTGTTAATGGGGAACACGAAACTTTTTTCCTGATGTCAAACCTTTGGTTTGCCTACAGCACCCTGCACGAACACAATGGGTTCATAATTACGAATTAAGTTAGCGACAGAGGAGCGTGATTACGAATTATTTGGTCATTTACAAAAAACGAAGGACAAATGACAAGGGACTAATAACCTGATTTTAGTCTTCACCAGATGAGGTGGGTGTTGCTACCTCCAATGTAGTTAACACTAGACTTTTTTGTGTTAATTTTAACACATCTTGATTCCATCCTGGGTTAGCGAACTGGGGTAAAATTTCTTGACTAAAGGCTTCTGCGGCCTTGGATCTATAGCGATTGGGATTACAAATCAGCCACAGCGTCCGTTTGACGACAACGCCTTCAATGGGAGTACGGTGCAAAACGCCCATTTGTAACTCTTTAGCGATCGCACTAGTTGAGACAAAAGCAGCGCCTAAACCAGATTGCACAGCATTTTTAATCGCTTCAATGGAATTCAATTCCATTTCAACTTTAAAACGTCTGGTATCGATTTCACAGCGTGCTAGCACTTGGTCAATTACTTTGCGGATAGTCGATTGAGAATCTAGAGCAATGAATTGTAATTTATACAGGTCTTCTTTCTGGATTTTTTCAAGTTTGGTAAAAGGATGAAAAACAGGTAAAATCAGCGCTAGCTCGTCCTCAGCGTAAGGAATCACTTCTAAAGATTCTGACAGTTCGCCGGGAATTTCACCGCCGATAATTGCCAGATCGACTTGTCCGTTAGCAACACTCCAAGCAGTCCGCCGGGTAGAGTGGACGTGTAATTGCACTGCCACATCTGGATATTTTTGTCGGAACATACCGATCATTCTGGGCAAAAGATAAGTGCCGGTGGTTTGAGAAGCACCGACAATTAAAGTACCACCTTGGAGATTTTGTAAATCCTCGATCGCGCGGCAGGTTTCCTGACAGAGACTGAGGATTTTCTCACCGTAGTTTAAGAGTAGATGCCCGGCTTCGGTTAATTGGGCGCGTCGTCCTCCGCGATCGAATAAGGGGACATCGAGCTGCCGTTCGAGATTTTGGACTTGCAAACTAACAGCGGGCTGGGAAACGTAAAGACTATCAGCGGCACGCTTGAAGCTTCCTTCTTGAGCGATCGCTTTTAAAATACGTAACTGATCTAAAGTGAAAGGAAGGTCAGACATAAGGCTCAACCCACAAACTTTTAAAGGAGCAGATGCACGTAATAAATCCGGTTTGGCAGCAATCAGCCGGACATGATTTGTTGCATATTAAACTTGAAGGCTTGACTCGAAAAAGACAGTAGCACAACATCTTGACTAAAGTCCCCTTTTGAATACTTTGTGGTATTGGTTGTACTGAATTCGGTTTTCTTTAAATTACTTCATCTGTGTATATGCTGCTGATTTCTTGGTTGACACCCAGTCATTTTGTCATACTGGGGTTACAAATAGTTTTTGCGATCGCTCACAGTGGAGGCGCTGCTTTACGCCCAAGGGCCGAAAAATACATTGGCCCAAGGTTTTATCGCATTCTCTTTGCATTAGTCAGCCTACCGTTGGCTGTGATATTAATTATTTACTTTTTTGGGCACCGTTATGATGGTTTGCAAATTTGGCAGGTACAAGGGGTGCCAGGAGTCCGAGAATTTGTTTGGCTGCTATCAGCAATCTCGTTCTTGTTTTTATATCCTGCTACCTTCAATCTACTAGAAATTGCTGCTATTCAAAAGCCCCAAGTTCATCTCTATGAAACAGGAATTATTCGGATTACCCGTCATCCCCAGATGGTAGGACAAATAATTTGGTGTGTTGCCCACACTCTCTGGCTGGGTACTACCTTTACCCTTGTGACTTCCATTGGATTGATATTGCATCACTTGTTTGGGGTTTGGCACGGGGATCGCCGCTTGAGCGATCGCTATGGCGAAGCTTTTGAAATTGCCAAACAGCGGACTTCAATTATTCCCTTTAAAGCAATTATTGACGGGCGTCAATCTCTCAAATGGCAGGAATTTCTCCGCCCTGCCTATTTGGGAGTTACCATTTTTATCGCTTTGCTTTGGTGGTCACACCCTCTGTTACTGGAAGTAACTAGTAGGGTAGGATGGTAACTTTAGACGATCCCCAGTGTCAGGAGAAAATCCGAAATAGATGGAAATTTCAGCTTATCAATTGCCCCAAATCAATGTAGGATAAATTCAAACATCTATTCAGTGGAGGGTGCGTTCAGTCAGCTTGAGATTTTATATTGGTAGTTGTTGGTCAGTTGCCTTTCCTTGAAAGAAAGTGGCAGATTCAGTCAAATACCCAAGCGGTCACGGCAATCAGGAGTTTAAGATCCAAAAAAGCCAACGCGACTTCTAAGGTGGCTTTTCTGTCAGAGACACATTAATGCGCTCAATTTTTGCCAATTATTCTGTCTCCTGAATATTTTTGTCCTGAATGCATCTATCGGCAGTTACTGACTTGCCAATCCTCCACTGAAGCACTAGCTGAGTCCTAAGTCCTGAGTAAAAGCAAGCAACTTAGTATTCATTGCTTGGCAATTAGTCCCAATCCCCGCTTTACTGTAAGAAGAAAAATAAACGAGTTCCTCATTCAATCCGCTAACTTTAGTTATGGACTTCTACTCAGCAACCAGAACTCGGAACTCAGCACTACTCAATTCAGTACTGATAGCTAGTTTGATATAAAAACCTTATAATCCAAGAGGCGTCATGGTGTTCTCGGTTAGTGAGCGGACATTTACTCAAGAAGTTTTACAATCTCCTATTCCTGTTTTAGTTAACTTTGAAGCACCTTGGTGTGGCTTGTGTCGAGTTATCCACCCGCTGTTGTTGGAATTTCAGTCCCAGTGCGGGGATGAAATTAAATTAGTCGGGGTTAACGCCGATCAAAATTTTAAATTGTCTACTACCTATAGGCTAAAATCACTACCCACTTTACTATTGATTGAAAATGGCACTGTTCGCGATCGCTTGGAATGCTTTCGCGGCAGGGAAGATTTACGTCTAGCTTTAGAAGAAATTAAGGCCAGCTACAGCAATTACCCCAAAATCTACAAAAGTCCAAAAACAGTGGATTTAGAGTATCGGTCAGCCTGATAGATATTAGTATTAGGCATGGGACATAGGGCGTGGGGCATTGGGTATGTGACTAATTACCAATGACCAATGACCAATGACAAGTGACCAAATCTAAAACCATGCTTAATACCCCACCCAATCAGCCTTGGGTGGGTTATTTTATCCTAAAGGGTGTGTGTCACAATTATTAACAGTTTCGACACGCTAATCAAGAATTCTAAAAGTAGGCGTCAGTGATGGAAGTAATCTATCAGTATGCCTGGCTGATTCCGGTGTTCCCTCTTTTTGGGGCAATGCTGGTCGGTCTAGGGTTAATCTCGTTGAATCAGGTGACAAACCGCCTACGGCAGCTTAACGCTGTGGTGATTATCTCCATGATGGCAGCTGCTATGGGGCTGTCGTTTGCCTTGTTATGGAGTCAAATTCAAGGACACGCGCCTTATATCCGCACCTTTGAGTGGGCGGCGGCTGGTAATTTTCACCTGAGCATGGGCTACACTATTGACCACCTGACAGCCTTAATGCTGGTGATTGTCACAACGGTAGCCTGCTTAGTCATGGTTTACACTGATGGCTACATGGCTCACGATCCCGGCTACGTGAGGTTTTACGCCTATCTCAGTTTGTTTGGCTCCTCAATGTTAGGTCTGGTGGTCAGCCCCAACCTAGTACAGATTTATATATTCTGGGAACTTGTGGGGATGTGTTCCTACTTGCTGGTCGGCTTTTGGTACGATCGCAAGTCAGCAGCGGATGCGGCGCAAAAAGCCTTTGTAACCAATAGGGTGGGCGACTTTGGTTTGTTACTCGGCATTTTGGGGCTATTCTGGGCAACAGGAAGCTTTGATTTTAATATCATGGGCGATCGCCTCGCCCAACTCGTAGAATCAGGTTCTATCAGCAATTTTCTCGCTGTCCTGTTTGCGATTTTAGTTTTCTTAGGGCCAGTTGCGAAATCAGCCCAATTCCCCCTCCATGTCTGGCTACCAGACGCAATGGAAGGCCCCACCCCCATTTCTGCCTTGATTCACGCGGCAACAATGGTGGCAGCGGGTGTTTTCCTAATTGCCCGGATGTACCCAGTATTTGAAGACGTTCCAGCCGCAATGAATGTCATTGCCTTTACTGGAGCGTTTACGGCGTTTTTGGGGGCAACCATTGCCATTACCCAAAACGACATCAAAAAGGGCTTGGCTTACTCCACCATTTCCCAACTCGGTTACATGGTGATGGCAATGGGAATAGGTTCCTACAGTGCGGGACTATTCCACCTGATGACCCACGCCTATTTCAAGGCGATGCTGTTCTTGGGTTCAGGTTCAGTTATTCACGGTATGGAAGGTGTCGTTGGACATGACCCCGCCTTGGCGCAAGATATGCGCTTGATGGGTGGACTGCGAAAGTATATGCCCGTCACGGCAACTACCTTTTTGATTGGTTGCTTGGCAATTTCTGGTATTCCACCCTTTGCTGGTTTCTGGTCAAAAGATGAAATTCTAGGGAAGGCTTTTGAGGCTAATCCACTCCTCTGGTTCATCGGCTGGCTAACTGCCGGGATTACGGCTTTCTATATGTTTAGAATGTATTTCTCGACATTTGAAGGCAAATTCCGGGGTACTGACGAGAAAATCAAGGAAAAACTCAAGAAGGCGGCGACAATTGTTCTGGAGTTAGAGTCAGAAGAACTAGCCCCGAATTTTGGGCCTGGGGCAATGAAGAAAGGAGAATTGGCTGCCACTGGTGAACACCATGACTCCCATGATCATGACTCCCACGGACATCACAGCGACTCGCCTCACGAATCGCCGTGGACAATGACTCTGCCATTAGTATTTTTGGCTGTGCCTTCGATTTTCATTGGTTTGGTGGGAACACCCTACGCCAATTATTTTGAAGAGTTTATCTTTCCTCCTAGCGAAACTCTCACCGAAGTTCTAGAAAAGGCTTCCGAGTTCAATCCGACGGAATTCTACATTATGGCAGGTGCCTCAGTGGGAATTTCCTTGGTTGCGATTACCTTAGCTTCGTTAATGTATTTGCGCCGTAAAATTGACCCGGCTGCGATCGCTGCTAAAATTCAACCACTTTACGAGTTATCCCTCAACAAGTGGTACTTTGATGACATTTACCATCGGGTTTTTGTCCTCGGCTTGCGTCGCCTAGCTAGACAAGTTATGGAAGTTGACTTCCGCGTTGTAGATGGTGCTGTTAACCTCACAGGCTTTTTCACCCTTGTCAGTGGTGAAGGTCTGAAGTACCTAGAAAACGGTCGCGCTCAATTCTATGCCTTGATTGTGTTTGGGGCGGTTTTGGGCTTAGTGATTGTTTTTGGTGTTACCTGATTTTAATGGGGGTGGGCGATCGTCCGCCCCTAAGTTTTTTCAGAGTCTAATTTAGACTCCTTTTTTTTGCCTAATACTTAATAAGCTGTTCCACATTTAACTTGCTATAACGGCATTACCTTTGTTTTTGACTTTGCGATGCCATTTAATAATTAATTTGCCTTGATTTAGCAAGCGGTCTAACAAATTTTTTAATTGCTCAACTGACTGGAACAATCTATGAGCAATATATTCCTTAGCTGAGTGCCACACTAACTCGATTAAATTATAATCAGGACTATAGGGAGGTAGAAAATACAGTTGAATATTTGGTAAGTTTTTTTCAATTTCAACTAAGATTATTTTCTTTTTATGATAGCTAGCATTATCTAAAATAATCATGACCTTTGGACCTTTTTTAGTAAAATCTTCCGAGGCGTTACCCTGCTCTACCCATTCTTGTTTTATCTGTTCATATAATTGTTGTAATTGCTGATAAAAAATATCACCGTTTCCTTTCTCTACAAAAAAACACATTCTTTTGCGGTCATGAAATCTTACTGCTCCCATTATATTGACTTTGCCACTGCTACGTTGTCCTGTAACTTTTTTCCTTTGACCTTTTTGGCTCCAGTTTTTCCGTCGAATTACTCTTAAGCTGAAACCTGACTCATCCCAAAACTAGACCTGAAGCTTTGCTGGTTCTGACTTTGAAACTTCTAGATATCCTTCTAACTTTTGCTTAAATGCTGCTCTTTTAGATAGGTCTTGTTTATCTTCTAAGCTATATTTAGCCCAGAGGTAAACGTACTTTTTTTTAAGTAATATCCTCCTTATTTGTTCTCCACTTAACTTAATTCCTGTTTTTTCTTCCAGGTAAGTCGCTAATCTTGCTGCTGTCCATCTCCCAAACTCATATCCTAACTCTGCTGGTAGTTTTTCAATTGTTTCCATTAACAATTGAACGTACTCATCCGTAGTTTTCGAGTTGTTTCCATTAGCACGTTTATCTTTGAGACTTTCTATATTATCTGGGTCTCCATGCACACACCAATATACTACTGTCCTCAGTCCGCATCCGAGAAACTCACTAATTTCTATGTAAGTCTTTCCATCGTTCATCAGCAGCAACATTAATGCTCTTTCTCTGACCAACGCACAATCACTTTCTCTCACTGCTTTTTGTAAGTTTTCTCTCTGTTCCGGTTTCAGGAATCTTTTGACTGGCATGATGCACACACCCTTGGTTTATCTTGTTGCTATTTTATGCGACTTAAATGTGGAACAGCTTAGTTTAATAATTTAATATACATAAAACTTACGCAAAATATCTCTCAAACTCTGATTTCTCTGTGTCCTCTGCACCTCTGTGGTTCGTTATTCCGTAGACTTGTGCGTAAGTCCTAATATGCTGGCGATAGTTCTGTGGTATGTTAGCCGGATTTTGGTAAGGATTAGTGAAATCGGAGAAAGGCATGAAGTTATTGCTATGGGAGACAGACTACACAGTAGATAAATGATATGGTATTCTGGGCGATCTCTTAAGAGAAAAATTAATATAAGCCCAAGATTCAGCAAAATAATAATTTTATCACTAATTATAATTTAAAAATAATTCATCTATGTATTGTGAAAATCTAGTTTTCTCCCGTCATGCTATCCAACAAATGTTTTATCGTCGCATCAGTCAAAAAGAAGTAAAAACTGCGATTTCTTATGGAGAAGTGATAGAAGAAAATCCTGATGATACACCCTATCCCAGTTATCTAATATTGGATTTTATAGAAGGTAAGCCGATTCATGTTGTATTTTCCTACAATGAAACTACAGATACAGGATATGTAGTAACAGCTTATATTCCTGATACTAATATTTGGTTAGATGGGTTTAAAACTAGGAGACAAAGATGATGAAATGTGTAATTTGTAAGCATGGAGAAACTAAACCAGGTTTAGTAACGGTGACATTAGAAAGAGATGAATGTATTATTGTTTTAAAAAAAGTTCCAGCAGAAATTTGTGATAACTGTGGTGAATATTATTTAAGTGATGCTGTTACCGAACAGGTTTTACAAAAAGCAGAGTCAGCTATTAATAATGGAGCAGAGTTGGAGATTCTTAGATATGCAGCTTAGTTTTCTTATTGGCGTTTCTGCTTTAGCGATAGGTTTGGCTACGCAATCGCTCAAGGTAATCTTTGCGAAATCTCTCTTTTAGCAGATTGGGCAGATGCAATCATTTGTTGTTGAGTTTTGTTAAATGATTTCTTCCATTTCAATTCATCTTGCAAATCTTCCAGGTACTCTCGGAGATGTTCTGCAACTCTTTCTTGCACATCTTCAGATAAAGATTCCATCATCTTAATTACAGTAGCGATCGCTGGAGATGACATAATCGAATTTCCCTTATCAACTTTCCCTGTCTATTTTACTAAAAAAACTCAATCAAATCGCTTACTGTAGTCCCAAATCTCTGAAACTGGGAAAGTTTGTCCTACTGCTGCTTGTCGCACAGACTCTTGCAAATCGGCTAATATTTGTGCTTTTGGCTCTTGTTCATCAATCCAAGCTAAACCACTGGCGTTATCAGAATTTATGGAACTTATAAGCTGTTGCCAAAGTTCTACAGGGACGAGTACATCTGTTGTTTCTCCATTTACGTTGGTGACATAACGAATTTGACTTTCAATTTGTGCGATTATCATAGGGTTAATTCTCCTGTTATGCTTTTTTTACACTAAATCCTTTTCTCTACAACCACCAAATAGCATATTGTATTTTTAGCGATGGGTTGGATTATGCGATCGCACATTCCTAAAATTCTAGTTTAGGGGCTTTATTTAGGGTAAATTTTTGACTTGAATACCAGTATTTAAACTGATATTCTGCATTTCCTCAAGTAAAAATAGGCTCCTCGTATACAAAATAGGGGATTGCCAATTTAATTAAATCAACCTAACAATGAAGGAAAAATTGCTAAAAAGCTGTTAGTTAATAACTAGTGACTTTTTGCCAAACATGATTTTGATAGCAGATTGATTGTGATGAATATAGCTAATTTCCCCTGGCTGACGACGATTATTCTGTTTCCGATAGCGGCGTCGCTACTTCTTCCCATCATCCCTGACAAAGAAGGCAAAACAGTGCGCTGGTACTCCCTCGTCGTAGGGTTGATAGATTTTGCACTAATTGTTTACGCTTTTTATACTGGGTATGATTTCTCCAATCCAGATTTACAGTTAGTGGAAAGTTACCCCTGGGTACCACAACTGGGTTTGAATTGGTCAGTAGGGGCTGATGGCTTGTCCATGCCCCTAATTATTTTGACTGGATTCATTACCACGCTGGCGATTTTAGCAGCTTGGCCTGTCACCTTCAAGCCCAAGCTATTTTACTTCTTGATTTTGGCGATGTATGGCGGTCAGATTGCCGTGTTCGCTGTCCAGGATATGCTGTTGTTTTTCCTGGTGTGGGAACTGGAACTAGTACCGATATACTTTCTGCTGTCGATTTGGGGAGGGAAAAGGCGGCAATATGCAGCGACTAAATTTATTTTATACACCGCCGGCGGTTCGCTGTTTATTTTGCTGTCTGCCCTGACAATGGGATTTTACGGCGATACGGTGACGTTTGACATGAGAGCGATCGCCTTAAAAGATTTCGCCCTGAATTTCCAACTTGCCCTCTATGCTGGCTTCCTAATTGCCTACGCCGTCAAGTTGCCGATTATTCCCTTGCACACCTGGCTACCTGATGCCCACGGTGAAGCTACAGCCCCCGTACACATGTTATTAGCAGGTATTCTGCTGAAAATGGGCGGTTACGCCTTAGTTCGGATGAATGCCCAAATGCTGCCTGATGCCCACGCTTATTTTGCGCCAGTGTTAGTGGTTTTGGGGGTAGTTAATATCATCTACGCTGCCTTGACATCCTTTGCCCAGCGAAACCTAAAGCGAAAAATTGCCTACTCCTCAATTTCTCACATGGGCTTTGTGATGATTGGTATTGCCTCCTTCACCGATTTGGGATTGAGTGGGGCAGTATTACAAATGGTTTCTCACGGGTTAATTGGGGCGAGTTTATTCTTCCTTGTAGGGGCAACTTACGATCGCACCCACACCTTAATGTTGGATGAAATGGGCGGTGTCGCTAAGAGAATGCCGAAGATTTTCGCCATGTTCACCACCTGTTCAATGGCTTCTTTGGCACTGCCAGGGATGAGCGGTTTCGTCGCAGAATTGATGGTATTTGTGGGCTTTGCTACTAGCGATGCTTATAGCTCTACCTTCAAAGTGATCGTGGTGTTCTTGATGGCAGTGGGAGTGATTTTAACTCCGATTTATCTGCTATCGATGTTGCGAGAAATTTTCTACGGTAAAGAGAACGAGGAATTAGTTTCTCACCAAGCTTTGATAGATGCCGAACCCCGTGAAGTATTTATCATTGCCTGTTTGTTAATTCCAATTATTGGTATTGGTTTCTATCCCAAATTGCTGACTCAGATGTATGACGCTACAACTGTACAATTGACAGCAAGATTGCGTGATTCCGTGCCGACATTAGCACAGCAACAAGAAGAAACACTAAAGGTTTCTTTGAGTGCGCCGAAAATTGGTAATTAGTTGCGATCGCTAGTTTAGTTTAAATATTGATTACTTTGAGGGCGGGTTTTGTACCTGCCCTTTTTGTTACTAACTCGAAATTTTAAATTCGTAAAGTAAAAAATAATCATCGAACTGAGTTAAAAAAATCCTGTATAAGATAAGTAATTAGTAATCTTTCAATAACTAATTGACGGATAAATTCCTTGTAGAGACGGCGATTTATCGCGTCTCTCTAACTGTCAAAATGAATTTGACAAACTAGTAGATGTATTTTTTAGATTTTCTATAAAAATAGATTTTAAGCTGATTGATTTGTTTGTAACCAGTTAAGTAAATCTTCCATAGCAGTAAAATCTAACAAAGCTTCGCTAAGGGTTTCTAATTGATTTAAAGAAAGAGATTGGATGCGCTCTTGCAATTCTGGTGATAATTCTCCCACGCGTCTTTTTAGTAACCTTAAAATAATCTGTTGTTCACCTTCTTGTTTACCTTCTTGTTTTCCGCGCTCGTAGCCGATGCGCTCACCTGTAGTTACGTATTTCATAGTCCGCTACTGCTCAATTTTCATAAAAATAGATTTTAAGCTGATTGATTTGTTTGTAACCAGTTCAGCAAATCTGCCATAGCAGTAAAATCTAACAAAGCTTCGCCAAGGGTTTCTAATTGATTTAAAGAAAGAGATTTGATGCGCTCTTGCAATTTTGGTGATAATTCTCCCACTCGTCTTTGTAGTAACCTTAAAATAAGCTGTTGTTCACCTTCTTGTTTCCCTTCTTGTTTCCCTTCTTGTTTTCCGCGCTCGTAGCCGATGCGCTCACCTGTAGTTACATATCTCATAGTCCGCTCCTGCTCAAATTGTTTAAACTCTTCCCAAAACTGATTTTCCAATGCCTTTGGTAATATCATAACCCAATCGATAAATCGATATAGATTGCGAATATCCTGCTCTCCTAACCCCAAATCATATAGTCTGCGAATTAAGCTGAATTTCCAGATTTTGCGTTGTTCGGGTGATGAGCGTGTCTGCTGCGTTTTCAAATGCGCCATGACGACAGTTGCAAATGGATTATCGCTATTTTCTAACTCGTGAAAGCGATTTTCATAATCCAAAAGTTTAACACTACCAAATTCAAAATTTAAGCGAGTATTGGGATAATTGTAACTATAATTGCTTGGTCGCCATTCGCGGTTTGAATCGCAGAGAATTGCAAGGCTAATCGCTGGTCGATCGAAGCGGTCAAATATGCGAAAGTTGTAGGTAAACATCCGCTTGGCAAAGTTATCTTCTTTTTGTGCCTGAATTTCAACATGGATTAATAACCAAAGTTCTTCCCCTTGGGTTTGCCAAACTTTGACTAATTGATCGGCATATCTCTTACCCTGTTCGGCTTCACGAGTTATTTGCTGAAATTCTTTATCTAGAAATTCATAAGGACGTTGCCAATCAATTAACGCAGAAGTTTCTGGAAAAAAGAAATCCATTGCTTGGGGAAAATAAGCTTCTATAATTTCCTTCCAAGGGCTATCAAAATCAGCGCGATCGCTATCACTAGTCATGTCATTTTTCATTTGTCCAGAATAGCATCAAATTCTGGATAGAGTCGCGGTACTTGCAGTGACTAGTTTAGAACTTTGATTAATCGGAATCTCAACCCAAAATTCTGCTCCTTGTCCGGGTTCCGAAATACACCAAATAGCTCCGTTGTGTTTTTCTGTGACTATCTGAGCGCTAATTGCTAATCCTAATCCAGTGCCTTTACCTGCGGCTTTTGTGGTAAAGAAAGGGTCAAATAATCGTTGCTTAACTGCTTCGGTCATGCCAGGGCCATTATCTACAATTTTTACAGTTATGCGATCCAAGTTGCGTAACTGAGTACGAATTACAATCTGGCTGGGGTTAGCTTCTATCTCCTCAATAGTTCGCTTACTGTTATAACTATCCAAGGCATCAATGGCATTCCCGATCAAATTCATAAACACCTGATTTAGTTGTCCGGCATAGCACTCTACTAAAGGGATCTCACCATATTCCTTGACTATTTCAATTCCGGGATTTCCAGACGTTTGTTTGAAGCGATTTTGTAAAATCAGTAGTGTGCTATCAATACCTTCATGAATGTTTACAGGTTTCATATCTGCTTCGTCAAGTCGAGAAAAATTCCGCAAGGATAGAACGATTTCACGAATGCGATTAGCTCCCATTTTCATTGAAATTAATATTTTAGGTAAATCTTCAGCCATGAAGTCAAGGTCGATCGCTTCTATATGAGCTTCTACTTCAGGTGTTGAATGAGCATTAGATTGTTGATAAAGTTCTACCAGTTCCAACAAGCCCAGTGTATATTCACTTACATGGGTCAAATTGCCGTAAATAAAGTTAACTGGGTTATTGATTTCGTGAGCTACTCCAGCCACTAATTGACCTAAACTCGACATTTTTTCGGTCTGAATCAGTTGGGCTTGGGTTTCTTTGAGATTGTGCAAAACTTGGTTGAGTTGTTCTGCTTGAGTAGTAGCAGCAGCAGTAGCAGCGCGGCTTTGATTATACAATTGGGCTTGGTCAATGGCGATCGCTAACTGGTCAGCCACACCTCGAATAATTTCCACCTCATCATCACTCCAGGGGCGAAGCTCTCTACTATGTTCGCAGACAATCACACCCAAGCGACCCGACTGAGTTTGAACTGAAACTGTTAGTAGAGACTTAAAGCCCAATGTCACCAGTAAATTCCGACTCTTGAAATCAAGCCACGAATCTGTCGCAATGTCATCAAAACAAAGCAAATTCCCTTGCATAATAGCTTCACTCAAGGCTTCCACGTTCTGGATAGGAGAACAGCCTAAAGGTTCTGTTAAGTCGGGAGCGCAAGCTTGCTGACTCAGTTCCAAGGTGGTAGATTCATCTTCTTGATGACACCAAAAAAACTGGCATCGATCGATCTGTAACAATTCCCGAACTTCAACTACTACTGTACTCAAAATCGTATTTAGATCCAGCGAGTTGCGAATTTGACTAGATAGACGAGTTTTAAGAATTTTTTCTCGCTCAACTAGCTTTCGCAATTCAAGTTCAGACTGCCTTAACTCTAGCTGGGCCATATTACGATTGACACTAGCTCTTGCTAGTAGCCAAGAACCAATGCCAGTTAATCCTACTAAGGCAGCATATAGCAGTAGCAATTGACTCAAAAATCGGTTTGATTTGGTTGTCAACGTCTCTGGCGACACCCATGAAACAATCTTCCAGTAATAGGATTTTTTAGTATCAATTTGATGTTGGCTTGGAGTAAAAGCCTGTCCTGCTCCCGTACTGGATTTTTGCCCTTCGATTAGTGGGTAGACTGTAGTAAAAGTGAATATTCCTTCAGCAGTTTGGAATTGTCCCGATTCTTTTTGAGAAATCTGCTGCCATGCTTGGGGAAAAGCTTGGCCAAAAGTGCGGTTTTTGCGATTGGGAAACATAAATCCCCATTCATCCTCAGGCTTCGCCCCTTTTAACCAGTAGCCATCGGCATTCAGTAGCATTCCCTGGCTAGAGGCGTTAGCGAAAGCTTGATTAAAATTGTCTAGCAGTTTTGTGCCGAAATAATTTAACACCACAATGCCCCGTTTCTGTCCATTACGATCAAAAACGGGAGTGCCAAAGCGGATCATTGGCTTCAAGGGTTGTTCAACCTGACCACGTTCGATGTTGAGATCAAGGGGAGAGACAAATACTTGTCCTTGGTTTAGCCGCAAAGTGTCATTAAACCAGTAGCGCTTGGCTTGAACTTGCAGTTTTTCTTCGGGGACAATCCCTGGTTCACCCTTGTTAAAATTGACTCTGACAACTTCCTTACCCGATCGATCTAAAAAGCGAATTTGGTCGTAAAGTTTTTTATATCCAGAAAATAATAAAAGTTCTTGGGAAAGTGCCTGTTGTTGTCCATTTACTCCCTCTAAAACTCTTTGTAGCTCGTTTTGTTTAGAGATAACCATCAAATCTGAGACAACCGAGTGAAAGTCTCCGCTGATGACTTTAGTTTCTAAATCTACCTTACGGAGTTCATTTGTTTTGAGCAGAACTTGCTCGGTTTGTACCTGTTGGTAATAGATAGTCCCAATAACAACCCCAACTAACGCTGACAACGGCAAAAAAACCGTTAGGAAGTGTCTGATTAAAATTCGTGAATGGATCTGTGGTGGCATATCTGATACTTCGGTACAACTCAAAAATCGGGCTGAAAATTAGCTAATTTCCAGCTGCGCCACGTTTTCTGAGTCAAGGTTGAGAAAAGACTTTTTCTCCTGGTAGGTATAGGTAATCAGCCCAACTACCAAATTCACCATGAAATTGAATACTCTGCGACTTCTGGAATGTTCTATTTGAACAATGTTCTGCCCTTTTTTGCTATTGTCAGTTAGACACTCTGATAATCAGTACCGAAAAACCACGAATCTGATGTAAAGATTTTACACTTATGAGTATTTTGATACTGAGAAGAGAGATACAAGGCGATGTCTACGCCTACGCTAAAAATGCTTCTTTATTCTTGCGCTGCGATCGCACATCAATAGATTACGTACAATCTATCTAGAATCAGATTTGGCAAAACCGCTCATGTTAAACTACAATCCGCTCCATTGTTTGCCATCTTCCGAAGAACTACCCGACTCAGATGATACTGCTGTGGATAATGAACTCCAAAATTTAATTCCCGGCTTGCTAAAAACGACACTAGCTTTGGTTTGGTGCGATCGCTGGGATTGGTTCTTTGGTGTTGATATGGGTATTTATTATCACCCTGACAAACCACCTATTGTCCCTGATGGATTTCTCAGTTCAGGAGTTAAACGCTTCGTTGATGAGGATTTACGCCTAAGTTATGTGCTGTGGGAAGAAAAGCAACTGCCAATTTTAGCCCTAGAAGTTGTTTCCCAAATATATCGAGAAGAATATAGCATTAAGAAAGAATTTTATGCCAAAGATTTAGGAATTTTGTACTACGTTGTGTATAGTCCCCTGCGGCGGAAAAAGTCGCCTTTGGAAGTGTATCGCTTAGTCGATGGGGAATATATCTTAATGTCAGAAAATCCCGTTTGGCTACCAGAAGTTGGTTTAGGAATTGGGCGAGAACGAGGAATTTATCAAGGTATAGTACGGGAGTGGCTGTACTGGTATGACGAAGAAGGGCAAAGATTGCTGACACCAGAAGAACGCATCAGGGAAGCGGAAGAACGCACAGCTTTTGAAGAACAGCGACGAGTGGAAGCAGAACAACAAGTGAAAATGTTAATTGAAAGATTGAATGCCCTTGGTGTTGATCCAGAAACTTTGTCTTAGAGGTTGTTTGAAAAGTCTAAATTATTACTAGCCTTGGCGACTAGAAGTCGCGGCTACACGAGACTTTACCCACACTTCTCTACGAGACGCTGCGCGTAGCTTGCTTCCCCGGAGGGGTACGACAAGCTCAGTGACCGCCTGCGTGGGTTGAAGAGCTTGATTTTGTGTTAGTCTGCGGAGGCGGACTTTGCTTATGTAGTAGCGTTCGCCCTTGGCGTGCCGGAGGCATCATTATATTCGCCCAAAACTTTTCAAACATCCTCTTAGATGCACCAAATTTTGTGATTTTTGCTGCCTTAATGTTAATTAGCTTCCTGGCTAGGGAATTATATCTATAAAGTAACTCATTGCTTAACGGTACAAATCGTAAAAGCTGGTTGCCTCAATAAATATATTTACCAAAACCTTCATCAAAAATATGGAAGTTAAATTAGGATTTGGAGCAGCACCAAAACCTCAATATGTCTTTGTCAGCAAAGAATCGGATCACTGCTGGTATATGCTATCCGACGATACAAGACAAATCCCAATTTATGAAAGAGCCTTAACTGGGGTGATAACAGGGATAGAAGTTAATAAAAAAGTGGAAACTTCACATGGAGAAGCAGAAAAAACTGATTTGCATATTCTGGCAGACAAACCTTATGTTATCCGCTCAGGAAGTGAATCTTACTTTTCTAAAAGTTTGTTGCTTTCACTTGATGCCCTGACTTCTGAACAATTGCATCATCCATTGACGATCGCAGTCAGTCCTGGAGAGAGAACAATTGTATTTTGTGCAATTTATAATCCAGTCACTTATCGTTCTATAGGTGTTAGTTGGAATGGACACAGGGAAATTGACTGGCAAGCTTTAGGAAAAAAAGTAAGTTTAAAAATTAATTGTATTCAAAATTTACATCAAGATGAAATCCAAATATCTGCTAATACAACGGCATCAGAAATTCATGCAGTTTTGATAGCTCAAAGTGACACATATTTAGCCCAATTAAATTGGACTCCAGAACAGGGAAGGGAGTATTTGCAGCAGAAATATGGCAAGCGATCGCGCCTAGAACTCACTGATACAGAAATTCTGGATTTCATTGATTACCTGAAGCTACAACTAACCTAAAATTGCTAAACTTAGGTGCTGTTGGGTTAGTATGCGATAACTGCGATTACCCTTTTGCTACACCCAGATGCTAGGCTGGAATAATTGCGATCGCAGAATTAGAGTTAAATAAAAGTACCCGATATTAAAATACTTGCATGAACTCAAGGGTTGATTTGTTGACTCGCATTACTCAAACTCCTGGCCAGTGTGGTGGTCGTCCTTGTATTCGAGGTATGAGGATTCGTGTGAGTGATATTTTAGAAATGTTGGCTGAGAATGTCAGTGTTTCTGAGATTTTAGAGGATTTTCCCGATCTCGAACTCGAAGATATCCAAGCCTGTCTATTGTTTTAATTTTCATCGCTAATCATCTCTACAAGATTGCGACTAGTATTTTAGCGTCAAGCCGAGTGCGATCGCTTGTCCATTGCATTGAGGTTTTTATTAGAGATAACGGCAATTGCAGAAGTAGTGTAATTTCTAAAAATACATAAATTTCTTGGATTTTTTAAATTAATCCAATCATAATGACAATGGGCAATTATAATTATCGAATTACTTTAAGCGATCAACAACACCAAAAATATCGTTAAAAAGACCTAATCCAGTTATCAGTGCAAGTGTAACGGCTGCATACTGAGCTAAGACGCTTTGCTGTTGCTGAATTAACACGAAAACCATAACCCCAAGAAATATAGAAACTACAAGTAGAAGTTTTATAACTTTTCCTTGCGAACGCATACGATTAAAACTTTCTATCGTTGTGCCAGATTCAGAGAAGTCAATATATTCGTAGCAAATTATATCTTGATGTATATCATGATACATTTTACTCAAATTCTTTGTACGCCACTCTTTCGAGTAAACTCTATCATCAAGCTCAAAACAACAAACATGTTGTATTCCACTTGATATATAAGATGATATGATATCACTAGAAACTTTTTTGTTACATCCAGAAATATCAACAATTAAATTATTTAAGTCAGGAAAATTTCTCTTTATGTTTTTGATTGAAACTTCTGGATTTACAAATAAAATTTTTATAATTCTTTCTTCTATAGGAGCTAAAGATAGCATTGAATTATATGCAATTTGATATTCATTATGATCGGTTAAAAGTTCTTCAAATTTATTCCTTATTCTTCTAATTTGATCTTTGACTTCTGAAAGTTTACCTACAGCTCCTTCGTTGACTCCAAAGTAAACATCTCGAACACCCATGACTTGAATACAGTGCGTTAAGATATTGACGTAAAGTCCCGGATTATCGCTTTGAATGACAAGGAGTAGTTGTTTCGCCACTTGTATATTCCTGAAATATTTCAATTCGATCTTTCCCAGTAGCTTTGGCTAATTTCAGTGCAAAATAAGCTTGACGTGAATTATCACCAATCCCAAAGGATAATGTAGCCTTTGAAAAGCTAGCAAATTCGATTCTTAAACTTTCTAATCTACTCACCGATATTGCATCAGATTGTAACCTTGCAAGTAAGCTATCTCCACCATTAAATATTATTTTTGCATTAAATTCATCTGATAGAGTTTCTGCTAACCATAACATAGATGATTGGAAGTTATGAGAAAAATTTGATAATAGCTCCATTTGATCTGTGACGATAAAGAACTCGATTTTTCGGCCAACGTCGTCACCATCTACTGCAAGATATAGAGATACCATAGACAACAAATATCCAATAATAATGTGGTTGTCAACAATCTCAGTAGTAACTTATTTCTAAACTAAAAGCTAGTATTAAACCCATTGATATCTGAATCGATTGGAATATTAAGGATTTTAACGATATGGGTGTGGAATTTTGAACTGAGAAAATAGTGATAGCCATTACTTTACATTACAATATATTGCAATATTAAGACTATGCAAGACAACTTTCATAAGATAATGAGCAAAAAAAATATTACGTTTTGGATAGATAGTGATCGCAAAGCTGCACTTGATGCGATCGCAGTTGCAATGAATTGCGATCGCAACCACATACTTAATGAAGCGGTAGCCACTTATCTAGAGATGTATCAGTGGCAAACCGAGGAAATTCAAAAAGGGATTGCTGAAGCGAATACTGGAGACTTTGCCGATGATGAAGAAGTAAAAGCGACTTTTGCAAGATTCACCAATGTATATTAAGTGGCTGCGTAATGCGCTTCATCCCAAACAGTCACAATTACACTTATCAAATATTGCTTGCTTCCGGTAGCCAGTCTTGATCCAACACTAACGTGCGATTCGTTGCCTAGTGAATCACGGTATCCAGTCCGTACATAACTAAGCCAGCCGGACAGCAGATTACTGTCACTAAAGGCTGAACTCTCGG
>NZ_JBALEO010000078.1:0-113973 GCF_036918015.1 Nostoc sp.
CCGAGAGTTCAGCCTTTAGTGACAGTAATCTGCTGTCCGGCTGGCTTAGTTATGTACGGACTGGATACCGTGATTCACTAGGCAACGAATCGCACTCTAGTCTTGAATTATGAAAAACAAGATCCCCGACAACTTTTACGAAGTCGGGGATCTGTGTAGCACATCTGTGTGCCCTATGATTTTGCGATCGCTATCCGGGAAATCCTTCTAATCTCCAGCCCTCTTCACGCCACATCAACCTGTGTAGTTTCAGAATCCGCGCACTGCAACTGTTGCGTACTCTCTTGTACCAAAATCGCTGTTGCATCTAAATTAGGTTTTGGTAAATACTTCATTTCCCAGACTTTGAGCAAAATCAGGTATTCGTAGAATGCTTGCAATGTACACCAAGCCACTCCGGCGCGTCCATCTAAACATCCGCCTAAGATAAAATACATATATATAAACCGTAGCAACGGTCTGGCGGGCAAACGTAAAGACAAATCTTTCAGGGCACGCCGTCTTTCGACTTCTGATTTGCCAAAGAATAAATCTTGCCAGCTAACTTTTCCCTGTTCTAACTGATACAATGTTTCTTGAGCTTCATCCGTAGAATAACGGTTGTGCTTGTCAATCCAGCGGCTCAAACCTTTGCTAGAAGTGTAGTGTGGGTATGTTTCTTTTAAAAAGCTAGTTGCACCCTCACAAACTTCTCGCTCAGTATGACCGTAGTCTGTAAACCACACTTTTCCGTGGCGGAAGAGTCGCATTTGGTAACGCGGATACTGTGTGCTGTAGCGAATCCAACGATTCATGAACATGACGCGTTCAGCCACGTAGTAACCGATGTAGTCTGTATTCTGACTTGCCTTTTCGCATTCTGCAAACAGTTCTGGGGTCATACGCTCGTCAGCTTCGAGGATATAAACCCATTCATGCTTCGGGGGGATAGACTCTAACATCCAGGTGCGTTGGCGTCCGTGGCTTTCAAAAGCGTGCTGGACAACGCGAATGGGATAGCGACTGGCGATTTCCACAGTGCGATCGCTACTGCATGAATCCACAACAATGATGTCATCTGATAACATCGCCGATTCGATACAAGCAGCAATATCTAGTTCTTCGTTATATGTCAGTATGTAAATTGAGAACATTACTCAAGTTTTATAGCGATTTTAGTCAGTGATAATTGCCTTGTTATTGTTATTAGCTATTAGGCGCATGGCAGTATCAGTCGTCAATAATTTTGGGATACTTCTTACTGCCATGCCAATAGTAGATTAGCGTGCGGCAGTTCTAGGTTTACCACCTTGTACAGCACCCCTACCTCTTAAGCTTGTCCAGCCGATGATAATGTAACCAATGGACAATAGCAAACTGCTAATACCAATCCGCAGTCCCGACTTCCAAGCAGTATCTTTAGCTTGTTGCTGTGCTTCGTCTCGGCGCTGGCGAAGTTGGCTCAGTTGTTGAGTTTGCAGCGTTTTAACATCTGTTTGTTGTTCGATAGCTTTGTCAAGTGCTTGGGGATCTGTTTTAGCCTTCTTCAGTAACTCTTTGATATTTGCGGGAATTTGAGGGCTTTCAAGTGCTTGCTTATATTTTTGGTCATCTTTGAGGATTTCACTAAACTGAGCTTTGGTTTGGTTTCGCAGCTGGTCTAGTTGCGCTTTTCCTTGCTCAGTAGCTATTTGTGCTTGCAATTGCGATAATCGAGTGTTTAGTTGAGTTTCTGCCTGATCTGCTTCTTGGGTGATTCGGTTGAGTGTTTGAGTCTTGGCTTGATTGACGTTATTTAGGTGCAGGGGAAAAATCAGCAAGAACATTAACCCTAAAATACTTGAGATAATCGCGGCGGGAAATCTTAAATCGATACCTTGGGGGCGATCGCTTGCTGCATCAGCATTCTCAATCCAATAGGCAGCAAACAGAAGCCCCAAACCGACTAGAGGAACAATTCCTCGATCGACAAGCGCTGTTCCCAAATTGATTTGCCATACCCGATCGGTGGGTTGAAAGGGTAACAACAGAATCAAAAAGTCAACGAAAAAGGACAAAATGCAGATTATTCCAACTACCTTAAGTGTGAGAGCAGTACTCACGGAAGTAAAACGGTTAACCATAGTTTTTCAAACTGGTGGAGAATACGAGTGATTTTCATATTTCAAGCTACTTGAATATTGTGCCCATGACTATGACTATTGTGTAAAAACACAAAGCAGATTCAATATTGGTAAAGGTTATCTGCCTCTTGGTTTTCAACTAGCCCACAGTAACATTTGTTATCTCCAGTGTCTTCAGGAAATTCCTGGTATTTTAAGATACGAATTTGATGCGGGGCTAGAGAAACAGACTCATTAATTACCCAATCTCCCTGATTACAGTTCTCAATCGGTCGTAATACAGACCTTTTGTAAGGGATCACAGATGTGCATCGGTGTCAACTTAAATCGAAACCTTTGCAATAAGGTTGTATAGACTTATCGCCCAATTTGAGCAAGGAAGCAATTATTACTGAGGGCGTATGCTACTAAAAGTGATTAATTTTATACTGGGTTGGGATTTTTGGGAGTATCTCGCTTGCTATACTTACAGTAGTTTTCTTTTGCATAAAGTAGAAAGCTACGGGTTTTGAGGCAGAAGGTAGAAACTCTTTATATCTGATGCGTGAGTCCTGCATTTTTTACCTCAGTTACTTGCAAACTCCTGTATTTATACTCTTTTTCGCTAATTCCTAAAAAAATGGGCAAATCAGAAATAATAACTAACAATCAGGTATGAACTTTACTAGAATCAGTTCGTCGATGATTTTTGTTAGCAAAAAGAGTGAATTTAAAGGAGTTAGACTCTGAAAGGCTTTGAATTCAAAGGTGTTGAAAAACTTATTGGCCCAATAGCCGCGCTTCTCGGCTTTGTGTATTTGTTGCAATGGTATATTGGAGACTTGCGATCGCCTTCCGATCCCATCTTTGAAAATAAACAGCCGCCTTTAGTGATGAAAGAGGGCGACCCTTATATCCGCGCTTTAATGCGAACCATCTCGGCAAGTGAGGCTAGTGGAAACCGTCCCTATTCGCTGTTATACGGTGGACAGCAAGTCAACGATCTTAGCCGACATCCTGAGATATGCGTCACAATTGTCACAGGCCCCAATACAGGTAATTGTTCTACCGCTGCTGGCAGATATCAAATTATCAACATTACTTGGTATCGTTTAGCCCCTCGTTATCACCCAAAGCCGATGCAGATGATGTTTTGGACTGCTTATAGTTTTGAAGCAGAATATCAAGATGTAGTAGTTTACCGTTGGTTAAATGATTCTAAAGTTTGGGGAACTGATATTTCTCAACAGTTGCGTCAGGGAAAGTTAAATGATGTTTTGCGGCGACTCTCTCCCACTTGGACAAGTTTGGGATATGGCATAGAAACTAATTCTGTGAGTAACTCTTTGCCCAAGGTTTATCAGAAAATGTTACAAGAGGAATTAACCGCAGACAAACAACCAATAGCGCCGAATTTGCCACCATCCCCAACTCCTTCTAGCAAGGCAGTAAAAAAGTAGTAAGGTTATCCTAATTTTTAACTTGCTGTGGACAAAAAACTTTTGATATTTTCCACAAATGCCAAAGTATTTTCAAAATGGATATTGTGTCCAGCATTTCTAATTATTTTTATCTGAGCAAATTCACATATTTTAGCTATTTCTGTATTAATATATATAAATTTTTGATCGTATTCACCGACTAGTAAAAACATGGGAACTGTATTGAATTGTAGCTTTTCCCATAAAGAAGGTTGACATCCAGTACCCATAAAGCGCAGTGATTTATCTAATTCCTGTGGATTATTCTGCAACCGGCTTTCTGCCATGCGATCGTATTCTGGATGATTTTTTATATAACCAAAAATCGGCTGATTGTACCAATTTGATATAAAAGTGGCAAAATCGCTTTTTTCAAGACTTCTTGTTAATTTTCTGCCGATTTGAGTATCAAGTTTAATGCGTTCTAATCGTTCTGCTTCTGTCGGCAAACCTGGCGAAGCTGACTCTAGAACAACTTTATGAAAACGTTCTGGAAAATGCAGGGCTAGGTATAAAGCCAATCTTCCACCCATTGAATAACCAACTAAAAAGCATTTGGCAATTTTTAACTCATCTAATAAGTTGATTAAAGCATGAGCAGTGTTTGCAATTGTATAGTATTCGTCCTCACCCAAAACTTGAGTTTTGCCATGTCCGGGGAGATCAAGTGTTAAATAGGAAAATTCGTTAAATAGTAATTTTATGGCTTCATCAAATTCATCAATGTTACCCATGAAGCCATGCAAAAAAAGAATTAGTGGTTTATCTAGAGTGCCAATTAAAGAATAATGAAATTGATAATTTTTGAGAATCATAGTCTAGCTAAAAACCATCGTCGTTGCACAGCATATTATCTGATGGAATAAGTTTTTTCCTCGTTGCCTCTTAGAGGTTGTTTGAAAAGTCATGATTGATGTATCAAATATTTTTTTACCCCACCCTAACCCTCCCCTTATAAAGGGGAGGGAACCGGATTTTCCTGTTTCCCCCCCTTTATAAGGGGGGATTAAGGGGGGTAATAATTCTATTAAAATCACAACATATCACTTTTCAAACATCCTCTTAGAAAAAGTCAACAAAGGAAAGTCTATAAAAATAGGTTGTCTACCAGTTTGCAATATGATGTTGATGGGGTGAATGTCACGATGCACTATTGAATTTTGATGTATCGCTGCTAGTGCATCACTAATTTTGCGAATGCACTCTAGATTATTTTTTTGAATTTAAGGTAAAAATCGATCTAAAGCAGCCTTTAACTGTTTAATTTCAACGTCAATATTACCCTCTTGTGCGGCTCTACCAATACACTCAGTTAAATGTTCATCCAAAACAATTCGCGCGACTCGATCTAATGCGCCCCGCACTGCGGCAATTTGCAGTAGAACATCAGGACAAGGGGTACTTTGCTGCACCATTGCCTTAATACCACGAACATGTCCTTCTATACGCGATAATCGATTGACAATTCGCCGTAAAGACTCTTCGCTATGGATGTGAGGATGAGCCGGCTCTCTAGTCCCATAAGTACGATCTGTATGCTCGTGGTCTGTATCGTGATAGTGGGAATGTTCTACTTGCTGGGATGTTGGCAAGGATTCCTTACCTAATCGGTTTGATCCATTCATGGGCTATCAAAAGACTTGTATTACTAAGATCATAATCTAGTACTCGACCAACCCAAAATTTCTGGGTGGGCCCCATTCACCTAACTTTATTGCTGACGATTGGCTTTTTCTTGAGGAATAATCTCCGTTACTACCCTACCGCTAGAACTGCCACCTTTGACAACAATATTTTCTGTTTGCAGATTACCAACTGCTGTCTCACCCACAAAATTTAATGGTGGGTCAATTTGTCGGTAAACAACATTTCCCTGAGCTTCAACTAACTTATTGTCTAAATACCAAGTTAGTGTATTGGATCTTAGAGACTGGCGACGCTGACCAATAGCATTGACGTTACCTTTTAAGTAAACGGTTTTTTGCGGTATTTTCATTTCACCTTGATTAGCTGTCACTGTGACATTTTCGGCACGATGGAACATTCGTGTGGGAGAGTTTGTGGTGACAGTTTCTGTGTTCATGTTCCAGGTCATAGAGTTACTAGCTATTTGCATTGGTGGATCTAGTAATTCTAGTTGAGCATTATTTTGGACAGTGGCAATTTTTGTTTTTAAGTTAACTTCGGCAGAATTTCCCTTGCCGCGATCGCTAATTTTATTATCTTTGTAGCGGTCAATTTCTAGGGGGCGATCGCCAATCAGTTTTTCTTCTTTAATATTCCAGATTAAATGTTCAGTTCTCACTTGCATCTGGGGATCGATAGAATTTGCTACCACTCCTCCAGAAAATTCCATCCGCTGTTCGCGGGTTTTTACTCGCACTTCCTGCGCGACTGCTTGTAGTTTTTTATGGGTGCCGTTAATCTTGTTACGAACAATCAACAAATCTTCTTTAGGACGCCATTCTAATTCATTACCTTGCAACACAATCCCATTACTAGGATCTGTGGCAAATATCTTACCTTTCAGAAACAACTGCTTCCCATCTTGTTCAATGTCTGCTACATCTGCCTTTATTTGGTAAACAATTTTGCCATCTTGATATAGTTCACCATAAGGACTTTCAGCCTGACCAATTTGTTTTTCTTTGGTGTATTTTGCGGTTTTAGCCCTGACTTTCCAAATTGGTCTTCCCACTTCATCTGCTTGTTCTAAGGTGACATCAAAGAAAGTCAAATTGCTATCTTTGTTAGAGGAATCCGCAGTATTTTGTTGGGAAGCTGGGGGGGATTTGCCCCCGCAGCCAACTAAAGCAAATACCAAGAAAAAGGTCAAAGATAAAATAAGAAAGGAGGGAGTGGGGGAGAAATTTTGAATTTTTCTCTTTTCCCATCTCCCTCTTTTATGAAATTGATACGTCATTATTCTTGGATTTCTAGGTGTCCATCACTAGTTCTGGGGTCTTCCAAAAAACCGATCCCAGATAATGGCCGGTATGGATAGCTTTGGCGAGGAGTTTTTTGAATATCTTCTTTGATGGCTTCTAAATCAATGTAGCGATCGCTTACATTGATTAAGCTGTCACTAGTCATGGAACGCAAGCTCACAACTTCTACCCGCACGCCACGATAGCTGACTGAATTGACCGCATAAGCCAAATCTCCATCACCGCTAACTAAAACTGCGGTATCATAAGAATCTACTAACGCCATCATGTCTACTGCTATTTCTACATCCAGGTTAGCTTTTTTAGAGCCATCTGGTAGCTGGACTAAATCTTTAGCAATGACTCGATAGCCATTGCGACGCATCCATAGCAAAAACCCCTGTTGCTTCTCGTTTGTCCGATCTACACCAGTGTAGAAAAAAGAACGCAGTAATCTAGAACCTCCTGTTAATCGACATAATAGCTTCGTGTAATCTATTTCAATACCTAGTTGCAGTGCAGCGTAAAATAAATTTGAGCCATCAATAAATATGGCGACCCTACCCCGATTCTCCAAAACCTGTTCTGGCGTAAAGATTGAATCATTTTCCAAATTATTCAACATCATTGTGATACCTCAATTTTTATCCCTGTTATTTTTGATACAAATTACCAACTTTTAGATGCTAGTCACAGCGGCTTATGATAATGTTCTGCGGCTAATTTAAATTGAGCCACGATAAATTTTGTGAGAAAATAAAAAATTGAACAAAATCAGAGTTTGATAAGGACTAATCGTTTTTCGGGGGTTCTATTCGCTTAAAAATCGGTTGGGGTGTACCCAACTGTTGTTTGCTCGATAGTAGCCCCCATTTAGCATGGATGGCAAAAGGAGCAGTTACTGAACTTTGTAGATCGTTAAAGTTTATTCCAAAACCCAGCTGCTGATAAATATCGCTGCTGATGTTCGGAATAATTGGGGATAGCAGATAAGCTGCTAGTCTAACTGATTCTAGAACTGCGTAGAGAACCTTTTCCACCGACTCCTGCTGTCCCTGTTTATATAATGACCAAGGAGCCTGTTCATCAATAAACTTATTACTGGCTTGTGCCAGTGAAAGTATGGCCACGCAGGCTTGACTGAAAGCTAGCTCTTGGTATGCTTGTTTTACCTGTTCCCCTAAACGTAAACCAATTGCTTTCAAAGGATTTTCGTCAGGAATCGCTTCATTGCCGATTGATGGGACATTATTCTGGGCGCAGTACTTTTTCACCATGCTCAAGGTACGATTGAGCAAATTACCTAAATCATTTGCCAAATCTGCATTCAGAACATTAATGAACCTTACTTCATTAAAATCTCCATCTTTGCCAAATTCGATTTCCTTAAGGAAGTAATAACGAACGGCATCACTACCATAGCTCTTAACTAACGCCACAGGATCAAGGGTGTTACCCAGACTTTTGCCCATCTTTTGACCATCTTTAGTCAAAAAGCCATGCCCAAAGACTCTCTCTGGCAAGGGTAAGCCTGCCGACAACAGCATTGCTGGCCAGTAAACTGCATGGAAGCGGAGAATATCTTTACCAATTAGGTGCAGGTTGATTGGCCACCATGTTTCTAACGCATTTGCTAAAGTCGGTTCTGCATCTGGTTCTAGTAATGCTGTGACATAACCTAGCAGCGCATCAAACCAGACATAGAGAGTGTGCTTGGGATCGACTGGTACGGGAAAACCCCAATCTAAATTCACTCGTGAAATGGAAAAGTCTTGCAGTCCTTGATTGACAAAGCTGAGGACTTCGTTGCGCCGACTTTCTGGTTGAATAAAATCTGGTTTAGATTGATAAAATTCTGTCAGCTTAGTTTGGTATTTGGATAAGCGGAAAAAATAGTTTTGTTCGTCTCGCCACTCCACTTCTTTGTTAGTATGAATTGGGCAACGGTGTCCTTCTAGCAGATCCCGTTCTTCTTTGAATTCTTCGCAAGATACGCAGTACCAGCCTTGTTGTTGTCCTTGGTAAATATCACCAGATTCCCAGACTCGCTCAAAGAATTCTTTCACGATCGCTTGATGACGAGGCGCAGTAGTCCGACTAAAGCGATCGTATTGAATATCTAATAATTGCCATAAACTCACGAAACTAGGGACAATTTCATCACAAAATTCTTGTGGCCCTTTCCCTAAACTTTCTGCCGATCGCTGAATTTTTTGCCCATGTTCATCTGTACCTGTAATTAGTAATACTTGATGTCCCAGTAATCTCTGAAATCGTGCCACTACATCGGCTGCGATCGTCGTATAAGCACTACCTATATGAGGAACATCGTTTACATAATATAGGGGTGTGGTCAGCGCAAATGTCAATTCTTTTTTATTCACTAGATTCATACAAAATAAAAATTAACTTATTAAAACGTTTTACATCTTACCTTTTATCGGCAAAACCAGGCAATTATACAACATTATTACCATTTTTTCCAATAACATCTTCATACTAGCAAATTTATCAAGTCCAAAATTGTTTTGTAATATGCATCAATTAAACTCATTTTTACCTAAAAAATGGAAATTCACTAATCATAATTTTTTCGAATAGTTTCTATTAGATGATATTATTGTGATCGAGAATACATAATCAAGAATACAGAAAATCTAGTTGCTTTTGTAGATTAGATATTTCTATCTTAAGACGGTCATGGCATTAGTAAAGAAATGTAAAAATTAAATTAAGACAAATTGCCATATTTACCGGAAAATATATTGATTAGGTATGAGTGGAAATAGCCCCCTAGAGATTTCTCGCGCTTTGGTGGCGGCATTCTCAACGCAAATGTTCCGCTATTACGAAGACCGCATTCCCCAGGATGCGAGCGTCTTGGTAGTCAGCAATCACCGCAGCTTTATGGATGCACTGATTTTAATGGCAGCGTTATCGAGTCCGATTCGCTTTGCTTGCCATCACTACATGGGACAAGTTCCAGTCATGCGAGAGATTGTCACCGGTCAATTGGGGTGTTTTCCCTTGGAAGATACTCAAAACCGCCAGCAAAGCTTTTTTTCGCAGTCACAGGTGCTATTGCAATCCAAGCAGATGGTGGGAGTATTTCCAGAAGGGACTGCACCAATGGTGAAATTTACTCAGCCAAGCCAAGTGGGTGAGTTTCAGCGGGGATTTGCCCATTTGGCATTACGAGCGAATGTGCAGGATTTAGCTATTTTACCGATCGCGATCGCTTCCTTAGAAGAAGTAAACACCAATGGCTTCCCATTAAGACTTTTAAGTGTATTCGACCCTTCAGAACCTTTATTTAACCAAAATGGTTGGCATCCCTTGGTAATTTATCGTCGAGTTGCGGTGTTAATCGGTCGTCCTTATTGGATTACGCCCCAACATCATAAAAAATATCACGGCAAACAAGCCAGAACTGTTGTGGCTGAACTGACAGAACACTGTCAGGGTGAAATTAGCAATTTACTGCTTCAAGGTTGCTATTAAAGCTATTCAATTTTGGACTTCGGCTCCTTTCGACTTCTCTACGAGACGCTACGCGAACGCTCAAGGCAAGCCGCTCAGTCGAACAATTTTGGATTGTCTGCACAACTTTGAGTAGCTTGTTCCGAGATTTTTTTGTTTTTGCTCAAAAGTACCGAAGCTAATAAAAGCAACAATTCGCAGTCCAAAAGTTTTATACCATTGACTAATGACTAATGACCAATACTTCGACTACGCTCAGTACGAGTGACCAATGACTATCACAGAAGTTGAGCTAAACCCTTGTTTTCTGACTCCTAAACGAGTACAGCCAGAGTATCCGCTATTGGTATATTTGCCAGGAATGGATGGAACTGGTCAACTATTGCGATCGCAAACCGCTGGATTAGAAACTGGCTTTGATGTGCGCTCTTTGGCGCTCCCTCGGAAAGACCTTAACACTTGGGATGCCCTAACTAAGAGTGTATTGGACTTGATCGACGCCGAATTAGAAAAAAGTTCTCAAAGACCAGTTTACTTGTGTGGTGAGTCCTTTGGTGGTTGCTTGGCTATGAAAGTGGCAATCCAAGCACCCCATTTATTTAAGCGAATTATCCTAATTAATCCAGCTTCGTCCTTTCATCTTCGCCCTTGGTTAAGTTGGGCATCCCAGCTAACTTACTTAGTGCCATCAGGATTGTATGATGTTGGCGCACTAGGCTTGTTGCCATTTTTAGCATCTTTGTCACGCATTTCTCGCAGCGATCGCCACGATTTGCTAAAAACGATGCGTTCTGTCCCAGTCGAAACCGTTCTTTGGCGGTTGTCTTTACTGCGAGAGTTTGATATTGATGAGGAAAAGTTAAGGCGTTTAACTCAACCAGTTTTGTTAATTGCTGGTGCTAGCGATCGCCTTTTACCTTCTGTAAATGAAGTGAACCGGATAGGGAACATCTTACCAAATAACAAGATTGTAGTGTTGCCCAATTGCGGACACGCTTGTTTGCTAGAGCAAGATACTAATCTCTATGAAATTCTTAAGGATAACGACTTTTTAGAAAGTAAAGCTGATAGCTGAGGTAGGATTAGATGAATATACAGAATTACTTACATAAGAATATTTAATTGCTGGTAATTGATCGAACAATATTACCAAGAAAAATGGGCGTTCTTGTTCCAGAAATGCTCACTATTTTAGAAGTTCAAATGTTTTTGACATTAGGTTATCAGTGGTAAAATCAAAACCTCTGTCATCCATCTTATGTCTATAGTTAAAGCTCAGAATAATTCCTATTTACTCTGACGAATTGTACTTATTGAGAGATGTCAAAGCCCCTCAAACTTCGCTACAACCAAAAGAGAGGCTTTACAAGATGGTGTCAAGCAATGGCAGATAAACCCCAAAAAATAGAGGTGAATAAATTAGTTAATTCACCCAGAGAAACTTCAGAAGCAGGAATTCAGGCTCAATCATCAATAGAAAATGAACCGTCTATAGTAGAGTCTTTTGTTAAAACTGTTGTTCAGACTGGCCAAGCAGTTTTAGATACAGCAGTAGGGGTGGGAGAAGCGACGGCAAAAGAAACACACAAGTTTATTGAGCAAACAACTCAAACTAGCGGTCAGTTTGTGAATCGCCTCAGCGAAAATTGGCTGATTAGAAAACTATCTGGAGTCTTAAATCTCAATTGGCTGATTAACGATAGTAACCTTGTTGATTTAGAACAAGCAGAAGCGGCGGTAAACAAGCTCAAGAAACAGTATCCAAATGAATCACCTAGCCAGCTTGCTCACCGAATCATGGTGGAAAAAGCAACTCAAGCAGCCACAGTTGGACTAGCTACTAGCATTTTGCCAGGAATAGCAGTGGCATTATTGGCAATTGATTTAACAGCAACTACAAAATTGCAGTCAGAAATGCTTTATCAAATTGCATCTGTCTACGGGCTAGATTTAAAAGATCCTGCCCGCAAAGGTGAAATTTTAGCAATTTTTGGGTTGGCTTTGGGTGGAGGGCGTTTGTTGAAAGCTGCGGGATTAGGCTTGCTGCGAAATGTGCCCTTGGCGGGTGCAGTTATTGGAGCTAGTTCAAATGCAACGATGATCTATTCATTGGGGTATGCTGCTTGTAGATTTTACGAAACCAAGCTGGATGAATCTACTTCTCTGGAATCGCCACAGACATTAGCAACATTAAAAGCCGAAAGTGAAAAGTATCTAGAAAGTGCGATCGCTCAAGAAGCCGTCATGGATCAAATCTTAGTTCACATGATTTTGGCTAGCCATCCAGATAAGACTTTGGAAGAAATTTTGCCAGAATTACAAGCTGTAAAACTCAGTCCTACCTCGTTGGATGCCATTGCCCAAAATATCAAATCACCTAAGTCTTTAGATATACTGCTCAATCAGCTGAATCGTGATTTTGCTATACCCTTGCTCGTTCAGTGTGAAAAAATTGCCCAGCTTGACAATAAGACTACAGCACTTGAGCAAGAAATAATCGCAGCGATCGCCAGAAAATTTAACATTGACAAAAATGGAATTGGGGCATAGGGCATTAGGCAGAGGAGGTAAAAAAGTGGAGTTATGAGCGCAGTTCACTAGTATCAGACACAAAACTAGCCATTTTTAATAACTTTAAAGCCTGCCAAACTCCAACGGCTTGGCAGGCTTTTCTAGTGTTTTACTAAATTAATGTTCTATCATTAATTTTTTTCCAAATATAACTACCTCTCTTTTTTTAAACCTTTTCCTTTTATCTAATCTAAGTTTTTGCCTAGTTAATTCCTGAGTTATTAATTCTTGAGCGCGGCTTTCAATTTTTATTTGGTTTTCTATTGGTTGTTCTTTAATTTTTGCTCTTAGGCTTTTGCCCATTCTTCTTACCCTTCTTCTTTTAGTTTTTTAAGATGGCTCTTGTACTTTTTATTTTTTATTTGAGACTTAAATCCCAAACCCTAACTTCTTCTTTTAGTTTTTTAAGATGGCTCTTGTACCGTGCATCAGCCTTTTGAATTAAGTGTTTATAAAAAAGTTTTTTGCTAACGCCGGATTTGTCACCTGCTACCAATAAAATGGCTTGCCTCAATGGGTCAAAAGCAAACGCCACACGCCAAACACCACCAAAAGCTGAGAATCGCAACTCTTTCATGTTTCCGTAGTTCGACCCTTTGAGCGTATCAACATGAGGACGTTTTGCTTGTGGTCCAAACATTTCTAATACCTGAGCCGTAGCAAGCAACTCATTTTTTACTTCTTGAGGTAGAGCATTGAACTCAGGCTCGAAATCATCATGAAACTCAACTTGCCATTCCACTAATTTATTATGGTTAAAACTTCATACATTTTCAAGCGTATTATCGATTGACACTCTTAGCCCTAACATTACCCGGATTTCTCACGCATAGTGTAGGCAGAGGGGAAAGAGGAGTGTGGGGAGTGTGGGGAAGAAGTCTTACCCCCCACACTCCTTGGATTTCTCACAAGTGAGAAATCCAGGATTATAGCTACTGGCCCCTGCTCCCTCATTCCCAACTCCCCTCACCATGAAACCAGAATTTTGAGCAATACTGGTACAAGAAGGAATATTTACACAAAATCCCAAAATGACAATTCAACCTAGTGATAAGCCTTTACTAGAGTGGGCAGGCGATAGTTTGGCAATTGGATTATTTGAAGATGCAGTAGAGTTAACCGGAGAACTAGCTACTTTAGATCAAAAGTTTTCTGGAGTCTTAAAAGAACTGATTACTGAAGAAGAATTTAAAGGTAAAGCCAATAGCACTATTTTCACCCGTGTAAATGCTGGTAGCCCAGTGCGGAAATTGATTTTAGTAGGTTTAGGCAAACCAGATGCACTAAAACTAGATACTCTGCGCCGTGCTGCTGCGGCTGTAGCTAGGGTAGGAAAAAAGCAGAAAAGCAAAATTTTGGGTTTTAGTTTTCCATTGTGGAATAACGATCCAGCAGCCAGTGCCCAAGCGATCGCCGAAGGTGTGGAATTAGCACTTTACCAAGATATTCGCTTTAAATCCGAACCAGAAGATAAAGGTTCACAAATAGAAAGTGTAGATTTACTGGGTTTTGATGGACAAGAAGCCGCCATCACCCGCGCCAATCAAATTGTTTCCGGGGTAAATTTGGCACGGCAATTAGTCGCAGCACCAGCTAATGCAGTCACACCAATTACCTTAGCCGAAACTGCTCAAGCGATCGCCAAGGAATACGGTTTACAAGTAGAAATTCTGGAAAAAGAAGACTGTGAAAAGTTGGGTATGGGTGCTTTTTTGGGAGTATCGCAAGGTTCAGAGTTGCCACCGAAATTTATTCACCTAACTTACAAGCCAGAAGGCACACCCAAAAAGAAATTAGCAATTATTGGTAAAGGTGTAACCTTCGATTCCGGCGGACTCAATATTAAAGGTGCTGGTAGCGGCATCGAAACCATGAAGATGGATATGGGGGGTGCAGCTGCTACCTTGGGGGCAGCAAAAGCAATTGCTCAAATTAAGCCAGATGTTGAAGTTCACTTCATCTCAGCAGCGGCTGAAAACATGATTAGCGGTCACGCCATGCACCCTGGAGACATTCTGACAGCATCAAACGGCAAAACAATCGAAGTCAACAACACCGACGCTGAAGGACGTTTGACCCTAGCAGATGCCTTGGTGTATGCCGACAAATTGGGATTAGATGCGATCGTGGATTTAGCTACCCTGACTGGTGCCAATGTCATTGCCTTGGGTGATGATATTGCCGGTTTGTACACTCCCGATGAAGGTGTCGCTTCCCAAATCGAAAAAGCTGCGGAAACTTCAGGAGAAAAGATTTGGCGGATGCCAATGGAAGAAAAATATTTTGAAGGCTTAAAGTCTGGTATCGCGGATATGAAAAATACAGGGCCGCGTCCTGGTGGTGCAATCACCGCAGCCCTTTTCCTCAAGCAATTTGTCAAACAAACCCCTTGGGCGCACATAGATATTGCTGGCCCAGTGTGGACAGATAAAGAAAATGGCTACAACAGCGCTGGGGCAACTGGCTACGGCGTTCGGACGCTAGTTGATTGGGTGCTGGGAAGTGGGGAATAGGGAGTAGGGGAGGGGGGCAGGGGAGCAGGGGAGCAGGGGAGAATAATTAATGCCCAATGCCCAATGCCCAATGCCCAATGCCCAATGCCCTACTCCCTACTACCGAACAATTCGTGCTATCTTGAGCTTGCCAGCAAATATTGTTGCAATAGTAACAGAATTAATTTGGCGGTCAGAAAATTAAGCTTTTTCGGGCTTTGCCATCTGGTAAAATTTGTAAGGTTTCTAGAAGCTGTGAGCAATGGGATCGACTCGCGTACGGATCGCAATTGACGCAATGGGAGGGGATCATGCACCCGGTGAAATCGTTGCTGGCGCATTGCGAGCAAGAGAAGAATTGGGTGTAGATATATTTTTGGTTGGCGATCCCCAACAAATAGAAGCTGCCTTGCCATCAAAAACAAGTTTAGGGCAGGTAGAGATCGTGACTGCTGAAGAAGCGATCGCGATGGATGAGGAGCCTTTAAATGCAGTTAGACGCAAACGCAAGGCTTCTATTAATGTGGCTATGGATTTAGTCAAGCAGGAAAAGGCAGATGCCGTATTTTCTGCCGGCCACTCTGGGGCAGCTATGGCATCAGCTTTGCTTCGCTTAGGACGATTGCCAGGAATCGATCGCCCAGCGATCGGGACAGTTTTCCCCACAATTATTGCTGGTAAGCCAGTGCTAGTACTTGATGTCGGCGCTAATGTAGATTGTCGCCCCAAGTTTTTAGAGCAGTTTGGCGTTATGGGATCGGCTTACAGTCAGTATGTCTTGGGTACACCTGAACCGAAAGTGGGTTTGCTGAATATCGGTGAAGAAGACTCGAAAGGCAATGATGCAGCCGTCCGCGCCCACCAACTGCTACGCGAAAATTCCCAAATTAATTTTATTGGCAATGCTGAAGGGCGTGATGTGCTTTCCGGTCGCTTTGATGTGATTGTCTGCGATGGCTTTGTAGGTAATGTATTGTTAAAATTTGCCGAAGCCGTTGGAGAAGTGATTCTGCAAATTTTGCGGGAAGAATTACCCCAAGGATTACACGGTCAAATTGGTTCAGCACTCTTAAAACCCAACTTGAAGCGGATTAAGCAGCGAATGGATCACGCAGAACATGGTGGTGCTTTACTGCTAGGCGTGGCAGGAGTCTGTTTTATCGGTCACGGTAGCTCCCAAGCACCTTCAATTTTTAATGCAATTCGCATGGCAAAAGAAGCTGTTGACAACCAAGTGATACAACGAATTCAGTCCCAATATATCCTAGAGCGCGAGAGCGGTTAGTCATTGGTCATTGGTCATTAGTCATTGGTCATTGGTCATTGGTCATTAGTCATTTGTAAAGGACAACTGACAAAGGACAAAGGACAAAGGACAAAGGACAAAAGACAAAGGACAAAAGACAAAAGACAAAAAGCTGATAGCTTGGGAGATTAAGAGTGCAAAACTTAGGCGTAGCAATCACCGGAAGCGGCTCGGCAGTACCAGCAACTTCCCTACACAACGATACATTGAGTGAACTAGTTGAAACATCAGATGAGTGGATTGCCACAAGAACGGGAATTCGTCAGCGTCGATTAGCTCTGTCATCTGAGTCCTTGAGTGTACTCGCTACTGCCGCCAGCAGTCAGGCGATCGCAGCTGCGGGAATTAAACCAGAAGACCTAGACCTGATTCTGCTAGCGACTTCCACCCCTGATGATTTGTTTGGTAGTGCTTGTCAAGTACAGGCTAAATTGGGAGCTACCAACGCAGTAGCCTTTGACTTAACCGCTGCCTGCTCCGGCTTTGTGTTTGGTTTGGTTACAGCAGCCCAATATATTAGAACTGGTGTTTACAGAAATGTACTGTTGATCGGGGCAGATATCCTCTCTCGCTGGGTAGATTGGGAAGATCGCCGGACTTGTGTATTATTTGGTGACGGTGCTGGAGCAGTGGTGTTACAAGCTGCCAAAAGCGATCGCTTATTAGGATTTGCCCTTAAAAGTGATGGTACTCAAAATCATTACCTCAACCTTGCTTATGCAGGTACTTCTCAAGAACTGCTGACTGATGTAAATATCACCAAAGGCACTTACCAACCAATTACGATGAACGGCAAAGAAGTTTACCGCTTTGCTGTGCAAAAAGTGCCAGAAATAATTGATAAAGCCTTGTTTCAAGCTAACATCAGCGTCGATCAAATAGATTGGCTGATATTGCATCAAGCCAATCAGCGAATTATTGATGCTGTTGCCCAACGCCTGAATATCCCAGAACATAAAGTTATCAGTAATCTCGCCCAGTACGGCAATACCTCAGCGGCTTCCATCCCCTTAGCTTTAGATGAAGCGGTACGACAAGGTAAAATTAAACCCAATGACATCGTTGCGACATCCGGCTTTGGTGCCGGTCTTACTTGGGGCGCGGCAATTTTTCAATGGGGAAGATAAATATTTTGTCATTAGTCATTAGTCATTTGTCCTTTGTGAATGACCAATGACAAATGACAAATGACCAATGACTACTGACTATTGACAAATGACAAAAACTGCATGGGTGTTTCCCGGACAAGGTTCTCAAACGCTGGGAATGGGAATGGATTTACTAGATATACCGTCCGCTAAAGACAAGCTTGCCAAAGCTGAGGATATTTTGGGCTGGTCTGTAACTGAAATTTGTCAAACTCAAGAAGAGAAGTTATCACAGACGCTGTATACTCAGCCAAGTCTTTATGTGGTTGAAAGCATTCTTGCTGACCTGCTTCGAGAACGAGGACACCAGCCAGATTTAGTTGCTGGCCACAGTTTGGGAGAATATACTGCCCTTTATGTAGCGGGTGTCTTTGAGTGGTCGGCTGGTTTATATCTGGTGAAGCGCCGTGCAGAACTCATGGATAGTGCCGTCGGTGGGATGATGGCAGCTTTGATGAACTTTGACCGCGAACAGTTAGAAAAAATTATTGCCCAAACGCCTGATGTAGTGATAGCAAATGATAATAGTTCGGCTCAGGTGGTAATTTCAGGTACGACTGAGGCTGTACAAGCGGTGATGACTCAAGTTAAAGCAAAGCGTGCGGTTCCCCTAAAAGTTTCTGGAGCATTTCATTCACATTTAATAGCACCAGCAGCTGCGGAATTTCAAGACATTCTAGAATCTGTGGAATTTCAGCCCGCGATTGTGCCAGTGTTGTCTAATGTCGAACCAATTCCGTCTATTGACGCCGAGATTTTAAAGCAACGCCTGAATAAACAAATGACTGGTTCTGTAAGATGGCGAGAAATTTGTCTGCAATTACCAGTTAACGGTATCGAGCGAGTAATGGAAATTGGCCCTGGTAAAGTGTTAACTGGCTTGGTTAAACGTAATAGCCCTGATTTGATTTTACAAAACATCCAGAATGCTAGTGATTTACCTGTTTAATTTTTTTTAGCTTCTATTAGATAGGTGAAGACACGAAAATCATTATTTGCAGTGCTATTTAGAACTCTGCAAGGGTACTCCTACCAACCTGTAGGTTGGCGGAATGAGGAATTGTAGGACTATTTTTGTCACATCCATTATAGTGTTTGAGAATTGGTGATTGGTTAGTTAAATGATTCTGAATATACTAAAAAATCAACTTGTTTGTTCTGCTTGAGTGGGTAAGGTGATGACAAACTCTGTTCCTGCTCCTAGTTCAGAATTGACTGTAATTGTCCCTCCATGTTTTTCGATGATAATTTGCCGGACGATCGCTAATCCTAACCCCGTACCTTTACCTACTTCTTTAGTAGTAAATAACTCGTTAAAAATCTGATCCCGCACTGCCTCACTCATGCCAATACCGTTATCTTTGATGCGAATTATTGCTTGCTGCATATCTTCAGATAATTCTGTCTTAATAATAATTTGATTAGGATTAATTTTAATCTCTGCATAACTACGTCCAGGATTTGATTCTTCTAAAGCATCGATCGCATTAGCTAATAGATTCATAAATACCTGATTTAATTGTCCTGCATAACATTCCACTTGGGGGAGATTGCCATATTTTTTAATTACTTGAATTTCTGGGCGAGTATCAGAAGCTTTGAGGCGATGTTTGAGAATCATAATTGTAGTATTAATACCATCGTGAATATTGCTAGGAATGGGGCGATCGCTATCAGCACGAGAAAATGTCCGCAAGCTGATGCTAATGTCTTTAATCCGGTTTATTCCTTCTCGCATCGAGCCAACTAACTTTGGTAAGTCTTCACGGATGTATTCGAGGTCAATGGCTTCAATTTTATCTTGAATTGCCGGACTGAAATTAGCAGATTCTTGTTGAACTAAATCCAGCAATCCAAACAAATCTTTAATGTTCTCTAAAGCGTGTTGAATATTCCCTGAAAGAAAGCCAACGGGATTATTAATTTCGTGGGCAACACCAGCCACCAAGTCGCCCAGAGCCGACATTTTTTCGCGTTGAATGACTTGCAGCTGAGTTGCTCGTAATTCAGCAGTTTTTTGAGCCACTTGCTGTTCTAAATTTTGACTCAAGAGACGCAACTGTAAATGGGTTTTCACCCGTGCTAACACTTCTTCTTCTTGGAACGGCTTGGTAACGTAGTCTACTGCACCAAGTTTAAGCCCTTTAACTTTGTTGTCTACATCAGCCAAAGCAGTCATAAACATCACCGGAATATCGCAAGTCTTGGGATTAGCTTTCAGGCGTTGGCAAGTTTCAAATCCATCAATTCCTGGCATCATCACATCCAGTAAAATCAGATCGGGCGGTCGTCGCTCAATTTGTTGCAGGGCGCGTTCGCCACTGGTTGCGATCGCAACCTTATAGCCTTCATTACTTAAAGCCTCTGAGATGACATCCAAATTAGTGGGAATATCATCAACGATTAAAATTAACCCACTTAAAGTTGTTGCCATAATCGTCCTTAAATCCTAAATATTAGTAAGGTATTGTTGAATCAAGGTTTCAATCTTCTCAGTTTCAAATTGCTTGGCTAGTTGTACTACCTGCCCTATAAAAGGTTGATAACGCCGATCCTTTTGGCCAATTTTATTTGCAGTTTCTGTCAATTCTCTCACTAAGCCATCCTGCGCCAGTTCCAGTAACATTTCCAAATCTGCGGCTGGTGGGGGAATTAGCTCCGTGAATACCTCTTTGTCCATCGCCCTGTCCCCATCGACTGCTTCATATTTCCAAGTGAGTTGCAGGTGCTGTGCCAGCAAGGTGAACAACTCTTCCGCATCAACGGGTTTTGTGAGAAAATCATCTCCACCCATAGCTAAACTCTTCTGTTGGTCAATTTCTGACACCGATGCTGAAGATACAATCACCAACAAATGCTTGATATCCTCAGAAGTGCGTAACTCCCTGAGCATTTGAAAGCCATCCATTACCGGCATCGCTAAATCTGTAATTACTAAATCTGGCTGTTTTTCTCTGGCTTTCTCTAAGCCTTCTTCACCATTTTCTGCTTCGGTAAAAGTGAACCCCAGTGGCTCCAAGAGATTTACCAAGACTGACCGATTTTCCCAGCGATCGTCCACAATCAGAATATGGCGTGGTTTCCCCTCGTAGCCGATAATGGTGCGTCCGTCAGTGACTGAACTTTTTTGCGCCCAATCAGAGGCGAGAGGCAATGCCACCTCAAAGTAAAAGTTACTGCCCACCCCCAGATCACTCTCAATCTGAATTTTTCCTCCCATCAATTCCACAATTCTTTGGCTGATGGCTAAACCTAACCCTGTGCCTTCCGACTGGCGTTTTTGATCTCCTACTTGTTCAAAGGCTTGGAATAGTTTGTTGATCTGATTAGAGGCAATGCCCACTCCAGTATCTATCGCTTGGAACTTGAAGCGAGGTAAGGGAATTATGGAATTTGACTCTAATACTTCTACCTTCAGGGTGATGCTCCCTTTGTCGGTAAATTTAATCGCATTTCCTAAGACATTCAGTAAGACTTGGCGGAGCCTTTTCTCATCAGCCTCAACTCCGGTGGGCAAATTGGGATCGGGTTGATAAATAAAGTCAAGTCCTTTTTGGTCGGCGCGAACCCGACAAATTTCGACCACGCCTTGAACAAATGAGGGGAAGTGAATAGTTTTGGGAGCGAGTTCTAGTTTGCGGGCTTCGATTTTTGAGAGGTCTAAAATGTCGTTAATTAATGTTAGGAGATGAGAGCCGCACTGATGAATAATATTCACACCATGACGTTCTTTGTCGGGGATAACTTTAGAACGTCCGAGAATTTGAGCATAGCCGAGAATACCGTTGAGGGGGGTACGGAGTTCGTGACTCATATTAGCCAGGAAATCGCTTTTTGCTTGGTTGGCTTCATTGGCAAAATTCTTTTTTGCCTCCAAATCACGATAAGACTCTGCTAACTTAACAGTCATGCGGTTAAACTCGCTGGCTAATTGCTCGACTTCATCACCAGTCTGGATGTCTAATCTGTAGTCCAGATTACCCTCTCTAATGGTCGCTACGCCTGTCTGAAGTTTCTTGATAGACCGCACTGCTGGCAATAGAATTAGGACAAACTGCCCAGCAAGAACTAGCAAAGTAAAAGCAAGAATTCCCCACTTGACAATTTGCTCGGTTTGATTTAAATCTTGCCCTGCCTGAAGAGCCAGTTTTTGCTTTTGTTGGAAAATTCTAATAATCTTAGAAGTATAAAAATTCACATCTCGATTAAAAGCGTTAATAGCTCTATAGTCTTGCTTCACATCTGCTACAGACAGACTATTTTGGGTAATAACTGATTGACTAATTTCCGTTGCCAAGTTATCAAAAACTTGATACCGACTATACACAATATCTAATTCTTTAGTAGTGGGGCTAAGTTTTTTCATTTCATCTAATATAGATAAAAATTCTTGCTTCACTGCTTGATATTCGGCGATTTTAGCTTGAGGATTTTCTAGCACTAACAAATCTTTGAGAGTGATAATTTGTCGGGCTAGGAGAAAATCTATGGTTTGAGCATTGCCAATCAGTTTCAGGCTTTTATAATGTGCCTCTTCTACCCGAACGCGGGCGCGTCCCAGTACTAGATTACTTGTGCCTACGGCAATAATAATCATCCCGACGGTTATTACCGAAGATCCAAAAAATTTCTGCCAAATCTTCATTTTGTCTTTGCTAATTTTTCGTCTAATTGTTTCTTGACCTGCCTCACCCGATCGTAGTCTGAGTCTTGCACCAGGGTATATCCATTAGAAGGAATTCCATCAAGATTCAGCATTCCAATAGGGGCACTAATAAATGCCTCTTTTAATTCAGCAATCAGCTGGGGAGATAGTTTCTGAGAAACAACAATAGGAGATTGGGGAATTGGTTCTGATTCCCACATTACCTGATAATAATCATTGATTTTGCCAGCTTTTTTAGCTTGCTTATAAATGTCAAACTCAATACCTACAGCATCAACTTGCCCATCTAGGAGTGCAGCTAATGAGTTCTTATGGTTCTTAAAAAACTGAACAGAAGCAAAATCGCTATTAAACTTAAAACCTATATCTAATAGGTGAACTACAGGAAACATATAACCTGATGTTGATAATTTACTGGTAAAGCCAAGCCGCTTGCCCTTAAGATCGTTGAGGGTTTTGATCCCACTAGCAGAATTAGCGATAATAGCTGATTTATACCAAGGTCGTCCCGTACTTTTAGTGATAGGGGCAGCGATCGCCTCGATTTGTGGATTCCGTCGCTTTGCCTCAATATAAGAAAGTGGCCCTAGTAAGGCGATTTGCACCTTTTCTTCTACCAAAAGGTCGACGGTACGTTTGTAGTCTTTGACCGCTTGGATAGATACAGGTCGTTTCAGGGTTTTATTTAGGTATTCAGTTAAACTTCGTATTTGTTCCTGTTGGTCTGTGTCATTCGACGCTTGGGCGATAATTGCGATCGCTAAAGTTGCTGGTACCTTTTCCACACTAGCTTGAATGCTGGGCGTTGGCTGGGGATTATTATTACTGGAAGTTTGAGTAGTGCAACCAGTACTAATTACTATTAATGCAGGAACTACTACGATAAGAGCTATTTGTCGCTTAATCAATGAATTGAGTTGTTGCTGTGAATATGCTTGCATAGCTAGACACTCTTTATAAATCGGATGTTGATACTAACATTTGGTAAATTTGATTAAGGGAACATTAAATCTTAGCTGCAATATTAAATCCTTAAGACTTCTAGATTTAGTATTCCCAGATATCTGAAGCTGTTTACCAAAAGAGCCAAAAATTACACCAGAATTTCAATGATAAATTCTGTACCCTCACCTAGAATCGAGTTAAAACTCAATTTACCACTGTGGCTTTCTTCAACGATTTGACGAGCGATCGCTAATCCTAATCCCGTCCCTTTACCCACACCTTTTGTAGTAAATAAGTGGTCGAAAATCTTTTGTTTCACTGATTCATTCATCCCCTTACCATTATCAGCGATCACAATTTTCACGCCTTCATTTACCGGTGAGGTTTTAATTGTAATTCGGTTGGGATTGTCCTTAATTTCTTTGAAACTCCGTCCCGTATTTGATTCATCCAGCGCATCAATGGCATTTGCCAGAATATTCATAAACACCTGATTCAATTGTCCAGGAAAACACTCAATTTTAGAGAAATTGCCGTATTCAGTTATCACTTCAATTTCTGGACGTTGTTCGTTAGCTTTTAGACGATGTTTGAGAATTAAAATCGTACTGTCGATACCTTCGTGGATATTAAACAGCACTTTGTAATCTTGATCGGCGCGGGAGAAAGTTCGTAAACTGGTGCTGATATTTTTTAAGCGATCGCACGCCATAGTCATGGAATCAATCATCTTGGGCAAGTCTTCTAAGCTATAATCCAAGTCGATTGATTCGGCGTGGTCTGTGATTTGATCACTGGCATTGGGCAGGCTTGATTGATAGAGTTTTAAGTGTTCAACAATATCAGCGAAGGTAGGTTTAGCTTGTTTGAGACTGGCAGCAATAAAACCGAGGGGATTATTCATTTCGTGAGCGACACCAGCAACTAAATTACCCAACGCAGACATTTTTTCACTTTGCACCATTTGTAATTGAGCCTGTTGTAAATCTTGCAATGCTTGTTGCAAATCTTCTGATTTTTGCTGCGATTCGGCGAATGACTGCTCTAGCTGTTGGGCATAGTTCTGCGATCGCTCATAAAGTCGGGCATTTTCCAAAGAAATTGCCGCTTGAGCGCAGAGTAAACTTAGCAGTTCGACGCGATCGCTCGTAAACGCCCCCGTCGCTAAATTATTCTCCAAATATAAAATGCCCAGCAACTTCCCTTGATGTAAAATCGGGCTGCACAAGATACTATGAGGCTGCTGACGAATGATATAGGGGTCACTGGCTAAAGTCCGATCGGTCGCCGCATCAAACAGCACAACAGTTTGCCGATCGTGCTTGACTTTGTAAATCAGCTTCAGGGGAATGTCTTGACTGTCCTCAACCCGAAGGCGCTGCAACACGACTGGCTCCGTCCCCACAGTCATTGACCCTTTAATCAGCAGGCGCTCCTCTTGCAAGAGCATTAACACGCATTTATCAGCTCCCGCATTTTCAACAACAATAGAAAGCAACGATGAAAGCAGTTTTTCCAGTTCGATTTCACTGGAGAGAGTTTGGGAAGCTTTGAGAATTGCAGCTAAATCTAAAGCTACAGAGACACTACTACTACTACTGGAAGTGGCGGAACTGGTAGATGTGACACTCCCCAATGTAAAGATAGTTTCGTGAGTGGACAGAGGAGAGCGAGTTTGTTGGAGGATCGGAGCAAGCAGTTGGGGATAGCGTGTTTCCAAGTCGGCGACTTTGGCTTTAGCGCCCCAACGAGCATAGCCATAGTAGGCGTTCGTCATGTATTCCTGGGCAATGCGTACTTTACCCCAGTCGAGGTAAAATTTGGCGGCGAGTTCATTGGCCAGTGCTTCTTCTTGGATGTATTCGTTGGCTTTGGCTCCTGAAATGGCGCGATCGTAATGTTCAATTGCTTCGGCTTTATTGCCTAAAACCCGATACTTTTCTGCCTCAACTAAATACCATTTATGCTGATGATTCATGGGAGCATTCTGCGCCCACTGTTGCAAAATAGTTTGATGGGTTTCCACCAAGGCGAGAAATTCGGCTTGCTCCTGCTCTGGCTGCATGGGGAAGAGTGCCAAATGCGTCAGTGCTGCATAGAAATGAAAAATGGGAATAAAAATCATCCCTGATACTGCCATTAAATATTGTTTGGCTTGGACGCTATGTTCTAGGGCAGGCGTGTAATTACCAAAAATATAGGCAAGCATCAGTTTGTAAGTGTAAGCAATAGTGATCGCTGTGAGATCCTTGTCCTGATGGTGCTTAGAAAGCATCACCGTTTCATCGTAGGCACTGCCAATTAAGCAATCCGACAGAATACGACCTTCCCTCAAGTTCTGCACAGTCTGCTGCATCATATCCAAAAAAGTCTGGGCAGAATGTTGTTTTATCTGCACTAAGATAGCCCTGTAATCTGCTATTTCCGGTTCCCAAATGTCCAGTTCTACCCCAGCAAAAAGTTTGACCATGAGGTAATCGAAGCAGTTGTAGCCAGCGTTGAGAAAATCACCAGTTTCTATACCAGTTGCATAGCCATCTTTCAGCGTCAACATCGTTGCTTTGAGAGATTCCTGATGATGTTGAACCCAAGCCGCAAACAGAAGTAGAACTTTAGACTCGAATTCCCTGACATTCAATTGGTCAACCAAGTTGATTGCTAATCGCCCAAAGCTATACCCTGATTTGACTTCTCCCACAAAAGCACATAACACCATACTGTGAATCGCATACCCTACCGTTGATCCTGGTGTATTCCCAAACTGGATTGATAAACTCACCATCGTTGCACTCAGTATGGGCATTAATCCCGGCATTGCCTGTAGAATCGGTGAAAATAATATTCCTAACAGTTGCATAGCTGCCTGAGTGTGGCGATCGCTCATTACAGGTAGATCGACTAATTCCTCAATCTCTCTATCACCCTGAAGACTAGCTATGGTTTGTAGGGCTTTAGCAATTTTGGCTTCGTCAGGTGCAGTGGGGAGTTCAACCCCTAATTGAAAGAGTGCATCTCTTCCCACTGCAATGGCTTCTAATATCTTGCTCTGGGCTGTGTAGGCAACGATTTGAATTTGGTAAATTTTGATTTTGTCTAAAATCGTCTGAGCTTCTTGTAACACCAGTGCTGCTATTTTTTCCATGCCATCAAAATCAGCATTCAAATAAGCAGCTTCGGTAGCAGCAACATGGAGATTCAGAGTCAATTCATATTGATCTTGCCAGCAGTTGGCTGTCAGTATGTCAATCCCTGTTTGGAAATAAACTCTTGCCGCAGTATAAGCTGTAGAATTTCTGGCTTTTTGTCCAGCTTTTAAGTTAAGTTGGGCTAAATCTTCCCGTTCTTGCGGTTGGGCGATCAGCTCAATTCCTTGGTTTAAATGTCTGACAATATCAAATAGTTTTTCTTCCAGTTCTACTTCCGAGGAACTGTGCAGTAGTAATTTTCCAATTTTGAGGTGAGTTGCTTGTTTTTGGTCATCGGGAATCAGCGAATAGGCAGCTTGTTGGACGCGATCGTGTAAGAATCTATATTTGGCTATTTGTTTACTGGTATTTTGATCTGACAGCGCTAATTGCTCGCGTTCTTCTCCTTGATAAAACTTATAAACATCACTAATCGGTAAAATCAACCCTTCTTGCAACGCTTTCCACAAATCTGAAGCCGTTTCGATTGGGGATTGTTCAGAAACAATTGCCAAAGTTTCTAAATCAAAAGAGTTGCCAATACAAGCAGCTAACTGTAATATCTGTTGAGTTGATTCTGGTAGTTTTCGCAATTGAAAACTCATAAAAGCCACAACATCATCTGTAACCGCTTGCTGATTTACTTGTACGATGTCACATTGCCACCCCCCTGCCTGGTAAGGGGGGATTGGAGGGGTAAATTCAATTAGCCTATCTTGATGCAATGCTTTGAGAAACTGGGTTGCAAAAAACGGATTACCTTGAGTTTTTTGAGAGACTAATTGAGAAAGAGGCGATGCCAAACTTTCCTTACATTTCAGTGTATCAGCAACTAATTGATTCAGTATGACTTGATTCAGTGGTGCTAAAGTAATTGTATTAATCGTTGCTTGGTTTTTTTGAATCTCACTCAAAGTCAACATCAATGGATGTGCTAGGTTGACTTCGTTATAACGGTACGCACCAATTAACAGCATATGCTTTGTATCAGCCATCAATAGCTGCATTAACTTCAGCGATGCTGAATCTGCCCATTGCAAATCATCTAAAAACATCACTAAGGGATGTTCAGCACTGGTAAAAACTTGGATAAAATTTTGAAACAAGAAATTAAATCTATTTTCTGCCGCCATTCCTGATAATTCTATGGCGGCTGGTTGTTCGCCAATAATTCTTGATAATTCGGGGATAACTTCAATAATTACTTGTCCATTTTCTCCAACTGCCTCTAATATTTGGTTTCTCCATTGCTGGATTTGGATATCACTTTCAGTTAATAATTGTCCAATTAAATCTCGGAATGCTTGCACAAATGCACTGAAGGGAATATTGCGTTGAAATTGGTCATATTTCCCTTTGATAAAATAACCACGTTGTCTAACAATCGGTTTATGAACTTCGTTGACAACCGCAGTTTTCCCAATCCCTGAAAAACCTGCTACCAGCATTATTTCTGTTGCACCAAGACTGACTCGCTCAAATGCATCAAGTAATGTTTGAACTTCGGTTTCTCGTCCATAGAGTTTGTCGGGGATGATGAAGCGATCGCACACATCCCGTTCTGCAATTGGGAAACTCTTAATTTCACCAGAAACTTGAAGTTGAGATAAACAATTTTCTAAATCAAATTTCAGCCCCAATGCATTCTGATAGCGGTCTTCAGCATTTTTCGCCATCAATTTGTTGACAATCTCCGAGAGTACAGACGGGGTTTGTGGGTTAATTTTATGTACTAAGGGTGGAAGTTTCGCAATATGAGAATGTACTAACTCCATCGGGTCGTTTGACTTAAACGGTAATTCCCCAGTCAGTAATTCGTAGAATGTTACACCTAAAGAATAGAAGTCAGTCCGGTAGTCAATCCCGCGATTCATTCTGCCTGTTTGTTCTGGAGAAATATAAGCGAGTGTACCTTCTAATACATTGGGATTGATTAGTGCTTGCGTTTCCCGTGGTAGTAAAGATGCAATACTGAAGTCAATTAATTTGACTTGTTTGGTTTCGGGATTAATGAGAATATTGGCGGGTTTTATGTCTTTGTGAATAATCCGCTCGCGGTAGAGTATATCTAAGGTATTGCACAGTGCGATCGCAATTAGTAAAACCTCTTGTAGAAAAGCGGTATGTCGCGTCTGGTTAGAGATGAAATAATCTTTAAGAGAAATCCCGCCAAAATCTTCCATTACCAACGCATAGCCATTTTGATACGGTTCCAAGCTGTAGGTTTGGATGATTAGAGGTGAGTTGAGATTTTTAGCTATAGTGTACTGGTTACGAAACGATAAGAGTTCGCTGAAACTCGGATAAGGATTTTTGAGCAATTTAATCACTACAGGTAATAAGTCAATTTCTCGATAACCGCGATAAACCACGGTTCGAGAACCGTTGTAGAGTTTTTCGCTAACCTTGTATCCAGGAATACTGACTGTAGTGGGAAACATACTGCTAAATTCTAAAGATTTCTAGATTTAGTGTTCCCAGATGGGTGAAGTAATTCATCTCTATAGCTTTTTTGCGTTTGATCTGGGTGTTGCGATCGCGTATGCTAAATTCAGTTTGATTTGCATTATCTTCTGTGGACAAAAACCGCGAACCGTTGATCAGTCTGGCACTTTATCACGCCTTTAAATGGTCAGTCGTCAGCCCCATGCTTCACGCTTACTTTCGGGGCCAGATTCATGGTGCGGAAAATGTCCCCAAATCAGGGCCGTTATTAGTAGTGAGTAATCACGCTAGTTACTTTGACCCGCCGATTGTCTCTAATTGTGTACGTCGTCCAGTGGCGTATATGGCTAAGGAAGAGTTATTTAATATCCCTGTTTTGGCGCAAGCGATTAAATTGTATGGCGCTTACCCAGTCAGCCGCGGAAATGCCGATCGCAATGCCATCCGTTCCGCCCTAGAATATCTCAATAAAGGTTGGGCTGTCGGTGTTTTCTTGCAAGGTACTCGCACCCCAGATGGTCGAATTACAGACCCCAAAAGAGGCGCACTGCTGCTAGCGGCGAAAGCAAAAGCCCCAATATTGCCGGTAAGTGTCTGGGGTACTGAGAAGATTTTACAAAAAGGCTCGTCCCTACCTCACGCAGTTCCCATCACCGTCAGAATTGGTAACTTGATTGATACTCCCAGTTCCACGAATAAAGAGGAATTGGAGGCCTTGACACAAAAATGTACCGCAGTAATAAACGAAATGCATGATTTAGGACGATGAATCTAGAGAAACTACAGATATATGCTTTAGGGAGGTAGCGATCGCTATTAGATTACTCTAATCTTAAAGTCAATTTGCTCTAGCAATAAAGTAAAGGACTTCCAACAAATAACTCTCAATCTTACAGGGCGGCTAACTTTATCGCGCTAAACAACTAGCGTTTTTATGGTTTAATTACGAATTACGAATTACGTTAGCGAAGCGGGGCGTAGCCCATTATGAATTATTATGAGCGGCTTTGAAGCCAAGAATTTTTGGGAGCGATTAAATAATCTGGCATTAGTTCGCTTTTTGCTTTTAGTTGCTTCTGGCTGGGCAATTGTACAACTTTTAGCTTATTTTGAATCGGTCATTGTTATTTTTACATTTGCGGCAATTTTAGCTTTTTTACTCAGTTATCCTGTACAGGGGTTACGGCGTTTTTTGCCCCACGGTATAGCTGTTGGTGTCGTTTTCTTGCTGAGTATTGTGATTATAGGCGGTCTGATAATTACTGTGAGCTTAACGGTTTTATCTCAAGGACAACAATTAATTAATAGTATCACTGCATTTTTAAATTCTTTAGTACCTTTATTAGAGGGCATAGAAGTATTTTTACGCAACCGTAATTTACAAATAGATTTAAGTTTTATTGAAGAACAATTGCGGAATCAAGCTGTATCAACTCTTGTTACTAGTTTAGCTATTTTACAAGGTTTTATGACGAACTTTGTAACTTTTATATTGATTGCAGTTGTGGCTTTTTTCATGCTATTGGATGGAGATAAACTTTGGAATTTTATTTTAAAAATAGTACCAAAACAGCGCCGTAATAGATTTACAAATATAATCAGAAAATCTTTTTTAGGCTTTTTTAGAGGTCAGTTGCTATTAAGCGCATTTTTAACAGTTTCAACATTCTTAGTATTTTTACTCTTAAAAGTACCTTTTGCTTTGATATTGTCAATAATAATCGGAATTGTTGATATAATTCCGGGCATAGGCGCGACATTAGGAGTAAGCACAGTGACTCTATTTGTGTTGTCTCAAGGTATTTGGTTAGCAGTAAAAGTATTAATAGCTTGTATTGTCCTTCAGCAGATACAAGACAACTTGATTGCGCCCCGAATTATGCAAGGCGCGCTGAATCTTAATCCTGTAGTGGTGTTTTTTGCTTTACTAGTAGGGGCTAGAGTAGCAGGATTATTAGGTGTTTTTATATCTATTCCCATCGCTGGAGTAATTGTGTCTTTATTTGAAATAGATGAAATGAAATCTGAAGTTTAGTTATTGGTCATTTGTCATTGGTCATTTGTCAGGAACTCGGAACTAGTGAATAATGTAAAAATAGCCATTTACAAATAAGCATTGGGAAGCAATGTCGGATTTAAGAGCGGAATTAACAGAAATTTTGGATGAGGCAGAGTGGGAATGGTTAATTCCTCATGTACAACGAGATGCAGTAATTTTGGTGGCGCTTGAGCTAGACTTGGTAGATGTTGGAGTAGCGATCGCCAGTGATAACATTCCATCAGTGGAACAGTGGATCGATAAACAATTGATTACCAAACCCACAACAGTACAGGTGGGAGAATGGAATCTTGAGCGCAGTAAACGATTTAATACTCTCATCGTTCAACCTTACGTTCTAGCCCAAGAAATAGTTGCTGCCTAATTCGTTTCTGTGTTGTTTTCGATGGCAGTTAGTGTTGAGTTATTTTCTCAGAAAAGATAGTTGAATGTGCCAGTTATTACTTGGCTATTGCCACGGACTAGCTGGCTGATTGAATCAAAGCAAAATTTTCTCCTTTAAGATTTATCCATCTAGCAGCTAGAATTGTTACCATAATTTCAGATTAGATGTTGAAACCTTGATCCAATCTGAAACCTTAGAATTATTAGAATGGCCTCGCCTGTGCCAGCACCTTGCCACCTTTGCCGCAACTAAGCTGGGGGCGACAGCTGCGCGTCATCTGAAAATACCTGATTCTCAGACCCAAAGCGAACTGTTGTTAGAGCAAACTAAAGAAATCTACCAACTGGAAACTCGCCTGACTACGGGACTGGCATTTGAGGGAATTCAAGATATTGGCGATTCCTTAGAACGAGCAGAACGCAGTGGAGTTTTGGCAGGGGAGGAACTGTTAGCGATCGCTACTACCCTCTCTGGTGCCAGAAATTTGCGCCGTGTCATCGACAATCAGGAAGATTTGCCAATACTGACTGAGTTAGTTGCCGATTTGCGGACTTATCCCGAACTAGAACAAGAAATTCACCGCTGTATTGATGAACGGGCCCAGGTAACTGACCGCGCGAGTCAAAAACTGGGAGAAATTCGTACAGATTTGCGGCGATTACGCAGCCAAATTACTCAAAAGCTGCAAAATATCTTACAGGCAAAATCTGGCGCAGTTCAAGAACAGCTGATTACGCAACGGAGCGATCGCTTTGTTATCCCCGTAAAAGCACCGCAAAAAGATGCCATCCCCGGTATTGTTCACGATACCTCTACCAGCGGTGCCACCCTGTACGTAGAACCGAATTCGGTAGTACCTCTAGGCAACCAACTGCGGCAAATCATCCGAAGAGAGCAAGCCGAAGAAGAAACGATTCGCCGCGTTTTGACAGAACTTGTAGCCGCAGTCAAACCAGATTTGGAGAGGTTGTTAGCGATCGCTACTACTTTGGATTTGGCAACTGCGAGATCGCGATATAGTTTCTGGCTAGGAGCGAACCCCCCGCGATTTATCCAGCGTGAAGACAATGAAATCATTACCTTGCGGAATTTGCGACATCCATTGTTAGTGTGGCAACAACAGCACGAACAAGGGCAACCAGTAGTTCCTGTAAATTTGCTGATCAACCCGCTAATTCGGGTGGTGACGATTACAGGGCCCAATACTGGCGGTAAAACTGTAACCTTAAAAACTTTGGGGTTAGCAGCATTGATGGCCAAAGTGGGTTTATTTGTCCCCGCCCGCGAACCAGTAGAAATACCTTGGTTTGATAAAGTGCTGGCAGATATTGGCGATGAACAATCCTTACAGCAGAGTTTATCCACATTTTCTGGACACATCCGCCGGATTAGTCGGATTTTGGAAGCATTGGGGAATGGGGAAGTAGAGGAGCAGGGGAGCGGGGGAGCAGGGGAGCAGGGGAGCAGAGGAGCAGAGGAGCAGGGGAGCAGGGGAGCAGGGGAGCAGGAGACTGGAGTTATTTTTCCAGCACTCAGCACTCAAGACTCAGCACTCAGCACTCAGCACTCAGCACTCGTTTTACTTGATGAAGTTGGCGCAGGAACCGATCCAGTGGAAGGTAGTGCTTTAGCGATCGCCTTGTTGCAATATCTCGCCAACCATTCCCAGCTAACGATCGCTACCACTCATTTCGGGGAACTGAAAGCCCTGAAATACGAAGACGATCGGTTTGAAAATGCCTCTGTAGAATTTGACGAAAGTACTCTGTCACCTACTTATCGTCTGCTGTGGGGCATCCCCGGACGTTCTAATGCTCTGACAATTGCCCTGCGCTTGGGATTAAAACCAGAAGTGGTGCAACAGGCAAAAACCCAAGTGGGAGAGGCCACAGATGAAGTTAACCAGGTGATTGCTGGGTTAGAAGCGCAACGCCGCCGCCAAGAAACCAAAGCTGCGGAAGCCCAAGTTTTGTTGCAGCAAGCGGAACGTTTATACAAAGAAGTATCAGCAAAAGCCGCAAGTTTGGAGGAAAGGGAAAGCAGTTTACGGGCTTCACAGGAAATAGCAGTGCAACAAGCGATCGCTCAGGCAAAAGGTGAAATTGCCCAAGTAATCCGCCGTTTGCAGAAAGGTACGCCCACAGCCCAAGAAGCGCAGCAAGCAACTAATGCTTTAAATCAAATTGGCCAGCAATATCAGCCAGCAACGCCAGCCAAACCAAAAGTTGGGTTTATGCCTAAAGTAGGCGATCGCGTCCGCATTCCAAAATTGGGGCAGATAGCAGATGTAATCGCCGCCCCCGATGAAGATGGCGAGTTAAGCGTTCGCTTTGGGCTAATGAAGATGAACGTGAAGTTGCAAGATGTAGAATCTCTAGATGGTCAAAAACCGGAACCAGTTGTTAAAGCCAAACCAGCCCCAGCAGCAGTAACCCCCCCACCGCCAGTTGTCCCAGAAATTCGGACTTCCAAAAATACCATCGATTTGCGTGGAAAACGAGTAGCTGATGCCGAATACATTTTAGATAAAGCCATCTCGGAAGCTACAGGGCCAGTCTGGATTATTCACGGGTACGGCACTGGTAAGCTACGACAAGGAGTTCACGCCTTTTTGCAACAGCATCCCAGAGTGAACAACTACGAACCAGCAGAACAAGCAGATGGCGGTAGTGGTGTTACCGTTGCTCACATAAAATAAAGAGCAGGAATGCTATGTTACTTGAACTGAATCAACTAATTATAAGAGCCGGTCATCAGTTGTTGATTAAAGATGTCTCCTGGTCGGCATACAAACGCATTTTAGTGGAATTGGGAGACAATCGCAGTTCTCGCATAGCTTACAGCCAAGGGGTACTGGAAATAATGGCTCCATTACCAGAACATGAAGTAGCTAAAGTTATTATTGGGGACTTGGTAAAAGTTTTATTAGAAGAACTCGATCTGGAATTTTGGAGTTTGGGTTCTACGACTTTTGATAAGGAAAATATGGATGCTGGGGTAGAACCCGATGATTGTTTCTATATCCAAAATGAAGCTATAATTAGGGGCAAAGATAGAATCAATTTAGAAACCGACCCGCCTCCAGATTTGGCTATTGAAATTGATATTACCTCCCGGACTCGTTTTAATAATTATCAAGCTTTGAGAGTACCGGAACTGTGGCGATGGAATGGAAGCAAGTTGGAAATCAACGTGCTGTTCGATGGTAAATATATAGAATCAAATACCAGTTCTATTTTTCCCAATATCCCAATTTTCCAAGCGATTCCCGAATATTTGATGCAGAGTAAAAGCAATGGCAGAAATGCGACAATGAAAGCATTTCGTGCGTGGATAAGACAGAAAATTAGTAGCCCGATTTAGTTGAAATTGTCATAAATGGCTACTCAAAAAGGTTGTGGCATCCTTGTTCTGCATCTCCGTTAACAATTTTGATTAATTGCTTTTTGACCAATACTTGTTTTTTATTCAGGATAAAAGCTACACCTACCGCCAGCAAAATTCCACCCCCACCTTGGTGTTTGGGAACAGAAGTAGAAGGTTCGCTAAATCCATACTTTGCTAAAATTTCTTGCCCTTTTGGTGACAAGATGTATTCAGCTAATTTTTCACCATCAGGATCGGCGTTTTTTAGTGTAGTCAGTCCATAATTAGCTTTCGTTGCTAAATAGTCGGGTAACTCTACTATTTGCAAATTTTCACCACCTTCTGTTGCTTGGGCAGTCTTGCCACTGGTGTAATAAGCTAAAAATATATCTGCTTGTTTTGTTTGTTCTAAAAAGTAGACTAAATTATTTTTGCCATTAGGAACTATAGGAGCATTAGGATTACCACCTACTAACTGTAATGCTTTATTCTTCAGAATTTGAGAATTACTAGATTTAATCTGATTGGCTTTATCAAATATTTCCCATGCATAGTCACCAGATGGATCTGCTATGGGCGTTGAAGTTCCTAACTTGATTTCGGGTTTTAGCAAAAAGTCCAACAAATTATCTGACGTGATACCAAGTCCCGATCTGACAACAGCAGTCATGCGGTTGCTAGTGAAGTTCACTACAGGTTCACTCAAACCTTCTTCAAATAATGTTTGAGGGTTATTAATATCTGCACTGGCAAAAACATCTGCGGATTTTCCAGTTTCAGAGAATTCTTGTTCTATAAATTCTCGTGTTAAACCAGACGGGCCAAATCGCGTTTCTACTGGAATTCCATACTTTTCGTTAAAAGATTCAGCTACTTCTGTGAGACTATCGCGCAAACTTCCTGCACCGTATAGCTTAACTGCAAATGCCTGAGTTGGCAAAGTCACACCGACAGCACAAGCTATCAGTGAAAAGGCAAAAAAATGCTTTTTCATAGTTGTTATATTATTGCGTTGCTATTCCTACTGAGTGAATTATCTGTAACCCATACTGAAGCATGGGTTTTGGTAAATATCTAAATTATTACCTCTGCCCATTAACTTTATAAATGAGTTCTGATATGTGCGTGGTTTGTGGTTAGAGTTATACTACCAACTAAGTTGGAATAAATCAATCGCCCAACATCTTCAAACGCTGACTTTATCAAATTTTTAAGTTTGTCATCAGTTTTATTCATGGAGGCGTCAATCGTCCTGATGTTGCCCAGCCTATACTGAAATAACAGGCTGCACACAAGTAAAACTAAGTTGGGATAATGTCCAGCAGCAAAAAGTGCCTTGAGCAAACAGGTAAAATATTTTTAGAGTAATTATGTATACATTAAGACAAAGTAATAAATATCAAGAAATTTCAAAATTTAAAACCGCAAACAAATTAGGAGGTATTCTACATAATTACTTAGCGATCGCTAGCGGTTAGCATTCAAAACAATAGTTTATTTATACTCTGATACTGAGCTAACAGCGAAAGTCGGGTAAACCTTAATTAGAATTGATAATTTTTCACTTTGTCGAAAATAAATTTTCATCTAGAGTAAGACAAAGATACCCACTGTTTACCACATAAAAAAGCCAGATGAAGCCTCTGGCTCGTAGCTATGGGAAACCAAGCTTGATTCTTAAGAGTCTGGTTTCAAAATGGGTAACAGCAACATCCCCTATCAGCTCGATCACCTATGCTAAAAGTTATGCACTCGGCCGCCAACTCAGCCACTCCAAATTCCCAGTGGGAGGATTTAATCAAGCTTCCAGCCCCAAATACAGTTCAATGGGACAATATCAAAACCCAATTAGACTTGGTGCTGTTGGCGTTAGAAACCTTAACTGGGATTGGTTCAGAGGCAATGCTTTCGGCGGCAACCGATCTGAATTTAGAGTCAAGAGTGCCAGACCGCGTAGCTTTATGGCGACTGCGCCAATCAAATCCCCTACGCAAAGGTCAAGGAGGGCGAAAAAAGCTAGATGTCGAAGAAGCGCGATCGCTTGTTTTGATCATCTGCTACCTAGCCAAACAGCACCAGGAATTGATTCGCCGCGCTGTTGGTCTGTTAGAACAAATGGCAGAAAATAACCGGGAACCTCACCAGGCTGCTTTACTTGGAGACTATATTGATGCTTTTTGCAACACCTACCAAGAGAGGATGGAAGAGGACGAGCAAATCTCAACGGATTTACTAACCAACCTGGCCCTAAAACTGCTTATAGATTTACTTTTTTACAGCGCTCCTGGTGGGCATCGCCGTCTCTGGCTAGCACTTATAGACCGTTCAACAAAATTTTAAATTTTAGATTTGAAATTCTTCAACCAAAATTTGCTCATGAAAGTTTGCTAGGTAAGGATTCCTTTTTGATGGTCATTAGCTCTTGGGCGATGCACTATCAGCAATGCTTCCTCCTTGCACGCCAGTTTGCATAACAGAAGGAACCTGACAAATTGCTAAGTGGAGGAATCCACCGTTCCAACTTTTCTTTGCAAGCAACTGGCTCAATTTTTGCAAAATCCCAATATAGTCTTCTTCGCAGTTCCTGTCATGCCTCTATCAAATTCAGTTATTCGTTGCTACACACCACCAACTTGCACACTAGAAGTATTCGCACAAAGCTCACCTCTGTCTCGTTGGATGGGGAAAACTGTCCTCAAACATCTGAGTTTTGAGCTACGTTTTGACGATCCCCGACTACCAGAAGAACAAAGAGTTCCAATTCGGGGCGATCGCGAGCAACTCGAAGCTTTATGTGATGCTGTCACCAACTATGTACAGCAGTTTCTCCAACAGTCTCCAGAAAGCTTTTGGGTCAGTTTCTCCAGTACCCAAGAATCAAGCACAGCACTGGATGAGCCAGAATTAAAGTCTTCAACAAAAACATTAAATGCCTTTAGTAACCAGATTCCAGGAGCAAATATCCACTTAGAACCAAGCAGCTATTTAACTCACAACCTATTTCTTGGTTCTCTTGCCAACTATTCATCTGGCCCCGTAATTCAACTCAGTTTGCTGCAACTATTCGATTTGGCAAGTGCTTTAGATGAATATTCAACTGATGTCATGGCACTTCCAACTCTCAACAGCACAGGTTCAACTCTGAGGTTTCCTGCTTGGGCACCTATTGCGGCAGTATTAGTATTAGGTGTAGGTTTTTTACCAGTTACTTGGCAATATGCTAACAATATTAGAGAAAAGCAACAGCAGACAGCCAAAACATCAGATTCAACAGCGGTAAAAACTGCTCTAGAACCTTCATCCTCACTAAACTTTCCCACGCCTGAACCTGGGCTAACCCCGCCATCAAATAATTTGCTAGGTTCCACCCCTCCACTTTCCACATCCACTTTACCCCAAGCGCCTCTAACAGCTCCTAGTTCTAGTTTCTCTCCAGCGCTACCAAATACATTGACAATACCTCAAGGGACGACTGCAACCCTTCCTAGTAATCGAGCGATGCCTCCGGCGAGCTTCTCTACAAGTCGCTCCGCGAACACTAACGCACCATCCAGCAAAATCCCAGGTCAGGAAATTGCCATATTACCAAATCTTGGACAGAATCCAACCGGGTCAAATTCCCAACCCGGTGTTATCCCTCAACTGCGGAATTTGCCACCCAGACTATCTTCTAACGCCAATAGCTTACCAACTAATATCTCACCAGTCCTGCCTCCATCTCTTGATACCATACCCAATAATAATCGTGTCAATACCCCAACCCAACCCTCCCCACTAACCTCACAACAACTAGACGAAAGAATCAGTTCCTTACAGCAATCTTCTGCTGGAGAGAAACCTACTTCACAACTTCCCTCCTCTAGAACCGCTGCTAATAATCCATTTATCGATCAATTAGGGGACGCAGGTAAAAACCCCACATCCAGAGAAGTAGCTACTGGCACATTATTTGACACAACTCAAATAGCAGAAGCTAGAGAATATCTAACAAAGCGTTGGCAACCACCTACTGGACTGGGACAAACATTAGAGTACAGTTTGATAGTTGGTGTTGACGGCACAATTGAACGAATTTTCCCCCTTAATAAAGCAGCAAGAGAATTCGTTGATAACGCTGGGATGCCTGAAGTTGGCAAACCTTTTGTTTCCGCTAATAAAAATGGACAAAATGTCAGAATTCGAGTTGTTCTCAGTCCTGATGGCAAGGTACAGACTTTTCCAGATGAATAACTAAACTCATCCTTTTAATGCCACTTGTAAAACTGGTACAAATCTTGTGCCAGTTTCTACTTATTACAATTGCTCTTGAGCTTACCTGTTGAAGTCCAGTTATGAAACTGGTCTTAGTATTGATACCAGTAAACTTACTAATAAATATAATTACTGTTAACACCAATTCTCCAAAACTAAACTATAGATACAAGTCTGGAAACCCAGATTAAATCTTACGCTTCTTAATTACGAATTAAGAATTGGTATTAATAACTCATATCAAAGGTAAGAAATATGCAAACAATTGGTACCCAAAAAGACAGTGCAGCTTGGGTTATTCAAACTTGGGCAGCTTTTGTGATTTCTATTTCTATGACCACCTTTGGTATTGTAAACTTACCTGTAAATGGGTGGGTGAAAGGCTTTATGGGTATGGGTATGGCTTTCTCTGTTGGCTCAACTTTTACTTTGGCAAAAACTACTAGAGACTTGCATGAAACAAGAAGATTAACCGCTAGGTTAGATGAGGCAAAAGTAGAAAAATTACTTTCACAACACGATCCTCTAAATTTCAAATGAAGGGAGTTAGCCCTTACAGGGAATTCAAAATTATCCTTGCATCAGAAATTAACTACATAACGAAAAACAAAAGGACTGGATATACCAGTCCTTTATTATATTGATTTAACGTTTTTATCTTAATAACGGGATTTTTTGGTTTTTAACTTTTGCTTTTTACGCCGACTTTCGCTAGCAGCAACTGCATGTTCTACAGGATAACCCACTATAGGAATTACCTGATATTTGCGCTCGTCTTCTAACTTTCTCAGTTCAGTGTAATCAACCCAATGAATGCAATCAACCGGACAAGTGTCAATTGCTTCTTGGATAATTTCTTCAGCGTCCCCATCTTGCCGAACCACGCGCGATCGCCCGTAATCTGGTTCAATATAAAAGGTGTTACGCGCAACATGAGCGCAATGCTTGCAACCAATACAGGTGATTTCGTCAACATAAACACCATTTTGGCGTAGCATACCACCCAATTCCGGTTCTAAACCAGAACGTTCTGGGGCATCCCGTAAAAAACCCCCTAATTCTGGTTCAAAACCGGAACGGTTATCTTCTTGTTCTTCCGGCGACGGCAGAAAATCAGCCATTACGCACTCCAGCGCTGTACTACCAGGCGAATTGAACCATCTTCATTTTTTTGTTGTTCAGAAACTTGAAAACCAACACGAGCGGTTTCTTTGACAACTGTTTGATAAGCATAGCGCTGTGTTACTTGGCGCAAAAATCCGTCTACAGACAAATCTTGCTGCCAATATTGCAAGTCAGCCACCAGTTCATATTCTTTGCCATTCCATCTAAAACCGATGTCATAGCCATTTTCCTGCTCAATACTAACTTCCGCAGGATGGGTTTGACCGCGATAGCCACGGACTTCCCGTGGGCCGGGTTTCCAGTCTACGCCCAATTCAGTTAAAGCATCTTTCAAAGAATCAAGGTTACGGATTTGAGTCTTAATTTGGCTAAAGTGTGACATGGTGGTTGTGAATTAATAACACTAAACTACTGTGAAAACTTACCAATCGCTGTAAGTGGTGTGTGTATTCGCCACATTAGATTGCTGCACCTTCGCGGCGAAATATTCTGAGGTTGGCTCATGATTAACTACTTGCCCCAGCTGTGCCTCTATTGCTGCTGTAACTTCAGCGCAAGAATTACCCACAATGCCAGTGACTTTCTCTTGTACCCGACCGTCTGGATAGATTATGAACTCTAATGTCTCCATTCTTTTGGTCAACCAGGATAAGTACGCTTAAATTGTACTGCCTTAGCAGAAGGCTACAAATATAGCCGTAGGAACATATTTAGATACAAACTTGCCATTTGTTAACTAATGTTCCATGTTTCAACATATATATCTCAGAATCTTAACGAAACTTATTAGTATTATAAGCACATACATCAGTATTTAGTTAGTTTCTCTTAACCTCATTGATTAGTCAAGGTAACTACTGGAGCTAGCTAGGTAAGCTGCAAAAGTCCTAAGAATAAGCATTAGAGGTAGTATAGCCAGCAAGATAATTCACAAAAATATAAAATTTATTGAAAAACTTTATTCTTAGTATTCGATCTACCTTATTATTTTTCAGATAGGTTGGATACATTGCAGTATCAGTCTAAAGCAAGATAATGGGGTATACGTAGGTATTGTATTAGGCCTTTGATATAGTTACCTTAGCTGGCATCGGTTGTAGGGAGATTTTTAAACTGCGATCGCTGAAAGCGTTGGCACTGCGATCGCTATTTTCTGCTATTGGTGAGATTTACCAACCTTGACTCTAGACAGTTAAATATGTACAAGTTTGCCCCAGCTTGCGAGAAAGAGCAAATAGTCTTTGGTGCTGCGCGACCTGGATACACTGACAAGAATGTTCAGGATTGGATAGAATTCATGAAGCGCCAAAATATCAAGCGTGTTTGCTGTCTTCTTGATGAACAACAGCTAGCTTCTTACTCCGATCTTCTAAACATATACAAACAGGAATTTGGGAATCAGTTGGTTTGTTGGGCACCAATTGCAGATTTTCATTTATCTGATTTAGAAAACCTCACACAGAAAATACTTCCTTTCTTAATAGAAGCAGATAAAGAAAATGAGAAAGTTGTTGTACACTGTTCTGGTGGAATTGGACGTACAGGACATGTTTTAGCGGCATGGCTAGTTAGTGTCCGAGGATTATCAAATCAAGCTGCAATAAATGCTGTTAAAAGAACAGGTAGAAATCCTTATGAAGCTGCGATCGCTGCTGTATTTAGAGGTAGAAATCCCTTGACAGTTGTAAAAGAACTTAACGTGCTTCTGAATGATTGCCGTCTAGCAGTAGATAAAACATTTTGAGTTTACTATTATCTTGTTTAATCAGTCCTTTGCGAGGTAAATTATATGGCAATGGTTCTAGATAAAGTAGTTCCTTTTGGGAGGTCAATGGATGAATATATAAAAATATTCAATTTAACAAATGCTGATTTAAATAAAAGAATCATTGGGATTGGGGATGGGCCAGCAAGCTTCAATGCAGAAATGACACGTCAAGGTAAAAGTGTAGTTTCTGTTGATCCACTTTACCAATTTTCTGGCGATGAGATATTGCAAAGATTTAATGAAGTGGTAGATAACATCATTAACCAAGTCAAAGCTACATCAAATGATTGGGTATGGAGCTATCATAAATCCCCAGATGATTTACGACACAATAGAGTAAAAGTTATTCAAGAATTTCTGTCTGATTATGAAACTAGCAAAAAAAGCAACAGATACGCAGTCGGTGAATTGCCAAAATTAGCTTATGATAATCAAGAGTTTGATATAGCTCTTTGTTCGCATTTATTATTTTTATATTCAGATCATCTCGATTACGATTTTCACTTAAATTCAGTAGGTGAGATGTTGCGTATTGCTAAAGAAGTTAGAATATTTCCCCTGATAACTTTAATGTGGAAGCATTCACAACATTTAGATGAAATAGTTAAATATTACACTTCAAAAGGTTATAAAATAGATATTGAAAAGGTTGAATACGAACTCCAGCCTGGTGGGAATCAGATGTTGAAAATAACCAGAGATGTTATATAACTCGTAGCCATAAAGAATTGGCATAACCTCCGGTTTATAGAATTATTAGGCATATTATTCAGCAAACATTTCAGCCAAGGTATCTAAAACTGCTTTTTGTTCATCAGAGTCAATCTGACCTAGCTTTTTGACTAATCGGGTTTTGTCAACTGTACGAATTTGATCTAGAACTATTTGCCCATCCTTACCCTGAAACTCACAAGCAACACGAGTCGGATAAGACTGTCCTTTAGTTGTCATCGGAGCAACAATAACCGTGGCAATATATTTATTCATCTCATCTGGTGAAATTACTACACAGGGTCTTGTCTTTTGAATCTCACTGCCAATGGTTGGGTCGAGGTTAACCAAAAACACATCAAATCGATTGACTACCACTCCCACTCTAGATGCTCCCACTCTGTAGTTACGGTATCATCGAGCAGTGCATCGTCGTGTTGCTTCGCCATTCTTGCAAATGCTTCATCCCACCCCTTGCGCGATTGAGAGGCAGCACGGACAATTAGGTGACAATCTTGAATTTCAATTTCTACCTCTTCACCAATACCACTTTGTTCCAGCAGAAGTTTAGGAATACGGATACCTTGAGAATTCCCGATTTTAACGATACGGGTTCTAATTGCTGTCCCCATGAGGATACTTGTCCTTAATTGTAATTACATTGTGATTACTAATCAGGCTTTTGTCAACAAGCGCTCAATTTTTAAGTAATTTTTAATGCGATCGCTTTGCTGGTATATGTTTAATATGCTCCAGAATAGCCCCGTGCGCTTGCTAGTCTTTAGGTCGTCTCAAAGTTATCCGGTGCTTCGCCAAGAGTCTGCTGTGCAGCGTGACGGATATGAAGAACACGCACTGTCGAGATTTCTTGTCCTGCCAAAATTGTGAAAATTATTCGGTATAAGTTGCGTCCTCGACCGTAAAGTATCTGGCGAATTTCTTGGCTAAAATAATCATTTTCTCTAGCTAGAGAACATCGGCTTGGCATTTGCGATAAAGACTCAATGACTTGTAGTAATCCTGCATACCACTGACTTGCCCTTTCAGGAGAAGTAACTTGAGATAACTGCAAAAATGCGCTGTCTGCTTCTGCTTCAGCTACACTAGAGATTTCAATGCGGTATTTCATAAATCGGCTGGCAGATTATACTTGCGACGTTGCTCGTCAGCAAAATCATCAAATGAACGGAATCTACCCGCTTCAAAGTCTTCTAATCCTTGCTGAATACCCTTAATAGCTGCTTCTGAGTCTTGCACCTCCCACTCTAGGACAGCCTCTAGCAATTGGGCTGCAACGAAACTAACATCTTGTCCCTGCTGTGTAGCTTTCTCGCGCAGTCGTGCTTCTAATTCTGGGCTAAGGGAAACAACGATCGCCATAATCGGATATTTTGCTTCAGGTTTATAGATATAATCTTATTTCAGAATATCTGATAAAGCTGCGTAGGCGTACCCCATTGTAGACATCGCCTTTGCTAAACTAACTCTCTGGCTTAGGATTGATTTTAGAGATGCGATCACTTTATAGGTTATGTATGTCATGTTGTTGCCTCGCTGCTAGACGCAAACCTATTTACGACCAAAATCTGCTGGGATCTCGCCCCAAGAGACAGTATTCCATTTGAGGATAGGATTGGTATACTCATTATTTTCCAACCACGTCAATGCTCTATCTACCAAATTAAATATTTCTTCATTGTCCATACTTCGGGTTAACTTTGTTTTGGTTTTCTTGTTTGTTACCCAAATAATAGCTGTCTCGGAATCAGAATAAATAGGTATATTCATACTTTGTTTATTGAGGTATGCAAGAGCATGAACAATAGCCAAAAACTCCCCAAGATTATTCGTTCCGTTTGGCATTGGACGTTTATGGAAAATCACTTTCCGTGTTGCTGTATCAATACCTCTATATTCAACATACCCAGGATTCCCTAAACATGAAGCGTCAACACAAACGCTATCCATTATTAACTCTTGTGCAGGAAGAATTTTTGTTTTTGTTTCCTGCCGGGTTACTTCTTTATGCTCAGTTGTAATGATAAAATTCTGCTCTGCAACCTCCAATGCTGCTTCTGCTTCTTCTCTAGTCTTAAAGGATTTGTACAACGCACCACTAAAACCTGTGATATTTTCATCACATTCCTCCCAGCTTGTGAATATACCTGTCTTTCGACCTTTAAAAACGGCGTAGTATTTATTGGATGCCATAATGACTCCTTGCGAATAGGACGATGTTATACTTCTCCTGAATACCTTTGAATTAGGATAAGTAAATTCAATTGATTAAAATTCATTTTTGCAGATTTAGCCAGCTATCCGTGTGGGAGTGCTGGGTTTTGTCCCTTGGCGATGCCCAAGCTGCTTAGAATAGTAGTGATAGAGAGGATTATAATGATGAGCATCGTCATTCCTAATGAAATATTAATCGCAACTCGGATGACTGAAGGCGAAATGAAGCAGGAAATTGCAGTGATGCTCTTTGAAAAAGAAAAGTTAACCCTTGCTCAAGCGAGCCGGTTTGCAGGCATGAATCGTATAGCATTTCAGCATCTACTCGCAAGTCGTCAAATTTCAGTGCATTATGGGGTCGAGGATTTTGACCAAGATATAGAAAACTTGCGGGCGATGGGTAGACTGTGATCATTGTCAGTGATACTTCGCCCATCAATAACCTCGCCGCCATTAACCATCTTCATTTACTACAACAGCTTTACGGAACAGTCCTAATTCCTGAAGCTGTCTACCGAGAACTAACTGATCCCAACTTTCCAGTGGCAGGTGCAATTGAAGTCCAAACTTTTATCTGGGTTCAAACTCGTCCAGTTCAAGATCGAACATTGGTTGAAGCACTCAGCAATGAACTGGATATTGGTGAAGCTGAAGCGATCGCTCTAGCGCTGGAAATGAAAGCAGATCGAGTTTTGATTGATGAACGTCGTGGTCGTATGGTTGCAGCTAGGCTAAATCTTGGTTATACAGGGATTTTAGGGATCTTGGTTGAAGCTAAAAGTCAAAGGCTGATTTCTGCTGTGAAACCTTTGTTAGATGCTCTGATTAACGAGGCAGGATTTTGGGTAGCGGAACCTTTATACAAGAGGGTTTTGCAGCTTGTTGATGAAAATTAAATACGGCATAGACTTTCTAACTGAGCAGCAGTAGGCATTCTGAAAATTTTTTATTAACCATCCTAGCAAGTGTTTGCGGTTAATTTGTCAGTGAAACTTCACCCATCAATAGCCTCGCCGCCACCCTACTGAGTTTCCTTTTACTCTGATTCAAATTCCCGCCAGAAGTCTATTGACTTCTGGCAAATCTATTGAGAAGCTAATAGTTAGATTTACTAATTAATAGAAGTGCATCAAACTTGTGACAATACTGACGGGAAAAATAAATAGATCGCAACCTGCTAGCGAACCAAAACCGTTGATTTTGGAAACTCAGGGACTCACACGCCGTTTTGGTAAGTTAACCGCAGTTAATAACCTGAGCATATCTGTGGAACAGGGCGAAGTATTTGGGCTGCTTGGCCCCAATGGAGCAGGGAAAAGTACGGTTATTAAAATGTTGACAACCTTGCTGCCTATCAGTGCAGGGAAAGCAACCTTAGCTGGCTATGACGTGGCTCGTCAATCTAATCCTGTGAGACGGGCTATCGGCTATGTACCCCAGGCGCTGTCTGCTGATGGTAGTCTCACGGGTTACGAAAATCTCTTAATCTTCGCCAAGCTGTATGGAATACCTGCCAAAGGACGCGATCGCCGCATCTATGAAATTCTAGAATACATGGGTTTGCAAGATGCGGCGAAACGCTTGGTACGAAACTACTCTGGTGGGATGATCCGCAAGCTGGAAATCGGCATATCAGTTCTACATCAACCCCAAATTCTGTTTCTTGATGAGCCGACTGTCGGACTAGATCCCATCGCTCGAACTCAAGTATGGCAGCTTGTACTACAACTCTGTGCTGATTACGGCACAACTATATTTTTAACAACCCACTTTTTAGAAGAAGCAGATAGCTTATGTAACCGAGTGGCGATTATGCAGCAAGGTGAAGTCGTTACCACAGGTACACCAAGCGACTTAAAAGCTTCTTTAGATAACCCAAATGCAACTTTGGATGATGTCTTTATTCACTATACAGGCGACCAGTTAACATCAGGAGTCAATTACCGTGACACAGCAAGAACCAGACGTACTGCTCAACGGTTGGGTTAAAGCACCACCCACTGTCCGAGTAAATTTGATCTCTGCAATTAAAGAGCTAGTTACAAAAACCCTGGCGATCGCTGAATTGGAAATCCGTAAACTCCGCCACGATCCCACGGATTTAGTCGTTCGGGCTGTACAACCAGCTTTATGGCTGCTAATTTTTGGGCAAGTTTTCGCCCGAACTCGCGCTATTCCTACAGGGAACTTACCCTATTTAGACTTTATTTCTGCTGGCATTTTGGCTCAGAGTATTCTGTTCGTGGCAATTTTTAGTGGTGGAATGACGCTAATCTGGGAGCGAGATTTAGGCATTGTCCATAAATTTTTAGCTAGTCCTACGCCTCGCGTGGCGATGGTGTTGGGCAAAGCCCTGGCGTGTGGGGTGAGGTGCTTATCTCAGGTAGTATTCATTTACGGATTAGCATTTTTATTAGGTGTCAAACTAAATCTTCATCCCCTAGCTATTCTCCAAGTACTATTCCTGGTCATAGTAGGGGCGGGTTCCTTTTGTATTTTCTCATTAATTATTGGCTGTTTGGTGAAAAGCCGAGAAAGGATGACGGGTATTGGACAATTGTTAACCATGCCGTTATTTTTTGCTAGCAATGCCATCTATCCAATTTCTTTGATGCCCAGTTGGTTAAAGTTCATTTCCCATTTAAATCCGTTGACTTATCTGGTTGACGGGTTACGTAGCACTATGCTGTTGAATGGCACTAGCATCTATGGCTTTGGTCTGGATTGTACAATTCTCTTATTCACATTAATAATTTTGGCCATCCTTGGTGGAAAACTTTATCCACGGGTGGCCATGTAACTAGGAGAATAACAAGCCCATGACCTTGGATAAACCTAATCAAGGTGCAACTTCCGAAGAATGTGCCGCTAGAGTAATGGAGACAGTTCCATTAGTGATGCGGTTTATCCGAGCGGATATGCGTGCCCATAGTGCCGCTTTTTTATCTATACCTCAATTGCGATCGCTAGCATTTATCAACCGCAATCCTGGCGCTTCATTATCTGACTTAGCAGAGCATTTAGGTGTCACCTCTGCCACGGCATCAGCAACCATAGAACGCTTGGTACAACGCGACTTCGTGAAACGGATTGCTCATCCTCAAGAGCGGCGGCGGGTGCTGCTCAATTTAACTGAAGATGGAAAACATCATCTCAAGCAATCCCAAGATCAAACTCGCGCTCATATTACCGATTTGCTAAAAGGTCTTTCAGAAGACCAAATTTCCAACATTGAAGAAGGCTTAACTCTACTAAAAAATGTCTTCGAGAAAACAGAACTCAAAGCCCCATAACTTTGAGGTTGCACAACACGATCCCTTTGCAGCCTTTAAGTTTCGAGACTATCGGCTATTTACCATCGGACGGCTGGTGCTGTTCATCGGGTCGCAAATGCAAACTGTAGCGATTGGCTGGGAACTCTATGAGCGGACTAACTCAGCGATCGCTTTAGGTGGTGTAGGACTGGCGCAAGTCCTACCGATGATTATTCTCACCTTAATTGCCGGAGATGTTGCCGATCGCCGCGATCGCAAACTCACCATGTTACTCTCAGTAATATTGCTAGCCCTCTGCTCTCTAGCTTTGGGTATACTTTCCTATACTCAGGGTGCAATTTTTCTAATTTACGCTTGCTTAGTATTAACAGGTGTCGCTAGGGCATTTCTCAAACCTGCCAGTGATGCTCTGATGTGGCAATTAATACCTGTCACTGCTTTCACCAATGCAGCTACTTGGAATAGTAGTAGCTTTCAGTTAGCCTCAGTTATCGGCCCAGCCTTCGGAGGATTCGGGATTGCGCTGTTGGGAAGTGCTACAGGAGTTTATGTATTAGCAGCGATCGCCGCGTTGCTGTGTTTTATTTTAACGCTGGCGATCAAAGAGCAAAAAGTCATCCGTAAAACTGAGCCAATTTCACTCAAAGCACTTGCAGCCGGTGCTAAATTTGTTTGGCAGAATCAGTTGATTTTAGCAGCGATTACATTGGATATGTTTGCTGTATTGTTGGGTGGTGCGATCGCATTGTTACCCATCTTTGCCAAAGATATTTTACACGTGGGGCCAGTGGAGTTGGGATATCTACAAGCAGCTCACTCCATCGGTGCTTTGACTATGGCTATTACCCTGGCGTATTTACCACCATTACGCAAAGCAGGCCCAGCCTTATTGTGGTCAGTGGTTGGCTTTGGGGTTGTCACAATTATCTTTGGACTTTCTCGTTCCTTTTGGCTATCTATGTTGATGCTGATTCTTGGTGGCGCACTAGATAGTATTAGCGTTGTGATTCGCCATACATTAGTTCAAATCAGAACACCGGATCATTTACGTGGTCGGGTTGCTGCTATCAATAGCGTGTTTATTAGTGCCTCCAATGAATTGGGTGGCTTTGAGTCCGGCTTAACTGCGGCTTTATTTGGCCCAGTGATTTCTGTTGTGGGTGGTGGAATCGGCACAATTGTAGTAGTGATTGCTACAGCCATGATTTGGCCAGGAATTCGGAAGTTAGGGGCTTTGCAGGAGTATAAATAAATGAAAATGTGAGTATCAGATGATGAAGTGATAGCCACTACTGAGTCTTCCATAAATAACAAAAATCCCACCCTATGCAAAAGCTACAAGATAGTGATTCTTATTTCTTGCTGGGGTAGGATTTTTGTTTAGCAAAAGTAGTACATCGCGTAATTAGAAGATAGACAAATCTAGAGTTTTAAGATGATGTCTAACTTCAATTCGCCCTTAAATTTATGTAATTGGCACTAAGCAATTGGGAAACTGCCACCACTAGCACCAAAATTTGGTATACTGCCAGACGTTAGAATTCCATACTTAGCAAAGTCAAAGCTGCCATCAGTTGGAATTCCATATTTAGCAAAGTCGAAGCTGCCAGCCGTTGGTATGCCAGAGCTACCCAAATTAAAGTTACCATCAGTTGGAATTCCATACTTGGCAAAGTCGAATGTGTCAGCCGTTGGTATGCCAAACGCGCCTCCAGGTGCGAACGGATCGCTGAGGTTGCCAGGATGAAGGCTATCAGAGGCGTTACCAAAAAAAGAACTTGCATCAAATGCCATTACAGTTAATCCTTCTATTAGGACATAAATTTTGCTTAATCAAGAAATTCCAAGAAGGCACAATGAAGCTTCCTTCGTAAATTTATTATTGTTTTTTTATTGCTAATCTTGAGTGTTTTGGACTAAATCACAGAGTATTTTCATGAAATTTACTGGTCAAAAAAACCTGTAATTAACGCTATTTATGCAGATAAATATATAAAAGCTAACTTATTTTTACAATGAAAAATCTTTAGATGCTTGTGTCAAATCTTTAGATAATTTTCCTAATTAAACGAACTGCATACTCCTACGCAGAAGCAAGCTATACGTAGTGTCTCTTATAGAAGGCGGTTCAATAATTTACACAATGACCACAATTATTACCCAAGATCAACTTCAAAAGTTGCATCCAGGCGATCGCACAGATATTAAGCTGTCGATTGGGATATGGAAGATTCTGGCTGACGACAGAATAGGCCAGAAAGAACTCCTAGCAATGTGTTGTAGGAGTTCTTTGATTGGTTGATATAATTTCCAGTCTGCAATTGTCAATTCCCCGAAAAATTTATGCTTCTAGGATTTTAGAGATTTTTTAACTCGCAATTATATACAAATGTTCTCAAGTAAGTTATTATTCTCATGATGATTTGATAGTAATTATAATTAATAAGGTTATCCATGCTTTTTCCCTTCTTGATCATGTTCCGAGAGGGCGTTGAAGCTGCACTTGTCGTGGGTATCATTGCCAGTTATCTCAAGCAAACTGGGCGTACCTATTTGATGAAGTCAGTGTGGGTTGGCATTGCGCTAGCAACCTTTTTTTGTCTAGTTGCTGCAATGATTTTGCAAATAACCAGTCAGGATTTTCCGCAACAAGAACAGGAATTATTTGCAGCTATAATTTCCATCGTTGCAGTTGGGGTTCTCACCTGGATGGTTTTCTGGATGCGCCGTGCTGCTCGTTCTCTTAAAGGCGAATTACAGTCTCAAATTGAAACTGCTATTCAGTCGGGGGATAAATGGGGACTAGCGCTGGTGGGGATGGCATTCTTTGCCGTCCTGCGGGAAGGTTTGGAAACAGTAGTGTTTCTCCTGGCAACATTTCAGCAAAATTTGGGAATTCAAGCTCCCGTGGGAGCATTGTTTGGATATGCAGCCGCAGTAGCCGTCGGTATAGGCATTTATCAAGGTGGTATCCGCATCAATCTAAGGCGATTTTTTAAATGGACAGGAGCCTTCATTATCCTGGTTGCTGCTGGACTGTTAGCAAGTGGCGTGAGAGCTTTCCATGAAGCCGGAGTGTGGAATTTACTGCAAACAGTAGTATTCGATGCTAGCGGAGTACTTCCCAATAACGGGTTTCTAGGTTCACTTTTGGTGGGATTTTTTGGATATAACGATGCTCCCACCATTAGCGAGGCGATCGCCTATTTCGGCTATCTAATTCCTACCATGTTGTTGTTCTTCTTGGGAGAGAACGCTGGACAGAAGAATACAGCTAGGCATTCCTAGTAACTTCAATAATTTTTAGGACAATATAACCATGAAAAATTTTTTAAAGCACTCAACAATTATCTGTCTGATTGCCTTGACAGTCGCTGCCTGTGAATCCAACAAATCAAGCGATACTTCTGGGAGTAATTCTCCAGAAGCTAAAGTAGCCAGTGATACTTCTAGCAGCAATTCTGCGGAAACTGCTTTGACTGTGACAGATAAAGGTTGCGAACCTAATCAGCTGACACTGACATCTGGGCAAAACAGTTTTGTAATTACCAATAAAAGCAGCCAACCTTTAGAGTGGGAAATTTTGTCTGGGGTGAAAGTCATAGAAGAACGGGAAAATATTGCTCCTGGCTTCGTTCAAAAACTGAAAACCAATCTAGAACCGGGTGAGTATGATATGGCTTGCGGTTTACGCAGCAATCCCAAGGGGAAACTCACAGTGAAGGCAGGAGTTGGAGATTCTCAAGCCAAAGGGACTGTAGATCAGGGTAAATTAGTAGGTGCGATCGCAGAGTATAAAGTCTACGTCACCAAAGAAGTTGACCAACTGGTGGCAGACAACAAGACCTTCACAGATGCCGTGATTGCTGGCGACCTTGCCAAGTCTCAGAAACTCTATGCCTCTACCCATGTTCACTGGGAACGCGCAGAACCAATAGCTGAATTGTTCTCCGACCTCGATAAAACGATGGATTCTCGTGCTGATGACTTTGCCAAAAAAGAAGCTGACTCACAATTCACTGGATACCATCGCATAGAGAAAGCTTTATTCCAAGATAAAACCACAAAAGGTATGAAACCTTTTGCCGAAAAGCTACAGAAAGATGGACTAGAGTTACAAAAGCGCATTGCCTCCTTGACCATTGAACCGAAAAATATGGTTGGCGGTGCTGCTGGCTTGATTGAAGAAGTGGCTGCTACCAAAATTTCTGGGGAAGAAGACCGTTATAGCCATACTGACCTCTGGGACTTCAGCGCTAATGTAGAGGGTTCTCAAAAGATTGTGGAGTTATTGCGCCCCGTCATCCAAAAAGCCAACCCAGAACTACTGACACGTGTGGATACAAATTTTACCAAAGTTAACCAAAAACTTGCTAAATACAAAACCCCTGATGGTGGTTTTGCTACCTACGACAAAGTGAGTGAAGCAGACAAGAAAGACATGAAAACAGCGATCGCTGCTCTTTCTGAAGATTTATCTCAGTTGCGCGGCACTCTGGGCGTTAACTAATTTATGCAGGATTCCTAGAGGAGTAAATTATGTCTATCACAAAGCAACCAAGTTTACGCATTACTCCCAAGCTAGGCCGTCGTGACTTGTTAATCGGTATGGCAGCAGCAGGTGGAATAGCAGCTTTGACTACTTTGGGTTATCGTACTCTTCTGGGATCGCTTCTTGACCCATCTGAAGAGACTGTGCCATTTTTTGGGATTCACCAAGCAGGTATTCTTACCCCTACTCCTGCTTCGGGTTTGATGGTCGCATTTGATACAAGTGCTGCCAATAAAGCAGATTTAGTGCGGTTGTTCAAAACTTTAACTGAGCGCATCCAGTTTCTCATGGCAGGGGGAACACCCAAGTCGCGCGACCCCAAATTTCCACCCAATGATTCGGGGATTCTTGGGCCTGTAGTGGTTCCCAATAACCTCACCATCACCCTAGCAGTGGGTGACTCGCTGTTCGATAACCGCTTTGGACTCGGCAACTTGAAACCCAAGCGGTTAGATACTATGGCCAATTTTCCTAATGACCAGCTTGACCCAGATTTATGTCATGGAGATATACTGTTGCAATTCTGTGCAAATACTGAGGAATCGAATCTCCACGCTTTACGCGACATCATTAAGAACTTGCCAGACTTGATAACTTTGCGTTGGCAAATAGCGGGGTTTCTGCCACCGAATACCCACAAAAAACAAGGCAAATCTACGGTGCGTAACCTGCTTGGTTTTAAAGATGGAACGGCAAATCTCAATGCTAGTGACGACAAATTGATGAACCGGCTTGTCTGGGTACAACCAAACAGTGGTGAACCAGCTTGGACAGTAGGAGGAAGCTATCAAGTGGTACGAGTGATCCGCAACTTAGTCGAACGCTGGGATCGTACACCACTACAGGAGCAACAGACAATTATTGGGCGCAATAAAGATTCTGGCGCACCTTTGGGGATGAACCACGAGAAAGATATTCCCAATTATGCTCAAGACCCCAAGGGTCAACAAATCCCCCTAGATGCTCATATCCGCCTTGCTAATCCCCGCAAATCAGAGTTGGGTTTGATTCTGCGGCGTGGTTTCAACTATTCACGCGGGTTTGATAAAGCTGGACACTTAGATATGGGTTTGTTGTTTGTCTGTTTTCAAGCTGATTTAGAAAAGGGGTTTGTGACAGTGCAAAATCGCTTGAAAGGAGAACCTTTGGAGGAGTATATTCGCCCCATAGGTGGTGGATATTTCTTCGCTTTACCTGGTGTTAAAGCTGTTGGAGGTTATCTTGGTGAGTCATTACTAGAAGCTTAATTTTTAATTTTTTGACAGTCGTTAGCTGCTTGCGATCGCTGGTGCTTGAGATTAGCTCAAAACAATCTTGGTTATGATGGTAGATATCAACCTTGTTTCTAATCCACAATATTGAATACTAGATCGTTTGGATCGGTGAGCATTATGAGCAATAACCTTGCGGTAGACGCTGTAAAGTCTTTTAACTTAGGAGACTTCGATGAATAAGGAGTCACCTTTTGTAGAAACTGACGGATTGCTCTTGTATAAACAAGAGTGCAAGACTCCAGAATTCTTAAACTCATCTTTTTGCATACATCTATTTGGTGAACTAGTTGTCGTAGATCACTATGTACTGTTGTTTCCTGATTCAGAAACTCTCACAGACTACGCTAAAACTCTGGTCAACTATGATGCCAAAATCACGGAAGGGCCAGGAAAATGGCCCGATGATTTTTGTCCAGAGCAAAGCTTATTACCCGAAGATGCTAGTATGTACTTTCTTTCAGCCTTAATGCCATCAGGTATGATTTTGGTACTGCTTGCGCCTAACGCGCCAGATGAACAGATTGCTAGCTTATTCCAAGAGCAAGGTTTTAATACTGTCCATCACGTTGCCATTATTGTTGATGATATCTATACAGCAGCAGAAGTATGGAAGAAGAAAGGCTTTATTCCTCTGTCTATGACTCCTCAAGAGGATGGTTCCTTATGCCAATGGTTTTTTCGCAACTGGGCAGGGCAAATTATAGAGCTAATCTGTCGGCGATGTATGGGTAAAGAGACTTTTTCCTGCGAGAATATCGCTGGTTTACGCCTTTCAGAATTGGCAGCCTAAATTTATAATTCGTAATTCGTAATTCGTAATTCGTAATTCGTAATTCGTAATTCGTAATTCGTAATTCGTAATTCGTAATTCGTAATTCGTAATTATTTGGTCAAGTATGCTTCCCGCGACGGTGGTTAGCAGCTTGTAATAATAGAGACTCTGCAAAAGCGATCGCGTCACTTGCAGATTTACCACCAGCCAACTGCGCTAGTTCTTCCCGACGGGTGTTTAAATTATCCAAGGTAGTAACTCTAACAACAGTACGCTGTTCGGCATTGTCATTGTTGGCTTTTTTACCTTTGCCTTGATTAATAGTTTGCTTATCTACGCGAAAATGCCGATCGGCCATTGCCGCAACTAAAGGTTGATGGGTAACACATAATACTTGGTTGCGTTGACTTAGCTGGTATAATTTTTCCGCGATCGCTTGGGCGACTCTTCCCGAAACCCCGACATCAATTTCATCAAATACCATTGTCCCAGCTACGTCAACCTGAGAAAAACAAGCTTTTAAAGCCAGTAAAAAACGGCTAATTTCACCACCAGAGGCAACTTCTGTTAAAGGTTGCAGTGGTTCTCCGGGATTGGAACTAAATGTAAAAGTAATTTTATCTGCTCCCATCGCAGTTGGGAAAGCTGGTAATATTTCAACCAGAAACTTCACCTTTTCCATCGCTAGGGGCTTGAGTTCAGCTATCAAACGTGATTCTAAATTAGCCGCCGCCTTACTCCGCAATTGAGTTAACTGATTACTTGCTTGGGTAAGTTTCTCAAAACACGCCTTTTCTTGCTGTTCCAGACTTTCGATAGATTGTTCGCTGTCGTTAAGTTGGGCTAATTCTGCTTGGATACGTTGGTAATAAGCGATCGCTTCTGTAAGTGTCGGCCCATACTTCCGGCAAATTTGCTTTAATTCCTGAATTCGTTCTTCCACCTCTTCCAATCGCTGCGGATCGGCTTCCAAACCGTCTCCATAAGCATTAATCTGCCTTCCCACTTCCATTACCGCAGCTTGCGCGTCCCTGACCAATTCTAATAGGGGTTGTAGTTGGGTATCGTATTCCACCATGTCATTTAATGTCGCCTCACTGTCTCCCAATAAATCACCTGCGGCGGGAGTTTCATGATCGTTTTGATACAAAGCCTGATAAACTTTGTAACTCATTTGTTGCAAATCGACGACATGATTCAGGCGTTCCCGTTCTTGTCCCAACTGTTCCAATTCATTAGGTTCGCTGAGATTGGCTGCTCCCAATTCCTGCACTTGATAAGTGAGCAAATCTAGTTGTTGCAACCGTTCCCGTTCTGATGTCCGGCGTTTTTCTAGAGCTAAATGCGCCTGTTGGTAACTACTAAAGCTCGTAGCGACTTTATGACGTTGCTGCATCAGAGAGTCGCCGCCATACAAATCTAACCAGTCTCGGACTTGTGCAGATTGTCCCACTTGCACCGTTTGACCTTGGGCGGTGATTTCCACCAAGCGATCGCGCATTCCTCCCATAATCTGCCGATTTACTAACACACCATTCACCCGCGATCGACTACGGACATTACTCGCAGTGGCTGTGATTTCTCGGCTAATGACTACAGAATTTTCATCAAGCAAATCTATTTCTTGTTCAGTCAACCAAGCCGCTAGGGGGGCGTTTGAGGTAAAAGTAGCTTCAACCATCGCCCGACTTGTCCCCGTGCGAATGACTCGACTAGAGACTTTACCGCCCAAAGCGGCATCAATGGCATCCAAGATAATCGATTTTCCAGCGCCGGTTTCACCTGTTAACACATTTAGTCCCGCGCCAAATTCTAATTCCAGTTGGTCAATTAGGGCAAAGTTTTCAATTCTCAGGCAAAGCAACATCAAGCCAAATTCTCCATGAGGGCAGATGCCGGATACTTCTAACTTACAAGACAATAAGTATGATCTTTCAGCAACTAGCAATACCTACTACTATTGAACTAGTATGCCCGTTTAAGTGTAGCAGACCTATTAGTACTAGGGAGTAAGGAGAGCAGAGGGAGGGAAAAAATACCCAATGCCCCATTCCCAATTCCCACTTTCTAAAGATATTGTTACAATACTTAATGTGATCGTTCTGACTGGTGGCCTTCTTCATGATTGTTAAGACACTTCCCCCTAGTTCCCGACCGATTCAGGAGGACAGTCGCAACGGCACAAATCGCCGAAGCGACGAACTGGATGTTATCGATGTAGTGCCAGAAGATGGTACATCAAGTTTAGTTGTACGCTCACCAAGACTCTTAGCAGCCCAAAAGGTGAGGACAACAGCCCAACCTGAGACGCTTTACGATCCCGTAGGCATAGCGGCGCATTACCAAAATAAAAAAGTGCAAGTTTTACGGCGGATTTTTGCCGTATTGGGGCCGACTCTATCCTTTGCTTTGGGATTGTGGTCGGATAGTAAACGGGGAATTGTCGTCAAAAATGACCGCCGCCGAGCCACTCAGCTACGAGTATTGCTGACCCAATTAGGGCCTGCTTACATCAAAATTGGCCAAGCCTTATCCACCAGACCGGATCTAGTTCCTCCCGTATATTTAGAAGAATTAACTAAACTACAAGACCAATTACCGCCTTTCCCCAACGAAATTGCTTACCAGTTTATCAAAGAAGAATTAGGCGCACCTCCAGAAGAGGTTTACGCCGAACTATCGGCCCAGCCAATTGCTGCGGCTTCATTGGGGCAAGTATATAAAGGTAAGCTAAAAACAGGTGAAGAAGTCGCTGTTAAAGTTCAACGCCCCGACTTAAGAGAGGGAATCACCATTGACTTGTATATCTTGCGTAACCTCGCCGCTTGGGTGCAGAAAAAGGTTAAACGGGTAAGAAGTGACTTAGTTGGGATTCTCGATGAATTAGGCGATCGCATCTTTGAAGAGATGGACTACATCCACGAAGGTGAAAATGCCGAGCGATTTTTCGAGTTATACGGTCATATAAAAGACATATACGTACCAAAAATTTACTGGGAATATACCAATCGTCGCGTCTTGACGATGGAGTGGATTAACGGCACCAAATTAACCCAGACAGAAGAAATTAGCGCCCAAGGTATAGATGCTCGTTATCTAATTGAAGTGGGTGTGCAGTGTTCCCTGCGCCAGCTGCTAGAACATGGATTTTTCCATGCAGATCCTCATCCTGGTAATTTGTTAGCAACAACCGATGGCAAATTAGCTTATCTCGACTTTGGGATGATGAGCGAGATTAAGCCACCACAGCGTTATGGTTTGATTGAAGCGATCGTCCACGTTGTCAACCGCGACTTTGAAGGATTAGCAAAAGACTACGTTAAATTAGATTTCTTATCACCAGAAACCGATTTAACACCAATTATCCCAGCCTTTGCGAGAGTCTTTGCTGATGCCGAAGGAGCCAGTGTTGCCGATCTTAATATTAAAAGCATCACCGATGAACTATCAGCTTTGATGTATGAGTATCCTTTCCGCGTACCGCCCTACTACGCCTTAATTATTCGCTCCCTGGTGACGCTAGAAGGTATTGCAATATATATAGATCCCAACTTTAAAGTTCTCAGCGAAGCTTATCCCTACGTTTCCAAACGCCTGTTAACAGATCCAGCACCGCAATTAAGAGCATCATTGCAAGATTTGTTATTTAAAGATGGTAGATTTCGCTGGAATCGCTTAGAAAACTTGTTAAAAAATGCGCGTAATAGTCAAGACTATGACTTTAATTTAGTGCTGAATCAAGGCATAGAATTTCTGTCATCTGAACGCGGTGCTTTTATTCGTGACAAGCTAGTAGATGAATCTGTTAACGGACTCGATGCTTTAGGTAAAAATGTTTTGCATAACTTTACCTCCTTGTTGCGAGAACGCGTAGGATTGACAGCAGTGAATAAAACTCCAGCGGCCACGGTTGAACAACAACAAACCTTAGAGCATATCAAACGTATATTAGGTATTCTCCAAGAAACAAGAGGCTTTGATCCAGTGCAAATTACATCCCAAATTGCCCAGTTATTGGTAAATTCAGATGTACAACGTTTAGGTCAACAAATAGCCAACCGCTTCACGCAGAAAGCTGTAGCCAGGTTAATTCGGCAATTATTGGCATCTTAGTAAAAATTATGAGTTAAATAAAGTTTTTAACTCATAAATCATTCATTCTAGCAACTATATAACCCAACTCTTCTAGCTTTTCTAAGACCTTAGTTGCACTTTGAGCAACGCTTTCCTGGTTAGTTTTGCACTCGACTTCAGGGCAGAGTGGTATTTCATAAGGATCATCAATACCAGTGAAGTGCTTAATTTCCCCTGCTCTTGCTTTTTTATATAACCCTTTTACGTCTCGTTGTTCACAAACTTCTAATGATGCGTTGACGTAAACTTCAATGAAAAATCGAATACTTTGGCGCACTTCTTCTCGAATTTTGCGGTACGGTGAAATTGCCGAAACCAATACAATTACATTATTTCTTGCAAGAAGGTGAGCTACAAAGCCAATCCGCCGAATATTCTCCTCTCGATCCTCTTTGCTGAAACCCAATCCTTTACATAGGTTTTGACGTACTGCATCACCATCCAGAACTTCAACTCTGTATCCCTGTATCCGCAGTTCCTTCTCCACGAATTGACAGATAGTAGTTTTACCTGCACCACTCAGACCAGTGAACCATACTGTCACACCACACTCTTGTTGTCTCATCCTACTTTCGTCGTAAATTTTAAATGGCACACCAAAAAAGCTTTTTAGGTAATTGTGGGTCAAATAGTAATTTTATTTTTATAATCCTTTTTTAGCAGGAATTTCAGCAATTGCAAGGCATCCTATGTCAACCTTACTACTTTTACTTCTACTGATTTCGAGTGAAAAATCGCATAATTATACGTATTTAGGCTAAATATTTAATACAAAGCATAGCGATGTATACGACAGGCTACACCTACGCATTTTCTCTACCCTAACAACGCAATTTGCCGTTATAGTAACAAAACTTGTCAATCGAGTTTTCAAATTATTAAAGTTTTAACTAATTTTTACATTCAGTATATATACAGTTTATTTTTAAATAGAATAGTCTTTATTATAACAGTAGATTACCAAACAAGATTTACTGCTAAGACATTATAAAAAACTAAGTTCAAAATATCTGCAAAGTTAAATCCAGTACAGTTTTATGGCGGCGCGACCTATTTTCTGGGGGCGATTCCTTTAAGTGCTGTTTCTGGTACAGACTTGTTTATTGACAATGATGGCACGCTTAGTGGTCTGTGTGATTAATTCTGAGAGTTTCGTAGTGAACGATTTATCAGTCAATTTCAAGGTTTTTAGCCCTGACTACAAACTTTCACAACTCATTTCATCAAAACTAATGACATCAATCACTAGTACACTTTGGCATAAATTTGTTCACCTTTAATCAGTTGCTCTGAGCAACTTGTCTGCTTAATTGAGGTGATAGCTGGATTTACGCCATGCAGTACTAGTGTTTTGTGCCAGTAATTTTCGGGGTTCGTAGTTGGTGATTTACATCTCAATTTTAAGGGCTGGAGCCACTGAACTGAGTATATTTTGTATTTAACTAAGTCTAAAGTTCCTCAACAAAATTTGAAATTTAATTCAACTGATTTATGTTGTCCACTTTTCCCACTACTGCCCCAGAAGAAAATAACTTAATTCAATGTGATGCCGATCAGGGATTTATCTCCTGGCTGAGTCAAGCCGGAGGCTCAGTTGCCATCACCACCTACCAAGCCGGAAAACTAGCACTAGTAGGCTGGAATGGGGAACAGGTAGGGATGCTGAAGTTCACCACAGGCTGTCAAGAACTTTATAATGTGCAGTTTCTTGCTGGTGTACAGCGTCCGATGGTTTTCAATCAAGAACGGAAAGAAATCCGCCAAGCATTTACTGCACCAAATTTCAACTACTGTCTGCGACCAAGTGCGGTAATTCCTAATGACTAAGGAGTCTGTCTGTCTAATCAGAGCGTAATTTTTGAAATCAAATTTTTAGTTTTTTAGAGGTTTTTTATGACTGAATTTCAAGTAAATACTGGTGTCATCGGTAATCAATCTAACTCCACAGTAGCGATAGATAAAAATGGAAACTTTGTCATTTCCTGGACTAGTTTTGATGAAAACGGGTTTGGTGGGATATATGCCCAACGATACGACAAGGATGGGGAACCTCAAGGGAATGAATTTAAGGTCAATACCATCACCACCAGCGACCTAAGTATCCCCACAGTAGCGATGGATGCAAATGGGAACTTTATCATTTCCTGGACTAATTTTGATGAGTATGGGTCTAGCACTGGAATATATGCCAAACGCTACGACAATACTGGGATGCCTCAAGGGGGTGAATTTGCCGAATTTAAGGTCAATACCGACGTCAACAGCATTCTATTGAACCCCACAGTAGTGATGAATGAAAATGGGGCCTTTGCCATTTCCTGGACTAAGTTTGATCTGGACGGGTCTAGCTATGAGATATATGCCCGACTCTACAACAACAATGGGGTGGCTGAAAATGGCGAATTTAAGGTCAATACCAACACCGCCGCCGAGCAATATAACCCCACATTAGCGATGAATGCAGGAGGGGGCTTTGTCATTTCCTGGACTAGCAATCTTCAAGATGGGTCTGACAATGGGATATATGCCCAACGCTACAGCAGTACTGGGGTGGCTGAAAATGGCGAATTTAAGGTCAATACTACCATCATTAAGAGTCAAATTAACCCCACAGTAGCAATGGATGCAATGGGGAACTTTGTCATTGCCTGGCAAAGCGAGAACCAGGATGAGTCTGGCTATGGGATATATGCCCAACGTTACAGCAGTACTGGGGTGACTCAAGGAGTCGAATTTCGGGTCAATACCGAGACCGCTAACGACCAAACTAACCCCAAAGTAGCGATGGATGCAACGGGGAACTTTGTCATTTCCTGGCAAAGCAATCTTCAAGACGGGTCTGGCTATGGGATATATGCCCAACGCTACAGCAGTACTGGGGTGGCTCAAGGGGGCGAGTTTCAGGTCAATACCGAGACCGCTAACGACCAAAGTGCCCCCACATTAGCGATGGATGGAAAAGGGGACTTTGTCATTTCCTGGACTAGTTATGGTCAAGATAAGCAAGTACCGCAGGGTGAGGAAATAAATCTTAATGGGGGCATATATGCCCAACTATACAAAAGTGGGGTTCCTCCAACAATCACCTCTGCCACCAACTCTGCCCTGGTATACACTGAGAATGCCACTACAGCCATCGACTTAGGCATCATTGTTAGTGATGTCGACTCTCCTAACCTAGCTAGTGCCACCGTCAGCATTACCAGTGGTTTCAATACTGCTCAAGATATCCTCGCTTTCACTAACCAAAATGGGATTACGGGCAGCTACAACAGCAGCACAGGTGTTTTAATCTTAACTGGTAGTTCTACTGTTGCTAACTATCAAACCGCACTACGTTCTATTACTTATACCAACAACAGTGATAACCCCAGTCTTACACCTCGTACCATCAGCTTTATAGTTAATGATGGGGCTGCTAATAGTATTGCCGTTAGCCGCAATGTTAATATTACGGCTGTAAATGATGCACCTGTTGCTACTGCCACCAACTCTGCCCTGGCATACACCGAGAATGCTACTACAATCATCGACTCAGGTATCACGGTCAGCGATGTAGACTCTGATAACCTCTCCAGTGCTACTGTCAGCATTACCGGTGGTTCTGCTCAAGACACCCTCGCCTTCACCAGCCAGAATGGGATTACGGGCAACTACAACAGCAACACAGGTGTTTTAACCTTAACTGGTAGTGCCAGCGTTGCTAATTATCAAACCGTGCTGCGTTCTGTTACTTATACCAACAGCAGCGACAACCCCAGTACTACACCTCGTACCGTCAGCTTTGTGGTCAATGATGGGGCTAGTAATAGTACCGTCGTTACCCGCAATATTAATATTACAGCGGTGAATAATGCGCCCGTTGCTACTGCCACCAACTCTGCTTCGGCATACACAGAGAACGCTACTACAGCCATCGATTCAGGCATCACCGTCAGCGATGTAGACTCTGCTAACCTAGCTAGTGCTACTGTCAGAATTAGCAGTGGCTTTATTTCTGCTCAAGATACCCTCGGCTTCACCAATCAAAATGGGATTGCGGGCAGCTACAACAGCACCACAGGTGTCTTAACCTTAACTGGCAGTTCTACTGTTGCTAACTATCAAACCGCACTACGTTCTATTACTTATACCAACAACAGTGATAACCCCAGTCTTACACCTCGTACCATCAGCTTTATAGTTAATGATGGGGCTGCTAATAGTACTGCCATTACTCGCGATATTAATATTACGGCGGTGAATGATGCGCCTGTTGCTGTTAACGATAGCATCACCACAAAAAGAAACATACCCGTTATTATTAGTGCTACTACTCTGTTAAGCAATGATAAAGATGTCGATGTTAGTGATGTTTTGAGTATTACTGGCTTCACCCAACCTAGCCAAGGAAGCTTAGTTAACAACAACGACGGTACCTACACTTATACCCCTGCCCAAAACTATTATGGCTTCGATGGCTTCACTTACACTATAAGTGATGGGCACGGAGGCAATAGTACTGCTACCGTCAACTTGACTATTAATCAGTACAATGTGATTAATGGTACCTTAAGTGCGGACAACCTAAATGGTACAGTCAATATTGATATCATCTCAGGATTGCAGGGCAATGACACGCTCCAAGGACTAGGTGATAATGACACTCTTGATGGCGCTGATGGAAATGATTCCTTAGATGGTGGTGCAGGAGATGATAGTCTCATCGGTGGCAAAGGCAATGACACTTATATTGTGGACAGCCTTGGTGACACTATTGTTGAATCCGCCAATGCAGGCACAGATTTAGTCAAGTCTTCAGTGAGTTGGGTGTTAGGAAATAACCTGGAAAACTTAACCCTGACTGGAACTGGAGCAATTAATGGTATTGGTAACAGCCTTAATAACATCCTGATTGGAAATACTGGCGCGAACAGTTTGAGCGGAGAAGGTGGCAATGATAACCTCTTTGGTGATTCCAACAACGACACCTTGTCGGGTGGTGCAGGCAATGATACCTTAGATGGCGGTTTAGGATCTGATAGTCTTGATGGTGGAATCGGTAATGACATTTATACTGTAGACAACGTAAACGATATTATTATCGAAGGCTTAAATGCAGGTACGGATTTAGTTAAGTCTTCGGTTAGTTGGGTGTTGGGAAATAATCTAGAGAACTTGACCCTGACTGGAACTGGGGCAATCAATGGTACTGGTAACAGCCTTAAGAACATCCTGATTGGCAATACTGGCGCTAACATCTTGAGTGGAGAAGATAGCAATGATAGCCTAATTGGTGGTGCAGGCAATGACGCCTTGTTGGGCGGTGCAGGTGATGACACCTTGGATGGAGGTTTAGGAGCTGATAGTCTCAATGGTGGAGTTGGCAATGACATTTACACTGTAGACAACGTAAACGACTCGATTACTGAAGACTTTAATGCAGGCATCGATTTAGTCAAATCTTCGGTGAATTGGGTGTTGGGAAATAATCTGGAGAACTTGACCCTAACTGGAAGTGGTGCAATCAATGGTACTGGTAACAGCCTTAATAACATCCTGGCAGGAAATAGTGGTGCTAACAGGTTGAATGGAGTTGATGGCAACGATAGCCTCTTTGGTAGCTCAGGTAATGACACCTTGTTCGGGGATTCTGGCGATGACACCTTGAATGGAGGTGCAGGGATTGACAGTCTTGATGGTGGAATCGGCAATGATACTTACATCGTAGACAACCTGAACGATAGTATTATTGAAGGTTTAGATGCAGGTACAGATTTAGTCAATTCTTCGGTGAATTGGGTGTTGGGAAATAACCTAGAGAATTTGACTCTGACTGGAACCGGGGCAATCAATGGTACTGGTAATAGCCTTAATAACATCCTGATGGGAAATAATGGTGCTAACACATTAACAGGAGGAGATGGCAATGATAGCCTCTTTGGTAACTCAGGGAATGACACCTTGTTTGGTAGTGCAGGTGACGATCTAATCGCTGGTGGAGTTGGTCGAGATGTATTGACTGGTGGAACTGGGCAAGATAGCTTCAACCTAACTGGTACCCGTACTGGAGGGTATGATACGATCGCTGATTTCACTCTTGGAGAGGATACTATCTTGATTTCCAAGGCTGAATTCGGACTGGTTCAATCTCAAAATACTACGCTCGATTCGGGACTGTTTCGACTTGGTACCACTGCGATAACAGCAAGCGATCGCTTTATGTACGATCAAACTACGGGTAATCTTTTCTTTGACGCGGATGGGACTGGTAAGGCTGCACAAGTTCTTCAAATTGCCCAGTTCTCCAATCAGGTAGCGCTTAGTAGTGCAAATATTACTATCATTGCCTAACGCAAGCTAACTATAGCAAGCATTGAGAAATTACCCAGTAAGAGACAGAGTAACTCTTGCTGGGTAATCTTTTATAAATACACATTTGAGTGCAACATAACTGCAAACTTTTAACTTTCCTCTTGGGAATAACCATTTTTCTCGCGTTTGAGGCTTTCTTCCAAGGCTTGAATTTGTTCGCGTCTGGCTTCCAACTCTAAGGAACGCCTTGCTAAGTCTTGGTTTTGCAACGTCAGGGATTGTCGCCAATGTTCTGCTCGCTCGGCCTCATGCTGCAAAAATTCTGGGGTAATGCCGATGGTAAGGTAGTTTTGTACTAGATGCAGTACCCAGTTGGTGGCGTCTTCTAGTCTTTCAATATCGCCTGTAGGAGAAAGTTCGACTAAAACAAGCAAGTTCTCACTCATGATCTTTCCCTTTCCCAGCAGAATGACAGCCTCTTCGGGAATTATCGCCCACAAGTTATCAGCTTCTTGACGCGCCAATAAGCGTAACTGGTGCTGGTCTAAAAAATCGTTTTTACGCACCTGGGCTAGATATAGCATGAGGGTCGCTTCGCTCCAATTCAAAATTCAAAATTCAAAATTCAAAAAAAATTTAATAAAAAAATAAATGCCAGAATTCATATTTTGTTAATTGGTAATGGGTAATTGGGAATTATTTACACTCCCATTACCCATTACAGTTATCCTAAGCCACGCAGGCGATCGCTACGACAACCCCTTGAGGCGATGCCTACGGCAACGCCTTCAGGCTTACGCGCAAAATTTCTGCTTGCTTCTGTGCTTCTGCTAAGGCTTCCCGCGCTCCCTGTACCACGTCAGCCCTAGCTCTATCTACAAAACTAGGATTGTTTAATCTGGTACTCAGGGATTGAACTTCAGCTTCAGCTTTGCTCAAGCTTTTTTCTAGCTTGGCACGCACAACTTCAATATCTACCACACCGCTGAGAGGAATTAGCACTTGTATTGTACCAATTACACCTGCGATCGCATTTTCTGGTTCTTGCGGTTGTTCTAGTTCTCTCTGCGGAAAAAATCGGCTCCATAACCTAAGTCTCGCTTGAGCAGTTAGGAAATTTTGGCTAACAAACCAAGCTGTGTAACCAAAACCAACTAGTTCAAAGAAAGTTCCGATGATGGGAATTTCATCAATGGCATACCCCGCAGCTAAACCCACTCTACCAAAGACAATGGCCACGATAATTAAGCCAATTGTCTTCAAACCCCTTTGAGGTTTTTTAGCAGCAACAGTTTGGTTTTCTTGTTTGTCAGTAATGGTTAAAGTCTCAACCTTCGCCAAATCTTTAATATAATCCTGACCAGCAGTGAGGATTTCCCGCTCTTTCTCACTTTCAGTTTGCAAATTCGCTGTCACTTTTACCCCTGGCTTAATATCCGCTTCAGCACGCAAATTCCGAATTGTGCGGATAGTAGCAATCAGCAATTCAAACTGTTCTTCTAAAGCTGGATCAATTAGGTTCGCGTCTATCTGAGGATAGATTTGTAAAGGTAAAATTTGCGGGGAATCTGCTGGTTGTTGGGTGAGAGTTTGCCAAATTTCTTCGGTAATATGAGGCATCAACGGATGAAGCAGTTTTAAAATTCCTTCCAATATGTAACCGAGGGTTTGCTGTGCTACCCGCCGCGATACTGGATCGGCATCTGCTTGCAATCTGGATTTCACCAGTTCAATATATTGGTCGCAGAAATCACCCCAGATAAATTCGTAGAGTCCTTTTGCTGCTTCCCCTAAACCGTAATTATCGATGTAATTAGTAGTTTGTTTGATAACTTGATGATACCGCGAGATAATCCAGCGATCGCTCAATTCGGTAGCAACTGGGTTCCCCAATTGTTGCGGCGTCTGTCCATCCAAATTCATCATCACAAATCGGGCAGCATTCCACAACTTGTTTGCAAAGTTGCGCGATGCCTCCACCGATGCTGATTCATCCTTTTTGCGATCGTACTCCAAGCGGATATTTTGTCCAGCCCCCGCAACTTCCCTAATTAGGGTATATCGCAAGGCATCAGTACCATATTTGTCAATTAATAACAACGGATCAATGCCATTACCTTTGCTCTTTCCCATCTTCTGACCTTTTTCATCCAGCACTAAGCCGTGGATGTAAACTGTTTGGAAAGGCATTTGACCAGTAAAATGCCCAGCCATCATGGTCATTCTGGCTACCCAGAAAAAGATGATGTCAAAGCCTGTTACCAAAGTAGTAGTCGGGTAGTAAGTTGCTAAATCTTGAGTTTGTTCCGGCCAGCCCAAAGTCGAAAACGGCCACAGTCCAGAAGAAAACCAAGTATCTAGCACATCTGGGTCTTGTTCTAACTTGACATTTTCACCAAATTGTGATTTGGCTTTTTCCCAAGCTTCAGTTTCCGATTTCGCCACCACAAACGGCGTGTTATCAGTAATTTGCCCATCGGTTTCACTGATAGCGTACCAAGCCGGAATTCGGTGTCCCCACCATAATTGGCGAGATATACACCAATCATTGAGTTTTACTAGCCAATCACGATAGACCTTTGTCCAGCTTTGGGGGACAAACCTTGGAGAAGTCTGCTGGTCGAGAAATTCGAGAGTTGTGTCAGCTAGGGGGCGAATTTTGACAAACCACTGAGTTGAGAGGAGGGGTTCAATGGGTACTTTACCGCGATCGCTGTAGGGAACGGTATGCTTATAATCTTCTATCTTTACCAAAAAGCCATCTGCTTCTAGGCGAGAAACCACATTTTTTCTAGCAACAAAGCGGTCTTGACCTTGAAACTCCCCAGCATTGGCGTTGAGAGTGCCGTCTTTGTTCATAATGTTGATCAACGGCAGATTATGACGCTTACCCATGTCAAAATCGTTCAGGTCATGGGCAGGAGTCACTTTCACGCAACCTGTGCCGAAAGTCGGGTCAACAAATTCATCGCCAATGATAGGAATTTCTCGTTGTAGAATGGGCAGAGTTAGAGTTTTACCAATGAGATGTTTGTAGCGATCGTCATTGGGATTAACTGCTACTGCTGTATCGCCCAGCATTGTTTCTGGTCGAGTTGTCGCTACCTCTACAAAACCGGAACCATCGGTGAGAGGATAGCGGAAATGCCAGAGATTTCCATTCACCTCTTGGTTTTCCACCTCTACATCAGACACAGCCGACTGAGAAGCGGGACACCAGTTAACTAAATATTCTCCACGATAAATTAAGCCTTCCTCGTAAAGGCGAGTAAACGCCTCGACAACAGCTTTAGATAAACCTTCATCGAGGGTAAACCTTTCCCGTGACCAGTCCACCGAGACACCTAAGCGTCGTAGCTGATTCAGAATCGTTCCCTCAGACTCCGCTTTCCATTGCCAAGCGCGTTCTAGGAACTGTTCGCGCCCCAACTCGTAGCGAGTCTTACCCTCTGTTTTGAGTTGCTTTTCCAGCATACTATGCACAGCGATGCTGGCGTGGTCAGTTCCGGGTAGCCATAGGGTATTGCGTCCCTGCATCCGGTGGTAGCGCACGAGGGTATCAATTAAGGCACTTTCAAAGGCGTGACCCATATGTAAGCTGCCGGTGACATTTGGGGGGGGAATAACGATGCAGTAGGGTTCGCCGCCTTTGTTGGGGTCAGCTTTGTAAACTTGGTTGTCTTCCCAGAATTTTTGCCACTTGGCTTCGGTGGAAAAGGGGTCGTAGAGACTGGGGAGATTGGGAATGGTTGCGGTCATGCGGGAAAACTAAGGAAGGACTCTAATAAATTTTGCCACAGGGTTGGAGAGAGGGTTTATATGGAAACGAACCGCAAAGGACGCAAAGTACGCAAAGGAAGAGGAGGAAGGTAAGATGAGGCAACCAAGTGTTCAGTTAGAAAAGTTAGCTTATAGAGTGATTGGGGCGGCGATTGAGGTACATCAGGTATTAGGAGCAGGGTTTTTAGAGGAGGTTTATCACAAGGCGTTGAGAGAAGAATTTCTAATGCGCGAGATACCTCACAAGTTTGAGCATCCAGTAAAAGTAAACTACAAAGGTCGTCCAGTCGGCGAGGGAAAATTAGATTTTTTGGTTGGGGACTCTCTAATTGTTGAATTGAAAGCTGTCCAAAACTTAATCCCCATTCACGAAGCCCAAGTCCTCTCCTACCTTAAAATGACTCATTATCCTCTAGCCCTTCTCATCAACTTTAACGTCCCTCTCCTCAAAGACGGCATCAAACGCATCATACTCTCTTCTTAATCTTCTTTGCGCCCTTTGCGTCCTTTGCGGTTCGTCCCCCAAATCCATGAAACACCAAACAGCCTCCCCTTGGACTTTCATCCCCACCCTATATTTCACCTCCGGCATACCTTACATTATCATCAACACAGTTTCCGTAATCTTTTACAAAAAACTCGGCATAGATAACACTCAAATTGCCCTTTGGACAAGTTTTCTCTATCTACCTTGGGTCATCAAAATGTTTTGGGGGCCAATTGTTGATATTTACTCTACCAAACGTAAATGGATACTTTATACCCAATTTGCCATGTTCTGCTGCTTGGGTTTGATAGCCTTCTCCTTACAACTGCCAAATTTCTTTTTCATCTCCCTCGCAACATTAACAATGGGAGCATTTATTTCTGCAACTTATGACATTGCCACAGATGGCTTTTATCTGATAGCTTTATCTCCAGAACAACAAGCCTTTTTTGTCGGCATTCGCTCACTATTTTACAGACTTGCTGTTATTTTCGGCTCTGGAATATTAGTAGTCATTGCAGGTCAGCTTGAAGTATCTCTCAATAATATTCCTTTAAGCTGGACTATAGCTATTGGCTTCTCAGCTTTAATTTTAGCAATTTTGTTTATTTACCATCGCCTAATTTTACCCTTACCCGAATCAGATAATCAACGACAAATACAAACTAGAGAAAATATACCGTTTTGGTCAATCATTAGCTCATATTTTGCTCAGAATAAGATTATAAACATTTTAGCATTTATTTTACTATACAGATTTGGCGAAGCAATGCTTGTGAAAATAGCCTCTTTATTTTTATTGGACAAACCAGAAGTAGGGGGTTTAGGACTATCAACATCAGATGTCGGGTTAGTCTACGGAACATTTGGGGTAATATCTCTAATTTTTGGAGGAATTTTAGGAGGTTTGTTAATTTCTAAATATGGATTAAAAAAGTGTCTGTTTCCTATGGCTTTAGCTTTGAATGTACCTGATATATTTTATGTGTATATGGCTTACACTAAACCTTCACTAACATTAGTGTATCCCTTGGTTTCATTGGAGCAATTTGGGTATGGTTTTGGTTTTACTGCTTTTAGTGTTTATTTAATGTATATTTGCCAAGGCGAATATAAAACTTCTCATTTTGCTATCTCCACTGGCATTATGGCTTTAGGCATGATGCTACCAGGTTTTATTAGCGGTTATCTGCAAAAAGCTTTTGGCTATCCATTATTTTTTATCTTGGTTTGTTTATTAACTATTCCTGGGATGATTGCTCTATTTTTTATACCTTTAAAAGAAGAACCGAAGCGTCAAAATAGTTAATATTATTACAGTTTATGAGTTATGTTTTGGGAATAGATGGTGGTGGTAGCAAGACTGTTTGTATCTTGATGGGTGATTTGTGTCAAGTGCTAGGTCGTGGTGAAGCAGGGCCATCTAATTATCAAACTATAGGTATTGAAGCAACTTTACAATCTATTCAATCAGCAATTCATAATGCGGTTGAGGCAGCAATAATTACAAATACCGTGAAGATTGATGCGATATGTCTGGGTTTAGCTGGTGTAGGTCGTGCAGCAGATATAAAAGTAGTAAAAGGTTTAGTTGATGAGTTGCAGAATAAAAAATCTCTGCCTATTAATTGGGTCTTAAAGCCAGCGAATATTGTCATTTGTAACGATGCTTTAATTTCTTTAGTTGGCGGAATTAGTCAGCCTGTAGGAATTGTGGTTGCAGCTGGTACTGGTTCGATAGTTTTCGGACGAAATCATGAAGGACATACTAAGCGAGTCGGCGGCTGGGGGTATATTTTAGGAGATGAAGGTAGCGCCTATAAAATTGCGATCGCAGGCATGAACGCAGCATTAAAATATTATGATGGACGGCAAATATCAACGAGTTTGCTAGAAGGTTTCAAACAACATCTTGATTTGAAAAGTATAGAAGATTTAATAGAAGTAGTATATCGCCGAGAATGGGGAGTTAAACAGATAGCTGCTTTAGCACCAGTTGTAGATTTTGCAGCAGCATCAGGTGATATAGTAGCGAATCTTATAATTGAGGATGCTGTAAAAGAGTTAGTAAAAGCTACATCTACAGTAATTCATGCAATTTTTAGTGCTGACTCAGTTTTAGAAGTCGTCACAACAGGAAGTGTGTGGCGTGGTAGATGCAATATCCATGAAAAATTTGCAGCGTCTCTTGTTAAGAATTTTCCTAATGTAAAGGTGATTTTTCCGAGGTATGAGCCTGCTTATGGTGCTGGGTTATTAGCGTTGCAGACAACTCAAAATTGACGCGAAGAAAGCAATAATATAAGTTTTCAATCTGCAAATATGCGCCCTAAAAAAGTTATTATTTCAGACCAAGCTGCGGTGGTAGCACTAGAATCATAACGATAACCGTCGTCGCGCATGAATGTATGTTCTGCTTCATACAAGAAAACTTGGTGAGGTATGTTAGCGTTCTCAATTGCTTTTATTATGATTTGGCGATCGCTATCTGGTATATGAGGGTCAAGAGTACCAAACACCATTAGCATCTCGCCTTTGATTTCACTCACCCTCTGGATTGTATCGGCTACCTCTTTACCAAGTTTACCACTGGGAATCCCAGTAGGATAACAGCAAACACAAGCCCGAATTTCGCTTTGAAATGCTGCGCGGAAAGCTAAATGTCCACCAATACAAAAGCCGAGAGTGCCTATCTGATTTGGAGAAACCGCACTCTCTGTTTTCAGAAATTCAATCACAGCCAGGCAATCGGCATCATAATCAGCTACCGAGGTTCGACGCGCATCGTCATTACCCCGCATCCGTCCCAGATCGTCTGGCTCAATTACTAAACCAACTGGCTCAATTCGGTGAAAAATTTCTGGCGCTGCTACTACATAGCCGTATCCTGCTAAGTAGTTAGCTAGACGAATCATTGCATCACCTAACTGATAAATATCACTGTAGAAGACAATACCAGGGTATTTTCCTGCTGTTTTGGGAGCCGCAACATAAACACGCATTAAGCTGCCATCTACTCTTAACTCAACGTTGCGCTTAGTGATTTGCACTTTTTTGTCTCCGTGTTACGCTTGCTGTCATTAGCTTCTACACTATAGCGCCGCAGCATCCGGTTACTTTCAACTCGCAAATTGGCGTTCTTTTATCATTACTGCGATCGTTTAATATCACCAGTTGTTAAGAAGTTTTCTGAGGTAAAAGTAATTTTTGTGAGGTATGAACCTGCTTATAGTGCTGGTTTATTAGCGTTACAAAGGTTAGTGGGGGAAGCGGAATGAAAAAGTGATCGCATTTTAACAAAGAAACGAACCGCAGAGGCTCAGAGAACACAGAGAGGTTAAGAGTGCGATCGTATTTCTAAACTAGTGAAGTAGTTGGATCTTGTGTAATATGTCACAATAATAATTTTAGTTATCGTTATCAGGCCAAATGACAGAAGTTTTTGTAAATCCAGAATGCCCATTTTCATTAAAAAGTCTTGACCTTCTTGCACAATTGAATAAACATTCAAATAAAAGAGATTTTTATTTAAAAAACCAAGAAGATTACAAAAACTATATTGAGCAGCCATTAGAACAACTATACCAGTTTGTAATTGCTCAGATATCAGGGGAAATAAGAAAGCTAATCAATACAAATGTTGTTTTAAAACCTAATTTTAATACTCCCGGTTTTGAATATCGATTATTTTTAAAACAAACAGACATTGAAATTAATAAGGCTCAGTTTATTATCCAAATCCAACAACAATCTTTCTCTTTTGGACTATACATTTCTGATAAAAGTAAGGACAGGCAAAAATTTATTAAAAACATTCAAAATAAACCAAAAATTAAAGAAATTTTACTCCAAAATATTCGATTATCAAATAAATTTTCTCTATTTACTGAGTCTAGTCAATCGATTAGTAGGATTAATCGTTTAGGTGACTGGTTAAGAATAGTAGCTCGACAAAATAGCGCTACTAAGAAAATTATAGTATATGGAGCTATCCGATTAGAAAATATATTAACTTTTGACTATCAACAGCTAACTAATGAAATAAAACAGGTATTGGAAGAAATTTTTCCTCTATTTTTGGTGGCAACGTATGATGACCCAATCACAGCTATTAAACAATATTTACATCAAACTAATATAATATATGGTAAAGTTTGCTGTCGAATAGGATTAAATAAATATCAAGAAGGAAACTATCAAGATGCTATTAAACAATTTGACATAGCTCTAGAAGAAGCTCCCAATTTAGCTGATGCTTATCGATATCGAGGAAAAGTAAAAGCTGAATTAGGATATACTGACGACGCTATATCTGACTATAATTATTTACTACTTATTCAACCTAAAAATTACGAAATTTACGATGAGCGAGGTCAGATTTACTATAATCTTGAAAATTACGAGAAAGCCATTGATGATTATAATCAATCTTTACATATTAATCCTAACTTCGCTTTAGCCTATTACCATCGAGGACTTACCTACTTAAAACTTAAGAATCAGCAAAAAGCTCTTGAGGATTTATGCAGAGCTACAGAATTATTTGACAAGGAAAAAGACGTGGATAATTACGAAGAAGCGCAGCGTATCCTTAAAACTATTTATCCAGACTATTCTGAACCTTTGTTTACAGAGATTAATCAAAATATCCGCTCTAAAGGTCTACGTATTTCTGAAAGTGTCTTGCGACGCTACCACTTAGCTCTTAAGACGAGAAAATTTGTAATTCTTTCAGGAACTAGTGGGACTGGCAAGACTTGGCTTACCAAAGCTTACGCTGAGGTAGTAGCGGCTGAATACCTTTTAGTTCCTGTGGCTCCTAATTGGACTACTAACGAAGATTTGCTCGGCTACTTCAATCCAATGGACAAAGAATACCATTACACTGCGTTTAGCCATTTTTTAGAAAAAGCAGCCCAAGAGTATGAGCAAGCTCAAACAGAAAAACGCACCCCCAAACCTTACCATTTAATCTTGGATGAGATGAACTTAGCACGGGTAGAGTATTACTTTGCCAAGTTTCTCTCAGTGATGGAAGTTAGGATGCGTGAAGGACTAGCCCAAATTGAACTTGCATCGGAGAAACAAGTTTTGTTACCACCTAACCTTTACTTTATTGGCACAGTCAATGTAGACGAAACTACTCATAATTTTGCTGACAAAGTTTATGATAGAGCGCAAATGATAGAACTTGAGGTTTGCCGGAATGATTTATTTGAGCATTTGGGTGAAGTTGAGTATCGTGAAATTTTAATGGAAGTTTGGGATAATCTGCACCTAGTAACCCCATTTGCTTTTCGTGTTTTAGATGAAATCAATAACTATGTGAATGAAGCTAAAGTTTTAGGTATTTCTTGGGAAGAAGCTTTAGACGAACAGTTGTTACAGAAGATTCTGCCCAAACTAAAAGGTGCTGATGATAGGGTGGGAGAAGCCCTTAAGGCATTTGTCGATATTGCTGAAAATAAATTTAATCTAAGCCACGCTAAAGCTAGCAAAATGCTAAAAACATTTGAACAACATGGATTTACCTCCTACTTCTAAAGTGAGTTTTCTTAGCCGCGAAGGCGAGATTATAGATGCTCCAAGTGAGTGGCAACCTGCTTGGTTGGAAGTTCATGTACCTCAAGAAAAATTACAACAAACACGGCTTTGGCTTCAAGATAAAAAACTCCCACTCTTGGTAATGGATTTGAGTGGAAAGTTTCGAGTATTAGCTGAGTGGCCTCGCTCAAACCCTGGCTACTACCGACTGCGGCTTGAGTATCAAAATCAGATTGAGGAACACACAATTGCGGTTTGGCCTCAGAAAATTAGTCGTGAAGCTTTTGCTCAGATGCTAGAGGATCTCGATTCTCGTCTGCCAACCTCAGTAGTGATAGGCTTACAGCGTACCGGGGCTTTAGCTGGTCTGAAATTACCACAACTAGGCGAAACTACTTTAGCTCAGGAATTAGTTCGCTTACGTCGGGCTATTAATGGCACAGGCAAAAGACCAGGACTGAGTGAGATTTTGAGTCAACTTGCTCGCAATCCTCATCAAATCCTCAAAACTAATGAAATTTGGGTTCGGCAAGATCAAGTCCGCAGACCTCCTCTTGGTGGGCTAGTTCAAGCTTTTTTTCGAGGGCATAATTTGGATGTGAGTGGAAGACCAATTCGCGTACCGGATGTCCGAGTTGAGCATACTGTTGATGTTTATGAGAACCAGTTGGTTAGGTTATTTTTTGAGCTTGTCAATCAGAGACTTAGACGAATTCGGCAAGCTGTTGAAGCTGACCCTAAAGGTAAGCCTTTGGAAGAGATTAAGTCTCTGTTTTACCAATTAAAAAAGGCTCGTCAACAAGCAGCTTTTCTGGATGAGGTGAGTCAGCCCAAATATTTGCCCAATCAAATTACGATGGTTTTGTTAAACCGTCCACTTTACCATGCTGCTTTGGAAGGCTATCTGGAATTCATCAGAAGTCCTGCTGTGCGTTTGGATGATTCAGACCTTGATGCACCTTTGGAGAATCTCTACAAACTTTACCAAATTTGGGGAACTTTGTGGATAATTGCAACACTACTAGAAGTAGCTATAGACAAAGGATACAAAGTTGAAACCCAGGGTTTAGTTGCTAGAGATAAAACGGGAGTCTACGTCAGAATTTTACCCAATGGACAACCAGCATTAGTTTTAATTCACCCGCAACACAAGACAAAAATTAAGTTAATTCCTGAACGAAGCTATGGCAAAGATGGAGAACTGCAAAGCGCCAGCGTTACATTGCGCCCTGATGTAGCAGTAGAGATCAAACTAGCTAATGGCTCTCAACAAGTCTATTTATTTGATCCCAAGTACAAACTTGAGAGTGAGTCACTGGAAAACACAAGCAACGAAGGAAAGCCTAAAAGTGTTGATATTCAGAAGATGCACACTTACCATGACGCTATCCAAAACAGAGAAGGTAGGCAAGTAGTTAATTATGCTGCGATTATTTACCCTGGCTCCTATGTATCTCATTCCAACGCTGAAATTGAGGCTCTTCCAGCTTATCCTGGGGCTGAAAGTATCCTACAGGAGCATCTGCGTCGCGTGCTAAATAAAGCCCTTGAAGTTTCCTGACAATGAACCATCAGACTTATGATGTCGGACTTGACGAATCCGGTAAATGGCATTCATGGCTTTCTTTTACCATCACTGCGATCGCTTAATATCCCCAGTGAAAGTTTGTCATGTTTGCCTTAATCCACCCATTAATTATTAGTGTAGGCTAGTTATAAATCATACCAATAATTAGTAAAGAGGACAGATGACATTCGCTTGCTGCGAAGCACCCATCCCCGAATAGCTGCCCAGATGATGAACCTGGAATCTATAGTCCGGTATCTAATCATCCAAGTATCGTCCGAGATATGTCGATTGTCACTGGGATAGATACTGATTTAAAAGATATCTACCAAAAGATGCACTGTTTATTAACCCCTTTTTCTCTCTCCCATCGCCAACAGCGCTGTCCCGTAAGCCGCTTCTGTGTACATTGACGCGACTACAGGAACCTGCAAATGACGCGCCCTAATCGCAGTCCAATTTTCATTTGCCGCGCCACCGCCGGCGGTATAAACACGGCTCAACTTGTCTGCACCCATTTGTTGTAATAATTCATACCCTCGCGCTTCTATGCGGGCAATGCTTTCTAACAACCCATGCAAAAATTCCACTGGATTATCTGGGCGTGGTTCCAAGCGTGGGCGTAGATTGGGATCGTTAATCGGAAAGCGATCGCCTACCTTCAATAACGGATAATAATCTAACTCGCTGGCTTTTGATGCATCAATTTCCCGGCTAAGGCTGGCTAACTCAGCATTTGTGAAAAATTGCTTTAGTACTGCACCTCCAGTATTAGAAGCACCACCAGTCAGCCACAAATCACCCAGGCGATGGCTGTAAATCCCATATCTGGCATCTTCTACACGGGTACGACTTAATAACTTAAGTACCAACGTTGAACCAAGGGAAGTCACAGCTTCACCGGGTAATTTTGCGCCACTGGCGAGAAAAGCGGCAATACTATCAGTTGTACCTGCACACACCAGACAATCACGGCGTAAACCGAACTTATCCGCAATTTCAGGACGCAATTGGGCAATCGGAGTCCCAGGAGGTAAAACTTTGGGTAGCTGAATCGGTATTTGCAGCTTTTCTAGCCACTCTGGGTATTTCAACTCTTCCACGTCATAACCCAGCTTTAAAGCATTATGGTAATCGCTAATACCCAACTGTCCATGTAGGAGAAACGCCAGCCAATCTGCTTGATGCAGGAAATATCTAGCTTTACTAAAAGAGGGTTGTTGCCTCATCCACAAAAGTTTAGCTAGGCTGGAGGTGGCACTCAACACTGTATGATTGGGGGGTGCGATACTCTTCAAATGCTCTAGCAGCAATGATCCCCGCGCATCGTTGTACAGCAATGGTGCATCTACAGGGTTGCCAGCGGCATCCACCAGCAAAACGGTGGAAGAAGTCCCATTGATGGCGATCGCTTTAATTTCTCGCCGCAATTGCTCAGGTATTTGTTCCACCAACGCAAACAAAGCCTCCTGCCAAATTTTTGGCGTAATGGCATCTGGTGAGTCGTGGAAGGGATATCGCACCTCTGCCTGAATACAAGAGGCTTCCTCGTCAATCACCACAGCGCGTGCGCCAGATGTGCCGAAGTCGATACCCAGATATAAATTCATAATTTTTATAAATTTTTTTAATGGAGAATAAATAAGGACTACTGACAAATAACTGCTTTTGTTGCATCTTGTAACAAGATATTCCACAATCTTGGCAAAACAAGGAAAAGTAGTAAACGAACTGTTCAAAATCTATTCAGGTTAGGAGGTTTTCAGCCATGCCTATCTTAGATACTCTGTACATCGCTCAGATATCTTCCATCTCAGATACTCAAGTCTACATCGCTCTAGTTGTAGCCTTGATCCCAGGAGTTCTAGCTTGGCGATTAGCCACAGAACTTTACAAATAACGCTCCGATGTGACACAGTTAAAAAGCTAATAATCCTGGCAGTACGGGGTGCAATTTCCAGATTTTATCGCTTTATGCCATAAAATCTGGAAACCTTGCACTTACGTAAGCCAGGTTATTTTTTAACTAATGCGACACTTGTAGCTATTTCAAAAAAATGAAGTAATATGACAGCTAAATCAAGCATTCAGGAGTGCTGATATCTGAGTACTGAGTGCTAAGTGCTGTTAGCGGTAGCGGGGCGTTTAGCCCGTGCTGAGTTGGAAATTTCACTCAGCACTCCTGATAGTACTTCCCTTCACTAAGCGAGGTTATTTTTTAGCATCATGAACGCGATTCAACCATCTAGACCACCGTCACAACCTATACAAAAACGCCGTGTCACTCCTCGACCAAAGCGGCATCTTCGTCAACGTTCTTACCAGGTGATGGCACTGGAAAGCACAGCCAAAATAGCGGTCAATCTTGTGATTACAGCCGTTGCAGCATCTGCTTTAACACAACTCTTGCCTTATCATTGGTTACAGCAAGAAAAATTGCGAGAAATGAGTACTGAAGTTAAGCTGATGGAAGGACATGTCAATGGTTTGCAGGCAGAATTTAGCCGTAACTTCGATCCGCAAGAAGCTAAGATTATTAGACAACGGCAAGGATACCGATTCGATCCAAGCCAGCGTCAGATCGTGTTGATGAATCAAGATCGCCGAGAAGATGAGTCAACAGACTCGTCACCCTAAGACAAATGGCGAATTTGGGATTATTTAGGTTTATTGTGATTCAGGCTACGTATAAATCGGGTGTTAATTAATATTATTGCTAATAAGTAATGGTTAATAGCTAATTTTTAAATAGCTATGTAGTTATCATCTATTAGTCATTAGCTATACAGCGTCACTAAACTCTAGTTCAAAATTAATCAATTATTTTGAATTTTGAATCCCCCAGAATAAATAATCTACCAATTAGGACGCTGATTGAGATAGTAACTCGTCTAGCCAATTTTCGAGTTGTAAACGCAAGCGACAACCAGTAATATCCTTATCATTGTCGAAAGAGGGCAGTTGAGTGAGGGCGCGACGATAATCAGCGATCGCACAATTCCAGTCACCCCAAAGATGGTAAGTTCTGCCGCGTTCAGCCCAGATATGACCTTCTAGTTGACCGAAAAGCAGTGCTAGCTCAAAATTCTCAATTGCCTCCTCGTATTGCCCTAAATCACGCCAGGTAATACCTCGGTTAATCCACGCCCGGACATAGTGAGGTTTCAAATTAATTGCTCGATCGTAGTCGGTAAGTGCTGTTGCTAACTCTCCACAAGCAGCATAGTAATTTGCCCGATTATTATAAGCACTAGCCAAAGAGGGATTAAGTTTGAGGGCGGTATTATAGTCGTACAGCGCTTTTTGCCTTTCGCCACTTTGGAAATAAATTAGCCCTCGGTTGTTGTAATCAACAGCATTGTGGGGATGGCGGCAGATTAGTTGGGTTAAAAGTGCGATCGCTTCAGTATAATCTCCTTTTTGAGCCAACCTCAAAGCACAAGAGCGCAAGTCGCTATCCCCAAAAATAGATTCACTGCGATCGTTTTTCCTCCGCTCTTGAAGTTTGTTTGTAGTATTTATAACATACTTGTGTCTTTTACTTTGCTGGTCATCGTCAGCTAAAAATGAGTGAATATTCATCTTTACCTACATTAAATCCCTGCTTTGTGAAATAAAAGTCTAGTTTTTTCCGTTGGTGGTTTTACCACTGTGTCTATTCTTAAGGTATTTATGGTTACTTGGAAGCCATCTCAAGACTGAATTTAACTACTCGCACCAGTAGAAATCTACGCCTTAAATCAACAATTGCTCCTCAAACCTATTCATGGATACTTGATCCCGAAGGCAAATTCCAGAAATAGCAGACGTTAAATCTCAAAGACTAGTCAAGTAGTGAGAGCGACAAATTGGTAGAATGCCAACAAGCTGTTCGTTAAAGAGGGAACTGGGAACTGGAGACTGGGAACTGCAAAGAATTCACTACCCCCTCTCTCTCCATGCCCAATGCCCCATTCCCCATATTCAATTTTTTTGAGAAATTTCCCGATGACAACCGCAACTTCTTATCCCAATGCCCCTGATTTAGCAACCGATGATTACATTGTCATCGGCTTGGCAACCTGCTTCGTCAAAGAAGATGGAGAAGTTTATCAAATCGAAGTTATAGAACCGATTCCCTCTGCGGCTTTGGAAGCGCTGTTAAAGGGCATTCCTACCTCCTATAAGCTGGCTCATGCCACAACTTTAGGATCTATGCTGGATGACGATTCACCACTGCTGCCAGATGGCTTCCCAGAGTCGGCTCAATTTGGAGAGGAATTTGTGCCACGGGCATTTGCAGCAGCTCGCACCTACAAGCGTCGTGAATCTGCAAAATCTCTGATTCCATTAGGTACAAACTACACTGAATTTAAGTATTCCATTGAGCGGAAACGGGTGTTAAACGCCGCTAGAGTTGTCACCAAAGAAGACAACGTTAAACAGCATTCTCATACTCACAAAGTGCTTTAAGTAATTATGCTAAAACTTTACGGTGGCGCTCGTAGTCGAGCATCAATTGTTCACTGGTATTTAGAAGAATTAGGAATTCCCTACGAATTCGTCAAGCTTGATATGCAGGCGGGTGAACACCTCAAGCCTGAGTATTTAGCAATCAACCCATTTGGTAAAGTTCCAGCAATTGTTGATGGGGATTTTCAGCTTTGGGAATCTGGGGCAATTTTGCTGTATCTTGCCGATAAGCATAGTAAAACTCCACTTTCACCAGAAGAACGTGCTGTATTTTCCCAATGGGTTTTGTTTGCTAATGCTACCCTTGCTCCAGGGATTTTTGGAGAAGAGAATCGGGAACGGGAAATGCCCCGCTTGTTGACTCCCTTAAATGAAATTTTCAGTAAGCAACCTTTTTTACTTGGCAATGAGTTCACTGTTGCTGATGTGGCAGTGGGGTCTATTTTGAATTACATTCCCATGATACTGAAGCTAGACCTCAGCCCCTATCCAGCGGTGTTGAACTATATGAAGCAGCTATCTGAGCGTTCTGCATATCAAAGAAGTATTGGCGGATGAGCTTAAAATAATTCGTAATTCGTAATTCGTAATTCGTAGTTAAATTTTTAACTACGAATTACGAATCTTTTAACGATAATTTGTAAATTGCAAAGCAACTGGGTAGTCTTCTTGTTTTAGCCGCTGCATGACAACTTGCAAGTCATCTTTAGATTTGGCAGAAACCCGCACAGCATCCCCTTGAATTGAAGCTTGTACCTTTTTGAATTCATCCCGAATCAATTTGGAAATTTGTTTGGCGATTTCCTGACTTATGCCTTTTTTGAGTTTGATTTCTTGACGCACGCGATTACCACTGGCTGATTCAACCTTGCCAAAATCAAAGATTTTTTGGGAAAGGTTACGCTTGGCGGCTTTTTCTCGCAGAATAGTGTGTACAGAATCTAAGGTAAACTCGCTGTCAGTACTAACGTTAATGCTTTCTTCAACTAACTCCACAGTAGTTTCAGTGTCTTTGAGGTCGTAACGACCTTTGATGTCTCGTATAACTTGATCGACAGCGTTAACTAACTCTTGTCGGTCAAAGTCGCTCACAATGTCAAAGGAAAAAGTAGAAGCCATAAAACATTTTGGATTTTAGATTTTGGACTTCGACTTCGCTCAGTCGAACGATTTTGGATTGAGTATTGGGAAAACTCTTTCCCATTCCCCAGTTCCCATGCCCCAATTAACTAGTAGCTTGGATGATGCTCAAGAAAAAGAGAGTGGCACAGCTAAAGATGCCAATGGCAAACATCAGTGATCGCAAAAGGGGTATATTCAAAATATAAAAAATCGAGTATAGGAAACGGGCCACCACAAAAGCGATCGCAGCTACTTGGGCTGTAAAAGAATTTACACCAGTTACATAAGCCATCAATGCGGCTGCGGCAAATATCATAAACGCTTCAAAGGTGTTCTGATGTGCCCAAGTAGCCCGTTGGGCATAAGGTGGCAATTTATCAAACAGGGCGCGAGGAGTAGAAAGCATTTCAGGCCCAATACGCGCACGGGCATAAGCTACTAGCAAAAATGGCACATAAATGAGACAGGCAGCAGCAGCGATCGAGTACAAAAAAATTATCATTACTTATTAGTCATTGGTTATTAGTCATCAGTCATCAGTCATTAGTCATTAGTCAAATACAAATGACAAAAGACAAATGACAAATGACTAATCAAAGTAGAAAAGCGTCACCACTTTTCTTTGTTCTTCTGCATCCTGACAAGTTTGTAACAGGGTGCGGCTGTCGTGAAACGCAAAGCAGATTAGTTGCTGGCAACGAGAAACAATCTCCTTATTGCACAAGTAACTAGCTTCCGCCAGAGACAGATTATCATTACTGGGATTTTCGACTAGATGCATTACCTGTTCTAGTTGCTGGCGCGATTCCAAAGGCTGGCGTTCCAGGCTTTGGGGTAGAATCACCGTCAACAAATTTGCATCAGCCCGGGTTGCTCCCTTGATGGCCGCGGAATTTGTACCTGTAGCACCAGAAGTAATGATTCGATTACCCGATAAAACTAGGGCATAAGTCATCATTTCAATAAGATTCTGATGCGTTATCGGGACGTGACGAGAACCTAGCAAAGCAATTCTTTTAGAACCTGTTTGCTGGATTGTCGCCAATTCTTGGGCTAATGTATCGAGGTTAATAAGGTCTGTTGATTGGCTCAAAGATGGAGATAATCAGACTAAACGACCCAGATATTTTACCAAACAGCGTGTAGATGCGAAGAAAACTTAAGTTAGACATTGCGACTATTTTTCGATTGTTTGGTTTAGTAACTCCATTACTTGGTTACACCAGGCTAGCCAATGTGTTTCATAACTAATGCCATTTAGGAGAGTTAAATATTGAAATTTGCCTGATTCTGGCAGTTCTTGCGGATTCTGAAAGTAATGCTGTTCTAAGTTATGGTACGTAGACAATTTTTTTTGATGGGCTTTTTGGTGATTTTCTAGCTCCGCCAAGATAATTTCCTTAGGAACAATATGGCTAGCAAAAATTTTAACCAGTAAATCATCTTTAATTGGTGTGGGTTCACAAGGTTGAGCAATCCACTCTTTGAGGTGCTGTTCTCCCAAGTCTGTAACGCTGTAGAGTCTTTTATCCGGTCGTCCTGCTTGAAGAATCGACTCGGAACTGATCGATCCTTGATCTTCTAGCTTCGCCAACTCCCGATAAATCTGCTGGTGACTTGCTGACTAGAAAAAGCCTACAGAGCCATAGAGCCATCGAATCGTTTTGCTAAATCATACCCACTACAGGATGCGTCAACCAGAGCCGCTAATATTGCGTGCGCTAATTTGCTACCTTGTATTTTTATCGGGCTTGTACTTTGGTTGGCTTTGTGAAGATAAGAAAAAAGTGTATTGCTTGATGGCAGTTGTTCGTTTAGCTTTGGCTTGAGTGCATAAATCAACTTGGCCTCAAGAGTTTTCAGAATGGAAGGATCTACGCATTGTAGCCAAGCTAACTTGACATTTCCCAAATCAATGAGTTCTTTAAATCTATGATGTGATATCCAACGACGTGCAAGATCAGCAGTTCTGCCTATGTAGAGAATTTCCCCAGAACCAGAAATCGCAAAATAGATGGCCGGACAGTCAGGGAGATCAGCTTTTTTCTCCAATGGAAGTGAGGGTAGTTTCAGGGGATCAATTGCCGTTAAATCCATTTTCTCCTAGTTCCAGTGACTTCTATAGCCATCACTAATAAGACCCCACTGAATTCTTACTTCAGTAGCTTCAAATCATCCGGGATTCGATCCCGGATGATTTACTCCTTCTGTCTCCTGCCTCCTGCCTCCTTCAATACACTCATGAATCTAAGACAATGCCGCTGCGGGAGTTAAACCTAGTTTGGATAACAAGCGGTCAATGTCAAAATGCTCGGACATCAACTGACGAATATACTGAACCTTAATCGGCTCGTGGACACGGACTTGACCAAAAGTGCGGTCAACAATTCCGACAGTAGTCAGGGTATCTAAGTCAACAGACAAAATCGGTATTTCTAGTTCTTCAGCACGACTGAGAATGAACGGCGGCGGGGGTAGTTGCCCGGTGAGAATTAAACATTGGGTAGAAGTTTCCAAAGCCGCTTGCTGAATTTCCACGCGATCGCCTCCTGTCACCACTGCCATATTTCGGCGTTTGCGGAAATATTTCACAGCTGAATTGACATTCATCGCTCCAATTGCCAGACTTTCTACCAACAAATCCATGCGATCGTTGCGACAGAGAACATCAGCCTTTAACTGTTTGACTAGTTCGCCAACACTCACACTGCGGAGCAAATCGCTGTTTGGCAGCATTGCTAGCACCGGAATACCCTGCTGTTCCAAAAATGGTAGTATGAGAGTCTCAACTGCTTCTAGTTGGGTGACAGGGATATCATTGATCACAACTCCAATCAAGCGATCGCCCAGACGCTGTTTTGCAGCCAATAGCGCCTCAACCGAAAGCAAGGATTTATAGCGGCTTACTAACAGCACACCAGCATCCAATACTTCAGCCATTTGCAGTAAAGACAAGTCAAACAAATTGCCTTCGGACAAATCACCAGGCCCTTCCAGTAACACCAAATCTCCTTGAGACTTATGTAAATATTGCTGTATTAGGGACTGCTGATAATCGGTTTTGTCTTCCCCCCGTAAGCGCTTTTGCACATTTGGTTCATCCAAAGCCAGCATTGTAGGTGCAACGCGGTTTTCCGGCAAATTGAGGCTAAGAGCGATGAACTGGACATCTTCCTCAATTACGGTTCCACTAGACGAATTAAAACACGTACCAAGTGGTTTACCGTAGGTAATATCCAGACCTTTTTGCTGTAGCTGATGAGACAAACCCAGAACAGTTGCAGATTTACCGCTGTAATTCTCGGTCGATCCAATCAGCAAATATTTAGGGGATTTTGGCACACATGCACTCCTAATTTCAAAAGTCAGAAGAACCCAGCTAGGTGTTTCCTAATTCTAGTTCCTTCTGGCAAAAGCCTCTCGCTCTCACAAATTAAGCTTTCCCAGAATTACCTTCTGAATCAGCAGGGGCAGAAGAAAGGTTTTCTTTCCTTGTGTCGGCTCTGCTAACCTGTACGCCTACCTTGAAGATTTGTCATTACCAACAAATACCAAACTAAATATCTAAGAGCTTCGTTGCTATGGAAGGGTTGGTAGGCTCAAATAAAGTGTTCCACAGATTGAGTGGGTTATCTTTATACGTGTTAGTTGATGCAAGAGGTAAGTTATGGAAGTTGAAGAATTGCTGGAAAGGTATGCTGCTGGAGAGACAGATTTTAGGGCGGTTGATTTGAGCCTCAGCGATTTGACTGGTGCTAATCTCAGTGGGATCGACCTGAGTGAATCCGATTTTACTTATACTGATTTTACCAAAACTAACCTCAGTAGGGCTAATTTGAGTAAGAGTATGATGATTTCCGCTACCTTTGAAGGTGCTGACTTGAGTTATGCCAACTTGAGTGGTTCCGATTTGACTGAGTGTATCTTCAACGACGCTAACTTGGTTGGGGCTAATTTTAGTGGTTCCGAAATGTTCACCGCCGTTTTGAGTGGAGCCAACCTGAGTGGAGCCAATCTCAGTAATGTGGGTTTGAATGTTGCCGATTTGGTTGGTGCTAATCTCACCGACGCTGATTTGAGCGGAGCTTCTCTCAACAGTGCTAACATCACTGATGCTAATTTGACTGGTGTTAAAAATGCCAACATCAGTGGAGCTATTATATACACCGCTACTACTAGCCCAGATGGTAGTGTTGTTCGTAGTCGCCAAATTTGTGAATGAAGAATAAGTGTTCTCTGTTGAAGACTCTTGGTTAATCTTCGTCTCAATAGTTTTCTCACTTATCAAAGGTGCGGATAGCTTCGGAATAGCGGATCAAAATTAGATGCGATCGCAGCTACTTTTAATAATTTTAAAAAATATTTAGTTCTATCTAAAAAAACCTGGAGATTAAAAGTCATAATAGCCTAGTTGCAGAAGCAAGTTATGCCCATTGCGGATGAATTAGCATTACCAAGTACTGCGATCGCCTACGTTAAATTGGAAGCGAGCGCAGATGAAAATAATTCCTAATTTTCCTCAAAAACCCAACACCTGCATTGATTTTTCAAGAACTTCTTTGGGGCGGAATGGTTTAGTTAGATATAAGTCTGCACCAACCTCAATTCCTTTTTGTTTATCAAATTCCTGTCCCTTAGCTGTCAAAATTATAATGTAGATGTCAGTCATTTGCAGGTCGTGTTTTACAATATGGCAGACTTGCAGACCATTCATTTTAGGCATCATCACATCAAGAAAAACCAGGTTTGGTTTTTCAGTTTTAATAGTTTCGAGAGCTTCTTCTCCATTTCTAGCAGTTAAAAGTTCAACACCCTCATCTTCTAATGCTTCTAAGGCTTGTTCCATCAAAATCAAGATATTGGGTTCATCGTCAACAATTAGAATTTTCTGGGTCATAGGGATTGGGGGGATTGGGGATTGGGGACTGGGAATTAGGGATTGGGAATTAGGGATTGAGGATTAGAAGAATTCCTTACCAGTTCCCAGTCCCCAGCACCAGCGATTACTGTTCTGACAGCATAATAAAAAATACATTTTCCAACTCCTTCTCAAACCGGAGGGTTTTCACCAAATCGGCTTCTTGAGAGAAGATAGAATCGATGATGATCATGTCAGGTTTGGCTGACAAGGCTTTATAAATGCATTCTTGCGGATTGGAGGCTTCAATCACGCTGTATCCCTGAGTTTGCAGTACATCTGATAGGGTTTTTAAGGCTGATGCATTTTTATCTACAACCAATACCTTTTTATTAGAAGTGCCTTGGTAAAGCAGTGAGCCAATTTCGCTAAGGAGTTTTTCTGTATCAATGGGTTTGGTAAGATAGCGATCGATGCCAATGTGGTAGCCCCGTTCTTTGTTTTCAATAATTGACAGAATGATAATTGGAATGTCTGCGGTCTGGGGATCGTTTTTGAGAACTGCTGCCACATCAAAGCCGTTGATTTGGGGCATCATCACGTCCAAAAGAATCAAATCGGGACGGGCTGTTTTGATTTGATGAATTGCATCCATGCCGTCTTTAGCTTCTCGAACATTGTAGCCTTCGTTTTCCAGTTGTTGACGGAGCAGTTCCCGAATGTTAGCGTCATCATCTACAACCAAAATGGTTTTACGGTTTTGGTTCAGCACCGCATTTTTGGTGATGACGTGTTCTTTAAGTTGTTTGACAAGCGTATCCAAATTCAGATTAGCAGTGGTTTTTTGATCGCAGGCGTAGGTGGGAATAATGAACGAGAATATACTGCCTTTACCTGGTTCACTTTCAACCCAGATTCTACCGCCGTGATGATCGACGATTTGTTTACAGATGGGCAGTCCTAACCCAGTGCCTTTGGGTTTGTCGGTGAGGGTGTCGCCAACTTGGCGGAATTTCTCGAATACTTTCGGCTGGTCTTCAGGTGCAATCCCAATACCCGTATCGATGACGCTGATGCAAACACCGTCATTTCCTTGTTTGACGCGGCAGGTGACACAACCAGATTCGGTAAACTTAACGGCATTAGAAATCAGGTTGATTAGAACTTGCAATAGACGGTTGCGATCGCCTACTATCTGAGGCAGTCCAGGTTCAATCTCGCTGACCAACTGCAAGCCATTGCTTTCAAATAACCCGGCGGTAGAATTGGTTGCCCAATCGAGTAATTCGCTGGGATCGATCGGCTGCATCTGCCATTCCACCTTACCTGCTTCCATCTTGGCGATGTCTAGAACATCGTTAATCAAAGACGTGAGCCGTTCTGCTTCCGACACAATAATGTTGAGATTGTCAGCCACCCGCTTAATCGTTTTCTGAAGCTTACGGTCTTCGGTAGAAATCATTGGGAACACATCGGTTTCCAGCTTTTCTTGAATGATGGACGCAAAACCGAGGACAGAAGTCAGTGGCGTCCGCAGCTCGTGGGAAACTGTTGAGATGAAATCGGTCTTCATCTGGTCGATTTCCTTTTCTGCCGTCACATCCCGAATCAGCAGCGCCGAACCGAAGCAGGCAGAGGGTTCTGAATCTGCTGTTTTTTTGAAAATGGCGGTGGCCACTGCCTGACCAATGCGTTCCTTCGTCAGTACAACTTCGGCAGAGAAAACTTCTCCGGGATGGGACTGAGTTCGTGCAACCAGGTCTGCTAAACCAGATATCGGCAATTCTCGGTAGTGACCATTGAGGGCGGTAGCTGTCAATTCATACATGGCTAAAAAGGCAGGATTGAAGTGGGTAATTTGTCCTGTGGTATCTGCCACTAACAAACCATCTGCTAAGTTATCTAAAATGGCATTTAATCCCTGTGCTTCTGCTAGGGTATTTTGCAGGGCAGCTGTCCGCTCGACAACTCTGCCTTCCAGTTCTTGATTTAGTTGCCGCAGAGCGATTTCTGCTTGTTTACGGGCAGTGATGTCAGTATTGATTTCCAGCACCGCGCAAGGCTGATGGTCGATGTCCCGTTGCAACGTCCATCGACTTTGGACGATAATCAGTTTGCCATCATGGGTAAGATGTTCCACTTCTCCTTCCCAATTACCTTGTTCTAATAACTCTGCGATAATTTCTTCCTTGGGCTTGAGAAAGGTTTTTTTAATAAAAGCGTGAATGCATTGGTCTTTCACTTCCTCCCGCGTCCAACCGTAGAGTCTTTCGGCACCCTGATTCCAGTGAGAGATTTTGTCGCTCATGTTGCGGACGATGATGGCATCGCTGGAATGATTCAACATATCTAATAAACGCTGATTTTCGGCTTCTGCCTGTTTGCGATCGTGAATATCAGTACAGGTACCAATCCATTCGCGAATGCTGCCGTCATCTTCGAGGACGGGGGCACCACAGACAGAGAAGTAGCGGTATGTGCCATCTTTGCCACGCAGCCGATATTCGGTTTGGTAGATACCTCGGTTTGCCACAGCAGCATTCCAAGCTTCTGTGGAACTGGCACGGTCATGGGGGTGAATTGGATCGAGCCAGCCCCAACCCTCAACTTCAGCTTCGCTCTGCCCCGTATAGGCCATCCAGGTGAGCATTTCCCTGCTTATTCCCAGTCCTTCTGGGGTAGCTCCCCAGATGATCTGTGAAGTAGCAGTTACTAAGGAGCGATATCGTTCTTTAAGACGTTGATTTTCGGCTTCTGCCAGCTTGCGATCGTGAATATCGGTGCAGGTGCCAATCCATTCTCGGACGCTGCCATCTGCTTCTAGCACGGGGGCACCACAGACAAAAAAGTGGCGGTAGCTGCCGTCTTTGGCACGAAACCTATATTCGGTTTGAAAGAGAGTCCGATTCGCCACAGCATTACTCCAGGCAAGGGCTGTGTGGGTACGGTCATTGGGGTGAATCGGATCGAGCCAGCCCAAACCCTCGACTTCAGCTGCACTCTGACCTGTATACGCTAACCAGGTAGGCATTTCACGGCTCACCGCCAATCCTTCAGGTGTAGCCACCCAGACAATTTGTGAACTGGCAGTTACCAAAGAGCGAAACCGTTCTTCGCTCTGTTGCAGAGTTTGTTCTGTTAGCTTGCGATCGTGAATATCGGTGCAGGTGCCAATCCACTCCTGGACGCTGCCATCTTCTTCTATAACGGGCGCACCCCAGACCCAAAAGTAGCGATACTTGCCATCCTTGTCACGAATTCGGTATTCGATTTGATACATACTCTGGTTTGCCACGGCAGCACTCCAGACTTCTCCGGTATAGGCGCGATCATCAGGATGAACGGCATCAATCCAGCCCCCATTCTCAGCTTCAGCTAGACTTTGACCTGTATAGGCTATCCAGCTTGCCAGTTCAAAGCAAATTCCCTCTGGTGTGCTTACCCAGATAATTTGTGTATTAGCTGTCACCAGAGAACGGTATCGGGCTTCACTCTGTTTCAGTATTTGTTCGGTATCTTGGCGTTCCTGCTGGACGCGTCGAAGGTAGCTGATGTCCTCTACACTACACCAGATCAGTCGCTCTCCATCTTTCTCAATCATCTGTCCAGAAATCCTCACCGGAACCAGATGCCCGTCTTTGTGAATTAACTCCCTTTCAAATGGGCCGTAGCGACCAGTTTGCTCTAGTTTCTCTAGGGTAGCTTGGTCAGTGACGGCATAGTTTTCAGGAGTAATCTGGCGATCGCCCAGATTCAGGGTTTCTGAAACAGTTCGCCCCAAAATGGCAGCATAGGCGAGATTGATGCTAATTAGCGTCCCATCTGTTCGGCATAGTGCTAGCCCAACAGGACATTGTTCAAATAGCTGACTATTGTATTCATCAAGTTGGTTAAACATGGTTGAGGTTTATTTAGTGGCGTATTTGGCTAGGATTAGAACAACAGAACCAAGACAACAAAGTGGCATAAAGCTTTAACGAAATTGGGTGGTGTTGAAACATTTGGTAAAGTTGATCGGGTGATGCACCTTCCACATCTGGACTGTGCTGTGAAAGTCGCTGGATTAGTTGAGTGTGGCGGATCAGCAGATCCGTTGGTTTGAGCTTTGGAGCTGTTGATGGAATAAAGCCGTCGGTATCGGAAGTAAGGAATGATTCCGTTGTGGGAGTTGGCGAGGCAGAGGTACAATTCTGTTCTTCAGTAGCATCCACCAATGCACAATTTAACGGAATCTGAATCCAGAATTCTGTGCCTTCACCTGGTTGAGAACGACATTTGAGCATTCCCCCATGTTTGTCTACAACAATTTGGTAGCTGATTGCCATGCCTAACCCGGTTCCCTTACCAATATCTTTCGTGGTGAAGAAGGGATCGTAAATGCGGCGAATTACTTCCTCCTTCATGCCAGGCCCGTTGTCGGCAATGCGAATTACAACGCACTGTTGGTCAATAGCTCTGGTACGAATAGTTATTTGAGGACTACTTCTGACTCCTGAATTTTCTATACCTTCTTCCAAAGCATCAATGGCATTTGCCAGAATGTTCATAAACACCTGATTCAACTGTCCGGGATAACATTCAATCAGGGGAAGTTTTGCATAGTCTTTAACAATTTCAATTGCCGGACGATGAACATCTGCTTTCACGCGATGGTGAAGAATCATTAGCGTTCCATCGATACCATCATGGATGTTCACGGCTTTCATTTCAGCTTCGTCATGGCGGGAGAAGTTTTTCAGGGATTGGACAATTTCGACGATGCGACCTGTGCCCAGTTTCATCGAATCTAGCAGTTTGGGGAAATCCTGCATAATAAATTCCAGGTCTATATTGTCTAACTCTGATTCCAGTTCTGGAGGAGCAACAGGTACGAATTTCTGATATTTTTCCAGCAAGTGCAACAAGTCTTGCGCATATTCGGCAACATACTTCAAATTGCCGTAAATAAAATTAACCGGGTTGTTGATTTCGTGGGCAACTCCGGCAATGAGTTGCCCAAGACTGGACATTTTTTCGCTTTGGATTAACTGAGTTTGAGCTAATTGCAACTCATGGAGAGCTTGCTGAAGTTTCTGTGTTTGGGCTTTCGCCTGGACGGCTGCTTGAGTGCTTTGCTCGTAAAGCACAGCTTTATCAATGGCGATCGCTGTTTGAGAGGCAAAGATACTCACCAGTTTCAGGTGTTCAGCCTTGTATGAGTCAGTTTTGGAGGTTCCAATGGCGATCGCTCCCAGTACCCGCTCCTTGGCTCGTAACGGTACACAAATCATTGCACTAACGTTTTTTTGCCCCTCTAACCGAGGATCGGCTTGCACATCATTGACAAGTTCTGCTCGGTTGGATTGCACAATGTTGCCAATAATTCCCTTACCCGGTTCCGGCTGATTATGGTCAAAAAACACTCCAAATTCGGCAATGATTTCAAATGCAGTTGCATCTGGACTCAAAAGTAGAATCATCCCCGCAGATGATTCAATTAATTGACTCAATTCTTGCAGCACGAGTTGGGCAATCTGTCGCGTATCTAAACTTGTTGTCAGTTGAGTTGAGATATCGTCAAACAAATCAATTTCCTGATATCGCTCCAGCAATTCTTTAGCGAGTACTTTCTTCTCAGCTTCCTGCTTTGCCAGAAATGAGAGCAAAGTCGCAAGTAGAATTGCCTGTTCTCCACCAACAACCCAACCGATGATATCTCCTGAAACCTCGATTGGATAACGGTTTTCTACAGTTTGCTCTCCAATGCTAATCAGTTTCGTGCCGTCTACCAGTTCAACATCAATGGCGACGTTGAACTGGTAGATTAAGTTATGAAGGAGAGATGGCAACTCTTTTTTGTTGAGCATCTTTCTGAGGCTAACTGCGGACATGAAACACCTCATCTAGAGCAGGTTGCGAATTTCTGGCAATTAGTGTAAGTGTGTTCGTGTAGCGTCTCGCAGAGAAACCTACACCGCATTCCAACTTTCTGCCTCCTACCTCCTGCCTCCTGCCTTTTTCACCGTAGCTATCCGTACCCCTTCGGATAAGCAAGCTACACCCAGCATTTCCAGAAAAGAGAGGAATTGTCATAAAAATCTAGGAATATAATAATTTACTAATTAAGACTAGTTTTCCCAAAAACATTGGCGATATAACAGCGAAGTTGAGCGGTAGTAAATACCTTTAAACTCCCTATCAGAGGCATCCTTCCGTCTGTGTAACTTGTTTACTTTTTGATGAGTTCTCTAAAAATATAAGTAAAAATTTTAGGTATTAAACAATCTATAGGTTTAAATTATAATTAGTTGATGTCTCTTATTACTACTATTCGTAAATTGGGAATCAGCACTTCGACAAGCTCAGTGTAAAACTTTTTTGAGTATGTGGGTGAGCGCATTTATGAGATTGGAACAATCCCCTCTAGTGTATAAAAAGAAGCTGCGATCGCAGCTTCTTTTGGTAATTTTAAAAAGTATTTAGTAAGCGCTAGTTTTAGTTATATCCGAGAATCGCGAAAACGAAGTCTGAGTAATCGCAGCCAGCGCAACCACATTTGTGCAGGTTGTTCAAAGAAGGTGAAAATATCGCCGAAACCTAAATTAGTTTTGTGATGATGTAACCAGTGTCTCTCAGGAGTGGTAATAAATAGAATTTGACATAAGATATTTACAGGTTTTGGAGTTTGCCAACCCAGTACACTTATGTGTCTCCACCATACATGAAACTGACCAAGCAGTAATCCAAAGATAACGCCAATGGGAGAGAAAGACCACAAGACTACTGCTACGAGTACATAAGGTAAAGCTCCCAAGATACCATCTAAAAGAACCTGGGGATTAAAAGTCAAAATAGCATAGTGGCGGAAGTCCTTCTTCCAGGAGTGGTGCGTTTTTAAATGAAGGCTACCAAAAACGTGCTCGGGTACGTGATAAAAGAATGTAGATAGAAAATCGCCAAAAAACAGTAATAACCAAGCAACAGCGATAGCCTCAAGCATTTGTACTCCTCAAGAATAGTTAAGAAAACTCCACAGAAAATATGCAAGTCTCACGCTGTGGGCATAGACACCTAGTTTTCCGCCACTTAAAGCAGCATCTGTGCGTCTTATGTGTCTACGCTCCAGCTAATTTGGCTCAGAGTATATGTAATTGGTTTAGTTGCAGTTTCTATGAATCTCCAATCCTTAATGCAGTAATCAGCAACTCGTAAGAACCTCCAATTTGACTTTTAACTCTGGGTTAATGGTATCAATACATCTAAAACCCGATTGGAATACAGTATTTTGCTATAGTTACTACACAATCTTCTTACTAAGGCATACAGCGTAAGCAAAGGTTGAGTTAAACTTAGTACAAATTTAGGTTAAGGCTTTCTACAATATTGTTAATTCTAAATTTATTGCAATTAATCTTCAATTATGACTCGATTTAGAATGATATAAATAGATATTCTGCCAATATTAATTGAGTTATTGAGGTGAATTAAGCAGATTTATATTTGAATTGAAACGCTGTAAAATTTTGCTCGTCTAGAATTAACTAGATGCCAGATATATTTTCTGTAAATCGAGTAATAATATCGCTCTAAACCTGCACTTTCAATGATGAGTTAACATTGAAAAGACAGGGTTAACAATTCAAAATTCAAAATGACGCGCTCTACGTTCGCGCAGCGTGTCGAAGACAGACGCTAAAAGCTACGTGGACTCGCTTGCCGCCGGCGCTAACAAAATTCAAAATTAAAGACATTTTGCCTACGGCACGCTGTTTGCGTTCAGACGGGGATTTAAACCCATTCTTCTGGTAAAATTGGAAACCTTTGTCCAAATCTGTAACACCTTCTACTTCAGCTAGAACTCTTCTGGACTGGCGCTTTTCAGACTTGGCGTCAACGTTGAGCAGCAGATCAAGGCAAAGCTTGAACGAGTTCTCGAATCACGTCTATTGCTAGTTTGCCTGTCTGTTCGCAATACTTTTCAAGGTTTTGGGCTTCATCTGATGTTAAATTGATAGTGATTCGCTTAATCGCTCTTTTTTGACTTGAGGTTGTCAAACGGGGAAATTTAAGTGCAGCAGTTTTATTCATTGATTGATAAGCTAGATATATACAAAACTTTCTTGATCAAGATTGCCAATTCTGAGTTGTCTTTACCAGTGAAAATCGAGATTTTGAGATTGAACTTAAGCTTTACGCCCCGAAAATATTACGGATAATACGAGGTATTAAATAACTAGTATCATACGTAATAAAAGCGTTGGCGATCCCTGGATCGGTTGTAGCGAATACCACAACTGGGCGATCGCTAGCAAAATACGCCTCAATGGCTGCAAAAGCAGATCCAGCTTCATGGCGAAAGTGCAACACCTGGATGGAACTTTGATGTCATGCAGCCCACACTGGCGCGATCGCACCGACCGATACACCAAAGGCATACTGTACTCCCATATCTTCCAGGATTTTTACCACTGCTTCCGCTACCGACAAAGTTTCGGATGCCTTGCTATGAGATGGCTGTTTACTTGAGTTTAATTCTTTAGTGGTATTCGCTTGTGTATCCTGAAATTTCACATCCATACAAACTATACTTAGGAATAATTTCCTTTCTGGAATAACTATTATCCCACACCTAAGCTTAGTAACATTGTATTATCAATGTAATATGAATTTGTTTGGATAACGGCTATACAACTTCGGTTAGCACTGCTTTCTAACGCAGGTATAACAGTAAAACTACCTTGGCGGTTCACTTTGCCAATCTTTGAGCAACCTATAAGTTCCGCATTGCCCTGAAGAAAAAATGTTCAGAGACTTCAAGAACAGTGGATGTGGCGATCGCCTGCGGGGTGCTGCGCCAACGCGGACGACTTCATCCGTCTTTTAGTTTGTGAAAACTGAACACTATTAATCAAGATCGGGAGTATAAAAAGGTGATTGAATTAAATCAGTATAAGGCTTTAACTTTCGATTGTTACGGAACCCTAATTGATTGGGAAAATGGCATCTTAGGGGTGCTAAAGCCACTTCTGCTGGCACACAATACTAATTTAGATGACGAGCAAATTCTCGATATTTTTGCTGAATTTGAAGCAGAACTCGAAATTGGAGAATATATCAAATATCGAGAAGTTTTGAAAAGAGTAGTCCAGAAATTTGGTGGACGATTTGGCTTTGAGCCAACTGCTGACGAACTAAATTCACTTGCCAATTCGATTCAGCATTGGCTGCCTTTCTCCGATACAGTTGAGGCACTTAGAACTTTAAAGCAAAAGTTTAAGCTGGTAATTATCTCAAATGTAGATGACGATCTCTTTGCTTTCTCGGCAAAGCACTTGGAGGTGGAATTTGACGACATAATCACAGCAGAACAGGCAAAAAATTACAAACCCTCCTTCAACAACTTCAGACTGGCTATTGAGAGAATTGACTTGCCACTAGAGCAGATATTACACGTTGCCGCTAGTGTATATCATGATATCGTGACAGCCAAATCTTTGGGATTCTCAACAGTCTGGGTAAATCGTCGAGCAGAGCAAGGCGTTAGTGCGAACTTGCCAGCAGTCACTCAACCTGATTTAGAGGTGCCTGATTTGAAGACTCTCGCTGCTTTAAGTTCACAGTAATTTGCTGATTTGAATTTAACCACGAGAGGAACAAAAAGTAGATCGTATTTAGATAGAGAGATGCCAAAGAAAGAATTTGTTGTTAAAAAACTAAACAGGGATTGCAACATAGATTGATTCTGTCTTACTCTAGAAAAAATACTACGTCAGTTTAATGTTCTTAAACTTTGGGAACCACAGCATATAACTGGCCTTCCTTACCTGTGCGCCCTGCCGATAACCTTGTTCAATAAAACACTTTGATAGCCTAAAACGATGAAAGCATCTGCTAATTTTGACTTTGAAGACGAGAAATTCAATGCACCGCCTTCTCAAGTCCTTCCCTGGTGTCAGATGATTAATCCTCGGTATGGCACAGATGGTATACAATCTCACGGTTTGGCGATTAAGCTGGATAATGCCAATGCTGTCGGCTTTGTGCCAGATGATAATTGGCAGCAAGTTGAGCATGAATTTAGCTCTGGAGTAGAAACAGTCTTTATTAGCGCTACTCCACGCTTGGTTATAGTGCGTCGGGGGCCATTGTCTGTTAAAGACCGGGAAAGTGGTCTAAAACTGGGTACGCTCAAAGATAATTATGATGCTTTTTTGGCCGACAAACTTAAATTTAAAACCTTTACTCGCTATCTAATTTTTATAGTGGGTGAGAATAAAAAGTTTTTACACGAATCACCACTACAACTAACTCTCAATGGTGCAGCCGGAGCGAGTTTCAGCAAAACCTACTGCGAATATCAACAAGGCAGAGTAGTAAGTGGATTCGTTGCTGAACTAGAAAAAGCTTATGCTATCTACCGCAAGCAACCTTTGACACCAAAAGGGCCTTTGTTCCACGCTCACGGGATTTTTTGTCCCATCATTGAGTGTGAAGAAAGAGGTATTGAACCAAATACAGTTTTGGTAGCTTCAACTGTGGACTATAAACATCCCACAGTAGGGACTTTAACGCAATATTTAATTGCTTCCGATGCTCTTGAGTCTGCAATGATTTGTAAGACTTTTGAAGAATACAAAGATTTTGGCAAGGAACCTGTAAAATCAGAAACTCCTAAATTGGCAATGGCAGGAGTTTCCAACTCTTACGTTTATGCTGATGAAGATGATTTTGCTTATCCGCCGTATTAAGGGGAGTGAGGAGTTATGAGTGAGGAGTGATGAGTTTTGAATTAATAACTCCTAACTTCTAACTCCTAACTTCTAACTTTATTCTTTGAGCAGCAAATAATATAATGAACCATTACCACCTGTGATACCGGCGCGATCGCCCGCTAGTTTACCAGACCCCATAAAATAATCCACCCGGCCCGGCCCTTTGATGGCGCTTCCTGTATCCTGGTCAAGCACAAAGCGGCTGACAGTACGCCTCTCTAATTTGCCACCACTGACAGGATAGGGAAATGAGTTGTAAATCAGGGCTAACGCTCCCGGTGGCATGAGAGACTTATCTGTAGCAATGGAACGTTCTGCTGTTACTGGCACATGAATACTACCAGTAGCACCTCTACCGCTTGTTTCTTGGAAGAAAATAAATCGTTCCCAACGGGGCAGATAATTGTTCAACTCTTGGGGCTTTTGTCGGAAATAACTAATCAGACGTGGCATTGTCAATCCATTTAGTGGAAGTTTGCCATCTTTGGCTAGTTCTTTGCCGATACTAGTCCAGGGATAATCAGTTCCACCGGCATAGCCAATTGATGTTGTCTTGCCATTAGTTAATTTAATTTGGGCAGAACCTTGGATATGTACCATGTATGCGTCTAGGCGATCGCGAAACCAAAGCAGTTCTAAACCGCGTAACTTGCTTTTATTCCCTTTTAAACCATCTTTCCCTTCCAAATCAATTCGTTTTGGGTGAGGTTTAGGCCATTGGCTAAAATCGGGTGGTAGCCGATAAAGAGGATACTTATAGATTGCAGTTCTGACACGGCTAGCGGTATAAACAGGTTCGTAGTAAGCAGTGAATTTAACAGTACCCTTGCCATCATTGCCCACGGACTGGTAGAAGACAAACTCACGACTGACAGCGGCTTGTAATTGCGCTGGTGACTTAGAACTGACAACCAGTTGGCGGAAACGTAGCAAACTCCGGCGGACGCGATCGAGAGTGATTTCCTTCATAGGATAATTTTGATATGCTGCGATCGCGTCACCCTTTGTTAGGTAAAGCAGACTGTTATCAATGGAAGCCAACAACGCTTTGCGATCGCCTATTTTACCTCTTTGACCCCAAATTTGCTCATCCCAACCCAAGCAAGTCGGCCGGAGTGTACAATCGCTTCCGATAGTGATTGGTTTTAGCGGCGGCGCGATCGCAGGAGCGATCGGTATTGGTATAGGTGGAAGATCGGGAGCAGTCGGTAGTGGCAACGGCAGTAAGTTAGGAACCTGAGCAACAGCCGACCAGAGAGGGTTTACGAGGGCAATTCCTAGACTCAAGGAAAGCAAAGCAAGGGTTTTTCTCATCATTTAGTTGAATCTTTCAACACTGGAACTAAAAATCGGTTCTACTCGGATTGCCACAATCCGAGAAGGGCGTACTACCATATATTCCCCTTGAATATTTTTGATCGGCACGCTAATAAAGTCATTAGAAGCAGATTTTGGCACAAGTTCGCCGCTATACCATTTCTGAAACTCTTGAATAGTAGGAAAACGTACTTCTTCTCGGTGGCCGCTTTCCAGTAGGATGTATACGGCATATTCGTTTGCAGTTCTAGCCATAAAGTTGAATCATTTAAAAAACATTCAACCCATTGTTAACCACGTAACCCCCGAATGAAAAGGGTAAGCATACGGGAGGTTGGAAGCAAGGGAGAATATTGCAGTAAGTTTTTCTCCTCTGCCCTTCGGTAACTGAGCGTAGCCTCTCGTAGAGAAGTACTGCTTCCTTTGCAACTCTGCCTCCCCTGCTCAATGCCCCATGCCCAATGACTCTTCACTCTAGACGCCTAATCCTTTAAGCAGTTCCTTAAAAAGTGTAATTTTACATTAGCTCTTGCATAACATTCCAATCAACCTCTGATAAGTCATTGGCATTGTTGAACAACAGTTATTCAGGAGGCGAAAATTATGAAACTTGACTATCGTGGTCTGAGCTACGAATATAACCAAAACAAAGTTGGTAGCAAAAAAACAGAACAGCCGTTTCAACCAGTTCCTCAAATTGGGCCAGCTTATAATTTGATGTACCGTGGCGTTAAGTATCGTGTCGATCCAAATTCCAAATCGGCGGAAGCTCCTCTAGTACCAGTAACCTATAAATTGAGCTTTCGGGGAATCACCTATTTTGTAAATAAAACTCAATTAGGAGAAGTTAGCGTAGTCTCTCAACCAACAGCTATTTCAAAACTTGAGACACTGGCGATTTCTGAAGAATTATTAAAGCTTCAACAATAATAGACCTGCAAGCCGATCTGGAGTCTAGTTAGTTATAAACTTATAAGGGATATCTGCCAATTTAATTGTCTCTGATGATAGCGTCGGTATCGAAACTACTTACCTCACCCCACAAACAGTTCTCGAAGGTAACTTGGGTTATTCGAGTCCTGTGAAAGAAAGCGTTCCTAAAGTCACACTCTTCGATGATCAGTCGGTAAAAACTTCCATCGGAGAGGTCGGCATTACTGAAGTTACTTTTGGTAAAGGCAGTTTCAATTCCGACACCGCCCATCGAGGCATAGGTGAAATTAACTTTGGTAGCGTCACAATACATGAGAGCGGCATTAATCAAGTTAGCAGCAGTAAAGTTGGCATAGTCAAGAACCGTGTACTCTATCCTAGCTCGCTCCAAATTGGCTTTTCTCAGATAAGCTCTGTTGAAGAAGCCATGCGTAAAATTAGTGCAGACCGCTTGAATGGAAGCCATTACAGCATCGACAAATTTGCACATTATAAGATCGGCACAAGTCAAGTCGGCATGGCTGAGGATCGCTTCAGTCAAATCCAATTGAGTGAGCTTGCTAAATCCCAGATTAGCTCTGGTCAAGTTAGCTCTTTGCCAATTAGATTCATGAGCTTCCAACCCTCTCAAATCGGCTCCAGTCAGATTGGCTCCAGTCAGAGTAACATCGTGCATCCCAGCTTTGAGCAAGATTGCCGCACTCAAATTGGCATTGGTCAAGTTAACCGAGCCAAGCACAACTTGAGTGAGATCGGCTCCACTGAGATCGATCCCACTGAGATCAATACTAGTGTCATTGATAGGGATACTATTGAAATCAACCCCACTCAAGTCAATCCCACTAAAGTTTCTCTCCCCAGCAGCATATCGCTTCAGCAATTCTTCACCAGTCATGCCAATACCTTTTAATTTTGCGGGGCAGATCCCCGACTTCTTCAAGAAGTCGGGGATCTGAACACCACTAACCTCTCAAAACTTTTGGGACAGACCACTACTTTCTGTCTCAACCTTATCAAAGCTGGTAGTTGTGTCAAGATTAATTTGAGGAATTAAGGCTTGTGACACAATGTTAGGACAATTATTAGACGGACGTTACCAAGTCCTCCAAATATTAGGTGGAGGTGGATTTGGTCAAACCTACATAGCCCAAGATACCCATCGGCCAGGTTTCCCAAAATGCGTTGTCAAACACCTTAAGCCCGTCACTCGTAGTCCTGAATTTCTCGAAACTGCCAGACGGCTATTTACTAGTGAGGCAGAAACTCTAGAACAACTGGGCTACCATGACCAGATTCCTCGGCTTTTAGCCTATTTTGAAGACAACCAAGAGTTCTTCTTGGTGCAAGAGTTCATTGAAGGACATACCCTGAAAGCGGAACTATTCCCCAATCAACGTTGGACAGAATATCAAGTAATTGAACTACTCCAACAGGTTCTGGGTATTCTACAATTTATTCACAGCCACAACGTTATTCATCGAGATATCAAACCGGACAATATAATTAGGCGGGAACAAGACAGTAAGCTAGTGCTGATTGACTTTGGCGCTGTTAAACAAGTCCAAACTCAACTGCTCACAATTGCAGGACACACGGGGGCTACCATTATTATTGGTACTCCCGGATATATGTCTACAGAGCAGGGACAAGGTAAGCCCCGCCCCAACAGTGATATTTATTCTTTAGGCATTATTGGTATACAATCGCTGACAGGGTTACATCCGATAAACTTTGAGGAAGACCCAAATACAGGAGAAATTTCTTGGCAGCATCAAGCTAACGTCAGTTCTGAGTTGGCATCTGTGCTATCTAAGATGGTGCTACATCACTTTAAACAGCGCTATCAGTCTGCGGCTGAAGTTTTACACGTGCTTAAGGATATTGATCCTAGAGTAGAAGCGCGATCGCTTCAACTACCATCTTCTACACAACCGCCTCAAACTTCGCTTGCTCAACAAAAGTCAATTGGATATCCGCCTGCTTCTATTCTGTATGGGGAAAATTACAATCGCTTAGAAACAATTCTTTTAGAATTTGTTGGCCCCATCGCCTCAAGATTACTACGACAAGTTGCAGCATCAGCGTCCAATTTTGAAGAATTAATTAGTCAATTAGCTCTTCATCTTCGAGAAAATCAACAAATTGATTTTAAGAAGAAAACAATCTTTCTACTAGAGAAACCTACTTTACTACAAGAACTTACTGTTAAATCCGACCAATCTGGTATTAACTCAAATAATTTAATAAACCAAGAATCTGAAGTCATCAGTGACAAATTTCTGGAAGAGTGCGAACGTGAGTTGGCTAATTTAATTGGCCCAATAGCTAAGTTTCTAGTTCAAAAAGCTAAAAAATCTTCTGGAAAAATCTCTCGTGCAGAATTTGTGAAAATTTTAGCATCACAAATCCCCGAACCTCAAAAAGCTTTGCAATTTCAGCAACGCTTACTATCTTGAATTTTTCAAAATTGCGTTTTTGTATTCGTTAATTACGAACTACGAATTACGAACTTGTACTGAGCGTAGCCGTTGGCGCAGCCTCTCGTAGAGAAGTATTACGAATTATTAGCCTTGATTATTCAGCATTTCCAGAGCTATTTTCAAGCTAGATTTCATCCGATTAAATGCTTCCGCTAACCCGCCAATTTCATCATGAGAGCTTTCTTCAAAATCAGCACTCATATCACCAATACTAACTTTTTGAGCTATTTTCTCTATTCTTCTAATGCGCTGAATCACATATTTTGTAATTAAGAAGTTAATTAAGAAAACTACGATTGCAAAGATCGCAATTAAAAGTACCATTATCAATATCCAAGTCTGCTTGGCATTAGCAAAAATATCTTGAGAAGGAACAGAGATTATTTGGGCAGAAACAATCTGATTGAGTTGCCAGCCAAAACCATTTTCCGAGCCATAATTTACCAATTGACTTTTAGGAGCCTGATCTGGTGTAGAATGGCATCGCAAACATTTGGCTTGTGTAATCTTTAGTGGTTGTGCAATGTAAAATACTTCGCCTTCTGGCAATTTACGAAAGCCTGTGATTTCTAGAGTATTAGGTTCGTTGCGAAAACGTTCGACAAGTTGAGTTTCAAAATTATCAGCTTTATCCGCTAAATTGGTTGGATTAAGTGTTGCATCCTTATGAAAAAAGTTTTTAAATTCGGGCTTTTTACGAAAATTTTCAAAAACCTCTGTAGAGGAAAAAGTTGGTACTACTTCGGGCATGAATGTTGGGTTAGTATCTAATCTAGGTTCTAATAGGGGAACGATACGATTTTGTGTGTAATCTCGAACTGCATTCACCATTTGGATGAGAATCTGCGCTTGAGAATTTACTTCATTTTGCGCTCTCCCTTGAAGTACACTGGATAAGGCAACGCCACTTCCCAAAATACTGATGATGAAAACTAATATTAAAAGCAAGTTAAATTTAGCACCTATTTTTAAGTTTTTTAACGTAATATTGTTTAACATAACTTAAGCAATGAAGGTAGCCTGTGAGTTTGTCTAATATTTATTTATACCTGTTAGAAAGCATCTCAACAAGATTTAAATAAATATTAATTTTTTGCTGCAATATAACCCCTTTAGGCAGTAGTCAAATTTATTTAAATTAGTCCTGAAAGCCAAATTATTTCCTTAACCATAATTAGTGATGTTTGTGCGATTTCCCCGTCGTTTATTTCTGTTTTATCTACTAGGTTTTACATTTGCTGCCTGCAAACCACAAGATGGAGATGGGGTTGAGGACACGTTAACTATTGGTGTAATCAACTATGGTGGAGGCGAACAGATAATTAATCAATATGCTAAATTTAATAGTTACTTAGGTGAAAAAACAAACTCATATATTCAGCTAGAGCCTGTTTTTAATGAAAATAGAGCGGTTGAGCGCCTTAATGCTCGTGCTTGGTCATTGGTATTTGCTCCACCGGGTTTAGCGGCTATTGCGATCGCACGTCACCAATATGTTCCCCTATTTCCTTTAATAGGTATTAGTAATTTACGTTCAATCTTCGTTGTTCGTAAAGATAATCCGATCGCTGACTTGAAACAATTGCAAGGCAAAACAGTGGCTTTAGGACAGTTGGGTTCAGCAACAGGATATTATTTTCCTCTTTACAATCTTTATGGTACAACGCTGGCTGAGATCCTGTTTGCACCCACACCCAAAGCAGCACTGGAATTGGTCGCTCAAGGAAAAGCGATCGCCTGTGCGGTATCGGAGGCGGAATTAAGTCTCTACAGTTCACAGTTGGCGCCAACTGAATTCCGCATACTATTTAAAGACCCTCATTATGTACCATTAGGTGTGGTCTTGATTGGGCCGAATGTAGAACGTAACCGTCAAGAATTTATCCGCAAAGTGATGAGTGATTCACCTTCAGGTTTAGCTCAAGAAGTGGGGTATGTACCCAATGGACAAGTACCAGATTACAAATACATGATTTCTGTGGTCGATCGGGTAAGCTCAATTAGTTCCAAGCTGCAAAAGAAGCCTGTTCAGTTATTCTAATTAAAGCAATATAGGATTACTATTTGATTTTTGAACAACACGTAGGGTGTGTTATCGCGAAGCGTAACGCACCATTTTCAAGGGTTTGGTGCGTTAGACTAAAGTCATAACGCACCCTACAAATACTTAATTTTTTTCAGAAATCAAACCGGATTCCTAAACAAATACTTTCAGTCTTTTCTTTCTCTAAAATGCTCATCTAATGCTCAAATATTCTATTTTCAGCATTAAGCATAATTTAACGTGAGTTCGATGAACCTCTCCGAAACGGAAAGGGAGGAGCAACGAAAAATTCAGCTTTTTGCTCCCCTCTGGGCGTCGGAGAGGGGCTGGGGGAGAGGTAAAATAAAACTTGTCGAACTCACATTAATTTAGGTCAAAAAAACAATTTGAATCGTGCTAGCTGGTTTTTAATCGTCTCTGTCAGGATTTTATTCAGTTCTGTAGTGTCTTGAAATTGTAAAATTTGCTGTGTCGGTAAGTCGAAGGGAAATTCACCTTCAAAATCTGGGCGTTGCATTTGCGCTAGTAGAATCTGTTCAGATCGTTTACTTTGGATGGCATAGCCAATCTCAATACAGACATTCGGACTGGGAATTAATTGGGGCGTTTCTTTACCTTCAATACTAGCAATGGGCGTGGTGTCAGCGATAAATAACAAACTCTTACGGATTTTCCGCATAATTGTGCGGTTAATTCGGAAAGTAGCACCGCTAGGACGAGAGGATTCTATTAATGTTAGGGGAAGGCGCGATCGCAAGTTTAAATTGTCTAAACTTTTTCGCAGTTCTTCTTTGAGAATATTCGTCGCTGCCGCATACTCAGTTTGATAGGATAAAAAAATCGTTGGTTCTAACTGAGCCAACACCGCCTGCTTGGTGAAATAAATTTCATGACTAATTAAGTCAATGTTAGAGACGCAATAGCCGCCACTACCTTCAATATAAAATTCAATATTTTCCCCTTCTAAATAGCGCCCAAACCAAGTTGATTGCTTAACTTCGTCACTGTCTTCCAAAAAGTCTGCTCGCAATGCTGATTTCAGCAGACTTTTTTTGCTTAAGCGAATGTCTGGCTGACGTTTTTCCAGTTCTGGAATCGGCTCATAATCCTGTAGATACCACGCTCTGAGCGCAATTATTGACATAAGGCGCTATTTTAACTGTTTCTCGCTATTCAACTTCGTATAATCTTACACCCAGAGGAGTCCCTATTTTCAGACTTCTCTTTAAACACAATAGTGATTCTTTGCCTGTGTCGTCATTCCCCAGTCCCTCTAGTTAACTATTTTGGCTGGAGGCTTGACAGGAATCTCAATCCAGAACTCTGTACCTTTGCCAGGTTCTGAAATGCACTCCATTATTCCCCCATGTTTTTCGACAATAATTTGATAGCTGATTGCTAATCCCAATCCTGTACCCTTACCCACAGGCTTGGTAGTGTAAAACGGGTCAAAAATTCGCTTTTTCACGTCTTCATTCATTCCGGGCCCGTTGTCAGTAATCCGAATTAACAGACGAGAGTTGTCTGCTGAGACTTTAGTGGAAATCTCGATAGTTGGAATTGGGCATGAATTATTCTCCTTGTCTCCCCGATCGCGCCACTTTCCACGCCCTACTTCCAGAGCATCTATGGCATTGCTGAAAATATTCATGAATACCTGATTCATTTGACCGGCATAGCATTCCACCCGTGGGATGTTGCCATAATCTTTAATTATCTCAATGCGTGGAAATTCAGCATTTCCTTTCAGCCGATGTTGCAAAATTAATAAGGTGCTGTCAATGCCTTCATGGAGGTCAACGCGCTTGTTTTCAGACTCATCCAAGCGAGAAAAATTGCGTAACGATAGCACTATTGAGCGGATGCGCTCGGTTCCTACTTGCATTGAGGTCATGATTTTTGGCAGGTCTTCTACCAAAAATTCAAAATCGATCGCTTCGATCGCAGCTTTAATTTCACTATGGGGATGGGGATAGTGTAGCCGATAGAGACGTAAAATTTCTAGCAGTTGTTCAGTGTAATCACTGGCGTGGCACAGATTACCGTAAATAAAGTTAACGGGGTTGTTGATTTCGTGAGCGACACCCGCCACCAACTGTCCTAAGCCGGACATTTTTTCGGTCTGAATCAATCTTGTCTGTGTTTCTTGGAGTTCATGTAGGGTCTGCTCTAACTGAATAGCTTGATTTCTGGCTTCAGTTTCGGCCTCAGAGGTTTGTTGGTAGAGTTGTGCTTGTTGAATAGCGATCGCAGCCTGATCTGCCACCTGCTGCAATAAATCAATTTCTGTATCCTGCCAATTTCTGGGAGCCTCACACTCATGGGCAATTAGTAGTCCCCATAGTTCCATACCCATATTAATCGGAACTATTAAGTTTGCTTGCACTTGCAGACTCTGCAAAAATTCTCGATGACAATCACTTAAAGAAGCCGTTGAAACGTTGTTAATTGCCCGTACCCTACCCTGATAGTATAGTCGGGTATAATCATCAGGAAAGCATTCTGTTGGTGCATTCACTCCCAAAACTGACTGCCAATTGCCATTAATCTCTTCCACAATCACTGATTTAGTCTTCAAATATAAAATCAGTACTCGGTCTGAATTTAGCAGGGGACGGACTTCCCGAACTATGGATTGCAGAGTTGCCTGCAAGTCCAATGTGCGGCGAATATGCTCTGTGACTTGCTTGATGACTTTGGTAAACAGTAATGATTTTTCGAGTTCAGCTGTTTGCTCTTGCACCCGCAGTTCTAGGTTGGCATTCAGAGATTGCACCTGTTTATACATTTGCTGTTGCTGAATTGCCATTGAGAAATGATCGTATAAAGCTTGTGCCAAAAAGATGTCTTCCAACTTCCACTCAGGTGCTTGCCCCTTTTTCTGCTCTCGCCAAACCTCAAAGGAAAGTTGGGGTAAAAGTTGTCGCCGATTTTGTTCGCATCGTCCCGCCCACAAGATTTCTGTTTCAAATTCAGAGCGAAAAATACTTAATACACCGATAAATTTTTCGCGGTAATATAAGGGAATTACCATGAGTCCGCGAATTTGAGTAGAACGGAATGCTAAAGCCAAAACTCGCAAACGTGGTTCTTTATAGAGGTCAGTAGTTGCCCAAATATTACCTTGTTGAAACTCAGCCATCCAGTTTTGCCAGATGGGATGCTGTTCGATAATACTGTTATCTAACTCGTAGGAGAGTGTCGGTTGGTCGCCCCAGGTGTACAATTCTTGAGTCTCTGCAATGTAAAGCCTGCCACCGACTCCACAGAAAGCAGTAATAACTTCTTCTAGCGCTCCTTGTAATTGGATTGTCGGCAGTTTATGCAATAGTGTGGTGACTCGATTAATAGTAGCTTCTCGCTTTTGCTTGGCGCGGGCTTCAGTGAGTAGATTACTTTGAGCGATCGCGATCGCTACCTGGTCAGTAACTTGCTGCAATACTTTTAGTTGCCGCTTCAAAATCTTTTGCGGTTCACTGTGGTGAGCTACCAACAATCCCCACAATTTAGGCTTTGCTGATGGTTCTTGTGGGTCGCAATCTAAAATTGGTACTACCAACGAAGACTGCACACCCATTGCTTTGAGGTATTGAATATGACACTGGTCTACCTGCCGATAGTAGATATTAGTTTCTAGACGTTTGCCAGTTTCTTTTGACTGTAGAGGCGATAGCCCGATCTTCTCATTTGCCACATCGACAATCGAACGTTGTCCCACTAACAAAAACATCTCTCTGGCGGCTTCTGGAATATCATCAGCTGGGAAGCGTTGACCTAATAAGGATGGCAGACGTTGTTTATGAATAGATTCTGCAATGACTTCACCACTACCATCAGCACCAAAGCGATACATTTTGACCCGATCTGCACCCAAAAATAAACGCACTTCGCTAACAGTTGTCGTTAATATCTCTTGAAGGTCGAGCGATCGCCTGATCTGTTTTGTCATCCGGTGCAGTAAATTTTCTTGGTCAAAGCTTTGCTGCAACTCGTTTGGTTTATCCCTAAGTGTCATTGCTTGTATACACCATGACTGAAGTATAATTTTTTATATATTTGTCTCTGATAAGAATTTTCAACTTACAATAGACATCTCCAGAAATTAGGTTTTCACCTAGATAGGATAAGGGTTTGAGATTCTTTTTCGGAGATGTCTAATGCTTTGATTTTTATCCCATTTCAAGAAATTATTGCTACTAATGAGTTGCTAGGGGCATACATCTATTACAAATATTTTTGGAAATGGATTAGAGGATCTTTGAAAAGTATCAGATATTTTGCTTGTTGCCTTTAGCCTTTGTAAAGTGGATTTAGGGAGAAATAAAACGCTGTATCATTAAATACTTTTCAATTATCATCTTAAGTTTAAAGTTAAGAACCTTTTAATCATTGACATTTACTAATTTTATATTCTTAATCATTAAACTATTCCAGTAATTTTACTTAATTTAGAGATGCAATAATTTCTTGAAATTAACAATATTTTTTTAACATTTTTACCCATTAATTCAATTAATTAAGATTTCTGCAAAGCAATAACTAAATTAGTAGTAATTTTTTAAAATATTTTTTGTGGGGAATTTTATTATTCCCCGTCTAATTACTGACTTTATATTGAATGTAACTATTTTGATTAAATTATTCGTAAATTACTGTTAAAGAGAGTAAATTACGAATTTCTTCACGCACACTCATGAGAGTTTTACCGAGATGGTTTTGACCGCTTTTATTAGCACCACAGCCCCAAAAAGAATCGGTTGGGGAATTTTCAACCAAAATCCGATCGCCTGTCTTTAAGAGAACTTCTCGAATATCAGTATGAGTGAGAAACTTTTTGAGTACAGCTTCTCGCATAATTTGAGTTTTAACCAAATCCCAGTCTCGACGCAGTTGGCGAGTGCTACATCTTCCCAAAGTAGCAGCTTCTTCTGGGGTGGTGGCGGCATGGATAAGAGGTATAATTGCCGCATCTGTGCTGCCTACAAACTTTTGCGCTTGATAATAATGCTCAACCGTTGGCCAGTAAGTACCCTCGATGTGGATTCCGTGAAGAGAAAAGTTAGAAAAACAGCCATAAGGCTGCCAAACCTTATAAAAGTAAATGGTCATTTGAAAATTGCTCTTTTATATATCAATTTCAGGGTAACTGAAAGTTTAGGGTTCAAAACCCTTCATTTGGATGAAGGGTTTTGACATCAGGTCACGGCAATAACTTTACACAATTCCTGGAACAGTAAGTTTACTACTTTACTCATCAGTTTTCCCTGAATGTGCTTACCACCTAGCAGCTTCTCACCTTGCTCAGTGACGTTAGCTTTGAGTGAGTCGCGGTAGCTGATCAATTCCTTGGTCAGTTCGTTTTGAGGGAGCCTGCCAGTTTCGACGCCGGTTAAGACGTACTGCCACAAGCTAATTCGACACAGTGAGGAACCACTGGGTTTTTCGACTAAACCATCCCCAGACTGTTCCAAGACAGTGCCCATTCCTAACCTCATTTTAAAAGTGTCGCGGCTGCGGTTGCGTTTTATTCGTTTGGTATCACCGGCTAAACGCCGAACTGTGGTTTGTCCATCTTTACGTTCGCGATCCGTTTTCTTGATTTCCCTGACTTCGTATTCAATGACTGGCTTGCCATTGATGCCCAAGAACGACTCAAAGGGGTAAGTCCTGGTGAGTAAACGCGATCGCACTCGTAGACCAAAACCGAACTTGTCAAAAACGCTCATATAGGGCTTGAATTCATTCAGAGAAAGCATTTGAGTGATTCTCGCTTCTAGGTGCTGCTCAAAAAGCGAGATATCGCACATCCAGCCAGCGTGTAGTTCGAGAATCGGGTCAAACTCAATTCCATAGTCTTGGGCAATGGATATTTTATAGAGATTTTCGATTCGGGTTTTCCCGGCGGGTGAAATTTCGAGCCTCTTAGCCAACCATCCCCAAAGGGGTGGTAGCAATCCAGCCTTGCTAGACGCGCTCCTAGTGTGCGCCACTTCTGGGAATTGCCAAGCGAGAAGCTGTCTGGCATAATTCACGATTGGAGATTGAACTCGGTTGAGGTGTTCAAGCTGCTGGCAGAGATCGCGGAGTTCGTCGATTGGTTCGGGGCGGTGCATGAGGAAATACCTCAGATTTAGTTCCCCAGTCTCCAGCCAGTGATCTGGATCGTGACCGTAGGCGGACATTGCTAAAGCATCAGCAAGATCGCTTTTGTTTGGGAGGTTTTTGCCGCCCCGATAACGCCGCAATTCAACATGACCAACCCAGAGAATTTTGACTTTTAATTTGTTGAGAATAGATGCCCATAGTCTTGAATAGTGGTTTCCAGTTGGTTCAAGAATTGCATAGTCTGGCTTAATTTCTGCTAGGTAATCTGCAAAGTCAAAAGCTGATTTTTGCTTCTTCTTAGCATCAGGATTGGAGTAAAAAGCCGGATATAAAGTAGATGCTTTATTTCTTGTTTTATTCCAATATGCTTGCAATCCGCCCTTGGGGTATTGTGTTAAAATGTGAGTGGTTATACTCGATTTACTAACATCAATTCCCAGGATTATTAATTCTGTTGTCATGGTTCTGCGAGATATGAGTGACGGCTTTCGGGACTGGCATCCCTTAATTAACCCGAACTTAATAGCGCACGAATCACCCTAACGCCCCACACTTGAGGGGCGCGATTCAGGAGTAAACGCATTCGGGAGGTTAGCAGGAGAATTGCCGCGCATGAAATTGAGAACACCACAATTCAGTAGTGCAGTTCACTCTGAACGCTGCATTTTCTCTTGCTAAGTTGCTGATTGCTTTGGACACAACCCGCGACGGTGGGTAATTTCCACCGTTTCGGCTACTGTGTCAGGTAGCCCGCGCCGTTGCGGCGCGATCGCAATTACGATTCATCAGGCGGTTACTCAGTCTCAATTTTTGGCAGCACATCTTCTAGATGTCGAATAACCAGAATTAAATCCGATTCAATTTGTTCATCTATTGCTGACTCCGCCTCCTCAAATTGACCAACATATTTAATTAGTTTGTCTAAATGAGATTTGGCTTTAAAAAGCTTGTGCCAAGTGATGTAGTAATCCCATACTGGATCTGGTTGGGGTAGGTCGTTTGAAATATCATTCATAATTAATTAACTGTTGCTTAGTGGTTTCGTCCGACAGAAAGGCGTTAGTTAGAAGGTTGGATCAGACATTGACTTAATTACTTCCAGCGTTGCCTTGCAATCTCCTAATGCGGAATGATCGCCCCCTGGTAATTTCTGCCATTTGTAATTACCGTAATACTCGTTCCACTCACCAACGTATTGAGAGTAATACTGCATCGCACAATGAATCGACCCACCGTTGACGAAAATTCTACAGCCCCTACGGTCGCTAGTTGGAAAGGCAATTTGAATGCCTCTAGCTTTCAGAGAATTCCTGATTACCTTTAAATCGAATTCCGCATTGTAAATGATTACATCTCTATCACTCAGCAACTTCCACACATCCAAAAATATTTGGTCAAACGGAAGTGCTTCGACTACATGATCATTCTGGATACCGTGTATTCCAGATGCGCCTTCACTAATTGCAATAGTTGGTTTTACAAGAGTTTGAAATTCCTCCCCGGAACTACTAAGAATGCCTATTTGAACTATTTCTGCATTGTTACTCAACCCTGTGGTTTCGGTGTCTAAAATACACCATTTATCGTTTTCGAGTATCGTTTTACTCCATTCTGTGGACTTTTCTGCATCGCTCATTTCGCTCATAAATCACAATCTGGTATAATGAACAGCGATCGCACTCCTCCCAAAAGCGCGATCGCACTTCAAAAAGGCGGACAACCTGGATCGTCTGGTTCAAAATTTGATTTGGGCCACTTTGCTGACAATAGTCCGCTTCCAGAGCAAGTAGGACATTCAAAACCTCCACCGTGTTGCAAGTACCCCCTGCCCATGCAGTTGTAGCAATCTTCGTAGGAGGGGAGGTCGTCAAACCTGAAGATGTCTTCATCAATTATTTCGTCTGGATGCTTGTAGCCACACATAATGTGATATTTTTTACTTGTTTGAATCGATTTTTAATTGCGATCGCACTCCTCCCGGTACTGCGATCGCAATTGATTTTGAGCTATCCTTGGGCGACTCCCTGATGTTGGGGTAGATCAAAAACTACCTCAAAAATTCCCCCTCCCTGCCGCAGGATGCTCGTGTAAGCATCTGCGTCAGACTGGGTGCGAAATCGATAAACACAAGTACTCCTACCACTGGGCAAACGTTGGAAAATCGCCCACGGTCTAAGTCCGTCACTGTAATTCATAATTCAAAATTCTTAATTTCTAATTGTGTAAAAAACCAGCGCAAATGTTACCAGTCACGCTGGTATTCCCTATCAAAATCATCTACACAGTGAAGGATTTATTCCATAGGCAATACCTCCGCTGTATCAGAAAGACTGCGGCCCCGACGGACTTGATTAATCAGCGCTTCGATTAATCCTTCTCGATCGCCCACGGGTAAGGAGCTATTAGCTTGATGACCTACTACATATATTTCATTGCGGCAGCTTCCTGGAGATTGATCGCAAAGTTGAATGGCAAGAGCCGAAATTAAAAACAGCTTTTCGCGTCTGGTCATCTGTTCAAAGGTACTACCATACTGTTCCTGGAGTGATTCCAGTAAAGAGCCGTCGTTTATGGTGTAGCTGGTGAAAAATCCTATTGGCTTGCTCATTGGTAAGATTGCTATTCAGCCTTCTGCTCAACCTTTGCATTCTCTATTACGGCATAATCGCCTTGATAGCAGCGTTGCAGCAGGTTCGCCGCCAGTGGCAAATCCTTGTATCTAAATTCAGCCAGCCACAAGGTAACAAATCCCACTCATACCGCAACGACCCCAGAAACAGATACCTGCAAAGTGATTTACTCATCCTGCTCAAAGGTGACGTGGCATCCGCCAAAAGACTTTTGGCACAGCAGAGGCGAAATAACCCAGGACAGTCAGATAACTGGTATTTAGAGAAAGTTATCTATGACCTAGAGCGCGACAGGCGATAGCCAAGTGCGATCGCACTCAACCTCTACAAGTGCGATCGCAGTTAACCAATGACTAATGACTAATGACTAATAACTAATGACCAATGACTAAATCAAAAATCTCATCAAAAGTAGTTCGAGCCAGGGGTCTAGCTATTTACGAGTTAGAGAAGCTTTTTGAGTACGTCCGCACCATTGACCCAGAACTGGAACCCGATCAAACGATCGTGTTAGCAGCATTTGTATTGGCCGATCTACCAAACTTATTCAAGCAAAATCCTGAGTTAGTCGGTCGAATCAAAGAGATAGCGACCGATCTCAAGCTTAAAAACCGCACTCCTAATAACTAATGACCAGACAGCCAATTTACATTGCTTACGCTGTAACCAGTGACAAAGAAGGACTGATGCCCCTGTGCTGGCACAGCGAAAAACAGAGGGCGGGTGAAGTTGGAGAAGAGCTTGCCAAGCAGGATGGATTAACATTTTACGGTGTTTTCGGTTGTAACCATGCTGATTACCTAGCAACAACCTCCTTTCCCGATGACCACCGAGTGAACGTAAAGAAGACTTAAAAAAAACCAAAAAGCCACCAGAAGATTTAGCGATCGTGGTGGCTCCTTGAGAAATCACTAATAGTATTATGCCAGAAAATTCACCTAAAAAATCACTTCCGTGGACGGAAGAACACGAAGCATT
>NZ_JBALEO010000079.1:0-11219 GCF_036918015.1 Nostoc sp.
AAAACTCGAATATTAAAAGTGAACTATAAACTGGATACTCATTTCTGAAGCATATCATGAGTTAAAATCTCATTTTTTAGTTCAAATCACAGTAAAGAAGATTCCATCGTCTGTCCAAGCCAATTACAGCATCCCGCTCCTCATCATTGCGGCTTGCATCAACCACCACTAGAAACGGATCGAAGAAAGCTTCTACGGCTTGCTGAAATGTTATGCCGTTATGATTGCTGGGATTAATCCGAGCTTTCTCCTCGTTCCAAAGGAAGGTGACACCATTAAGCACGAAAAAAACATCCATAGCTCATAGTCTAGGCAAGATGTATTTACGTTGTCAATACACTTATTTGTAAAAGTTTACAATTACAATTCAAGACTGAATCTTGATGTGTGCCAGAACCTTGCAATGCTTACCTGTTTCTTGTGTGCCTCAACCCAATAAATAATCCGATAGGCAGTTTAAGCACTATTACTTATTGATAAATTGTCCATGATGTTATGTGTTAATGACAGGGTTAGGGGAATCTCCCAGATTTAAATATCACCAACACCAAACGTATTGAGATGTAAGTATTCTCATTTGCATCAAAATTATTAATGAGAGTTTATTTCATTAATTGAAATTTTAGTGTAGACTCTTTTTTAAGAGTTATTGAATAATATTCTCAATAGAAGGTAGATGTAAAATGACAACTTCTACAAGTCCGCTGTCGGTGGAGCAAGACCTTACTGACTCGCCTTGGTGGGCTGGTAACGCTAGACTCACCAGCTTATCAGGCAAATTACTAGGCGCTCACGTCGCTCATTCTGGTCTGATCGTTTTCTGGGCAGGAGCTATGACTTTATTTGAGCTAGCCCACTTTAATCCAGCAGAACCGATGTACTCGCAAGGCTTAATTTTGCTACCTCATTTAGCTACTGAAGGTTGGGGTGTTGGCGCAAATGGTGCAGTCGTGGATACTTATCCCTACTTTGTAATTGGAGCTTTGCATCTAATTTCTTCAGCCTTTTTGGGTTTCGGAGGAATCTTTCATTCCCTGCGTGGCCCGGAAAAATTGGAAGGTAGAGTTCCTTTCTTTGGCTACGACTGGTCAGACACGGGTAAAATGACCACAATCCTTGGTATACATCTGGTTTTACTGGGTTGTGGTGCATTCTTGTTAGTTGCCAAAGCAATGTACTTTGGAGGTTTGTACGATCCAAACGTTGAAAATGTGCGGGTAATTACAAATCCGACATTAAACCCAGCCGTCATTTTTGGTTATCTGTTTGGCGCAATCAGGAAATTCTGGATTGCTGGCGTTGACAACCTAGAAGACGTGGTTGGCGGACACATTTGGGTTGGTGCGATATTGATTTTCGGTGGACTTTTCCACATTGTGACAAAGCCCTTTACCTGGACGCATCCACTATTTGTTTGGTCTGGAGAAGCTTACCTTTCTTACAGTCTGGGCGCTTTGGCACTGATGGGCTTTATTGCAACTCTCTTTGTATCGGTAAACACCACTGTTTATCCTGAAGTTTTTTATGGGCCGGCGCTCGTGGTTAGACAGAATATCGTGCCGTACTTTTCATCACCTGACCCTGACCTGGTAACTGCCCGGACTTGGTTAGCTAATGCCCATTTTTGGTTAGCTTTCTTCTTTCTCCAAGGTCATATCTGGCACGCTTTGCGGGCGCGTGGGTTCGATTTTCGCAAAGGTAGGGTGAGTCAGGAGGCGGTAATTCCGCAACCAATTAGCTAAATTCACTTTAATGCAACAAATTTGCAATTATCTGGAAGCATAAGCTCAACAATATTGCTAAATATTCTCAAGGAGTTTTGGAAATGACAGCAGTAATTGAAGATAGCCCATATAAGCAACAGATACCTGATGTTGGTTGGTGGGCTGGTAACTTTCGTCTCACTAATTTATCGGGAAAATTACTAGGCGCTCATATTGCCCATTCTGCATTGATTTTGTTATGGGCTGGAGGGATGACGCTGTTTGAATTGTCGCGCTTCAACCCTAATGTGCCAATGTATGAGCAAGGGTTAATCATACTGCCTCATCTAGCAACTCTAGGTTTGGGTGTCGGTGCTGGTGGGCAAGTTATTAACACCTATCCCTACTTTGTAATCAGCGTCTTGCATCTGATACCTTCAGTGATTCTCGCAGCCGGTGGTATTTATCACTCTCTGCTGGGGCCAGAAGTGTTACAAGATAATCCCACTTGGGCTGGATTTTTTGGCTATGACTGGAAAGATAAGGACAAGATGACAACCATCTTGGGCATTCACCTAACGCTTTTAGGTTTGGGTGCTTTGGCTTTAGTTGCTAAGGCGGTGTTTTGGGGTGGACTGTTTGATCCTTGGGCTGCTGGCGGTGGAGATGTTAGGGTAATCAATCATCCGACACTTAACCCATTCCGCATTTTTGGCTACCTATTTGGGGCTTGGGGTTCAGAGGGATTGGCTGCTGTTGATAACTTGGAAGATGTTGTTGGCGGTCACATCTGGGTTGGTTTGATGTTAATTGGCGGTGGTATTTTCCACATCTTGACTAAGCCATTTGCTTGGGCACGCCGAGTTTTGATTTACTCAGGGGAAGCATATTTATCTTACAGCATTGGTGCTGTAGCATACATGGGCTTTTTAGCAGCATATTTTGCATCAGTCAATAACACTGTCTATCCCGAAGTTTTTTATGGCCCAGTTAGAGCTATAGAAACTTCTGCTGGTATAGTTTCTGCTCGTGGTTGGTTGGTAACTTTCCATTTTGTCCTAGCGCTCATATTTCTGTTAGGTCACATTTGGCACGCTCTCCGCGCTCGTGCGATCGCAGGCGGATTTGATTTTAAAAATGGTGATATGGTTCAGCCTCCACGTGTAGAGCGCCAAACAAGTAATCAAGTAACCGCAGTCAATTCTGCTGATTTGACGCTGAAGTTTCTCAAATACTTGCCAATTTACCGCCCCGGTATATCTGCTCTGTGGCGGGGATTAGAAATTGGCATGGCTCATGGTTACTGGCTAGTTGGCCCCTTTGCTACGTTAGGTTCATTAGGTTTATTACGCAATTCTAATGTGGGCAGCTTGGTTGGTTTACTAGCCACAGGCAGTTTGATTATCATCCTGACAATTGGTTTTTCGCTTTATGGCACTACCAGCTACGAAAGACAGCAGGAAATCTATTCACGATCGGTTTCGGTTGCAACAGTTGCCAAAGTGCCACAGAGCATCAATACTGTCGCTGAATGGAGTCAATTTACTGAGGGCTTCTTGATTGGTGGAATTGGTGGAGCAATCTTCGCTTATCTGCTATTGACTAGTGTTGCTTTATTCGGTGCGATCGCAATTAACTCGATTTAGCATCCATGATGTAAAGACGTAGCATTCTACGTCTTTACAGTAAAGTATCTAGTGAAATTAAGTACTGATTAAATCAGTATTTATATCAAGAAACCCACCTAGTGAGAAATGCATACATACGGCAATCCCAATATCAAATTTGATTGATAGGTTAGTAACGCCCGCTTTGCCAAACTCGCTGGCTTATTTATCGCTAGTCCTGATAAATTCTGAGCTAAATTCTTCCTTAGTGTATTGGCGTTCACAGATTAAGTTTGACATTCTTGGCGCTCATTGCGTCAAGTTAATAATTAGATTACTTAGGCAATGACATATTGATTTATGTCTACCTACTGACTTAGTTATTTTAGTTTCACTCAACACCAGCTAAATAATACTTCATGCCTGCGGTTAAAAGCAGTTGACTGCGGGCACTTTATTTCTAATCTTTAGGAGGATGACTTATGCTGGCTACAATTTGTTGTGCTTCATTTGCTTGGGGCACTTTGATTTTCTTTGTTTTGAGTATCTGGTTTACCTTCAAACAAGGGATAAATCATTTAAAAAAGCTACATGAAATTCCTTGTCATGCTTGTGAATATTTCACTAACGACTATCGTCTTAAGTGTACTGTACATCCAATGAAAGCTTGTTCTGAGGAAGCCTTCGGCTGTCTTGACTTTGAACCTCAAACTTCTTTCTGTAATGCTTGTCAAAAGGGTGCGCGAAAGCTTTGTTAAAATTTTCCAATTAGATAATTTCTAATCCGTAATACTCTAAATTCTTATGAACCGACAACCTGATTTGCTATCCGAACTATGTGATTTTCTATATCCCCGTAGTCCATATTATGGGCAATTTAAACCAGAGTATCTAGTATTTAACGCTAATCTTCAAGATTTTTCTCAACGGGTAAACTACATTTGCAGCCTCCAAACTAGTGGTAAACTTTCCCCAGAAGAGGCTTACAAACAAATTCACATCCTCTGGAGACAGTTGAAAAGTGCCAAAAAAGAATTGCAAATTCGCTAAATAGAATGAAAATTGCATCCGCCTGCGATCGCGAGTATTTTTAACAAAAGGCAAAAAAGCTACATTGACTGATTGATATGAGAATAAATTTCTACTAAAAAAATTAAGGATGTAAAAAACTACAATCATTTACACCCAAACTGCTAACAGACGCGATTAATCGCGTCTCTACTTTTATGCTTCTTCGGAATTATCTCTTTTATGTCCTGGGGATGCTTCGTAAAGTGCATCGAGATGTTGACGCGCATCTTCAACGTTAATTGAACGCATTACCAAAAGTGGCTCTTTAATTAAGTTTCCAGCGCTATCTAATAACTCTGGATGGGGTACAAATTGTCTCTTTGATGAATAATAACCATAGTTGCCTTGGTTATTCATTGGCGAGGAATTCGTCGGGTAAGTTCGCTCCCGATCGAAACTGAACATAATCAGGTTACGAATTAAGTTGCCAACAGCTATAAATGCAAGGATTGTAAAAGCAAGAATGTAAAGTAGATGTAACATTGGATTTTCCTCCAGAACAGGAATTTTTTAAACTTTATTTTGTAACGCTTTGTTTCGCCGATACTGTAACTCACAGTTAAGACGAGTATTCTACGCACTCTTCATGCGCTTACATTTATATGGAGCTATTTGTCAACCGTTATTCCACTTACGGTAGCATAGGATACATTATTTTGTTAATCCAGATAATGTTAAGAAATTCTTAAGAATTTTTTACTATCTCTTTAACGATTGATTTGCCATCTTGCGTAGACGCTTCCTTGGTAAGTCTTGAGACATCGCTAAGTAGTCTGCCGAAATTTAGCGCTTAGACTTCACGTCCTTGACGAAAGCGCATTGCGACATTCCAGCATTCTGTTACTAATTCATGCCAAGGCATTAACGTTGCCATATCAATTCCGACTTGTTTATCAGTTGCATTGAATAGCATCTTTGCCGTACTTAGTTCATCTTGCGCTTGCTTGACCCGCAAGAGCAAGTCAGATTGCTCTTGGTGACTCATAAATGATAGTTCCTCAGTTTCGAGTAAATGGCGCGATCGCGTAAACCAATGCTGAAAATCTTCCAGCAGCGGATCTAAAACCGTTTTCAGCAACTCTGGCCCTGGTAAATTTGAGTCTGACATAAATGAGAGAGATATTTCAAACTTGCTTACTAATATTAACGTTATTTACGTTTCTTAATACTTTTTTGGTTTCTCTCATAATTTTTTTGATGTGAAATTTTGTAACAAAGGGCACAAAATTTATTATATAGTCTTGATATCTGGTTTGTACAGTGCCTTTGGAGAGGTAACTATAGGTATATATGACATCGAGTTGCAATTCATCAGCTAACTTAGCGATGTCTACGACGGGCTACGCCTACGCGGGCAATCCTGAATTTGACACTCAGGTAAGAAATCAAAAATTTATCTTTATCTTTGGATTGAAGAAGAATTTAGGAGTCAAAATTCAGGACTGAGAATCAAAATAATGGGGGATTCAAACCCGCCATCTAGAAACACCATTAAAGAAAACATATTTAGCGGAGTCTTAAACCCCTTTATTCATTACGCCAGTACTTCGACAAACTCAGTAACCATCGGATTCCAATTCATTCTGAATTCTGTTAGCGCAGCGGGGCGCAGCCCATTCTGACTCCTGAATTCTTTCTTGATAGCTTAACTGGCAAAAACCAAAGTCGCTATAGTTGAATAAGCCTACAGATTCAGATAAATCACCTTTTGTAATCACTTCGCCAACGGTTCAGCAGCCAATGTCGCCAAATTCATCAAATCAGTCAGAACAGTTAGAACAAGTTGAAAAAATCTATTTACCGCGTACCAGCGAATCGGAGAACTTAAAAAAGATTCGCCACACTGCTTCCCATGTAATGGCAATGGCAGTACAAAAGCTGTTTCCCAAGGCACAAGTTACAATCGGCCCTTGGATAGAAAACGGTTTTTACTACGACTTCGACAGTCCAGAACCATTTAGCGAAAACGATCTCAAAGCCATCAAAAAAGAGATGGCGAAGATTATCAATCGCAAATTGGCAGTAATTCGGGAAGAAGTCAGCCGCGAAGAAGCCGAACGCCGGATTCAGGAAATTAACGAACCTTACAAGCTAGAAATTCTGGCAGATATCAAAAACGAACCAATCACAATTTACCACCTGGGGAATGAATGGTGGGATTTGTGTGCGGGGCCTCATCTGGAAAATACCAGTGAATTAAACCCGAAAGCAATTGAACTAGAAAGTGTTGCTGGCGCTTATTGGCGTGGGGATGAAACTAAAGCCCAATTACAACGCATCTATGCCACCGCCTGGGAAAGCCCAGAACAACTCGCTGAATATAAGCGACGCAAAGAAGAAGCACTGCGGCGAGATCACCGCAAACTTGGGAAAGAACTGGGATTATTTATATTTTCTGATCTAGTAGGGCCGGGTTTACCTTTGTGGACACCCAAAGGCACTTTGTTACGGAGTACTTTAGAAGACTTCCTGAAACAAGAACAGGTAAAACGGGGTTATTTATCTGTAGTAACGCCTCACATTGCCAGAGTAGATTTATTTAAAACCTCTGGACATTGGCAGAAATATAAAGAAGATATGTTCCCCTTGATGGCAGATGATCAGGAATCGGCTGCACAGGAACAAGGCTTTGTTATGAAGCCAATGAATTGCCCTTTCCATATCCAAATATATAAGAGTGAGTTACGCTCTTATCGAGAACTACCGATGCGACTGGCGGAATTTGGTACTGTTTACCGCTACGAACAATCAGGTGAACTGGGTGGTTTAACGCGGGTGCGCGGTTTTACTGTGGATGATTCTCACCTGTTCGTAACCCCAGAACAGCTAGATAGCGAATTCCTCAGTGTGGTGGATTTGATTTTGTCGGTGTTCAATAAGCTGCAACTGAAGAACTTTAAAGCTAGACTCAGTTTCCGCGATCCTGCTAGTGATAAGTACATCGGCAATGATGAAGTTTGGGATAAAGCCGAAGGTGCAATTCGCCGTGCAGTTGAAACCTTGGGGATGGAACACTTTGAAGGGATTGGAGAAGCGGCTTTTTATGGGCCAAAACTTGACTTTATCTTTAGTGATGCCCTAGATCGGGAGTGGCAATTAGGAACTGTGCAGGTAGATTACAACTTGCCTGAACGCTTTGAGTTGGAATACGTCGCCGAAGATGGGGTTCGCAAACGCCCAGTGATGATTCACCGTGCGCCTTTTGGTTCGCTGGAACGGTTGATTGGGATCTTAATTGAAGAATATGCAGGCGATTTCCCTTTGTGGTTAGCGCCAGTGCAAGCTAGATTACTCCCAGTGGGTGATACACAGCTAGACTTTGCTAAAGATGTGGTGGCGAAGATGCGTGCATTGGGCATCCGTGCAGAAGTTGATACCAGTGGCGATCGCTTGGGTAAACAGATTCGCAATGCAGAGAAAGAAAAAATACCCGTGATGGCAGTGGTGGGAGCTAAGGAAGTGGAAACTAACACCTTGAGTATCCGTACCCGCGCCTCTGGGGAATTGGGAGTTATCGCTGTCGATGAGGTGGTAGATAAGATGAAGGATGCGATCGCTAAGTTCGAGAATTTCTAAAATCTAACCGCAGACGCACACCAATTATGATTAGTGTGCGTCTTGCCTAGTAGGGTATTGAGGCTTACTGAATCGATGGTCTAGGTGTTGGGAAAGGAGCGATGTCTACGACGAGCTTCTCTACGAGACGCTACGCGTAGCTTGCTTCCCGAAGGGTACGCTTACGTAACGTATTTAAATCAAAAACTTAATTAGATCCAGAAATTAAATATGCGTTATCCAGAACTTTTGTAGAGACGTAATACTGCTGCGTCTCTACATTTTTTTCACTCATATTAATGGAGTTCAAAGATTTATTTTAATTTTGACTTTTAAGGGGCTGTGGAAAGTCAGAAAGTATCACAGACGACAAAACTTTTCTCAATCACCACACTAAAGAAAACTTTTCTAGTTTTTCAACACTGTTAGGATTGATTTAAAGACTTGTGGAATCTGCTCTTCCTAAACAGACTGGACTTGCATAAATTACTGTCAATAATTTTTGACTCACATCATGAACCGCTTTACCTCTATTTTGCTCGCCGGCTTGATAGCATCTGCATCAGCTTTGGCTATTTCTCCAAAAGCTGATGCTAATACACCAGCATCTTATCCTGCTGAGTTAGATAGCTACATCTCTCAACGCAATGATGATGGTAACTACGAACTTCATAGTCGTCACCATAGAAATGATGACTATGACCGCCAGAACGACCTTCGGAACATTCGTGACGATAATAACCGTCGCTATGACCGCGATAATAACCGTCGCTATGACCGCGATAATAATCGCCGCTATGACCGCGATAACAATCGTCGCTATGACCGCGATAACAATCGCCGTTATGACCGCGACAATAATCGCCGCTATGACCGTGACAATAATCGTCGCTATGAACGCGATAATAATCGTCGTTATGAACGCGATAATAACCTTCGCAACATTTATGACAATAACCGTCGCTATGAGCGCGATCGCGGCTGGGGTCGTGATTAATTCCTTTGCCTATTTATTAAGCTTAGTTCCAGGTGAACTGAGCATTGATTCTACCTGGTAGTAGGACAAACACAATCTCTTTTTTCCACTCATTCTAATATCTGACTTTTTACTCTTATCTAAAAAACTTCGCTTCCATTCCCTAGTAAGAAAGCTTGCTGAGGGTTTAGGTTTAGCGTTAGTTTTTCTAGATGACGTGAAAGGTCAGATTTTTATTACAGCTATTTTCCGGTAAATAGACCACGCGATAGGGGTGCAAGGCCTTGCACTTCTACGACAGGTGTGGTTCAAATACATGAAAACTGCTGTCAATCAAGAATTTATCATCAGATTAATTTAATTAATTTTTATTTCAGTTCTTTGGCAGCATTTAAAGGCAGTAATGGCTCTTATTTCCAAAATTGGAAATGTAGTTTCCGCTCATGACGATGCTGGGCTAGATAACTTGAGCTTATTCTTTTTGTTGAGAGACATACAGGAAATATTGCAGTCACATAACTCTATGATAAAAAAAGTATTTCTCTGAAAAATTTGTCATTAACAAAGAGAATATATGAGTGAATATGATTATGTTGTCATTGGTGCAGGCTCGGCTGGCTGTGTTATCGCCAATCGGTTAACAGAAGACGGTAAAACAACCGTGTTATTACTCGAAGCAGGCAATCCACCTACCTTACCAGAGCATCAAGTTCCTGTAGACTGGACAAAACTCTGGGGTACTAAGGTTGACTGGGCATATTTTACGGAAGAAGAACCATACTTAAATAACCGCAAAATCTATTGTCCACGCGGGAAAGTCTTGGGTGGTAGCAGTTCGATCAACGCCATGATTTATATTCGAGGCAATCGGCATGATTACGATCGCTGGCAAGAATTAGGCAATCATGGTTGGAGTTACCAAGATGTGTTGCCATACTTCAAGAAATCTGAAAATCACCAGCATGGCGTGTCTCCATTTCACGGAGCAGATGGAGTGCTGAGTGTCACAGATCCCTTAGCACCTGCGGTAACATCACATCGATTTGTAGAAGCAGCGATCGCACTTGGTTACGAGTGCAATCCTGATTTTAATGGCGCACAACAGCAGGGAGCCGGACTTTACCAGTTGACTATTAAAGATGGTAAGCGGCACAGTACAGCAGCAGCGTTTCTAGTACCTATTTTGGAGCGCCCCAATTTAACAGTTACTACTAGTGCATTAGTGACTCGGCTACTATTTGAGGGAACGCGCACTATTGGAGTAGAGTATCTGCACGAGGGAACGATGCACCAAACCTTTGTAAATCAGGAAGTTATTCTCAGTGCTGGCGCGTTCGATTCACCTAAACTGCTGATGCTCTCTGGAATTGGCAATGCAGAACATTTGCGATCGCTAGATATTCCTGTAGTTGTTGATTTGCCCGGTGTCGGTCAAAACCTCCAAGATCATCTTCATGTCGCCGTTGCACACCAAGCAACTCAGGATTTACAACCTGCCTCAACCAGCAATATCGCTGAAGCTGGATTGTTCTTGCATACTGAAGGTCGTTTAGATGTTGCACCAGATTTGCAGTTTCACTCTGGCCCTATTTTGCGGACACATCCTGCATACTCCCGCGAAGGCCCAGGATTTACTGCTACAGTCTGTCTGACTAATCCCGAAAGCCGTGGTCATCTTACTCTGCGTTCTACTTCGCCCAATGACCCAGTTGTAATTCAGATGAATTATCTCAAGAGTGAATCAGATTTGCAAAAGCTGCTTGCAGGTATCAAAATTATCCGCCAGATATTCCTGTCAGATGTATTTGATGAGTTCCGAGGTGAAGAAGTTGCTCCCGGTGCTGATAATAAGAGTGATGAAGCTCTCCTAGCTTACATCCGGGAAACCTGTGACACTGTATACCATCCTGTCGGCACTTGCAAAATGGGAACAGACTCAGATTCAGTGGTAGATCCCGAACTGCGGGTATATGGTGTTGAAAGGTTGCGTGTTGTAGATGCATCCATTATGCCAATTATTGCTACGGGAAACACCAATGCACCCACAATTATGATTGGCGAAAAGGCAGCAGATTTGATTAAAGCTACCAATCGGGTTTTAACGCAAGTGCCGTTAGCAACTGATGTAGATGCAGAGCGGCTTGTGGTCAGACATCGCTCTGCCTAAATTTATATGTTTTAAGCTGCGATCGCAATATATTTAATCTCAAAGACTCGTTAACGGAGATAAAAGGTGGATTCATCCAGTTCAAATACTCGTTAACGGAGATAAAAGGTGGATTCATCCAGTTCAAATACTCGTTAACG
>NZ_JBALEO010000080.1:0-11218 GCF_036918015.1 Nostoc sp.
GCAATAAAACCGAGAGGATTATTCATTTCGTGAGCAACACCAGCAACCAAGTTACCTAGAGCTGACATTTTTTCACTTTGCACCATTTGTAATTGGGCGTTTTGCAAATCAGTTAGCGCTTGTTGTAATAAGAGTGATTTTTGCTGCAAGGCAAGTTCAGCTTTTTTGCGATCGCGAATATCTCGACAAATCGATGCCAAACAAAGTGGTTGATTGGTGAGAGGATCTTCGATCGTAAAGAGTACGTAATCAGTAGGAATCAACTCCCCAGTTTGAAAGTGGCGAAAGTTCAACTCTCCATAGCCAACACCCTGCTGCATCACGGGAGGCAGTATTTCCCGTTCTATCCGGTTCAACTCTTCTGAACTGTGGAAATCGCGCATATAAAAGTTGGAAATTTCGGCATTACTATCAAGTCCAACCAACTGTCGCCCAGCTGGATTGATATAAATAGCTTGTCCCGTCAGCGTGGCAATGCCGATAAAATCAGTGCTGGTTTGCACCAGTGCTGCCAATTTTTGTTGTTCTCGCAAGGCTTGTTCCAGCTGTTGAGCGTAGCTTTGTGATTTTTCATAAAGTTGGGCATTTTCCAAAGAAATGGCAGCCTGAGCGCAAAGTAAATTTAGCAGTTCGACGCGATCGCTTGTAAATGCCCCCGTCACTAAATTATTCTCCAGATATAAAATGCCCAGCAATTTCCCTTGATGCAAAATCGGGCTACACAAGATACTCTTGGGCTGCTGACGGATGATATAAGGGTCACTAGCTAAGGTGAGATCGGCACTTGCATCAATCAATACATCTGTCTGCCTGTTGTGCAAAACTTTATAAATCAGCTTCAGGGGAACGTCCTGGCTCTCCTCAATGGGAAAGCGCTGCAACACCACCGGCTCCGAACCCTGAATAATTGACCCTTCGATCAAGAGGTGTTCATTTTTGGGGTCGGGTAGCGAATCAGCTCGCCAGAGAATTAAGACGCATTTATCAGCCCCCGCATTTTCGATGACGTTCTTCAGCAAGGATGCCAGCAGTTTTCCGAGTTCGATTTCGCTTGAGATTGCTTGGGAAGCTTTGAGAATAGTTGTTAAATCTAGGCTATCCGAGACACTGTTACTGCTAGAAGTCACAGAAAAGGTTGGTGTGACACTCCCCAAGGCAAAGATAGTTTCGCTAGTGGAGAGAAGAGAGACTAGAGAACGGGTTTGCTCTAGGATAGGAGCAAGCACTTGGGAATAGCGTTTTTCCAAGTCGGCAAGCTTGGCTTTCGCACCCCAGCGAGCATAACAATAATAGGCGTTCGTCATGTATTCCTGAGGGATGCGCTGTTTGCCCCAGTCGAGGTAGAACTTCGCCGCTAGTTCGTTGGCCAGAGCTTCTTCTTGGACATATTCGTTGACTTTGGCTCCAGCGATCGCCTTATCGTATAACTCAATGGCTTCGGCTATTTGTCCTAAGACTCGACATTTTTCTGCTGCTACCAAATCAACCTTATGCTGGTAATTCATCGGAGCATGGTGTGCCCAGTGCTGTAACTGGGTTTGGTTTTCTGCCACCCGCTCTAATGCTGTTGACATCTCGCCTGAAGCTTGACTCAATAGTGCCAGAGCAATCAGAGAATCATAGAAATAAAATGCAGAGTCAGCAACCGTGCCGGCACTAGCAACTAAATAGTTTCTGCCTAAGAGTGCATAGTTATTTGCTTGCTCAACTTCCCCAAATAAAAAGCAAAGGATCAGCTTATACACATAGAAGAAATACAACCCATATAGGTCATTGGCAGACCGCAGCACGGGCAGATATTCTGTTTCTTGGAGGGCTGACCCAGACAAAATGGTGGGATGCTTCGCCAAACCTAGTAAATTTAAAATAAATTGCCAATGGGTACGGCAGTAATTAGCCGATCTCAATTGGTTAAACTGCACCAAACCATTGTAATAGGTGAGCGTATCCTGCTCCAGAGAGGCAAGGGGTTGACCGCACCAAAAAGCATTCAGACAGAAACAGTAGGCATGATATCCAACGGATTGCAGATTTCCCACTTCTAGGGCAGTTGCGTAGCCCTCCCTCAAGAGTGGTAAAGTTTCTTTGATGTGAGATTTTCGATGGAAAATAAATGCTCCTAGTATCTCTAAGATTTCGGGTTTAGTCGCTTTCGCATCGAGTTTTAAAACCACATTCAATGCCAACTGACCAAACTGTACGGCTAAATCCACATCTTTTAAGAGATGACAGACAATGATGCTATAGCAAGCATAGTTATAAGCTGAAGCAGAGATGTTTCCGTGCCGCAGGGATAATTTGACTGATAAGGCAGTCAGTAATGGGAACAAGGGAGATCCACAAATGTAGGCTGATGTCATGATGCTACTGGCAATCTGGATAATGGCAATTGTGTTCGCATCTGTCATCACCGGCAGGTGAACAAAATCTGCAATTTTCCTGTTTCCAATCAGTTCTCTAATCTCTTCAATTGACTGTTGAATATCTACTGATGTTGGAGTTTCTGGAATCGTTACGCCCAACTGTTGTAGGAGTTTTTGTCCGATCTCAAGGGCTGCGATCGGTTTATTCTGGCAGGTATTTGCTTGAATTCTAATGCGGTAAACATTGACCTGTTCAGGTAAAGAGTGCGCCTGTTCAGTAACAATATCAATAAACTGTTCCATCGCCTCAAAGTCACCGCCTAGCATTGCCACTTCAGCTGCTAATTCATGCAAGGCGAGAGTAATTTCATACTGCTGTTGCCAAGCATTTTCTCCCAACAATGACAATCCCACTGCGGCATATTCACGAGCTGCTTGATAGGCGGTAGCGGCTCTAGCTTTGCTACAGGCTGTGAGATTAAGTTGGGCTAGTTGATCTCGTTCTGTTTGTTCGCTAATTAAAGAAGTTCCGTGATTTAATTGATTGACCACTTCAAAAATGCGGTCTTCTGTTGCTGATGAGGAAATCTGTTGCAGCAGCAGTTGTCCAATTTGGTAATGAGTCGTCTGTTTTTGGTCATCGGGAATCAGAGAATAGGCAGCTTGTTGGACGCGATCGTGTAAAAATTTGTAACTTGCTAACTGCTCATTGCCAATACCTATTTGTTGATTTCTATTAGCAATGGACAAATAGCCATTAGCAGTTTCATCTTGATAAACTTGATAAAATTTATAAACATCACCAATCGGTAAAATTAAGCCTAATTGTAATGCTTTCCACAAATCCGCAGCCGTTTCGATTTCTGATTGTTCTGAAACTATTGCCAAAGTTGCTAAATCAAACTGATTGCCAATACAAGCTGCTAGCTGCAACGCCTGTTGAGTTGATGGCGGTAGTTTTCGCAATTGAAAACCCATAAAGGTAACAACGTCATCTGTAACCGCTTGCTGATTTACTTGTGCAATGTCACATTGCCACCCCCCCCAACCCTCTTGGTAAGGAGGGGTAAATTCAATTAGCCTATCTTGATGTAATGCTTTGAGAAACTGTGTAGTAAAAAATGGATTGCCTTGAGTTTTTTGATAAACTAATTGAGAAAGATTCCATGCCAAATTTTCTGGACATTTGAGTGTGTCAGCAACTAACTTATTTACTTGCAATTGACTCAGTGGTGCTAAAGTAATCGTATTAATCGTTGCTTGGTTTTTTTGAATCTCGCTCAAAGTCAACATCAAAGGATGTGCTGGATTGACTTCGTTATCGCGGTATGCACCAATTAATAAAAGATGATCTGTATCAGACATTAATAACTGCATTAACTTCAGCGATGCTGAATCTGCCCATTGCAAGTCATCTAAAAACATCACTAATGGATGTTCAGCACTAGTAAAGACTTGGGTAAATTTCTGAAACAATAAGTTAAATCTATTTTGTGCCCCCGTTCCTGATAATTCTATAACAGGTGATTGTTCACCAATAATTATTTCTAGTTCGGGGATGAGTTCAATAATTACTTGTCCATTTTCTCCAACAGCCTCTAATATTCTGTTTCTCCATTGCTGAATCTTAACATCGCTTTCGCTTAACAATTGTCCGATTAAATCTCTGAATGCTTGCACAAATGCACCCAATGGAATATTGCGATTAAATTGGTCATATTTACCTTTGATAAAATAACCACGTTGGCGAACAATCGGTTTATGAACTTCGTTGACAACCGCAGTTTTCCCAATTCCCGAAAAACCAGCTACCAGCATCATTTCTGTTGCACCAAGGCTGGATCGTTCAAAGGCATCAAGTAATGTTTTAACTTCGGTTTCCCGTCCATAGAGTTTGTCTGGGATGATGAAGCGATCGCACACATCCCGTTTCCCAATTTCAAAATCTTTAATATTACCAGAAACTTGTAGCTGATGTAAACAATTTTCTAAATCAAACTTCAATCCCAAGGCACTCTGATATCTAGATTCGGCATTTTTTGCCATCAATTTGCTGACAATTTCCGAGACGACAGATGGGATTTGTGGGTTAATTTCATGTACTAAAGGTGCTACTTTTGCTATATGACAATGCACCAACTCCATCGGATCATTTGATTGAAATGGTAGAACTCCAGTCAGTAACTCGTAGAATGTCACTCCTAAAGAATAAAAATCAGTTCGGTAGTCAATACCCCGATTCATTCTTCCTGTTTGTTCTGGAGAAATATAAGTTAGCGTGCCTTCTAACACATTGGGATTGATTAGTGTCTGTGTTTCCCGTGGTAGTAAAGATGCAATACTAAAGTCAATTAATTTAACTTGTTTGGTTTCGGGATTAATAAGAATATTGGCGGGTTTGATATCTTTATGAATAATTCGCTCTCGGTAGAGTATATCTAAGATATTGCATAGTGCGATCGCTATCTCCAAAAACTCTATCAGAGATTCTACACTTCCCCCCACTCCCCAATCCTTGAGAGAAATCCCCCCAAAGTCTTCCATCACTAACGCATAGCCATTTTGGTAAGATTCTAAGCTGTAGATTTGGACAATCAGAGGTGAGTTGAGATTTTTAGCTATAGTGTATTGATTGTGAAACGACAAGAGTTCGCCTAAACTAGGATAAGGATTTTTCAGAAGTTTAATCACTACAGGTAGTGAGTCAGTCTCTCTATACCCCCGATAAGCCAGAGTTCTGGAACCATTGTAGAGTTCTTCACTGACTTGATATCCGGGAATACTGACCATGCTGCGAACCATACCGGTAAATCCTGAAGATTTCTAGATTTAGTATACCCAGATGTCTGAAGCTGTTCAATAACAATATTGACAAATTATACTGGGATTTTAATGATAAATTCAGTACCTTCACCCAAGACAGAGTTAAAACTCAATTTTCCGCCGTTGGGTTAAGGGCTACTGGCAAAAATTTTGGGTTTTCAAGACGCGATAAATCGGCGTCTCTACAAGTGTTTTGTTGCTCATTCTGAACTGACTGATAGCGCCGGCGGCAAGCGAGTCAGACGCTCAAGGATTCGCTTTGCGCGTCGCTATCGAGCGTCTTGATTTTGACCGGAGCTTTCGGAGTCTTCGGCTTTGCTCCTTTTAGTGCAGCGGGGCGTAGCCCATTCTGACTTCTGAATTCTTCTTCAATTATGAGACAACTTACACTGAGATTTCAATGATAAATTCTGTACCCTTTCCTGGTGCGGAAATACAGCTTAACTGACCCCCATGTTTTTCTACCACAATTGAATAGCTAGTTGACAATCCCAAACCTGTGCCAGTACCTATTGGTTTTGTCGTAAAAAATGGATTGAATATTTTATTCTGCACGGAATTGCTCATGCCTATACCATTGTCTGCAATGCGGATAATTGCTTTTTTTGCTGCTGTAAATTCTGTCTGAATTGTAATAGTGGGTTGGGAATTTTGTTCTGAAACTTCTAAAGCATCAATGGCATTACTAATGATATTCATAAACACTTGGTTTAGAGCAGAAGCATAACAATTAACTAAAGGGAGTTGACCATATTTTTGAATAACTGCAATTTCTGGATGTTTACTATTACTCTGAAGTCGATGCTGCAAAATTAACAGCGTACTATCAATACCAGAGTGAATGTCTACTGGTTTGATTTCTGATTCATCTAAGCGGGAAAAGTTTCGCAGTGACAGCACAATTTGACGGATGCGATCTGCTCCCACTCTCATAGATGACAGGATGTTTTGTAAATCATTCACCAGAAATTCTAGTTCAATTTCGGCTATTTTTTCAGCAATTTCTGGCAATGATTCGGGATAAAGTCGCTGATATAAATTATTTAATTCAATTAAAGATGTAACGTATTCACTCGCTGGTTGTAAGTTGCCGTAGATGAAATTAATCGGATTATTAATTTCATGGGCAATGCCAGCAACTACCTGTCCTAAACCGGACATTTTTTCGGCTTGAATTAGTTGGGCTTGAGTCGAGTAAAGTTTATCAAGTGTTGATTCTAGGTGAGTTGCTTTTTCTGTTAATTCTTGGGTGCGCTCTTCTACTTTTTGCTTCAGAGTATGGGAATAATCCTCTAATTTGTGATATAATTGAGCATTTTCTAGAGAAATAGCTGCTTGAGTTGTGAGGAGATTGAGAACTTGTAGGCGATCGCTCGTAAAGGCTCCCACCGTCAGATTATTTTCGAGGTACAAAATGCCAATCAACTTGCCTTGGTTGAGAATTGGCACACAGAGGATACTCTTGGGTGAATGGTGCAGAATATAAGGATCAGCCGCTAGAGTTGGCTCGACTATTGCATTTTCAATTACAGCCAGGGTGAGAGTATTTTTAACCCGATTAATCAGGGTAACGGGTACTGTTTCACCATCATCAAAGGGCAGGGAACGCAAGAGAATAGCAGGTTGTTCGAGTTGAGATAATGCCTCAATTACCCAGTGTGAGCCTCTTGGCATCAACAACGCACATTTATCAGCCCCTGCACTTTCAAGTATTACCTGGACTAGGGTTGAAAGTAATTTCTCCAACTCAATTTCACTCGATAGCAATTGAGAAGCTTTGAGAATGGTTGCCAAATCGAAAGTTTCACGGAGGCTAGTATGACTGAAATCGGAAGTTTGGATCGTTTGAGAGCCTACAGAAATCATTGTTTCCGTTGGTTTGAAAGCTGGTTGCTGTTTTTGCAAAATTGTGGCAAGTAGTTGGGGATAGCGGGTTTCTAGATCCTCGGTTTTGGCTTTTGCTCCCCACCGGGCATAACAGTAATAGGCTTCTTGTATGTAAGCTACAGCAATTTTTTCTTTGCCCCAATCGAGATAAAATTTGGCGGCTAATTCGTTGGCTAATGCTTCTTCGTTGAGGAATTTGTTTTCTTTGGCAAGGGCAATGGCGCGATCGTAATGCTCTATGGCTTCAGCTTTGTTACCCAACACACGAGACTTTTCGGCCTCAACTAAATGCCACTTATGCAAATGATTCATCGGGGCATCTTGCGCCCACTTATGTAGGGTATTTTGATGAATTTCTAGCTGAGTCAGAATTTCGGCTTGTTCAATTTCTGACTGCGTAGGGAAGATGGCCAATTGAGTTAGCGCAGCATAAAAATGGAAAATAGGAACATGAAGGATACCTCCTACAGCAAGTAGATAGGGTTTACCTTGAGCGATGTAGAAGAGTGCGTTTTCGTAATTACCAAAGACATAGGCAAGGAATAATTTATAGATGAAGAGTACTCCGATCGTCATAAGCTCGTTATCCTGCTTGTGCTTCGGTAGCATCAATGTTTCATCATAGAGCGTGCCAGTTAAGCGATCGGGTTGGCTTACTGTTTCTCTCAAATTCTGTACTGTTTGCCGCACTAGATCCAAGAGAATACGCGCCGAATCTTGTTTCACCTGAGCCAGGGCAGCACTATAAGCAGGCAATTCCGATGCCAACGCGTTCAGGTCTACACCAGCAAACAGGGCAGTATAGGCGTAAGTGGGGATAACATAGCCAGCGTTGAGAAAATCACCGGTTTCCATACCAATGGTGTAGGACTCTTTGAGGGTGGGAAGCATTACCAAGAGTGATTGTCGGCGATGTTGGATGAAACACCCAAACAAGATGAGAGTGTGGGATTTGAGGGACTGGATATTCAACTTCTCCAGCAACGAGAGTGCTAATCTACCGAACTCATAGCCTGTTTCGACTTCATCCAAAAAGGCACACAGCACCATGCCATGAATCCCATATCCTACCGTCGAGGCGGGGGTATTACCAAACTGGAGTGACAACCGCACAATTGTTGTACTCAACAATGGCAGTAAACCCGGATTTCCCAGTAATACTGGTGTAAATACCATGCTTAACAATTGCATCGCTGCTTGAACTGTGTGATCGCTCATCACGGGTAAGTCAATTAGTTCAGCAATTTCTCTGCCTTGGAGTTGCCGATTGATGTCTTGTAAGGCAATGGCAATTTTAGCTTCGTCTACTTCTGTGGGTAATTCTACCCCCAATTGGGCTAGAGCCTCTCTGCCCACTGCGATCGCCCCTAACATTTGGCTTTGAGCCGTTTGCGCCGCGATTTGAATTTCGTAGATTTTCACTTTATCAAAAATGGTCTGTGCTTGCTGTAATACCAATGCAGCTAGCTGTTCCATGCCCGCAAAATCACCATTCAAATAGCTGGCTTCTGTTGCCGCTACATACAGATTTAGGGTCAATTCATACTGATGTTGCCAACAATTGACCTCTAGTAAATCAATTCCAGTTTGTAGATACAGTCTAGCAGCAGCATAAGCAGTTGAATTTCTAGCTTTATTCCCAGCTTTTAAGTTGAGTTGTGCTAAGGCTTCTCGTTCCTGTTGTTGATTAATTAATGCCTCTCCTTGATTCAAATGCCCGATAATATCAAACAGTTTTTCTTCTCGTTCTATTTCTGAAGAGTTTTGCAGAATTAACTGTCCAATTTTGAGATGAGTTGCTTGCTTTTGGTCATCAGGAATTAGGGAATAAGCAGCTTGTTGAACCCGATCGTGTAAAAACCGATAAATCGGATTTGCTGCGGCATTAGCAACCGACGCACTGTCAGACTGAATAAAGAATTTATAGATTTCAGTATTGGGAATAATCAGCCCTTCTGGCAACGCTTTCCATAAATCAGCCGCCGTTACTTCCGGAAATTGTTCTGAAACAATCGCCAATGTATGCAAATCAAACTGCGATCCAATACAAGCTGCTAGTTTGAGAATATTCTGAGTTTGGTGCGGCAATTTCTGCAATTGTAGTGCCATAAACTCCAGCACATCATCAGTAATTGCTAAAGCTTTGACTTGAGCAATATCGCACTGCCAATGACGGAATTTGAAGTCAAATTTAATTAGCTTATCGTCATTTAATGCTTTGATAAACTGGGTGGCAAAAAAAGGATTACCCTGAGTTTTTTGATAGACCAATTTTGTCAAAGGTTGGGCTAGCAATAATTCGCAATTCAGCGTATCTGCCACTAATTGATTGATATCTAGTTCGCTTAAGGGTTGCAGCGCGATTTTATTGACGACTGCTCCAGTTTTGGCGATCTCATTTGTAGTGAGGATGAATGGGTGAGTCGGTGATACTTCATTATTCCGATAAGCACCCAATACTAATAAATACTCTGTGTCTTGCATCAACAGTTGCAGCAATTTCAGCGATGCGGAATCAGCCCATTGCAAGTCATCTAAAAACATTACTAAGGGATGTTCTTTATTGGTGAACACTTGTACAAACTTTTGCAAGAGCAAATTAAATCTATTCTCAGCAGCAGTTCTCGATAATTCGGTGGCTGGTGGTTGAGTGCCAATAATGCATTCTAACTCAGGAATTACGTCAATTAAAACTTGTCCATTATCGCCAATAACTTCGAGAATCTTGATTTTCCAAGTTTGCAGTTGTGCATCCGATTCTGAGAGTAATTGCCCCATTAAATCCCGAAATACTTGTACAAAAGCAGAGAAGGGAATATTGCGTTGAAATTGATCATATTTGCCTTTGATAAAATAACCGCGTTGTCTAACAATTGGTTTATGAACTTCGTTGACAACCGCCGTTTTCCCAATCCCTGAAAACCCAGCTACCAGCATCATTTCTGTTGCACCAAGGCTGACTCTTTCAAAGGCTTCTAGTAGAGTTGATACCTCGGTTTCTCGTCCATAGAGTTTATCAGGGATGATGAAGCGATCGCACACATCCCGTTTCCCAATCTCAAAGCCCTTGATCATACCATCAACTTGTAGCTGATGTAAACAATTTTCTAAATCAAATTTCAAACCTAAAGCACTCTGATATCTATCTTCCGCATTCTTCGCCATCAATTTCATGACGATATCTGAAATCACCTGCGGTATCTCATCTCTAATAACTGAAGGAGGTTGTTTTGCAATATGACAATGTACCAACTCCATTGGATCGTTTGATTTAAAAGGTAAATCACCTGTAAGTAACTCGTAAAAAGTAACACCCAAAGAATAAAAATCAGTCCGGTAGTCAATCCCCCGATTCATTCTGCCTGTTTGTTCTGGGGAAATATAAGCGAGTGTCCCTTCTAAGACGTTGGGATTGATTAGTGTTTGGGTTTCTCGTGGTAGTAAAGATGCAATACTAAAATCAATTAATTTAACTTGTTTGGTTTCAGGATTAATTAAAATATTGGCGGGTTTGATGTCTTTGTGAATAATCCGCTCACGGTAGAGTATATCTAAGGTGGTGCAGAGTGCGATCGCTATCTCTAAAAACTCCATCAGAGATTCTACGCTTCCCCCCACTACTTCGGCTCCGCTCAGTACAAGTCCCCACTCCCTACTACTTCGGCTCCGCTCAGTACAAGTCCCCACTCCCCAATTCTTGAGAGAAATTCCCCCAAAGTCTTCCATCACCAGCACATAGCTATTTTGGTATGCTTCCAAGCTATAAGTTTTAATGATTAGTGGTGAGTTGAATTTTTTAGCGATAGTGTACTGATTGCGAAATTGCACTAATTCGCTGAAACTGGGATAAGGATTTTTCAGCAGTTTAATTACTACAGATAATGAGTCAGTTTCTCGCTTACCTCGATAAACTAGAGTTCTGGAACCATTGTACAATTCTTCACTGATGCGATATCCAGAAATATTTACTGTTGTGCTAACCATATTGCGAAATCCTGACAATTTCCTAGATTAAGTATCTAAATTCGATGAACACAAATAGCTCAAAACTACACCGAAATTTCAATAATAAACTCTGTACCTTCACCCAGAACAGAATTAAAACTTAATTTTCCGCCGTGGGTTTCTTCAACGATTTGTCGAGC
>NZ_JBALEO010000081.1:0-10197 GCF_036918015.1 Nostoc sp.
TGGCTGACGAATTACAAAAAGTACTCAATGGAGAATATCAGCCAATACTTGCTGGCAAACAATCAGACGTGAAAGTAGAAGTGCTGAAAGTTGTACTAGAGGGTATGGGTGCATTGTTTGGGCATCCACTACCCAAAAAATTAACCATTTTAGACTTTGGCAATGGTACGACCCTGTATTCTCGTTATAACCGGGGTCAGCGAGAAGTTCACACTGCTTACCCCATCGGTGTAGAAGTTCTCATCGATGATATCTCCCAAAAAATGAAACATCTAAATGGGGGGAAAATCGGGGATGCTTCCAAAATCCGATTTTGTCTGGAAATGGGGCATACCCGATATAGCCGTGACATCGATATTAAAGATATATACAGTGCTTCTTTAAAAGATTGGTATGAAAAATACTTGAAGAAAGTGGTGAATCTCACATTGGATGCCAAGCACCAGGGGGATGAAATCTGGGCGATTGGTGGAGGCTGCCTCTTACCAGGATTTAAGAAGCTGTTGGAGAAAAACGGCTTCAAAATCCTGGACAATCCGGTGGAAGCCAATGTCTCTGGGCTTTTAGAGATGGCAAAAACCATTAACAGTAAGAACCCAACTACTACATCTTTTAAGTAAAGTTATAACAATGGCAGATAAAAAAGACTTAGCACCGGAAAAAGTTCGCCTCAAAGATAATTACCGAGAGCGCATATTTGCAGAATCGCAAAAACTAGATAAAAGTTACCTGGACACCCTTTACTTTATAGTTGATTGCTATTTTGTTTTCATCAAGGCTGGATTACCTGCACAACTTTTAGCTGACACACCGATTAATACTGAGTCAAACCAACTCACCTCTTGGACTTCAACTCCATTTGCAGAGGAGAAAGAAGAAGATTCTTCAGGAGAAACATTCAGCCTTGATTTTGATTTGTAACCGTCAAAGGAAGTTGGCAACGGGAAAGAAGGGGAATTAGCCTTAAGGGTGGTAAGTGGAATGACACGCTTGTTTTGCGTAAATTCCTGGTCTTCCTTGATGAAAGGGTATACGGTATAGCGTGTGGGATGTAGGGAAGGAAGAAGATGTTGTCCTATTTGATGCACTAAAATTTAATTTTCTTAACACTACAACCAACCCCTACTCCCAACAAGATAGCCCTTTGCGACTGTAACTGATATCTTGTAATCTATTTTGTAAGCCTGACAATCTTATGAAGAAATATTATCGTTCAAACTAAAATTAACAATGCACGGCTACTGCTGTAGCGACTTTCAGTAGATCGAAAACTTTGGTAAGTTGGCGGAATAATAAGGATTTTAGCCGATGGTTTGGGACTAACACAAGCGTTAATTTGTGATCGCCTACGGCGGGCGGGTACGCCATCGCAGCAGAGTTAATTGACAACAGAATTACTCGAACAGCAGATTATAAGAGGATTCCAGCGAATTCTATACACTGGCTCAAATGAGCAATTGGTAAGGCTTCTAGAAATCTTTTCGATCTACTGAAGTTAATATTTTTGACTTCAACTTGGTATAAATTTCTGGCATTGCGAATTGGGAAAAGCAGCGAATTGTTATGAGGGACTATTTTGCGTCTTTGCTCTCGGTGTAAACGCCCATTGTCGTCGAGCGCATGAATTACTGATAGGGAGAATCGTACTCCTTTTTCACTCTCCACCTCCCTGAATAATTTGAGTTAATTCATTGCGGCTATGATTTGCTTCTGACCAAAAAGTATTGGTTTTCCCGAAAACAACCATCAATTCCTCTCGATAGCGTTATACAACATCAAGTTGATGGGAATACTAATGTCAGTAAGGAAAACAAAATTCTGTCATAAGGTATGTAGAGATGGCGACTGTGAACTCTATCCCCATCATTCCAGGATATCAAATTAACTCTCAACTGTACGCTGGCTCCAGAACCAACGTATATCGAGCTATCCGCCAATCAGACCAACTTCCAGTCGTTATTAAACTTCTGACCTTAGAGTATCCCAGCTTTAACGAATTACTACAATTTCGCCATCAGTATACAATCAGTAAAAATCTCAACATTGCTGGAATTATTCATCCGTTATCGCTAGAAACCTATGGCAATAGGTATATTTTGGTGATGGCAGATATCGGAGAAATTTCTTTAAGAGAATACATTAAAAACTCAAGTTTATCCTTAATAGAAGTTTTAAATATTGCTATTCAACTAGTCCGTATTATCCACGAGTTACACGAAAGTCACATTATTCATAAAGATATTAAACCAGCAAATATTCTGATTTATCCCCATACAAGACAAATTCAACTCATTGACTTTAGTATTGCTTCATTATTACCTAAAGAAACCCAAGAAATTAAAAATCCAAATGTTTTAGAAGGAACTCTCGCCTATATTTCCCCAGAACAAACAGGCAGGATGAACCGTGGCATCGACTACCGCAGCGATTATTATTCTCTGGGTGTAACATTCTATGAAATATTAACTGGAAAGTTACCATTTAATTGTGATGACCCGATGGAATTGGTACATTGTCATCTGGCAAAAATGCCATCGCAGCTAGAAGCCAGAAGCAAAGAAATACCAAAAGTCTTATGGAATATTGTCATGAAGTTAATGGCAAAAAACGCCGAAGATAGATATCAAAGTGCTTTGGGATTAAAGCATGATTTAGAACTTTGTTTAGCCCAAATCCAAGATACAGGAGAAATTAGAGATTTTGAAATTGGTCAGTCGGATGTCTGCGCTCGCTTCCTCATCCCGGAAAAGTTATATGGCAGAAAAGCAGAAGTAGCTAGCTTATTACAAGCATTTGAGCGTGTGGCTCACGGCACATCAGAAATCGTGCTAGTAGCGGGATTTTCGGGGATTGGGAAAACTGCTGTCGTGAATGAAGTTCACAAACCAATTACCCGTCAGAAGGGTTATTTTATCAAAGGTAAGTTTGACCAATTCAATCGTAATATTCCCTTATCCGCCTTTGTGCAAGCTTTACGCGACTTAATGGCGCAATTGTTGTCAGAATCAGATGCACAATTGGTACAATGGCGCAATCAAATTCTTCAAGTTCTTGGAGAGAACGGGCAAGTTTTGATTGAAGTAATTCCAGAATTAGAACAGGTAATTGGTAAACAACCACTTGCACCAGAACTATCGGGAACGGCGGTACAAAATCGGTTTAATTTACTCTTTCAAAAGTTTATTGCTGTCTTCACCACAAGGGAACATCCACTGGTAATGTTTCTGGATGATTTACAGTGGGCAGATTTAGCTTCGCAACAGTTAATTAAACTGCTGATGGAAAATCAAAAATATCTTCTTTTGTTAGGTGCTTATCGAGATAATGAAATGTCAGCCGCACATCCATTTATGTTGAAGGTGGAAGAACTCAAGAAGGCTGGCAAGACTGTTAATATTATTACTCTTGCCCCCCTTGACTTGCATGATACTAATCAGTTAGTGGCTGATACTTTACATTGTACGACACAGATATCGCGCCCTCTAACAGAATTAATCAATCGCAAAACTAAAGGCAATCCCTTTTTTACCACGCAGTTTCTCAAGGCTTTATACGAAGATAAACAAATTAAATTTAATCACGAGCAAGGTTACTGGGAATGCGATTTTGCTCAAGTCAATGCGCTATGTGTGACTGATGATGTGGTGGAATTTATGGCTACTCAGTTACAAAAATTGCCCCAGCAAACGCAAAATATCCTGAAGTTAGCTGCTTGTATTGGTAACTCTTTTGATTTAACTACTTTAGCAATTGTTTCACAACAGTCGTCACAGGAGGTGGCAGATGCTTTGTGGAAGGCTTTGCAGGAAGGATTGATTTTACCGCAAAATCAAGTTTATAAATTTTATCTCAGCCATGAGCAAAAAGTTAATACTAACAATATCGAAAATGTTGCTTATCGCTTTCTGCACGATCGCGTCCAACAAGCTGCTTATTATTTAATTCCCGAAGACCAAAAACAAGCTACTCATTTGGCGATCGGTCAATTATTGCACACTAACACGCCTGCAACTCAACTAGACAATATCTTTGAAATTGTCAATCACTTGAATATAGGCATTGATTTGATAACTCAGCTTGACAAAAAACTAGAGTTGGCACAACTGAATTTGCTAGCGGGGTGCAAAGCCAAAGCAGCGATCGCCTATAATGCTGCTGTCAAATATTGTACCCAAGGTATTGACTTACTGCCCTTTGATGCCTGGACAGAACATTACAGATTAACCCTGAATCTGCATAATGAGCGTTTAGAAGCTGCCTGCCTCAATACAGACTTTGACAAGCTGGCAGGATGGGGGGAGGTTGTGTTGCAATCTGCTAGTTCTTTGCTTGATACTATCAAAGTCTATGAAACCCGAATGACGGCATTCCGGTCTCAAGGTCAATTTGCCAAAGTAATTGAGACTGGTTTGCAAGTGTTGAAATTACTCGGTGTGGAATTTCCCGAACAGCCAATGATGGCAGATACTAGCGCAGCAGTCCAACAGACAAGGCAACTATGGATGGGGCGCGCACCCCTAAGTTTGCTGGATTTGCCTGCGATGAGCGATCCGCATCAACTTGCAGCCATGCAAATAATGACTACACTGGTTTCCTCTGCGTACATTGCTAAACCCACACTGTTACCATTACTCACATCCAAGCAAGTGGAGATGGCTATCCAGTTTGGCAATTCATCTATTGCCATTTTTTCCTATGCAGACTATGGAGTGACTCTTTGTGGTTTTATCGGAGATATTGATGCTGGGTATGAGTTTGGACAACTTTCATTAAAGTTACTAGAACAACACCAGATTAACGCTTTTAAAAGCAGAGCTTACTTTATTGTCAACAGCTTTATTCGGCACTGGAAAGAACCTTTACATCACAGTATCCCATGTTTACTAGAAGCTTATCAGAGCGGCTTAGAAACTGGAGATTGGGTATGCGTAGCATTGAACTTAGTGTCATATAGTCAGTGTAGCTATTGGAGTGGTCGAGAATTAAATGATTTGGCACAGGAAATGGAGACTCATCGGCAAGTCATCAGCCAGGTCAAACAAGAAGCAACGATAAAATATTATGAATGCTACCAGCAAGCGATTCTCAATTTATTAGGACAAGCGGAAGTTCCCTATTGTTTAGAGGGCAAAGTCTTCAATGCCGCCCAAATCTTACCCAGCTTCCAAGCTGCCAGCAATCGCACGGGATTATTCTATCTTCATCTCAATCAAGCTGTTCTCTGTTGTTTGTTTGGACAATACGAAGCAGCCTCACAACAAGCAACCTTAGCAGAACAGTATAGTAATGCTGTAACTGGCTATTTCGTCGTAGTTGTCCGAGTTTTTTATGATGCTTTAATTCATCTAGCACGCTACACCGATGTTAATGCCCAAGAACAATCAGCCATTTTAGAGCGAATCAATGCCCATCAAGAAAAACTACAAATTTGGGCTACTCATGCCCCATTCAATCATCAACATCGTTGGCAACTTGTAGCAGCAGAGCGCTATCGAGTGCTTGGTCAATTTACTGAGGCGATGGAACATTACGATTTAGCTATTGCCCAAGCCAAAACACATGGTTATGTGCAAGATGAAGCACTCAGCAATGAACTGGCCGCTAAATTTTATCTAAGTTGGGGCAAACAGAAGGTGGCAGCAGGCTATATGCAGGAGGCATACTACTGTTACGCTCGTTGGGGCGCAAAAGCCAAAACCGAGGATTTGGAAAACCGCTATCCCGATTTACTACGCGTTATTCTCCAGCAGAGAGTACAATCACTGCAAATGCTGGAAACCATATCGAGCAGCGTTAGTCACCCGCTTTCGGTTCATAATTCCACTCTTTTGGGTCGTTCTTCTAGCACTGACATTAGTAGCTTTGATTTTGCTGCTATCCTCAAAGCCTCCCAAGCCATTTCCGGCACAATTCAACTGGACGAACTACTGCACAGATTAACACAGATTATTCTGCAACATTCTGGGGGCGAACGTTGTGCCTTAATCCTACCTAATACTCAAGGAAAATGGTTGGTAAGAGCCATTGCTACACCCGAAAACACAGAACTTTGTGCCGAACCTTTAGAGGGCAACCCTAACTTACCAATTAAGTTGATACAGTACGTCAAAAACACCGAAGAGATTGTGATGATTGACGAACTCAAAACCAATTTACCTGTAATTGATGAATATTTAAGTCAACGACAACCAAAAAGTTTGTTGTGCTTGCCAATTCTCAATCAAGGACGCTTAATTGGAATTTTGTATTTAAAGAATCGTTCTACTAGTAGTGTGTTTACAAGCGATCGCATCCTCATTCTCAATTTTCTTTGTACCCAAGCGGCCATTTCTCTAGAAAATGCCCGTCTTTATCAAGATGCACAAATTTATACTCAACAGTTAGAACAATCTCTAGAAAAATTAAGGCTCAGTGAAGCCCGCTTTCAGAAACTAGCAGATAATATTCCTGGCATGATTTATCAGATCCGAATTAAAGCCGATGGTTCAGCTTCAGTACCCTACGTCAGTTCTGGGTGTCAAACTCTTTACGAAGTCCCAGCAGAAGATTTCCTCTCAGGGAAATGTAGCCTGCGTGATTTTGAACATCCCGACGATGGAGCAGAGGCCTTTCGGGCAGTTGTTGAGTCAGCACAAAATCTTACCCCATTTCAGCATGAGTGGCGCATTGTTACACCCAATGGGAATATCAAGTGGGTAAAAGCTGCTTCTCAGCCAGAACGCGGCGAGGATGGTGAAATGGTATGGGATGGAATTCTAATTGATATTAGCGAACAGCAAGCTGCACTTCGTGAACGCAAACTTAGTGAAGCTGCTGTTAAGCAAAAATCTCAAGAACTGGAAAATGCTCTGCAAGAACTGCAACAAGCCCAACTGCAAATGATACAACATGAAAAAATGTCTGCACTAGGTAACTTAGTTGCTGGAGTAGCTCACGAAATGAACAATCCCCTCGGCTTTATTTCGACTAGCCTCCAACAAGCTAAACCTCTCTTGGCTGATATCACTGAACACCTAAAATTATATCAAAAAGCTCTACCGAATCCAGAAGTAGAAATTCTCGACCATGCTGAAAAAATTGACTTAGACTATAGCTTAGAAGATATGCCAAACATGGTTGACGCAATGCTTATCGCTTCTGAGCGATTAAAAAATATCAGCACCAGCTTAAGAACTTTCTCCCGGGGCGATAAAGATTATAAAGTGCCATTTAACATCAATGAAGGCATTGATAGTACAATTTTAATTCTCAAACATCGTCTCAAAGCTAATGAGCAACGTCCAGAAATTATAGTTGTAACTGAATATGAAAATTTACAGCCAATCGAGTGTTTTCCTGGACAATTAAATCAGGTATTTATGAATATCTTAGCTAATGCTATTGATGCTTTAGATGAGTCAAGTATAAGTCAGAGCTTTGAGCATTTTAAGCTAAATCCACATAAAATTATAGTGAGAGCTATCATTGAAAATCATACCTTAAAAATATCAATTTCTGATAATGGTACAGGAATAAACGAAGATGTCAAAGCACGCATATTTGACCATTTATTTACTACGAAAGGAGTGGGAAAAGGCACAGGATTAGGACTAGCAATTGCCCAGCAAATTGTGGAAGAAATACATGGGGGTAGAATTGAAGTTAATTCTGTTTTAGGAACAGGAACAGGAACAGAATTTATAATTTATATTCCCATTAATGAAAGGCTATTTATAGAGTAAATCTAATTAGGGGTTGCTGAAAAAGAAAGAGAAGCTCACAGGATATAGATTATCTGACCAAAGAAGTATATTCAGGTGCAAGACTTGAGGGTAAAATAGCCCAAAATCCTTGCATAACCGCGACCAGTAGTACACAAATTTGCTGTTTGTAACTATGTACCGAAAACAGGGGCAAAATCCAATCTCACCAGAGAACTTTGAATTTCCGTTCTCAGGCAAGTTGTCATCGGATAATCGTTGGATTATTCTGGCGAATTTAATACCCTGGGCAGAATTTGAAGAGGAATATTCATCCGGGTTCTCTGTAGAGATGGGAGCGCCAGCAAAGTCATTTCGGATGGCATTAGGGGTATTAATAATCAAAGAAAAACTAGGAATAAGTGATAGAGAGACAGTAGAGCAAATCAAGGAAAATCCTTATCTACAGTACTTCATAGGGATGTCATCTTATATTAATGAAGCTCCATTTGATGCATCTATGCTAGTCCATTTTCGTGAAAGAATTAGTGCAGACTTAGTAAACAAAGTAAATCAAGAAACTGTTAAGAGGATACTAGAGACAACATCTTCGACTTTAGCAACTGAATCAACTGAATCAACTGAATCAACTCAAAAAAAAACAGCTATATTTAGAAAAAGAAGATAACACGCCAAAAAATCGGGGAAAATTAATATTAGATGCGACTTGTGCGCCAGCAGACATCAGCTATCCAACAGATTTCGAGCTATTGAACCAAGTAAGAAAACAGACAGAACGAATAATAGACCTTCTTTATGAACAGATAAAAGGTACATTAGAGAAAAAACCAAGGACTTATCGGGAAATAGCAAGAATTGACTACTTAGAAGTCGCTAAAAAGCGTCGTGTATCCCAAAAAGATAGGAAAAAAGCGATTAAAAAGCAGCTTCAATATATCAAAAGAAACTTATCTCATATTGACCAGCTAATCAGAACAGGAGCAACTCTAGAAAAACTAAGTACTAGACAATATAAAATGTTGCTTGTAGTTGTAGAAGTTTATCGTCAACAACTATGGTTATATGAAAATAAAAAACAGAGTATTGATGACCGAATCGTTAGTTTAAGCCAACCACATATCCGTCCAATTGTCCGTGGAAAAGCTGGGAAAGCCGTGGAATTTGGGGCAAAATTATCAGCTAGTTATTTTGATGGATATGTATTTTTAGACCATATTAGTTGGGATAATTTTAATGAGTCAGGAGACTTAAAAGCACAACCCCACTTCTTTTCTTAAGCTGCGCGGCAGCATCCCATAGGGAAGGAGTACGACCAAGCTTGTGACTAAGGACGTTATCATTTGGCGCAGGCAGTACTTTATTTAGCGACTGCACCAAAATCCAATAGCATTATGGGATTTTTTGATGCTTTAGCCGCAGTAGAAATTGAAAATGTTGCTCCCGTTCCCACTCATCTTAAAGATGCCAATCGGGATAAAAAAGGTTTTGGGCATGGGGCGGGTTATCTCTATCCTCACGCTTACCGAGATCATTGGGTAGAACAGCAATATTTACCCAAGAGCAGGTAATAAACGTTAACCCAGATACCTTAATCCTCGTTAATTGCAACATCACAGAAACAGAGGTTGATGATTTGGCATTTAATTTGACTGTCGAAGCATATTTTGTAATTGGAGATGCAAATGGTCAAAATCATCTTCGAGCTAATAGGATCGGACTTTGGTCAAATATATGGGGTGATGAAGAAAAACTTTTTGATTTAGAAGATGAACTAGGCGACCAATTCTGGACGAATTATCAAATCCAGTTGCTCTTTGATGAAAAAAATCAGCAAACAATTAAATTAGAAGTATCACTTACAGATGATTATGCAGCTAGATTACAATTTTATCCATCTTTTCAAAGGTTTTTACCATCCATAGTTCCCTTTACCGATAATGACTTTTAAAATCAGCAATTAAAACAGAATACGCCTAGCAATTATGGCAGTAGCTTCTGGTGCTTGCAGGAGTCAAGGTGATGGGAACTGAGCGGTGTTGTTCAAGCGGTAAGCGTTAGCCATACCTGAATGGCTGATCGCACAGTTCTCGAAACGCAATGCACCTGTTCATTGTTGAGCATAGAGTAATATCGCCTCTTTTGCTGCTTGCAAAACGTGATCGCGTAATTCTAATGGCTCAATTACCTGCATCTGTGCGCCAAACCCCAGCACATAAGTACAAGCTGCTTCCTCTATATCAAACCTCAGCCAGACGCGAGTCCAGCCATCGGCATCGGGCGAGTCATATTTGTTGTATTCGGGCAAAGTATCCGGCAAACGCGTAACTGAGGCTATGCCTCTGGAGCAACACGTACCGTCACACGTTTTTTCTATTCTCCATGATCTCAATTAAGGGTTGAATAATAGCACGAGAACAACCAGAGCGTTTACAGATATGGTTTTGGGACGAGAGCGGGTTTAGTTTACGTGTGATTCGCCGGAAGAATTGGGGTAAAA
>NZ_JBALEO010000082.1:0-126372 GCF_036918015.1 Nostoc sp.
AGATGAGCGCACAGTTAATGTGGATAATCGCTTCCAAGGGTTGGAGGAGCGCATAGTTGATGTGGATAATCGCTTCCAAGAGTTAGATGAGCGCACAGTTAATGTGGATAATCGCTTCCAAGGGTTGGAGGAGCGCATAGTTGATGTGGATAATCGCTTCCAAGAGTTAGATGAGCGCATAGTTGCTATAGATAACAGTATCCAAGGAATAGATGACAGCTTAAATGCTATTGATACTTTAATTAGTAACTGGCTCACTGGTATTCAAGAAGGTTTGGATACCGTGAATATGCGAGTAGAAGGAATAGATGAGTATAAAAGTATTGTAGATAGTCGTATAGAAAGACTAAATGAGCATTTAATTACAACAGATAGTCGTATAGAAAGACTAAATGAGAATTTAATTACAACAGATAGTCTGACTCAAGAAATAAATGAGCGTTACATCAGAAATGATAGTTATATTAAAAGCGATCTAATACAGCAGAAGCGTCTAATAACAGTGTTTCTGGAAGAGGCAAAAAAACGTTTAGAAGAACCTTTTAGTCAAGAGCAATTGCAAACATTTATTAATGAAGATATTCACTTTTTAGATGCATTTTATTTTGCATTTGAAGAGCAGTTTCGAGGGAGCCGTGAAGAGATTGTAAATAGATTAAAAGTTTATTTGCCATTGATTGCGGAAGCAAAAGTAGGTACACCTGAATACCCAATTTTAGATGTGGGCTGTGGGCGTGGTGAATGGCTGGAGTTGCTACAAGATTCAGGATATACAGCCAAAGGCATAGATATTAATAGGGTGATGCTAGACCATTGTATAAATAGAGGACTTGAGGTAATTGAGTCTGATGTAATTGCATATTTACAAAGTCTACCAGATGCCAGTCTAAGTGTAGTTACTGGATTCCATATCCTCGAGCACTTACCGTTTAAAATATTGATCAAGTTGGTAGATGAAACAGTAAGAGTACTTAATTCTGGTGGGTTAGCTATTTTTGAGTCACCCAATCCAGAAAATTTAGTTGTTGGTGCTTGTAATTTTTATTCAGATCCCACTCATCTGAATCCATTATTTCCACCAACTATTAAATTTGTGTTAGAGCAACGTGGATTTTCAGATGTACAGCTAATGCGTCTTAGTGAACATAGGCTCAAAGATTCACTTCAGTTAGTTGAATCAGATAACCCCTTAGCATCACAACTAAATCCTTTGATTGAAATTGTTAAATTTAACTTCTACGCATCTCCTGATTTTGCAGTAATTGCCAAAAAATATTGATGACTAATATGCCAATTACATTTGTAACTCCTTGGTATGATAATTTTGCTGGAGGAGCAGAAGTCGCAGTGAGAACTCTAGCAGAAAATTTAAGTAGGCGGGGCTTTGACGTCCAAGTTTTAACCACTTGTTGTTGTTCTCCTTTTGATAATTGGTGGCAGAATAAACTTCCTTCAGGTGTTGAAAAAATTAATGGCGTTACAGTACGCCGCTTTCCTGTAAAACGTCATGGTGAAGAAACTTATCATGAAATTAACCAGAGAATTATTCAGAGACAAGAGATAGAGGAAAAATATCAACGTCAATTTGTTGAAAATACTATTAATAGTGAGGAGTTGATTCATTATGCAAAAAACAATACACAAGGACATTTAGTTATTGGGATTCCCTATACACAAGGGCTAATTTATTCTCTAATTCAATCATTAGAGGGTAGGGCTAGCATTATGCCTTGCTTTCATGATGAGCCTCAGTTTAGATGGATTACTACAGTAGAGATGCTGGAATTGAGCCGCCATATTTTCTTTTTGACAGAGGAAGAAAAAAGTTTAGCAATAAAATATTATGGTAATTCTTTTGGGCGGAAAATTATAGAAGCTACTGTAATTGGGGTAGGAGTAGAATTACCAATTGATATTGATAGCTTAATTCTGAACTCATCTTTAGTAACTAGAATAACTTCCCATTATAATCTCCCAAGAAAATTCTTTATATATGTTGGTAGGAAAGATATTGGAAAAAACATACTTACATTAATACAGTTTTTTAAAAATTATCGTGCAAATGGTGGTGAAGCCAACCTTGTCTTCTTGGGAGGAGGCGATACTAATCTTGTACCCTTAGAAGAGGGGTTTTTAGATTTAGGATTCGTCCCTGAAACAGATAAATACATAATTATCTCACAAGCATTAGGATTGATAAACTTGTCACAGAATGAAAGCTTTTCACTAGTGATTATGGAAGCGTGGCTTTGCGAAATACCCGTTATTGTACATGAGGAGTGTAAAGTAACTACTGCACATTGCCGAAACACAGGAGGAGGTATTTCAATTTTATCTAGTGAAGAATTTGAAGCTGCATTAAAAATTTTAAGTATTCAAGATAAAGGTAAAATTATAGGTAGGTATGGGAAGCGTTATGTAAAACGTAATTATTCTTGGGATTGCGTTATAGAATCTTTTTTAAGAGGTGCGTATCAAAGATGAATTTTTTAATTGATGGTCAAACCCTATCTACACCAGAGATTAATCGTGGAATTGGTATAGTCTTTAAGCGTATCTGTGAAGAATTGGTACTAAAAGCTTTAAATATAGATTGGTTTATAACTGTTCACGATCTTTCAGATTTAAAGCATTTTAGTACAGCAGTACAAAAAAGACTAACTCCTATTACTGTGAAAGAATCAATAACTGAAGGTGATTATACAAAACAAACAAAACATTATAGTCATCTTTTGGAAGCAATAGTATCTGAATTTGATATTGATGCTTATTGGGTTCCTAACCCATTGATGATGAATGTTATTTTACCAACAGAATTAAATAATGTAACGGTTTTTGTGACAATATATGATCTTATACCACTAGTAATGTCTGATTACTATATTTCCAAGTGGCCAGATCATGTAAAAACAGAGTATAAACGGCGGATTGAAAAACTCCCTACTTGGGCTAACAAATTAATATTTATTTCAGAAAGTGCAAAAAATGATTTTGAAAAAAGATACCCTTGTGTTGCTAATAAATCTACAGTAATACATTTAGCTGTAGACCATACAATATTTTGGCCATTCATTTCACCCAAGGATAAATCTAAAGATCCGTATATTTTATTTATAGGTGGCTTCGATCCAAGGAAAAATATGAATGCAGCCCTTGAAGCCTTTGCCTATCTCACGAAAGAAAACTATCAAAACTTTGGTAATTATAAGTTCTATGTTGTCTGTAATTACAGCAATGAGGATAAACAAAATTACGAGAAATTAGCAGATAGACTTGGCGTTACAGATAAACTCATCTTGACGGGGTACGTAGAGGACGAGGATCTTGTTACTCTTTATCGGGGAGCTAGCCTGTTTTTCTTTCCTTCACGTTATGAAGGTTTTGGTCTACCTGTACTAGAAGCACTAGCGTGTGGATTACCAATTGTAACAACTGAAGTTTCATCGATACCAGAAATCGTAGGAGATTTAGCCTATTATTGTTCACCTGATGATCCTAAAAATATGGCTTTTGTTTTGAAAAAAGCTCTTCAAGAATCTCAATACAATGAAAATAGGAAAGAAAAGCTGATTCGACGTGCTAAAGAGTTTACTTGGGAAAAAACTACTGCTAGCTACTTTCGTTTATTTATCAACACTATATTTGATAATACTGTATTAGGAAAATTACAGCAATACAAAGTTGCTTATGTATCACCTTGGCCACCTCAGCGCTCAGGGATTGCAAACTATAGTTTTGAAATTGTTCGTCATCTAAAGAAGTATGTAGATATTACTGTGTATGTTGAAAATTTAAAAGAGCATATTACAGATGATTTAGAATTATCATTGATTAGTATTTCTGCCCTACCTGAAGAAAAGGATAAATATGATTGTATTATTTACCATATTGGCAATAATACTAAGTTCCATAAAGAAATTTACCGTATGGCGTGGCAATACCCTGGTATCACTGTACTACATGAGTTTAATATTCACCCATTTTTAGCAGATTCATTTTTAGGAACTGATGATGAGCGTTTATATGCGGATGCTCTAGGTAGGGGATATGGAGAAATAGGAAAATGTAGTTATGAAGCGGTGAAATGTAAGGGAATTTATCCAGATGTCTGGAAATTTCCAATGTCCCATGCTTTAGTGAAGCAAAGTGTTGCCACTATAGTTCATAGTCATTGGGTAAAAGAGCAACTACGAGATGTTAAAAATGTTTTTGTTGTTCCTATTGGTTGTGTTAATAATCAATTATTAGAGAGTTCAGATGAACAGATAGCACTGAAAAAGCGTTTTGGTATTTCAGATGATAAATTTTTGGTATCAACTTTTGGTTTTGTTAATGTACTTAAGCGTATACCTGTAATTCTAGAAGCAATCAAAATACTGACAGATATGGGTTATCCTGTACAGTTATTTATAGGTGGTGAAGTAATAGATTCATCACTTATGATAGAAGAAAAAATTGAATCATTAGGAATTGCAAAAAATGTAACGATTAGTGGTTATTTGAGTGATGAAGATTTTGAAGCCTGTATTTGTATGAGCGATATTGTTCTCAATCTAAGATATCCAAGCTTAGGCGAATCTTCTGCTGCTTTAATGAAAGTGTTGAGCTATGGTAAAGCTTGTATTACAAGTAACTATCAACAATTTTCTGAAATACCTAATCATGTGTGCTGGAAAGTAGATATAGGTGATTTAGAAATTCCACAACTAGTAGCTTATTTAGAAGAGTTAATGCGTAATCCAGCAGCTAGAAAGCAGTTAGGTAAAAATGCAGCTTTTTTTGCTGCTAATTATTCTTCATACGAAATTGCAGCTAAGTTTTACACAAAAGTTATTAGTAAAGTAGTTAATTCTCAAATAGCAGATGCTTTTTAATTCCCCTGAATTTATTTTCATCTTTTTACCAATTACTCTGTTGATTTTTTTCCAAATTAGTAATTCTAAATTTTATAAATTAGCAATTCCTTGGCTAACAGCAGCATCTTTTTTCTTTTATGGGTGCTGGAATCCTTACTATTTAATACTACTTATTTCTTCAATCCTATTTAATTATTTTATTGGTATAGCTATTAGCAGGCATTATGTAAGAGTTTTTAAACCAAAATATTTGTTAATCTTGAGTGTACTAACTAATTTATGTTTACTTGGCTATTTTAAGTACATGAATTTTTTTCTGACAAGCACTAATGAAGTGTTTGGAACCTCTTTTAATCTTCAATCTATTGTTTTACCACTTGCTATATCATTTTCAACCTTTAATCAAATAGCTTATTTAGTAGATACTTACCGAGGTGAAGTTAAAGAACATAACTTTTTTAAACACTGCTTATTTATCAGTTTTTTTCCTCACTTAATTGCTGGTCCAATAGTTCATCATGGTGAGATGATTCCTCAGCTTGATCAATGTCAATATTATCAATTGCATTATCAGCATATAGCTGTTGGAATCAGCATTTTTTCTCTAGGATTATTCAAGAAAGTAGTATTTGCTGACAGTATAGCAGTCTATGCCAATCCAGTTTTTGATATATCTGATCAAAGCTTACAATTAACATTTTTTCAAGCTTGGGTAGGAGCGATTGCCTACTCCTTACAGTTGTACTTTGACTTTTCTGGTTACTCAGATATGGCTATTGGTACAGCTCGGATGTTTGGAATTAAATTCCCACTTAACTTTAACTCGCCTTATAAGGCAGTTAATATAATTGACTTTTGGCGTCGATGGCATATGACTCTCTCTCGCTTCCTAAAAGATTACTTATACATTCCTCTAGGTGGTAATCGTAAGGGAAAACTGCGTCGTTATCTCAACCTTATGATTACTATGCTATTGGGTGGTCTTTGGCATGGAGCAGCCTGGAACTTTGCTATCTGGGGTGGACTACATGGTGTATACCTAATTATTAACCATCAATTCCAATCTTTTCGGAAATCACTGGGACATAATTTGCAAAAAAGCCAATGGTGGAGCCAATTAATAGCTTCTATACTCACTTTTTTAGCTGTACTAATAGCATGGGTCTTCTTTAGAGCTAATAATATAAATACTGGGATAGAAATTATAAAAAGTATGAGTGGAACAACCGAAATGTTCCAATTAAATCCTTTCCCAATACAATTAATCTTGATAAATGCTTGGATAAACCAAATCGATCCAGTATTCAATGTTGCAAGACTAAATGTAATGCTACAAATTTCTTTCCTGCTCTCAATTGTGTGGATAACGCCGAATACTCAGCAGTGGATGGGAAAATATGAACCAGCACTTGACTACGCTGAATATTCTAATAAGTTAAATGCGTCAAATAGGAGTATTGATATATGGCAAAAGCTTCAATGGAAACCAAGTTTTGTATTTAGCGTAATAGTTGGAATATTAATATTTATATCCACAAAAATGCTTTTATCAGCCCCTAGTAGTGAATTTTTATACTTTAGCTTTTAATAATTATGATCTACTTAAACTTTTTGAAAAATCTTTTATTTAGTTTTTTGATCTGTTGTAGTGTTTTCTTATTAGCTGTATTTTATCAGTTAGGTGTAGACACGAAAGTTTCTAGTTTTTATTATGGCATGGATACCATAAAGTTAAGCTTTGCAAATTCTATAAACACTCCTAAGCTAGTTATCACTTCTGGTTCAAATTCCCTATATGGCATCAGTAGTCAAATGATTACAGAAGAGATTGGCATTCCTACTGTTAATGCTGCCATCTATGTAGGATTTGGTATTGATTACATATTGCATCGTGTCCAAATGATTTTAAAACCAAGAGATACGATTATCTTACCTTTAGAATATGCACTATATTATCCAAATTCTCTACCTGATAAAGAAGGCATGAATTCTCTTATCGATTATGTGTTAGCACATGATACTTTATACTTGCTGAAAAACCCCTGGATTATAACCAAGATATCATTTAACCGCCTATTGTATGGGATTGTTACTAAGCATCATCCCTACCCAGCGACAGAGCTATCAGCTTGGATCGGTATAAGTGGAGATGCTTTGGGGAATGCAGAGTCTAATATAACAGAAAAAGAGCGTGCAGAACTTAATAGGCAAGGACCGATACAGATAACAAAATTATCGTATAGTAGCCGTGAATTTCGAGTAATAAGGGAATTTGCAAAATGGTGTCATAGTCACAAAATCAGGTTAATTGCTACATGGCCAAATACTATGTGGTTTGATGTATATGAACAGCCTAGTTATAAACAATATTTTAGAGATATAGAGTTTTTTTACAAAAGTATTGGTGTAGCTGTACTTGGAGATTACAGAGAGTTTATGTATGACAAATCTCTTTTTTTTAACACGATATATCATCTAAATCATAGAGGAGTACTTATCAGAACAAGACAAATAATTAATTTATTAAATTGTTTTCTCTCAACTACAACTTCTACAGGACTTCAGTCAAACTAAATGCTAATCTTAATACACTCATTTCACCTGGAGAGTATAGTTTAATTTTAACAATGTTGAATAATATAGCTATTTTTGATGAAGGAGATGTTAATCATTAAAGGTTACTATTATTAAAACATCGAAATAAAGTATCTTTCTTGAATCCGGTAGTGAACTTACACAGACTAACAAATACACTGATAAAATTGGTAATGAAAAAAGCATTAATAACAGGATTAACTGGACAAGACGGCTCTTATCTGGCCGAACTGCTCTTGCTAAAAGGCTACCAAGTTTTTGGTTTAGTTCGTCGTTCCAGCACCAGCAATTTAGAACGTATCAACCATTTATTTAACCAAATTCAAATTGTATCTGGCGACCTTTTAGATCAGTCCTCTTTGATGGATGTGATCGCTGAAGCTCAACCTGACGAAATTTATAATCTCGCTTCTCAAAGTTACGTTCCTCTTTCTTGGACACAACCTGCTCTTACTGCTGAATATACAGCTTTAGGTGTTTCTCGCCTCTTAGAATCCATTCGTCGTTGCAGACCTGAAGCTAAATTCTACCAAGCCTCTAGCAGTGAAGTTTTTGGCCAACCTGATGAATCGCCCCAAACCGAACGCACTGCCTTTCGTCCCCGGAATCCTTATGGTGTTGCCAAAGCTTACGCTCATTGGATGACTGTCAACTATCGTCAAAAATACAACCTTTACAACTGCTGTGGTATTACTTATACTCACGAATCGCCTCGACGTGGGACAGAATTTGTATTTCGCAAAATCACGCACGCAGTTGCTCAAATTAAATTAGGTTTTGCAAATGAACTCAAATTAGGCAACCTAGATGCCCGTCGTGATTGGTGCTACGCCAAAGATGCTGTTTACGCTATGTGGCTGATGTTGCAGCAAAAGCAACCCGACGACTACATCATTGCTAGTGGTGAAACACACTCTGTCAGAGAACTTGTTGAATGTGCCTTCAATTGTGTTGGACTTAACTGGCAAGATTATGTCTTAGTTGATCCTGCATTTTACCGTCCTGACGAACCTGTACAGTTAGTCGGTTCCATTAATAAGATTAAGACTAATGTCGGGTGGCAGCCTGATTATTCCTTTGAGCAATTAGTCGAGTTAATGGTTGATTATGACCTCAAAAAATTGAGCATCGGCGGAGCCTAAAAATTTTGGTACTAAAAGTTGTCGTTGATGCAACCCCAGTATTTACAAAACCAACTGGGGTTGGCTTTTATGTTGCTAATTTAATTAGCTCACTTAATGCTTTACAATCCCAAGAAGAATTTCAACTGAGTATTGCCTATCAACCAGGATTTAAAAATTGGCTTTTAGGTAAACAAACTGTACCTAATTCTTTAAGTGATTATTCTCGCATTCATATACTGCCTATACTTGCGAAATTCTCAGATTTATTATTTACGTCAACTCCAATTTCAGATTTATTGCTGTTTTATTTAAAAACTTACTTTGAACAATGTTTTGATTATCCCAATATATTACATGGAACAAACTATTCAGTTTATCCTTGTAATAATAGCCTAAAAGTAATGAATATATATGACTTGACTTTTATTAAATATCCGAATTATATAGATTCAGGTGCAAAAAATTATACACAAAGAGTAAAGCGATGTTTGCAATGGACAGACTTAGTTTTGACAATTTCAGAAAGCTCTAAAAAGGACATTATTAGTTATTTAGAAGTAGCTCCCGAAAAAGTGTATGTTACCCCTTTAGCTAGTCGCTACTACTCTAGTTATTTGTCTGACAAAGAAAATATTCAGACTTTAGAAAAACAAGTTAGCTGCTATGATTTTTCTAAACCTTATCTACTTTTTGTCAGTACATTAGAGCCGAGAAAAAATATTAATGCTATTATATCTGCTTTTAATTTGTTAAAGCAAAAATACAAAATCGATCATCAATTAATACTGATTGGTAAAAAAGGTTGGAATTACAAACCAATATTTGTGGATATTGAGAATTCACCTTGGAAAAGTCAAATTCATCATCTTGACTACTTATCTGATGAATTGGTAGCATTATTTTATTCAAAAGCTGATGTTTTCGTTTATCCTTCTCACTATGAAGGATTTGGTCTACCTGTTTTAGAGGCTATGACACTTGGCGCACCTGTTGTTTCTGCTAATAATTCATCAATACCAGAAGTTGCAGGAGATGCTGCTATCTTGATTGATCCTGGTGATTTTGTTCAACTGGCTGAAGCTATTCTGAAAGTCATCAGTGATTCTCAATTACGTCAAGAATTAATTATTAAAGGTAGAGAAAGAGCAAAATTATTTTCTTGGAAAAGAACGGCAAAAGAAACCTTAAAAGCTTATAGAGCTATTATTTAATGAATATAGTAAAAAACATATCTGCAAATAAATTAATAATTAACTTATCCATTTTGTTATCAAAACCAACAGGAATAAGCAACTATGCCGATCATCTTGTTCATTATTTAAAATTTCTTCAACCTACTCTATTAACAGCCAAAAATTACCCAGACTTTAACTGCTATTTAGTCCCTGATAATCTTACTCCCGCCCAAGGAACGAAAGGACATTTTCGCCGCCTGATTTGGACGCAATTTCAACTGCCGCAAATCTATAAAAATTTGCGCTCCCATCTGTTATTTTCACCTTTGCCAGAAGCACCAATTTATACTAACTGTCGTTTTGTGGTGATGTCTCACGATCTGATACCGTTGCGCTTTCCTAAACGCTTTTCACGGTTGACATCGTACCATCGTTACTATGTTCCTCAAGTACTCAACCAAGCACAACATATTATCTGTAACTCCAATGCCACAGCTAAGGACATCATAGACTTTTACCAAATTCCAGCTAGCAAAATTACCTCTATTCCCCTTGCTCCCGATCGCACTCATTTTTCTCCTCTCAATCTACCTACCTGTAATTACTTTCTCTACATCGGTCGTCAAGACATTTACAAAAACCTGAACACACTTCTTACCGCCTTTGCTGCATTACCAAACAGTAGTGATTATGAACTGTGGCTGGCAGGTCCGACCGATCTTCGTTACACCTCAATTTTACAGGGGCAAGTAAAAGAACTAGGAATAAGTAATCGAGTCAAGTTCCTTAACTATGTTCCTTACAGCGAATTGCCAAAAATCATCAATCAAGCGATCGCTCTTGTTTTCCCCAGTCTCTGGGAGGGTTTTGGTTTACCTGTCCTCGAAGCAATGGCTTGTGGCACTCCCGTCATTACCTCCAATCTCTCCTCATTACCTGAAGTAGCTGGCGATGCGGCGATTCTGATCGATCCCTACAACACAGCAGAAATTACAGAGGCAATGCAGGCGATCGCAACTAATTCGGAATTGCGATCGCGCCTTTCTAGCCAAGGTATCACTCACTCTCAACAATTCAGTTGGGAAAAAACAGGAAAAGCAACCGCCGAAGTGTTATCCCGTTACCTATAAACTAACGCCAGAATTTAAATGCAATGATTTGGGATTTTGTCAAGTTTTCAGATTATCTTGACTAATGACTTGTAATTAATCCTAAATCCTTATGAAAGCACTCATTCTTTCTGGCGGTAAAGGTACACGCTTACGTCCCCTCACGTACAGCGGGGCAAAACAACTTGTTCCAGTTGCTAACAAACCGGTTTTATGGTATGGCATTGAAGAAATGGTCGCGGCTGGTATTACTGATATTGGCATCATTATCAGTCCAGAAACCGGAGCAGAAGTCCAAGGGAAAACCGGAAATGGAGAAAACTTTGGAGCGAACATCACCTACATCATACAAGACCAGCCACTTGGACTTGCTCACGCCGTCCAAGTCGCCCGTCCTTTTTTAGGAGATTCTTCCTTTGTCATGTACTTGGGCGATAACTTGATTCAACTAGGTGAGTTACGTTATTTTCTGCAACAATTTAGCCAACAACAGCCAGATGCTCTGATTCTCTTACGTTCAGTTGCTAACCCTAGTGCCTTTGGCGTGGCTCAGGTGGATGAAACAGGACGAGTATTACAGTTAATTGAAAAACCCAAAGTTCCTCCTTCAAATCTGGCATTGGTAGGGGTTTATTTCTTTTCTCACCTCATCTTTGATGCGATCGCAAATATCCAACCTTCCACGAGAGGCGAGTTGGAAATCACTGATGCTATTCAATACCTCATTAATCAGGAAAAGCAGGTTGTAGCCTACAATCTCCAAGGCTGGTGGTTAGATACTGGCAAAAAAGATGATTTATTAGAAGCTAATAGATTAATTCTCGATACCTATCTGACAGCATCAGTTGTGGGCGAAATTGATGCCCAAAGTCAGATTATTGGACGAGTCCAAATCGGTGCAAAATCTAAAGTAATTAACTGCACAATTCGCGGGCCAGTGATCGTTGGTAACAATTGCCATTTAGAAAACTGCTTTATTGGCCCTTATAGTAGCATCGCTAACGATGTCACACTTATTGATACCGATTTAGAACACAGCGTTATTTTAGAAGGTGCTAAAATTGCCGGCATCCATCAGCGTATTATTGATAGTGTGATTGGACAAAGGGCACAATTGAGTCTTGCACCCCGTCGCCCTAAAGCCTTGCGATTTATGATTGGCGATGATTGTCAAATTGAACTAACGTGATTTACTTGTTAAAAATAAGACAAGTCACTGTCAAAGTTGGAACATAGTGCCTGTAAAATATGAATGCGAAATTCATCTAATAATCAGAACACTGCGGCACATCCTATAAATAATATTAATGAGCAATATTAATGAGCATTGTACATACCAAGATTCCTGAAGTTCTGCAAATTGAACCCCAAATATTTGGAGACGATCGCGGTTTATTTTTTGAAGCTTACAACCAGCAAAAATTTGCTCAAGAGATAGGGATTGTTACGAACTTCGTCCAAGATAACCACTCTTGCTCTAAACAAAACGTCCTACGTGGATTGCACTATCAAATCCAACAACCCCAAGGGAAACTCATCCGGGTTGTTTCTGGTACTATTTTTGACGTAGCTGTAGATATTAGAAAAAGCTCTCCTACCTTTGGTAAATGGGTGGGTTCAGAACTCAGTGCTGAGAACAAACGCATACTGTGGATACCATTAGGCTTTGCTCACGGCTTCCTCGTGCTTTCAGAAATAGCTGAAGTTCTCTACAAAACTACAGATTACTACGCGCCCCAAAGCGATCGCACAATTCTATGGAACGATCCAGATTTAGCGATAGATTGGCCCTTAAGTGCGCCACCAATTTTATCAGCTAAAGACCAAGCTGGTAAATCTTTCAGAGCTGCTGAAGTATTTGATTAAGTAGTCATTGGTCATTGGTCATTAGACCTCTTGCATAAATCAAAAATAAGAAAGAACCCCACCCCGCCAAAGCTACGCTTTGTCTCCCCTCCCCGCTTGCGGGGAGGGGTTGGGGGTGGGGTGTTAGGGACTTTTGCAAGAGGTCATTGGTCATTAGTCATTGATCATTGGTCATTAGTACATACCCCGTCTCTTGTGATACCCTAAGCTTACTTTTTATGGTGGACGGAAAAACTTTGTCTTTCATCAGACTAATTCAAACCACGATAAAGAGTGGGCATGGCTTCTCTTGGACAAATGACAAATGACAAATGACAAATGACAAATGACAAATGACAAATGACAAATGACAAATGACTAAATCAATTTTGCTGATTGGTAGCAACGGTCAAGTGGGCAAGGAACTACAACAAATACTCTCATCTTATGGCGATATTATCTCGGTAGCACGCCCAACAGTAGACCTTGCCCAACCCGATACCCTCCGCAACATTATCAGATCCAAGCAGCCGCAAATCATCATTAACGCTGCTGCTTACACTGCTGTAGATAAAGCCGAAAGCGAACCCGAACTTGCGATCGCGATTAATGCTACTGCACCCCTAATTCTTGCCCAAGAAAGCCAAAAGTTAGGAGCTTTTTTAATTCATATTTCGACTGATTACGTTTTTGATGGCAATGGCTGTAGCCCTTACCAAGAAACCTACACAACTAATCCCTTGAGTGTTTATGGTAAAACCAAACTCGCTGGAGAAGAAGCTATTCGGGAAACTTGCGCCCATCATCTCATTCTCCGCACAGCTTGGGTTTATGGAACTTTTGGCAAAAGTAACTTTGTCAAAACCATGCTGCGACTAGGTGCAGAACGCCAAGAACTTCGTGTTGTCGCCGATCAAATTGGTAGCCCGACTTGGGCACAAGATATAGCCACAGTTATAGCCCAGACTATTCCCCTGTTAACTCCAGAAATTAGCGGCACTTATCACTACACTAATAGCGGCGTTGCTAGCTGGTATGATTTTGCCGTCGCTATTTTTGAAGAAGCCCAACAACTAAGCTTCCCTTTGAAAGTTGAACGTATTGTCCCCATTACAACCGCCGAATATCCGACACCAGCCCGTCGCCCTGCTTATTCCGTCCTCGCTTGTGGAAAAATTGCCACAATTGTAGGGACTTATCCCGCCCATTGGCGACAAAGACTTCGGCAAATGCTCACAAATTTGAAAATTGAGCATGGGGCATAGGGCATTGGGCATTGATTATTCTCCTCTGCTCCCCTGCTCCCCTGCTCCCCTGCTCCCCTGCTCCCCTGCCCCCCTATTCCCCATTCCCTATTTCTTCTGACTTTTTAATACTCCCGTTTCATGTTGTATTGGCAAGACATCTAAAATATCAGTTTGGGAACAATATTTTAAATCTTCTTGGCAGTCAAGACGCAACAATCGTTGGCCGTGACTAGCTTGGTGAAGTAATCCTAATAAGTTATCTTGCCATTGAGAGTAAAGAGCGATCGCACTAATTACTTCATCATTCCCAGCGAGTTCTTCAGGTGACAACTTGGTTTGCTGCAAAATACTATGAGCGATCGCACCCGCACAAACTGTATCCTCTAAGGAATAACTGCCTTCCCAACCAGAACCGACAATCCACACTGTCTCTGGTTGCTTCTCTAAAAGAAATTGCACCACTGCCGCCCGGTTAATCAAGGCTGCTGCTAATACATTTGGAGAATCTTGTACCCGTTGTAAAGCACGAGTGCCATTTGTGGTACTGATAAACAAACGTCGCCCTTGCACTAATTCTGGCGTGCAGTCGAGGGGAGAGTTTCCCAACTCAAAGCCAGTGACTTTCGCGCCGCCGCGTTCTCCAGCCCGCAGACGTTTTTCAGGGGGCCATTTTTCGCTAACTTCAATTAATTGATCTAAATCGCTGAATACTTGTACAGCTTCGCCTCCAGATGCCAAAACTGTCGCTATTGTGCTAGTGGCTCGCAAGACATCAACTGCGATCGCACATTCTGGCGCTTTATCCGTTGGAGTCAATTCAGGAGTGTGGTATACGAATAACTTCACGGGCTGGATACACTTGTTTTAATACTACTGCCGTAAATAACATTCTACCTAGTTGGTGTCAATAACTATAGTCACAATTGCTCCAGGAAAATTTTTACCATCAAAATACAAAATGTATCTCATTCAATACATAGATGGGAGTGGGGAATGGGGAGCAGGGGAGCAGAGGAGCAGAGGAAAATACCCAATGCCCGATGCCCGATGCCCAATTTTCAATCCCTAATCAATATTCAAAAAGCCCATTTTTATGATTTTAGACTTTCAGACTTGCTGCACTATCTTGTAATCTAAAACAAGAACAGACTTTCTAAATGGGGAAAAAGTTACAGTTATAAGGCTACAGCCCAAAGGGACAAATATTTACTCATTCCCTACTCCCCAGTACAGACGCAATTAATCGTGTCTCTCCCACTCCCCACTCCCCATTGAAATCGCTATGGCACCTTTACCCGACTACCGCCCTAAACAACTATCTTTAGGCCCGTTGGAAGCGGAAATTTTAAATATTATCTGGGAACTTGGTTCAGCCACAGTCAAGGATGTACACGATCGCATTCTCGCCGATCCCAACCGCGAATTAGCGTATACTTCTGTCACCACCGTTTTACGTCGCCTCACTGATAAAGGTTGGCTAGCCTGCGACAAGAAGGAGCGGGCATTTTATTGGCGGCCAATGCTGAGTAAGCAGCAATCAGATGTGATCAAAGCTCACGAGCAGTTACAGCGATTTCTAGCGGTGGGGAATCCCGATGTTGTTGCTGCCTTTGCTGATAGTCTGGATGAAGCAGCTAGCGAGCAAATAGCAGCGATCGCCAAACGTATTCAATCTGCACGCCAAGCCAGGGAGGAACAATGATGCATCTGATAATGATTTTGAATGCTTTGGCAGTCGCTTGGTGGTTAAGATCCGCTTGGAATCAACCCCAAGGCAATTGGAGTTTGCGGTGGCAGCGATCGCTGTTTCTATTCCTCTTCCCACCCTTGCTAATTTTCATGACTGCGATCGCGGTGCTGTTCATGGGGCCTCAAGGACAAATGGGCGGAATGTATACAGGCTCAATTAGCTATTTACTAGCATTAATTTATTTAGCATTTTTTGCCATTTCATGCATTAAACTTGCCTTCCAGGGTTGGCAGTCTGTAGAATCTGCCCGTAACTGTCCTTTGGTGAATGTTGGCGATAGACGAGCCAGACTGCTGCAAACGGGCGCGTTGTTTGCAGGTCAAATCGGTTTTTGGCAACCAGAGCTAGTGGTTAGCCAAGGATTAATGCAAACTCTTTCACCCGCTCATTTAGAAAGCGTCTTAGCCCATGAGCAAGGGCATCACCATTACAGGGATACGTTCTGGTTTTTCTGGCTGGGTTGGGTGCGTTTTTGCACTGCATGGTTGCCGAATACAGAGCCTTTGTGGGAAGAACTGTTAGCTTTGCGCGAACTTCGTGCCGACGGTTATGCTGCATTGCAAGTAGATCCTCTGGTACTAGCGGAATCACTTTTATTAGTGGTTAGTAGCGGCCCCGTTTTATCGGAAATTTGCTGTGCTGCATTAGGTTCCTCTGGTGCAGATCGTTTAGAACAAAGAGTAGAAGCTTTATTAGCACCACCAGAAGCAACCCCAGAAGCTCAATTGCAATCTTGGCATGGCTTTTTGCTAGCGTTCCTGCCTTTACTGTCTGTGATATTTCATAGTTAAGTTGAATTTAGCAAGCTACTACAGCATAAAATCGTGATGTTTGTAACGAGAATTACAATGTTTGTAACCAAAACGTAGTGTTTGTAACGAAAATCAGATTGTTTGTAACAAAAATCGTAGCGTTGCTAACGAAACTCGTAGCGTTAGTAACGAAACTTATAGCGTTGGTAACAAAACTCGTAGTGTTTATAACGAAAATTGCGATAAGAACAAATTAACAAGCGGTAACTACGAACTACGAACTACGAATTACGAATTACGAATTAAGCTTATTCTTCTTCTAGCAACTGTTCTATATACTTTTGCACCAAAGTACAATAAATTATTAGTCCTTACTGCATCTGGTTCACCATACCAATAAATGTCAGATCAACCTGCACCAGAAATCGAATTGCTCCGTGCGGCGTACGCAGCCTTCAACGCGCGAGACATTGACGCTGCCCTTGCCCTCATGACTGCGGACGTGGCTTGGCCGAAAGCGTTCAAAGGCGGTTTTGTCCGTGGGTCTGAAGAAGTTCGCGCTTACTGGACGGAGCAATGGAGCGAGATCAATCCGCACGTCGAGCCGGTTTCCTTTTACTCGGAGGAGGCCGGGCGCATTTTGGTCGATGTGCATCAGGTCGTGCGTGACAAGGCTTACGCAGTTCTTGCCGATGAACACGTGGGCCATCGATTCACCCTTGAACACGGCTTGATTCAAGCTATGGAAGTCTGTCCACTTCCATCGTCCACCCCAAAGGCGTAACCACGCGCAAAGAACGAACAGGCATCGGCGGGCGGCCTTCTTCTGTATCCTGAGTGAAGTAAGCATCCGTACAGAAAGTTACGCGCTTGGATTTGATGAGCCGCTTTTAACCCAAGCGATCGCCACGGAGAAACCTGTACCAATTGAAGTGTGATTTGAATTTTGCCAATATTTTTGATTTTATTTTCTTATCCCGGTTTTCTGTTCCGTTGCTGTTTCAGTTTGGCAATCTACACCCCGTAACGGTAGGTAAATTACCACATAATTACTGCTGTTGTTTAATACTCGCTGCTGCCAAGTCCGAACAAAATAATGTAGCAACGAAGATTTACCAATGTGCTTCTCGCCAACTATACTAATACTTGTAGTCTGATCGCCCTTCATCCGAGATGCGATCGCGTGTAATTCATCTTTACGACCGACAAACAGCCTGGGATCTTCAATCTCCCCGCAGCCACAAAAGGATTGTCAGGCAGTCAGGCAGCGCTCCAGAAGTCATGTAAAGCGTTATTCTAATTTCAGCAATTTAAGTGCAATCACTTAAAACAATACCACTAGTCCCATAATGTCTTTGCAGATCGCAAAGACGTGATAAATCGCCATACCAATTTGTAGAGACGGCGATTTATCGCGTCTCTTGCCTTAGCCGATTCACCGCGTCTCTTGCCTTAAACGTGGTATTTGAGAAAATATCTATTTGGCAAATAGCCCAATGTTGACTGCTACAAGTGCAAAACAGACCGTTAATGAATGCGATCGCAAACGTTGTTGAAATTCCAGCACCTGTTTAGGACAAGCACTAAAATACCCATGATTCAGAAAATTCACAGTCGAGTCAAGCGACCATAAATAAATCTCTGATGGATAATCTAGAATCCAAAATTTAAAATCCAAAATTGCTAAACTCCCCAGGCTGGATTCGAACCAGCGACCAATCGATTAACAGTCGATCGCTCTACCACTGAGCTACTGAGGACCACTCACGATTTATAATCTTAGGGCTAAAAATAGTATTTGGCAAGTACTTTCGCCAATATTTTTTTTAGAAACTTAATTTATAGAAATTTTGCAGCCAAAATCGATTCAGGAACTTAAGCAGAGACTCTGAGATACTAAATATCTACTACAATCCCATTCGTAATTCAGCCAGACGCTGCCGCGCCTTAGCATCAATGGCATTAGCTAAAAACCGACTCTTAGATTGTTTGCGCGTATGATACTTTTGTCGCATTCGGCAAACAGTGGTTTCCACTTCCCCACAGAGTTGTTGTGCTGACAACCATTCAGCCCCATACCCTTGGATCATCAACTGCTGTGCGCGATCTGATGTAGCAACAATCACACGCGAAATCAACGATTGGGCTATTTGGTGGCGAAAAGAAGCGCAGGATTTTTCAATATAAGTATCTGCTGTTTGCCCAAAATCAGTGTAATAAACAGATAAAAGCTCAGTAATAATTTCTTTATTACTAGAGCTATTCTGATATTGAGCATCAAAAACTATCTGAGTTGTGTAACCTTGAAACGCACTATAACCAGTCATCGCTTCCACAAGTTCGCCCCGTGCTGCCTCTAGTCCAACGCTATCACGCGTTTTTTTAAGGCAAGGCCAAGCGCCTATGATATTGTAGCCGTCCACTAACAAAACGGCTTGGAGTAAGGAACGGGGCATGGTTTTTAATCACAATTTTCTAGAGTTAACAAAATTCATTCATAAGTTTTATAATAATTGATGCATAGTCTGTAACACTATGCTACACAGAATAAAAAATACGGCAGCCTCACAAAACTCAAACCTCAGATAGACGCATCAACTTAAAACGCGCCTTTGTTTAAAAGGCGCGTTACAGTTCTTTATTAGTAGTATTCAAGAGTGCTAAGTACAATGAATTTTACTTATTTACTTAGCACTCATTACTCAGCACTCATTACTCAGCACTGAATTAGGAGGCTTCACTGTGTACCTCCATCAGACGTTGTTTGAGGCGTTGGGCTTCACCACTATCAACCAGAGAGCCTTTTTCTAGCAAGAAGGCGCCGTCACAATAATTTAGCTCATCTAATCGATGTGTCACCCAAAGGGCTGTAATACCTCGACTTTTGACAAGGCGGCGGACACCAGCAACTAAATCCAACTGGCTATCTGGATCTAGTAAGGCAGTGGGTTCATCTAATAATAGAATTTCACAGCGACGGGCGATCGCACCTGCGATCGCGACTCGCTGTTTTTGTCCCCCAGAGAGTGCATAAATAGGCCGTCGTTGCAAAGTAAGCAAATTCACCGCTCCAAGCGCCTCCTCAACCCTGGCTCTGGTAGCAGCAGGTGGCAACTTTTCTTCCACCAATCCAAAAGCCACATCAGCACCAACCGTTGGCATCACCAGTTGATGATCCGGATTTTGGAAGACAAAGCCAACGGGTTGCAAAACCCGAATTTCGCCAGATTCAGGAGCTAATAACCCCGCCAGCAGTCTCAGTAAAGTAGATTTTCCGCTGCCATTTGTACCCAAGAGCATCCAAAACTCACCCTTGGGTACTTCTAAAGAGCAAGATTTGATAACTTTCTCTCCATTAGGCCAACTGAAATTTAAATCCTTGACCTCAATGCCCACTTGAGCCATTTGTCAACCTTGGTTACTCAGCAGCTACAGCGAAAAAGCCAGGTGGTCTGCTGCCACCAGGGGTTGTACCATCTTTCTGAACAATCTGCACCCCAGAAATTTCACTAGCGCGGACAGCAATTTTTTTCTCTGTCTTGCCTTCGCACTTGAGTTCTACAATGTCAGGGTTCCCAGAACGGATTGCTGCCAAAATTAGCTGATAGACAGCCTCAGCATCCTCTGCTGACTTACGTTGTACTGAGATTGGGAAAGCAGTGTTTCTGATGCTTAAATCGATGGTAAACATTTAGCAATAATCAAATTTAACTGTGGACTCATTTTAGCGTCAGCTGAGTGATTCTAGGGAAATGGTGGTTGGGGACTGGGGATTGGGGACTGGGAATTTCTGTTCATCTCGCTCATCTGAATCAAAAATTAATTTTTATGACAAAACCCCTAGAAAAATTAGCGATTTACACCTAATATGATTAAAGGTGTGTAAAAAATTGTAAACTTGGTTAACAACCTGGTTAACTTTCTGCTTATGGAAGGCTTATATATAGCCATCTATAATACAGATACAACCTGTACTTATAAACATTTGGAGATTTGCTCTAATGACCATCGCAGTTGGACGTGCCCCTAGTAGAGGGTGGTTTGACGTTCTCGACGACTGGCTCAAGCGTGATCGCTTCGTATTCGTAGGTTGGTCAGGGATACTACTATTCCCCTGCGCCTTCCTAGCACTAGGCGGTTGGCTGACCGGCACCACCTTCGTCACCTCTTGGTACACCCACGGATTAGCCTCCTCCTACTTAGAAGGTGCTAACTTCCTGACAGTGGCAGTATCCACCCCCGCCGACAGCATGGGACACTCCCTATTGCTGTTATGGGGCCCAGAAGCTCAAGGCGACCTCACCCGTTGGTTCCAACTGGGTGGCTTGTGGCCATTCGTTGCCCTACACGGAGCCTTCGGTTTGATTGGCTTCATGTTGCGGCAATTTGAAATTGCGCGTCTAGTAGGTATCCGTCCTTACAACGCCCTCGCCTTCTCAGCTCCCATTGCAGTATTCGTCAGCGTATTCCTGATGTACCCCTTGGGACAATCAAGCTGGTTCTTTGCACCCAGCTTTGGCGTAGCAGCAATTTTCCGATTCCTACTATTCCTGCAAGGGTTCCACAACTGGACACTCAACCCCTTCCACATGATGGGTGTTGCGGGTGTATTGGGTGGTGCTTTATTGTGCGCCATTCATGGTGCGACAGTTGAGAATACCTTGTTTGAAGACGGTGATGGTGCTAACACCTTCCGCGCCTTCAATCCTACCCAGTCGGAAGAAACCTACTCAATGGTGACGGCAAACCGTTTCTGGTCACAGATTTTCGGTATTGCTTTCTCTAACAAGCGCTGGTTACACTTCTTTATGTTGTTCGTGCCAGTCACAGGCTTGTGGATGAGCGCCGTCGGCATCGTCGGTTTAGCACTCAACCTGCGGGCTTATGATTTCGTCTCCCAAGAATTGCGGGCGGCGGAAGACCCTGAGTTTGAAACCTTCTATACCAAAAACATTTTGCTGAACGAGGGTATCCGCGCTTGGATGGCTCCTCAAGATCAACCCCACGAACAATTTGTATTCCCTGAAGAAGTTCTACCTCGCGGTAACGCTCTCTAAGAATTCAAATTTGACCATGACCTGAATTAAGTTTGTGCTTGGCGAAAATTGACACACCCAGATAAAATAATCTCCTTGTAATCACCCAATAAAGTGTCAATTCTCACTATTCTCCAGTAATCTCCCATCAAAAAGGTGGGAGATTTTTTCTATATATGGTTAATATCTCTAAATTTATATGTTATGTTAGGTGAAGGTTATGAACCCAGAGTAAATCCTCTGCCCTTTGAAAACTAAGACCGCTTAGGCAATAAGGAGGTGATGCCCATGATAGAAAGTAGTAAATGCATGGGTCATCAGGTTGCAGTTAGTCGGCTGCGCGCCGGGGCTGTTCTCTAAAAGTTAGCCTTAGTTATCTTTGAGATACTAAGTTAGCTCAAGTAGCTAGGCAAGCTGGAGTTCCTTCCGGCAGTCTGGTTGCAACCTGAAGACCCGCTAGACCGCTCTGACTTAGATCATCCGATCTAAATCAGGGCGGATAGTTTTTTATAGGTGATTTTTGTTTTATCAATGGTTACTTTTAAAAAATAGATAGCGATGGCTGCCATGAACAAAGGCAACCTATTTAAGTTTTCTTAAAAAGCATAAATATCTTGCGTTAAACCTTCGAGTATGACCAAACGTGAGAAATAGCGTCTATCTGCTAAGTTTGATTTAAATCTAGACATACGCATTGTGGCTGAATTTATCCTCCCATACGTTCTGTGTGGAGAATAAAAACAGTTTGCTTTTGTCAGATGCAAAATGTTGTAACAAATATATAAGTAGGAATTTCTTGATATGCCACAACAACTCACCGAAGCGGAAATTCAAGAACAGGCAAAGGTTCTGTCAGATTGGACTGTTAAAGACTCCAAGTTGCAAATTACCCGCACATTTAAAGATTTTATTGAAGCAATTGAGTTTGTCAATAAACTAGTTGAGCCGGCTGAATCAGCCGGACATCATCCAGATATAGAGATTTCCTACAATAAAGTGAAGATTACACTTACAACACATGATGCAGGCGGATTGACCCAGCCAGACTTTGATGTAGCACGGGTGATTTCCCAGATCAACTAACTGATTTCTTCTAACATCTTGCGCCAGACTACAGAAAGTCACTGCGATATACGGTTTGTATAGCCGAGCCAGTGTGTTCTAACTGGCGTGAGATTTATATTAGGGGTAAGTGGAAGAAGTAATTTTTGATGGCAAACTGCTAAGTGTCTAAAGCTTTCAGCAATTTAGCCTGCGTAGAGAGCGAATGACCCAAACCCTACTCCCTGCTTAGATATTTAGATAAGTATGTGTGACAGTTATTAAGGCGATCGCTGCAATCTTGCCATCTAGATCAGATGTTTTATAATGTTATGATATAAAGATATGTTTTTGCATAAGTTAATCACATAAGTTTTTAACCCCAAGTTAATTGTTTATTTAGCTTTGCAAAAACTAAAATTGTAGTAGTGCCAACTATGCCTCATCCATAGGTTTCAATGAGATGTCGCATTTTCGAGAATTAGGTGTAACGAAACCAATTATCTAAACAAGGTGTGAGGAGTAAAGTGAAGATGTCTAATCTATTATGGAAATCCTTAGTGGTTAGCCCAGCAGTTTTGGGAGCAACATTGTTAGTTTCGGCAACAGCAATGGCGGCCCCAAACCCAACCACACAAGTATCAGCAGCCAAACAACTAGGTGTAACCGAAGTTGCCCAACAGCCAGAAATATTGGCTCAAACAACCATAGATCAAGTTAATCGCTACAGCAACGAAGGCAACCAAGGTAATTCTCAGTCTCAAGTAACATCGGTTTCTCAATTTTCCGATGTACAACCTACTGACTGGGCATTCCAAGCATTACAGTCCTTGGTTGAGCGCTATGGTTGTATTGCAGGTTATCCAAATGCGACTTATCGCGGTAATCGTGCTTTGACCCGTTATGAATTTGCTGCTGGTTTGAATGCCTGTTTGGATCGGGTTAACGAATTGATTGCCACAGCAACAGCTGACTTGGTAACTAAACAAGATTTAGCTACCTTACAACGGTTGCAAGAAGAATTTTCCGCAGAATTGGCAACTCTACGTGGTCGCGTAGATTCCTTAGAAGCGCGGACTGCTGAATTGGAAGCGAATCAGTTCTCCACCACCACAAAACTAGTCGGTGAAGCCATTTTTGGTGTTACTGATGTGTTTGGAGGTAACACTGGTGACAACAACAATACCGTCTTCCAAGACCGGGTACGTTTAGACTTGCAAACCAGCTTCACTGGTAAAGACGTTTTACATACTCGTCTCGCAGCAGGTAATGCAACAGCCTTTACACAATTTGACAACGCTAATAATCCGATTGGTACTGCTGAAGGCACACAAACCTTTCAAGTTGGTAATGGCGCTGGTAACAACAGCGTCAGAATAGACCGCTTAACTTATGAAGTTCCCATTGGCCCAGCCAATGTTTACCTCGCAGCTAGTGGCGGACGACACAGCCAATATGCTGCTGTCAACAATCCTTACTTTTTTGACAATACTGATGGCGGCAATGGCGCTTTATCTAGCTTTGCTTCTGAAAGTCCCATCTATCGGATTGGTGGCGGTGCTGGTATAGCGCTCAATTTGCCCCTTGGTAAAAGTGGCGGTATTTTAGGAAATAGTTCAATCACTGCGGGTTACTTGGCATCACAAGCGAATGTTCCTGGTCTTCAAAATGGTGTCAATCAAGGTCTGACCAATGGTGACTATGCTGCTTTAGGACAGTTGAACTTTAGTGTAGGCGATCGCTTGGCTTTAGCTGCTACCTACGTCCACGCATATAGTGCCAGTGGTGTTTTATTTGACTCTGGTACAGACGGAGCAACTGGAGCTTTTGATGTAGGTACTGGACAAGCTAACTTTTTAGGTAATGCAGCAGGTGTAACCCGATCTAACAGCAACTCCTACGGTGTGTCGGCTGCGTTTAGACCTAGCGACAAACTGTCCGTTAGTGGATTCGTCTCTTACCACGATGTTACAGGTGCAGGTGCAGGTGATGATTATCAAGCTTGGAGCTACGGTTTAGGGGTAGCTTTACCTGATTTCGGTAAAAAAGGTAACGTTTTAGGTGTTTTTGCTGGTGCAGAACCCTATTCCTTTAACCGCCCAGGTTTTGGTGGCAACAATGATATACCCTATCACTTTGAAGGCTTCTACAAGTACCGTGTGTCGGATAACATCTCTGTAACTCCTGGTGTAATCTGGTTGACCTCTCCTGGTCAAAACAGCGATAACGATGATGCTATTATCGGTACGCTCAGAACTACTTTCACCTTCTAGAGTGTTGATTATCTACTGACAATTTTGAACTCTATTTCTCCCCGCCATTAGGCGGGGTTTTTTGTTTTCGGTAATAATAATGGATAAACCCCAGTAGTTAACCGGAGTATACTAGAAAAGTTAGGAGTTAGAAGTTATGAGTTATGGCGGGTTTTATATGAATAGCTCAGAGTAGGGTGGTCATTGTAATACCCACTCTATAAGTCAATACGGTTCAGTTAAGGGTTTATTGGTGTAGGTACTTGGTCTTTGAAGACGCGATAAATCGCGTCTCTACATGAGGGTTTTGGGCTTATCTGAACCGTATTGCTCTATAAGTAACTTACGCCGTGAGCAACTTTTTCTGAGTGAACTTTTCTAATAGAGGTTAATTGAATAACTCTTAACTCTTAACTCCTAACTCTTAACTCTTAATTCCTAATCCCTAACTTATTGCTGCTTGTGGAACTATCCTGTAAATCGGAATACGCAATTCTCGCCTTATTAGAGATGGCCGCTCATTACGAAAGCGGCGAACCGCTGCAAATCCGACAAATTGCAGCACAACAAAACATACCCGATCGCTATCTGGAACAGCTACTAGCAACCTTGAGGCGTGGCGGTATAGTTAAAAGTCAGCGTGGGTCAAAAGGTGGCTATCTGTTAACGCGAGAACCCCGAAAAATCATCCTTTTTGAGATTTTGGAATGTTTAGAAGGCTTAGAGGCGCGGGCTGGTGAAGAAAACGTTAATTCCAAAAGTATAGACAGTTCAGTTATAGAAGAAATTTGGCAAGAAGCAAGCCGCGCGGCAAATTCAGTCTTGCAAAAATATACGCTCCAGGATCTTTGTGAAAAACGAGATTCGCGGCGGCAATTAGATATCATGTACTACATTTAGTCAAGAGTCATTTGTTATTAGTCATTTGTCATTTGTTGATGACTAATGACCAATAACAAATAATTAATAATTAAGGACTAATTTATGCGAATAGCTCGTAACATTACAGAACTTGTTGGTCGTACACCCCTAGTGCAGTTGAACCGCATTCCTCAAACAGAAGGATGTGTTGCAGAAATTGTGGTGAAACTGGAAAGTATGAACCCATCAGCATCAGTCAAAGACCGGATTGGGGTAAGTATGATTAACGCTGCCCAAGAGGAGGGGCTAATTACTCCTGGGAAGACAGTATTGGTAGAACCCACTTCTGGAAACACCGGAATTGCCCTAGCAATGGCAGCAGCAGCAAAGGGTTATCGATTAATTTTGACAATGCCAGAGACGATGAGTGGAGAACGTCGGGCAATGTTGCGAGCTTATGGAGCAGAACTGGAACTAACACCAGGAATGGAAGGCATGAGTGGGGCAATTCAACGAGCGCAGCAGATAGTTAATACTACACCAAATACCTATATGTTGCAGCAGTTCCGCAATCCAGCCAATGCAAAAGTGCATCGGGAAACTACAGCGCTTGAAATCTGGGAAGATACCGATGGACAAGTCGATATCATTGTGGCAGGAGTGGGTACAGGTGGTACGATCGCTGGTGTAGCAGAAGTGATTAAAGCACGCAAGCCTAATTCTAAGGCGATCGCAGTTGAACCTGCCAATAGCCCAGTTTTATCTGGGGGACGACCAGGGCCCCACAAAATCCAGGGAATTGGTGCTGGGTTTATTCCTCAAGTACTCAAGATAAAATTGATTGATGAAGTGATTACTGTCACCGATGAAGAAGCGATCGCTTATAGTCGGCGTTTGGCAAAAGAAGAAGGGCTACTATCTGGCATTTCCAGTGGAGCCGCTTTATGTGCAGCAATTCGCGTTGCCCAACGTCAAGAAAATAAGGGACGTTTAATTGTGATGATTCAGCCTAGCTTTGGTGAAAGGTATTTGAGTACACCGTTGTTCCAAGACCTAGAGGCAAGGTTAGCCACTAGCGTCAGTTAACGATACATTGAATTAATGGTCAATTCTAAGCACATTTCTAACCATTACGAAACTCTCAAAGTTAGTCCAAGTGCAAGCCTTGCGGAGATTAAGCAAGCTTATCGCCGCTTGGTTAAGTTGTTTCATCCTGACAGTAATCAGGAAACAGCCGATCGCGAGCAAATTATCCGCATCAATGCAGCTTATGAAGTTTTAGGCGACAACCAAAATCGCCGCAATTATGACCAAGAACTGCAAGATGACTCCCAAAAATTAAATAGCGATCGCCAACAGCGTACAGCATCAGCCCAAAATCATTACCAGACAAGACGAAAAACTGGACGGGATGTTGACGAGCAAGTTGAAGAATGGCTGCGCCAAGTTTATCAACCAGTAAATCGCTTGCTTTGTACCATTCTTTATTCTTTAGAAGAACAAATGGAGCAATTAGCTGCCGATCCCTTTGATGATGAGTTGTTAGATGAATTTCAGGAATACTTAAGAACCTGTCGAGATGATCTCAAGCAGGCACAAATTACTTTTCGCTCCCTGCCAAATCCCCCTAGTCTCGCCAGAACAGCAGCTCACCTCTACTACAGCCTCGATCAAGTAGCAGATGGACTCGATGAATTAGGTTATTTTCCTTTGAACTACGATGAGCGTTATTTACACACAGGTCATGAACTATTCCGTATAGCTTCGAGATTGCACTGTGAAGCACAAGCGTCTGTTACATAGTTATTAGTCATTAGTACATCCCCGTCTCTTGTGATACCCTAAGCTTACTTTTATGGTGGGCGGAAAAACTTTGTCTTTCATCGGACTAATTCAAACCACGTTAAAGAGTGGGCGTGGCTTCTCTTGGACAAATGACAAATACTTCTCTACGAGAGGCTGCGCCAACGGCTTCACTCAGTACAAGTGACAAATGACAAATGACAAATGACTTAGGAATTAGTTTATGCTGGAAGCAGAAAAAGATTAAGAAAGTTTAAATTCTGCTCATAGTGTACTCATGCCATGTATTGTTAATCGCCGCGCCCAGTTTTCAGCAAGTCATCGTTATTGGTTGCCAGAACTGAGTGAAGCCGAGAATATTGAGAAATTTGGTGCTGGTTCTAGATTTCCAGGACACGGGCATAACTATGTCTTATTCATCTCGCTAGCCGGGGAATTGGATGAATATGGCATGGTGCTGAACTTGTCTGATGTGAAACACGTAATTAAACGGGAAGTTACCAGTCAATTGGACTTCTCTTATCTCAATGATGTGTGGGCAGAATTTCAACAAACTCTGCCTACCACGGAGAATATTGCACGGATTATCTGGCAACGGTTAGCACCCCACTTGCCTCTAGTCCGTGTGCAGTTATTTGAACATCCTGAACTTTGGGCAGATTATATGGGAAACGCAATGGAAGCTTACCTCACCATCAGTACTCACTTTAGCGCCGCCCATCGGCTAGCTCATCCTAAGCTCAGTAACGAAGAAAACACTGAGATTTATGGTAAGTGCGCTCGTCCCAACGGTCACGGACACAATTATCATCTAGAAGTCACTGTCAAAGGAAAAATTGACCCACGTACTGGCATGATTATTGATCTAGGTGCCCTGAATCAAGTGGTAGAGGATTATGTGTTAGAGCCATTCGATCACACATTTTTAAACAAAGATATTCCCTACTTTGCCGAAGTTGTACCGACTGCTGAGAATATCGCACTTTATATTAGTAATTTGCTGCGATCGCCTATTGAGGAATTGGGAGCTAAACTTTACAAAGTAAAATTGATTGAAAGTCCCAATAACTCCTGCGAAATCTACTGTACGGAGTCTGAATCAGATTCAGTCAGCGCATCCGTGAATCAGCCAGTATTAGCACAAGTTTAGCTAATTGCAAATTAGGCATAGGACATAGGGAATTTAGATCATCCCCATGCCCATGCCCAGCTAGAAAAGTTTACTTACTAAGCAATTAAAACCAGGTAGCAAAGAACTTGTCAGTTCATCTTGATTAAATAAAGTAGCTACTAACTTCAATACAGCCTGTTCGCGTCGATAAACCTCAACTTTCTTTTGTACAGAATCGCAAATCCAATATTCCTGAACCCCTTGCACTGAGTACAGCTTTAGCTTTGTTTCCCTATCACGTTTCTCGTTTTTTTCGCCGGGTGATAAAACCTCTACTACTAACTCCGGTGCGCCCGTGAGATGTCCAGCTTCATCTAGTAAGTTTTTTAAGCGTTCATGACTTGCCAATACCACATCAGGGATCACATTGTCAGAATCTGAGAAAATAATTCCAGGTGCGATCGCAGCTTTACCTAAACCAGTTTCATCTGACCAAATCTTAAGAACTGTAACAATATTGGCGCAGCTAGTTTGATGATCCCAACTAGGTGATTTAGTCACAAATAGTTCTCCATCAATAATCTCATAGCGATTTCTGCGATCGCTAGCAAATAGCTCTAGGTCAGCAGTCGTCCAACGCACTGGAGTTGTTTGCATAGAAACCCCCTAGCCTTTTCCTAAATCATACTTTTAAAAATACCGACGACGGGCAGAATGTCGCAAATAGCGATAAATGCCCCAAGCTAAAACTCCAAAAAAGAGATTTAGTAAAAAGCGACTAACTATAAACCACAAAATATCACTGTCAAAAAGCTTTGACGGACTCAAAGGGCTAACAGTCCTGGCTAAGAGAAACAGACCAAAAATAGCATTTCCACCCAGTACGAGGGCAAACAACACTAAACTCCTCTGCCAGTAACGGCGCTGGGGTGTACGGTCTGAAATCAAGGTAATTACAGGTTTACCTTGCACTTTTCGCAGTAATTGTTCCAGCCGCCAAAACATCCACAACAGAAACGGAAATAAACCGTAACTTAGGAAACGTAGGGGTAATGAGTAACCCCAAGCACTAGATAGGATATTAACTAGGGCATGGCAGATTACAGAATTTAGCCAAGCCCTAAAAATAAACTTCTTGTCTCGATTTAAGCGATTTTTAGAGGAAATATAGGTCCCTAATGCATATCCCCAAGGTGCAGAGAACATAGCATGGACTGGCGTGCCGATGGTACGTTCAAAAACTGATGCTGTACCGTGGAAAAAGTAAATCCAGTTCTCTTCGGCAGTGAATCCAAGGGAAACGGCTATGGTGAAGAGGAAAACCGTAGAGTGAAGTAATCGATACTTGCGTTGCAGATAGTAGGTTGGGATAAAAACCGCAGCTAACTTGCAGCCTTCTTCAATTGTGCCTACTTCTACAAGCTGCCGCAAGGCTATACCAGGAAGCCAACGTTTGATCTGATGCCAGCCTACAAAAGAGTTCGCTACATTTTCAAAATCCCATTCGAGTCTAAGGGCTAAGATCCCAGATATTGCCCCAATGATAAAAAGCATCAGTAACTTTAACAGAGGTGGGGCAAATGGCACCCGATAGTAGTAGTAGCCCAGCAGCAGCAAGGGTGGTATTACTGCCCAGAACACTAGAGATAAATCAACCACTCACCTGAGCGATCGCTGTACGGTGACGGTGGGTATTGTTAGCGATCGTAGGAGCTTGGAAACCCGCCTCAACAATAGCTTGCTCAATGTCCAAAGCAAAATATTCGTCTAAATACGGTTCAGTACTTTTGAGCAAAGTCAAAATGTAGGCTGGCATTTTCTTGTAAACTTCAGATTTGGGATTCATATCCATGATTGCCAAGTAGCCACCCGGACGCAACACGCGCCGCATTTCAGCTAAAATCTGTCGGGTTGCTGATTGGGGTAATTCGTGGCACATCAGGAAAATGGAAACTAAATCAAACGAGGCATCAGGTAGCCCGGTAGATTCAGCTTGGGCATGAAGCCAGTTAATTTTAGCTTGACGTTGCCCAGCGCGGTAATTGGCAACAGCTAAAAAGTAGGGAGATAAGTCTAAGCCTGTAATTTTGGTATGGGGATAAATTTCTTGTAGGGCAAAACTACTCAAGCCAACACTGCATCCTACATCCAAGATGTCTTGCGGCTCATTGGGAATTTGACTTTTCAGGATATTGTGGTAGCTTTGGCGCAGCATCGGATCGCCTTGCGCTTCTTCAGCCCCCTGCCAAATCTTAGCGTGGACAGCGTAAGCAGCAGGTTCTACCTCAAAAGCGGCTTGCCAACTGAGATTTCCTGTTTCGTAAGCATGGAATGAGGTGACGTAGTAATCGGGGTAGGAAAGCTGAGGATTTTGTACTTGAGCGAGATCGTCCTTCCAATCACGCGCTTGTAGTGTTTCAACTTCTAGCGTCCAAGGCACACCAATTCTCTCGGCACGTTTAATCATCATTTGTCTAGCTTGATGCTTGGCTAGGTTAGCTAAAGGCTGGATTGCCAGTATGCCATTCACCAAGCGGGAAGCTAAACCAGGATTAGTGTTTACAGCAGCAGTCATAAATTAGTTTGCACTTAACAGCCTTTTCTACTTATGACATAGTTGCTGGAGGCCAGTCTAGATGCAAATTGAAAAACATTCTGGGGAATGGGGAAACGAGGAAGCAGGGGAGCAGGGGAGCAGGGGAGCAGGGGAGAAGTGAATACGCTTGGGTTAAGCATTTCTTTGTTCTCTTTGCGTCCTTCTCTAACGAGACGCTGCGCGAATGCGGTTCGTTAAAAAAATTGACTTTGGCAAAGAGTTTTAGCCTTAACTGAACTGTATTGGGGGAGAAGTTGCAGTAAGTTTTTCCCCTCTGCACCTCTGCCGCTCCGCATCTCTGCCTATTCCGTGACCCATACCCTATTTTGCACTAGGCTTAAGAGCTAACAACATCTCTAATTCACTGGTGGATTTATCGGGGCTAATAGCGGTAAAACCAACACCACGAATGGAATTCAAAATGGTGATAGTATTGGCGTTAGATGATACAAAACTATTGATCAGGGGCACAGTTTTAGTTTTATCCATATCTAGGTAGAAATAGCCGCCATTGGGCTTTTGCAAAGAACCAGTCACGGCTTTGAAAGCGTCGCTAGTGTCGAGAGATGGATTTTTGCGATCGCTAACTGCGTCAGCAATGGGGCCACCAATAGCTACAAATACAGTATCTTGATCCAGCCAACCATGTGCCAATAAAGCTCCTTGTCGGGGAATTTGCCATTCAGTTACGTTTTTGCCACCGATATTTCTGTTGGCGACGTTGATTTGTTGGGTTTTGGCAAGGGTATCCAATTTTGTCAAGGTGGCTTCGGCAGTTTTGCGATCGCTAGTATCAAATACTAAAGCACCTCCAAAACCAACACTCGCTAATACTCCTTGATTTGATGGAATCGCACCAAAGGCAAATTCCCCATTCATCCAGCCAAAAATATCCTTATCTAGGTCTAGATTGGCGAATTTCAGTTGTCCTCGCGCTTGTTCTAGAGCTTGCTTCATTTCTGGATAATTTTTTGACTGCTCTACCAGCACTTCCCAACCACGGCTGATACCATTTCCGCTAATCAGAGCAAAGGTATCAGCAGGAAATTGCCCGACTATATTCCCAGGACTTGATTGATACTGAAATTTATTTAATTGCGGATCTAAATTAGCGATCGCTTTTACCCTCACTCCCGCATCATCAACTCCAACACCCGCTACCACAGATTTTATCTGCTTCAATTGCGTCAGGGTTTGTGGAGGTAACTGCTTTGCCTGCGGATTTCCAGCGGTTAATTGCTGTATCATCCCGGCATAGTCTGGTACATAAATTTGGGCGAGGCTGTTTTTAACATCCACTCCTTTAAGAATGCTGCTAGCACCTTCTTTACTGGCAAAAGAAGACTGTCCCTTAAACGTATCAATTGCTTTTTCTACAGCTTGCTTTTCGGGGGCTAATACCAACTGACTATCATTTAAAACTACGCTATACGTTGGCTTACCATTTTGTGTAGTTTCGACAATTTTTTGACCTTGATAGTCAGATTCCTGTAATTTCACCCCTTTTTGTGACTTTAATTTGTTAGCAAAATTCAACGCGCTGAGTTTGTCCTTGATTCCCACCACTATCAGGATATTTGATTCCTGCTGTAAATTTGTTGGTACATTAGGTGCCCCAGAGGGCACGTTTAACTGTGCCGGTTTTACAGGATTTGGTGGCAGTACAGCAATCATCACACCACCAGCCCAAGGCTTTATGTCTTTTTCATAAGAAACGTTACTGTCACTGAACATTTGCTTATTGAAATCTTCCAGACCTTTTGCTACTAACTTTTGTGCTTCTGGAGTGCCAAACTGCTGTAATTTTGCCCAGGCTTCAGAGTCATTAGTAATATAAGTTGCCATCAGTGCTGTTGAAGGCACTACTTTAGCACTGCCTAGAGCGCCTGAACTACCTCCTGGTGAGCCTTTGAAGTACATATAAGCCGCTATACTTCCGACGACAACGACAGCAGCACCAACAGCAGGAATGAGAAATTTTGATTTACTTTCAGGCATTTTGTTATCCTCTTTTGCTCAGATTGTCACCGAGATTTATACAAGTGTCACTGTAGAGTTTTCGGATTTATAATATTTCCGCTAATCCATCGCTAGACTAACCCATGACAAAAGGATTCAGCCGCACACTGGTTGGCAAGCTGCACGTCTACCCCCTCTTTGCTGAAAATTGTTGCTTTTGACATCCATCATTAATTGGATATTAATCATAAAAATTCTCACTTAAATCTCATGTCTCAATCAGCAAACACCCAACTTAAAAGTGATTTTTTACTACAAATGGGTTTTTGCAAATTAAATACATAGCAATCCTATCTGATTTGTAAAAATTGCAAGGCTGAGATTCCTAACTTATCTAAGAAGTCAGAAATCTCATTGTCTACGAATGATTTAGGATTGCTATAGCACTTGGATCTTGCAGTCCATCTATACAGCAAACAAGCTAGCGATCGCCCGCCGATTTGTTAAAGGAGTTAAGAAGATTTGACAAGCGCAACGTCAATCTACAAGCGTTCCCTCTGAGCGACTTTTACGGCCACTCGCCAGTATAAGAGTTTTTACGGAGAGAGAAATCTGTGATTGTACTCTCACACAACTGGTATCCTGCATTTAGTTTCAACTCCAGTTGGTATTTACTGATAAAATTAGTAATCCTACAAATTAGCGGTCTAAAATTACTCTCAAAAATACTTCAACCAGATGAGGAGCGAATCTGCAAATGATATGCTGTTCATTTTAAACAAAATAGCGTGTTCAGCAGCAAGCTATCCTAAAGTTATAAAAATAATTAGGAGTATTTGTACTTAATGAGAATCTATCGAGGTGTAAGAGACTCTTGACTCAATGCCAAAAAAGTGCAGAACATCAGCAAAAGTAAATGCGGCAGGGATATGAAAAAAATCCCAGGATCGGTAGCCGATCTTCGGAAGTTCGGGTGAGATTAATTTCAATCTCCCAATCCCAAAGGAGAGTTCTCACCTCCATAATGCCCTGTTGATTTGGTAAATAAATACATCAAACACCGCTATTTTACTTAACTACATCCAACCAAGCCAGACTTTTCAGGATTACAAGGTCAGTAAGCATCAATGTCGCAGTCTTATTTTGATACAGATAATAACGGACACAAACCTTTTGAGTTACCGGGAGCAAGACCACACTACAACCCCGATCGCCCCGGACAGGTAGAGCATATTTTTCTCGATCTCAGCTTGGATATCCCCAAGCAAAGCTATCAGGGCAGTTGTAGCATTCGCCTCTTGCCAATCCGTAATGGTATTGATCGTTTGACTTTGGATGCTGTCAACCTAAATATCGAGTCTGTGCAGGTGGACGAAGTGCCACAAAATTTTGACTATGACGGCGAACAGCTTTCCATCCAACTTTCTCAGTCCACCCAGATTGGTAAACGCTTGCTGATTGCGATCGCCTACTCGGTGGCAAAACCGCAACGCGGTATTTATTTTATTCAACCAGATAAGCACTACCCAAACAAGCCTACTCAAGTTTGGACTCAAGGCGAAGACGAAGACTCTCGCTTTTGGTTCCCCTGCTTTGACTATCCAGGACAACTATCTACTTCGGAAATTCGTGTCCGCGTTCCCAATCCTCTCGTGGCGATTTCCAACGGCGAATTAATTGACACTACAGAAGATGGTGATTACAAAGTCTATCATTGGTTACAGCAACAAGTTCATCCTACCTACTTGATGACTTTAGCAGTAGGTGATTTTGCTGAAATTCGAGATGAGTGGAACGGTAAAGCTGTCACCTACTATGTAGAAAAGGGACGGGAGGAAGATGCTAAACGCAGCATGGGCAAAACTCCCCGAATGATCGAATTTCTGAGCCAAAAGTATGGCTATCCATACCCTTTCCCGAAATACGCCCAGGTTTGCGTCGATGATTTCATCTTTGGCGGCATGGAAAACACTTCCACAACACTGTTAACAGATAGATGTTTGCTGGATGAACGTGCCGCCTTAGATAACCGCAACACTGAAAGTTTAGTCGTCCACGAACTCGCACACCAGTGGTTTGGTGATTTGGTGGTGATTAAGCATTGGTCTCATGCTTGGATTAAAGAAGGGATGGCTTCTTACTCTGAGGTGATGTGGACAGAACAGGAATATAGTCTAGAAGAAGCAGCTTACTATCGTTTATTGGAAGCTCGTCGTTACTTAAGTGAAGATAGCAGTCGTTATCGCCGTCCAATGGTAACGCACGTTTACCGAGAAGCTATTGAACTTTACGATCGCCACATCTACGAAAAAGGTTCTTGTGTATATCACATGATTCGGGCGCAATTGGGAGATGAGTTGTTTTGGCAGGCAATTCAAACATTTGTCCAAGATAATGCCCACAAAACCGTAGAAACAGTAGACTTACTCAGGGCGATTGAAAAGGCAACCGGACGTAATCTTTTGTTCCTGTTTGACCAATACGTTTATCGTGGTGGTCATCCCGATTTTAAGGTAGCTTACTCTTGGGATGGAGATGCTAATTTAGCAAAAATGACAGTCACTCAAACCCAAGCTGATGAAGGTAAAAATGGCAGTAAGGATTTGTTTGATTTAAAAATACCTATTGGTTTTGGCTATACCCAACAGGAAGAAGTGAGGAGTGAGGAATTAGGAGTTAAAAATAATTCCAAACTTATAACTCCTAACTCACAACTCAAAACTTTCACCATCCGGGTGAATGAACGCGAACAAAGCTTCTACTTTCCCCTAGAAAACAAGCCCCAATTTATTAGCTTTGATGTTGGAAATAATTACCTAAAAACAGTAGCTTTGGAATATCCAATCGCGGAGTTAAAAGCACAGTTAGAGTTCGATCCCGACCCGATTTCGCGTAGTTATGCAGCAGTAGCTTTGGCGAAAAAAGGTGGGTTAGAAGCAATCATTGCACTATCTGCATCACTAAAAAATGACCCATTGTGGGGTGTCCGTGTGGAAGTGGCAAAACAACTAGCCCAAATCAATTTAGATCAAGCCTTTGATGGCTTAATTCCTGGGTTAAAAGATAAAAATGCTTATGTGCGACGAGCTGTAGTGGAAGCACTTACTCAATTCAAAACTGCTGAAAGCTATAAAGTTGTGAGAGGGTTAGTGCAAAAGGGCGATCCCAGCTACTACGTGGAAGCAGCAGCTTCTCGTGTAATCGGGGCGATCGCCTCATCAAACTTGGAAGAAAAACCCAAGGAAGACAAGGTACTAAAGCTGCTGAAATCCGTTTTAGAAGAAAAGGCGGGTTGGAATGAAGTCGTGCGGAGTGGTGCGATCGCCGGTTTAGCTGAATTCAAAACTTCGGAAGCAGCTTTAAATATACTAATCGAATACACCAAACTTGGTGTACCACAAGCCCTACGTTTAGCTACAATTCGCGCTTTAGGAAAGATTTCTGTTGGTCAAAGTCCGGCTAATTTGGAACGGATTTTAGAAAAATTAACAGAACTAGCCAAAGAAAGCTTCTTTTTAACGCAAGTGTCGGTAGCAGCAGCATTAGGACAAATGGAAACACCTAAAGCAGTGGGGATTTTGCGATCGCTAGCTGAACAAACAGCTGATGGGCGTGTACGTCGTTCTGCTGAAGAAGAAATTTCCAAGGTGCAAAAGAACATTGGTTCAGAAAAAACCCTGCGTCAATTGCGTGAAGATTTCGACCAACTCAAACAACAAAATCAGGAATTGAGAAGCCGTTTAGAAAACTTGGAGGCTAAATCTAAATCTAAATAGCACTACATGATAATTAAAAGCAGGTAATTGGTAATTGTGGCAAAGCTATTAACAATTACCAAGGTTTTAGTTGATACTGTAATTTTATTGTGGACACATAAAATATTTTATTTTCCACTTAAATCACAGGTACAAATAAACATAGTACCAAGATCCCCGACTTCTAACATAAGTTGGGGATCTTTATGTTGTAAGCGGTTACTGAGTTTCAATTTGCATATATAGATACATATTTATATTTATATAAATTAAAGTTAAGAAAAGATAAAATCATCTAAAAGTTGGATAAGTAGTTGTAGTTTTATAAAGTATAATTAAGAAAAAGATAAACAAATCTAGGCAGTAACAGATGCTAAAATCGCCTCGAACACTATCCCCCAAGGGTAGAGTTCTAGTTGTTTTAGATAGAAGACTACCGCTATCCTGCAACTTACAACTAACTTGTAGGTCAGGAGAAAAACAATCATTGTAAATTTTTCAGTTGAAGAGGCAAAAAAAGGCGTGGGTCAGTATCAACCTGCTCAACTAAAACTCTATAATCCAGATGCGATCGCTCGCTACTATAGTTACCGTCCTTGGCTAGCCTGGGGGCGAGTGCTGAGAATTATCTCCTCTTTTGCAGGATTTATATTCGGTCTGAAGTGGGACGAGTGGCAAGATAAAGTTGAGCAGAACAAGGGTAAACGAGCTATCCAGTTGCGAGAACTGCTCACCCGCCTCGGCCCGACTTTTATTAAAGTTGGTCAAGCCCTTTCCACTAGGCCTGACCTGATACGCAAAGATTTCTTAGAAGAACTGATCAAGTTACAAGATCAGTTACCACCTTTCGATAATGCGATCGCTTACCAGATTATCGAAAGTGAACTAGGCCGTCCAATTCACGAAAGTTTTAGCGAACTGTCACCTCACCCAGTCGCTGCTGCTAGCTTGGGTCAAGTCTACCGGGGTCGTTTGGTGAGCGGTGAAGAAGTCGCCGTGAAGGTGCAACGCCCTAACTTACATCCGGTAATTACACGCGACCTATATCTGATGCGTTGGGCAGCAGGTTGGCTAGCTCCTTGGTTGCCTTTAAATCTCGGTCACGACCTAACTTTAATTGTGGATGAGTTTGGCACGAAGTTATTTGAGGAAATTGACTATATTAATGAAGGACGCAACGCCGAAAAATTTGCTAGCAACTTCCACAATGACCCACAAGTAAAAGTTCCAGGTATTTACTGGCGTTACACCAATACCCACGTTCTAACCCTGGAATGGATTGACGGCTTCAAGTTGACAGATACTCAACGCATCCGCCAAGCAGGTGTAGACCCAGAAGCGATTATCCAAATTGGTGTTACATCAGGATTGCAACAGCTTTTAGAATATGGTTTCTTCCATGCTGACCCTCATCCCGGCAATTTATTTGCTGTAGCCGATGGTCGTATGGCTTATATTGACTTCGGCATGATGGATCAGTTGGAAGAAAGTACCAAAGAAACACTGGTCGATGCGCTAGTGCATTTGGTGAATAAAGACTATACCGACTTAGCCGAAGACTTTGTAAAATTAGGGTTTCTGACTCCAGATACGAATATTTGCCCGATAGTGCCAGCACTAGAAGCGGTGCTAGGAAACGCTATTGGCAAAAATGTCAAAGATTTTAACTTCAAAACTATTACTGATGAATTTTCGGAACTGATGTACGAATATCCTTTCCGAGTTCCGGCCAAGTTTGCTTTGATTATTCGTTCTCTAGTTACCCAAGAAGGTATTGCCCTTAGCCTTAACCCCGATTTCAAAATTGTGGAAGTGGGTTATCCCTATATAGCGCGGCGGTTGCTGACAGGGGAATCGCCGGAATTACGGCGACGATTATTGAATGTGTTGTTCAAAGATGGTAAATTTCAGTGGCAGCGGTTAGAGAATTTGATTGCGATCGCTCGTAGTGATAACAACTTTGATGTATTGCCCACTGCTCAGATGGGGTTCCAATACTTAATGTCGGAAGAAGGCAAATTTCTCCGGCGACAGTTGGTGCTTGCTCTTACCGAAGATGACCGCCTACACACCGAAGATGTCCAAAGGCTGTGGAACCTAGTTAAAGATGACTTAAAACCGGATCGTTTATTAAATGTAGCGATCGGGATTTTAACAGAGTTATCCAGAGAAGGTGCAGCCGCTATCCTGCCAAAAGCGACATGACTTGAGTCTTTTGCTGAGAACCAGTCAACAAATAAAAAGTAAAAAATCTTTAATAGAAATTAGGAGTTTTCATGTATTATTTTCCTGAGCAACCGCCTTACTTTCTCTTACTTGTTGGCTTTTTCATAGCATTAACATCTGGTTTGGCATTATCTGGCACTTTGAAAGTAATTGTGCAGAACTGGCCAAGTGAACGAGCAGAAAATACTCAGCCACGTTCCTCACTGAAACAATTACTTGTACCATTTATCGGCATAACAGGCGGTACTTGTTTATTTATGTCTTCAGGCCTAGAGATATTTGGCTTTCCCTCATCCTTGGCTTTAGGAGTCGGTCTACCAATTAGTCTGTTTACTTGCTTATTAGTTTGGTTGCAGTTGGGAAGTATGATGACCTTTATAGAACGCGAAGGTATGCAATCTTTAGATTTAGATTCTTTTTCTTAGATATGTAAAAAATTAGATACCCGAATTATTTGAGAATTCAGGTATCTAAAAACCACTAACTTTCACAACCGAATGGCACTAAGAAAATCCCAAAGGCTTGTGTAGTCTCGTTCCCAGCCTCCAGGCTGGGAATGTATTTAAAGAGGCTCTGCCTCAATTCAAGCTACTGGAGGTGGAGCCTCCCAGAATGCTTTCCCAGCCTAGAGGCTGGGAAGCAGTTAGAGCAAGGGATGTATGTTTTCTTAGTGCCATTCCTTTCACAAACTAGATAGAATTCCTACAACTGGATTATATTAGTTAATCAAGAATGATAAAAACTCTATTTTGACTTATCTTTAATTAGTAATCCTATCCTTAAAATTGCGATAGTTTAGCTTAATATTGTTGATTCTTTGCTGAATAAAACTACTAGTAGATTTTTGCAGAAGCATTAGCTTGCTTGGACGCGTAAAGCTTTTAGGACGTTTTTCAGGTGATTTTAAATAGCGATAATGTAAGAAAACATCGCGGTAAGCAATATCAACATCTTCACCCCCACAAAGCCGCACAAAATTTGAAGAAGATATACTCATATAGTGTAAATAAGTCAACCTCCGCCCTTGATCGTAGAGGATATTATCTAGCACATCAAATTGAGAAGTCCAGTGATTACCAGTTGCTTGTTCGCCGCCATGAAAAGCAAAGTTATAATAGGAAATTTTACTTCTCAACACCATGTAGTTAAATAAAGATTGGTCAGGTGCTAAGAAAGCCATCACATCAGCTTCGCCCGCTAGTAATTTGTCGGTTAAGTCGGCTCTTATCGCTGGAGAAAAAACATTTTTCTTACTGGCAAACCAACCAGCACAAAATACTTGAGACTGCAAGTTTTCTAAGTTGAAAATTTGCTGCATTTGTTCTGGCGAACCATCAAAAATAAATTTTAAATCAGACCTATACTGAAAATCATTGACTACCCAATCGTAGTTATCTAATTTTTCATATACATAATCTACAGGCCCCATTAACAAGGTATCTGCATCAAAATAAATAAATCTATCAAAGGGACCATCCACAGCACAAAATTTCCGGTGCATTGGTAATTCATAGAGTTCTGGAAAGCCCCACTCTCGCCAAGTTTTTTGCGCTCTAGGGTAATTTTTCCATATACTGGTAGCAAAGTTATCCCAGTAAGCTATAGAATCAGAATCTTCAAATAAAGTGACATTATCTCTAGATGCAATCTCTGCTTTTACCTTGTCTAATCGCTCATTATATGGAAGTATACAAATAGGAATTTTCCTGCCAGCATTAGCTTCTATACTATTGAGCAACGCCACTAATTGGTCATAGACAACATCATTGGCTAGGATATAAATACCATCAATCATTGGGATACTCCTAATATTAAGTACGCGCAGAAACAAAGGGAAATAAACGGCGAGTCAGTTTGGGAATGAAGGCAAATTTACCCTCATGCAGATAGCGATAGTGTTCCCACAATTGCCAATAGGGACTACCAGTTTTCATCCGTGTACCAGCCCAGTGGAGATATTTAAGTCGTTGTCCTCGGTCATAGAGGGCGTAATCTTGCTGTTGAAAATTTTGCGAACCGGCCCAACTACCAGGCCCTCCTCCAGGAATTTTGACGAGATTTCCACGTTTAGAAATTAGTTTGAGAACAAGATAATTTAGAATTGGTTGGTCTGTAACTCCTTCAGAAAAATCGAAATATTCACGATGTGCTGCACACTCGCGTAAAGCTTCATCCATTTGTTGTTCGGTAATAACTCCTTTTCTGGAAGCCCAAAAACCGCTGTTGAAAACATCTTGAAGTTGGGTATCGGAAAAAATTTGCTCATCTTTCACAAATGGGGAAAAAATATTTCGCAGCTTTTCATTAGCATGATGGTAATCACAGCAGAAGAAATCGACTTCTGAAAGTTTGTCTAAATTGTCGGCAATTTTTTCAAAAACGACAATATCCGTATCAATATAAATAAATTCATCTAAAGGCCCAAACCATGCCACCAGTTTACGCATTTTATTAGGTAAGGCAAGGAAATCCCGGTCAAAAATTTCTCCGATGCGTTTGGTAAAGCTATCAATAAGTTCTAAGTCTGGGAAAATTTGGACGTTGTGTAAGGTAGCAAGCTGTTCTGCTACCTTGTGATAATTTTCATTAAAAGGTATGAGATAAATGCTAACTTCTGGGTCATAGTAACGAATGCTATTAAGGAGAGCAATAGCATTATCGATAACGCGGTCATTAGCAACTATATAAATGCCCCTACTCATAAATTATCCTTTGTTAATTAACTTAAATTTTTGCAAAGCTCTGGTAAGTAAATTTGGTGCTGGAGCGTCATTATAATTTTTAGGAGGAGTATTAAAAACTGGACGCTTTTCTGGTTCGTGTAAGTAACGATAATAGAGAAATAACTCTCGATAGGGAAACTCAATATTTTCTCCCGCACAGACTGCTTGATTGATATTAGGAGGAATCCCAATGTAATGAAGATAAGTTAGCTGATTACCGCGATCGTAAAGAATATGTTCTCGTTCCTCGAAGTGTTTTGAGCTAGCAGAACATCCTGTTTTTTCATTATCTGGCAATTGGCGAGCAAAGTTATAAATAGAAAGATTAGACCTCATTACCATGTAGTTGATTAATGGTTGTTCGCCAGCGCCGCCATACAAAATTTCTGACTCACCATTTTGTAAATGTGATATTAGCCAATCTCTTTTTTCTGAGTCAAATAGCCCTTTTTTTGCGCCATAAAAGCCTGAGCAAAATATTTCGGAATCAATGCGTTTTTGCTCAAAAACTTTTAGTAATTTGGGAGAATCAACATTATATATTTTACTAACGTCTGTAAATTGAAAATCGTAGACCACAAAATCATAACTATCTAGCTTTTCAAACACTCCTGCAAGTGACTTCATTACCAAGGTGTCTGCGTCTAAATAGATAAACTTCTCGAATGGGCCATCAAAAGCGCAAAAACGACGGTGAGCGCCATAAAGACGAGATTTACTCCGATTCAATCGTTCTGGGGCTGCTGCCAGCATAAATTGATCCCAGCGGTTGATTGATTCTTGGTCGTCGTAAAGAAATACATTCGGGCGTTTAGCTATTTCGTCAGCAATCCGTTGTGTCCGATCGTCGAAAGGATAGATACAAACAGGAGTTTCTGGCCCTAAGATAACATCAATACTGTTGAGCAAAGCCACCAGTTGATCGAAAACATAATCATTGCCAAGGGTACAAATACCATTCATAATTTATGAGTGTTTCTCAACAAAGTTTGATAACCAGTTCAGCAAGTTTAATTTGTGTAAAATGATTTGACGTGCTTCTGCGATCGCATCTTTGGCAGCATACCAAGCATCAGGTGTAGCTGTCACTTCTTGGATGTACGCAATGCCTTTTTCATCTAAACTGGGCAACCGCAAAAAACTACCCGGTGGCAATAACTTATCAGCAGCCGGGCCACCATAGTAAATTGGTAAACACCAAGCAAGTAAACTATCCCAAAGTTTCTCACTCACATACCAATTATTATCAGCATAATTTTCAATTGCCAAATTGTAATAGTATGGTGCCATGCCATACCATTTGTTACCTAGTTCTCCCGAACTGTTCGCCCATTCTGGTAAGTTACGCCCATACAAATCAAATTTCATCCCACTTGATTGCAAAGATTGTAAAAAATCTAAACGCTGGCGATGGTTGGCTGTGCGGCTAATTCCCGAAGTAATCCAACTACATGGGGCAACTTTTGGAGGCGGTGGCATTTCATTTAAATCTTGAAATGAATTTGAGTGATACCAAATAGCAGGCATATAGTCAGGAATGGGAGCAAAATCATCAGGGCCAGAAACGTAGCCACAATACTTCTGGGCTTCTTGATAATTATGACTAGTTATTTTTAAAACCTCATCTAAAGGCGGTTCTCTGAGCAAATAAATAATCCGCTCTTTGTTGACACCACGCAGTAGAGATTCAACATTTACTACTGGTTTTTGCTGCTGTTTGCGAAAATTATCTAACCAAGATTTTGGCGGCGATGGTTGAGGAAAATCAAATTGGTATAGCAACATAAAATCTGGCTTTTGCGCCATTTTCAACATTTGCATATTTTCCCAAACACCAAAGTAGTGCGGAGTTTGTTGCCATAGCCAATCTTTGTTTTTAGCAAGGCCTGAATAGCTGCTAATCATGCCAACAGTTTTAATAGTCATAAATCGTATTTATTCGGTTATTTTTGTATCGTTACCCTAAAATTGGTGGACGTTGATCTTCTTCTACGTAGCTTAATATTTTGGTAATTCTATTCTCCCAAGAAAATTGCTGGGCAAAATCTATACTAGCTGCATAACCCTCTATTTTTCTCGGATAAGTTTCTAAAGTATGTTGAATAGATTGCGCAAGTTTATGCGGGTTATCTGGTGTACACCAACTGGCAATCAAAGGTGATGTTTTGAATTCCATTAAAGGTGGAATCTCAGTTGCAACGATAGGAGTGCCAGCGGCCATGTACTGAAAAAATTTAACTGGATTCGTGAAATCTGCTGATTTTCCAGCGCAGTGAGGATGAACCAAAATATCAGCTGCTTGAAACAAGCTGACTAATCGTTCTCGTGGAAGTATCCAGCCTAAGAATTTAACGTTATCGACATTTTTATCTCTGGCTATTTGTTGATATGCTTGTACTTGTGCTTCTGTTCCTCCTGTGATGATAAACTGAATTTCTGGCAATTCTTTAGCAGAATCAATTAAGAGATCGACTCCTTTGAAAGGATACAAAGCGCCTGAATAGACAACTAAATGCTTACGTCCATTGATAAGTAATTCTTGCCGCCACCTTTCGGCTTCTTCGGGCTGTCTGATTGAAAATGATTGATTGAATCCATTATGTAGCCAAACTACTTTTTCCGGTGGCATTCCATTTTCTATTAAGCTTTGCCGGATGGGTTCTGACTGAGTTATGGCTATTTTAAAATAGGGACTATGGATGATATCTTGCTCAAATTTTCGGTCTTGAAAGTAGTGACGTTCATAGATTGTAGGAACTTTATTTTTGACTGCGGCTTTCACAAAGTTCCAATCTCGCGTGTGGACAACTTTAGTATGAGGTAGGATATGAACTGGTAAATAATATTTGGTTACTACTGTACTGGAGTTAGTAAATTTACCACCGATTCGATCGATAGGCCAAGGCATTGGCAATGCTGCAACTTTGAGCTTTTCTTGCACATCGTAAAATTCAATAAATTCTCTTCCAGGTTTTTTGGGTTGATAAGGATAAATTAACGATAGTAGATTAACAGAATAATTTTTTTTATCTTGATAAATTAAAACTGATGAGTAGCCTAAGTTAGCTGCGGCGTTAGCACAAAGAACATCATGAATTTCGTGTGCTGTGTCCGGCTTGAATGATAGCTCTCCGGTGTAAAAAATATATTGATTTTTCTTTGAAGAATTTATCATTTTTTTTGGGGATGAGAGGTTTTTAAAGATTGTGGTACAAGTATTTTTGTTCCTGACATTAACTAAAATTAAATTTTATTTTCAAAAACTTTTAATATATCTAATAGGTAAATAGCAGATTGATAAGATTCTGCAATTAATAGATTTTGTTTTTGGGGTTCGGATTCTAATTTATCGGCTAGCAAGCGCAGAGAGCTAATCAGAGGATAGAGACGCGTGCGAAACTCATCTGAGATATGACTAAAGTTTTGATACTGGTTATGTTCATCTTGATTTTGGTCTATATCTGACGATAACTGCCAGTTAATTTTCAAGTTAACTACATCGCTGAAGAGATCGATGGCGTTGAGAACTCTTAAAGCTGAGTTGTATGATTGGTCAATTAATTCCTGGTGCTCTTGGGAATTGTCTACTAGATCGTCAACTAATAGTCCCAAGAAACCAATCATTGAGTTAAGCCTTGTACGCAGTTCGTGAGAAATGCGGTTAAAGCTGGGATTAGTTTTGGTGGAAACTTCAGTCTGATCGGCAAATTGCATTGAGTAGAGGCGTGAGTAGTAACCCTTTTTTTGTAAAAGTGCTTCATGGGTTCCCACTTCTACCACCTGTCCTTGATCTAAAACGGCAATTTGATCGGCTTTTTGGACTGTGGAAAGGCGGTGAGCAATTACCAGGGTTGTGCGATCGCGACTCAGATCGTCGAGTGCAGCTTGTACTAAGCGTTCGGAAACGGTATCTAAAGCGCTGGTGGCTTCATCTAAAATCAAAATTTCTGGATTTTGCAGCAGGGCGCGAGCGATCGCTAATCTTTGCCTTTGTCCACCAGATAACATGACGCCGCGATCGCCAATTTGGCTGTCTAATCCTTGAGGTAATTTATCAATAAATTCATAAGCATTTGCTCGTTTGGCTGCTGAGATAATTTCATCTTCACTAGCTTCAGGTCTTCCATAAGCAATATTATTTCGCACCGAGTCATTAAAGAGAAATGTATCTTGACTGACAATTCCCATGTGTGTTCTGAGAGATTTGATATCAAAATCACGCAGGTCTGTGCCATCGATGGAGATACTGCCAGATGTCGGATCGTAAAATCTGGGTAAGAGGTCAGCTAAGGTTGACTTACCAGCACCAGAACCACCTACCAAAGCGAGAGTTGTAGCACGGGGTAAAAATAAACTTACATCTTTCAGGACTAACTTTTCATGACTGGGGTAGGCAAAAGTAAGTGAATTAAAATTTATTCCTTTTTTTAATTGTGTGTATATTACATTACCGTTTTTCATAAACGGCTTGCGATCGCGACTTAAAAACTCACTCACTATTTCTACGCTAGTAGCACTATTGGCAAAGCTACTACGAAGACTATTTAACTGAGATACCAAAGGCAGCAGTCGCAGTAATACTAATAAATATGTCAGTAGTACCGTTGAAATAAAAGAAACTTGGTTGGCAAAGAAAGTTTTACTCAAAAATACAATTAGAAGTAAGGCTACTACTCCCATCACCTCACTTATCGGCCCGATCGCTTGTGAGTTTACCTGAGATTGAAAATCTGCTTTCTCGCGATCGCGGATTAATTTGGTAATCTTTTGATATTCTCTGTCTTCATTAGCGGTTGACTTTACCAAACGAATTCCATTCAATGTTTCTAAAACACTGATGGAATAAGATGTAGACATTTCTGATAGTTGTTGACCAAACTTTTTCGCTCTACTAATTGTGTATTGATTGATTAATGTTATAAAACCCAATAAAATTGTTGCCGCGATTGTTAGCTGCCAAGAAATTGCTAATAATAAGGCAACGAAAACTAAAATTGTAATTATTAAAATAATTAAATTGATAATACTCCCGATAGCGCTAGAAGTGCGGGCAGTTTCCGAACCAAGGCGATTAATAATATCGCCTACTTTCGTTTTTGAATAATAGTCTATATCAATATCTAGCAATAACTCTAAGCTAGCTTCCCGAATATCCGCATTTAATTTCCGAGTGAAAACACTCGATGTTAAAATACTAAAATAACTAGATAAGTTTTTTAATAAAATTATAAATATAATTGTTCCAGCCATTCCCAAATTCCGATAAGTTTCAGGAAGATTATCAAAGGGAAACATCACAGCTTTGAGAATCGGAGGAAAACCAGTTAAATCTACTGGTTGTCCGACAATTCTCAAAATTACTGGCACAATTAAAGTCACACCGACACCATTAAATAAAGCACCAGAAAATCCCAACAGCATTGTTAGGACAATTAAACCTGGATAGGGTTTGGCGAATCTTAGTATTAGTTTTCTGGTAGACATTGGGTATTTTTATGCCAATTTAACTTAATTATTAATATTATTCACAACTGAGCAATTACTGACTTGAGCGTAGAAGCCATAGCCTCGATGCTATAGTGTTCTACACATCTTTCTCTTGCCTTGATACCTTTCTGGCTTGCTGACTCTAAATCCTGAAAAATCAATTGAATTTGTTCAGCAATTTGCTCAGGACAACCAGGCTCGACTAAATAACCAGTATCACCTAACAGTTGGGGGATATCTCCAACACGCGTTGATAATACAGGTTTAGCCATTGCCATCCCATCTGTCAACTTCAAGGGAAATTGAGCGCGAGTTTCTGGAGTATCTCGTTGGGGAACAACTACAATATGAGCAGCTGCTACCAAATCAGGCATAACGTCGGCTGGATACTTGGGTAATTTGATAATCCAACGTCCCCACTTTTGTTCAAGTTGTTTATCATAATCATCATAAGGACTACCACCGACAATTACTAGTCTCAAGTCTGGTTGATTAAGTTTATCGAGCGCCATGAGAACATCTTCTAAACCTTTATAAGGTCTTGGCGCACCGGGAAACATTAAAATCCGATATTCAGATAAACCATAACGATTCCTACTGGATTCAGCATCATATTGAGCGGGATCGAATAAAGAAACATCTTTGCCATTTGGAACAAATGTACCACCAAAACGCTGCTGCAAAAATTTAGTATGCACTGTCACAGCATCAGCGTGACTTACCAAACCTTCCATCCATTTCACATATAAAGTATGATGAGGATTTTTGAGTGCGCCCTGTGGTTTCAATAAGTCCCTAGCTAATTCTTTGGGTGTAGGATGATAATGCCAGTTATCACCGCCATGCCAGCTGAGTTCCCAATCATCTATGTCTAAAATTAATGGCTTTCTAGTGAATATTTTCCTTAATAGTCCAACTCCAAAACTTGCTATTTGGGGTTTGATAGCATAAATTATATCGCCATTGATTTTTGGTAAAAACTTTTGTATTTCTCCAAAAAACTCTGGAAAGTCTTTGCCTGGTAAGTTATAAACCTTGAATTCAGATGGTAAATTTAAATAGAAGTTCTTTCCAAATAAAAACCCCATAATTTCAACTTCATATCCTAACTGATTGAGAGCTTTTGCTATCAAGTATGCACGCAGAATCGCTGCACTTGATAAATCTGAAACCAACAAGGATATTTTAGAAAATTTTCTCACTATTTTTATACTTATTTTTATTTAATTTTCCCAGGATTTGTCAGCTTTAGCTAAATCTGCAAATATTAATTTAATTTGTTTTGTCGCAGTTGGAGCAACTAAATAAATTAGTTGTCAATCCATCAAGATACAAAATTTTTCTGAGGAATTTTTAAGATTTCATGGTAAAGTGCCAACATCTCTGAAGCAACAGTATCCATTGTACGTACTGGCTGGATACCTTGACGTAATTTAGCTAGTAAATCCGCGTCTTTGGCTAAAGTTGCGATCGCTTCAGCCCATGCTTGGACATCTTTGGCTGGAACCAACCAACCATCAATGCCGTGACGGACTAACTCAGCAATCCCTCCTAAATTTGAACCAAGTACAGGAATGCCCATAGCTTGCGCTTCTAAAGCAACTATGGGCCCAGTTTCTAACCACTGCGATGGTATTGCTAGTATATCGAAACCTGCTAATGCCTCTGGTACTGCTTCGCGTGAAAGTGGTTCAGCAATCCGAATCCGGCGATCGCGAGATGCGATCGCCATAACTTTTTCCCGATTGGCAGCACCGTATTTTCCCGGATGAGTAGCATGAAGAATTAACTCCACAGGTACATCATTCGGTAGACTATGTACGGCTTCTACTAAAACTTGTACCCCTTTAGTTTCTTGCCAGCGGCCCAAAAAGCCAATTTTTAATGTAGAGTTTTGTAGTTTGTTTGGTGTTACTTCACGTTTGAAAGTGTTAGCAACACCTTGGCGAGAGACAGTAAGTTTTTCGGGAGGAACCTTGTTTGCAACAAAAGCATTGTATTGCCAATTACTCGTTACAACAATGCGATCGGCTAGTTTTGCTAGTTGCATCAAATTGCGTCTATGTTGAGACACTAGGGTAGGAATACCAAGAGTTTTACCAAGTAGACGCAGCTTGAAATTTTTAGAGGTAAGTAATTTTGTTTCTGCTGCGATGCCAACATCTAAGGGAACTTGACCTAAAGCCTTGAGCATCCAAGGTGATACTTGTTTTGCTACTCCCAAACATTGACTACAATTAACAGAGTCAATCAGCCCATTGCAAGGTTCTTCACCCCAGCGCATCATCGTACCACGCAGACATATAGGCTCAGGTATGTGGACGGTGACTACAGTAGCCATCCCTAACTGGTGGGCGAGAGCCAGATGATGTAAACCACAGTCAAATCGCCATGAATGTTGATGGTAGACATCGGCTCGATTGCTTTCTAGCCAATTAGCAAAATTTTTAAAGCCGCCGTGGGGTAGCTGCTTGTGTACCTCTATCTTACTGGGGTTGGGAAAAACAGGATAACGATAAACTGAGATGCCATTGTATTCGTAGGTATCTTCTTCTGTACCTTGTTTAGGAGCAGCAACAATACTTTCTAGTCCATGTGCTTGTAAGCCATGCAGTAATGAATCTAAGTATACTTCAGCACCGGCTGATGTATCAGGAAAATACCAGCTAGTTGTATGGATTAGCTTCATTTATGAACCTGCAAAGAAAAAATTGGAAAGCTCATCTTTTTTTACCACGATTGATTGCTCTATTTAATCGTTATTAACATCTATCTTTTATAAATAACCCAAAGTGAATCTATAAGATTCCGTATTATCCGTATTAATAGTTAGTATGTACAAATAAAAAATTTTCGATGACTGATTTGGTGTTTTTGAGTAAAAAAGACAATTTAGGACAAAAAGAACAGGATAAATCTAACTTAGCTTTTACACTTCCTTCCAGAGAAATTTTACTGATATATTCAAATCATAATTTATAGTTACTTGTCATATTTTTAAGTATTATTACGGTTGTGTACTATCATAGTATTTATGGACTTTCTCAACCTTTTCTCACTGAGATATTTAAGATTGCTGATAAATTCCAAAGTACTTATCTTGAAAGGGAGATATTAATGCAAGTAATCAGGCTTGAGGCACTCTCGGATAACTACATATTTTTGCTGGTGGATCGCCAGCAACAAATTGCTGCGGTTGTAGATCCAGCAGAGGCTGAACCAGTACTAAAGCAACTTGCACAGTTAAAAGTTGAGTTGGTAGCGATTTTCAACACACACCACCACAATGACCATGTAGGTGGCAATCAGCAATTAATAGAACACTTCCCGCAACTAACAGTCTACGGTGGCGTCGAAGATCGCGGGCGAATTCCCGGACAGCAGGTGTTTTTGCAACAAGGCGATCGCGTCCAGTTTGCAGATCGGACAGCTGAAGTTATTTTTGTTCCCGGACATACCCGCGCTCACATCGCTTACTACTTTCCCCCCGAAAAAGCTGGTGAGACAGGCGATTTATTTTGCGGCGATACCTTATTTTCTGGCGGTTGCGGTCGCTTGTTTGAAGGAACACCAACCCAAATGGTAGATTCTTTAAGCAAACTGCGTTCGCTACCGGATGATACGCGTATCTGGTGTGCCCACGAATACACTTTAGGAAATCTGCAATTTGCCCTCACTGTGGATGGTGACAATGCCGACTTACAAAAACGTTTCAATGAAGTGAAAACTTATCGTAGTCGAGGAGAAGCCACTATACCCTCGTTGCTGGGAATGGAGAAGCGAACCAATCCCTTTTTACGTTGGGATCAGCCATCATTACAATCAACCGTTAAAGGTAGCGATGGAGTACAAACCTTTGCGCTGATACGGGAAATGAAAAATAACTTTTAGGTATTGGGCACTTGTACTGAGCGTAGCCGAAGTATGGGGCATTGATTATTTCTCCCCTGCTCCCCTGCTCCCCTGCTCTCCTGCTCCCCTGCTCCCATTCCTCCAACTTTCTAGCGCTAATAGTTGCGATCGCACCCTTCCTTTCGCTAGGATCTGTAAGCTTTAAGGTATGGGCAAAGCTACTTGGGAAAATATACTCATTTCAGGAGTTCTAAGTTCTGAAAAAACACTAGTTATTCAGGACTCTTTACTCAGCACTAGCTCAACGCCCTGCTACAGCTAACAGCACTGGCTCAATGCCCCGCTACAGCTAACAGCACTGTTTTAGTGAGCTATGCTGCTCAAACCCACCCAAATTAATCAGATTTTACAGGAAAAACGAAAAACGATGGCGAAACGCGTGCAGTTAGTTTTAAATCAGGATATCAGCAAGCTAGGAAAATCTGGCGACTTAGTGGAAGTAGCTCCTGGCTACGCTCGTAACTATCTGATTCCCCAGAAATTGGCAACCAATGCCACTCCTGGTATTCTCAAGCAAGTAGAACGCCGTCGTGAGCAAGAGCGTCAACGGCAATTAGAACTCAGACAACAAGCTCTTGAGCAAAAAGAATCTTTAGAAAAAGTTGGCAGCTTGACAATTGCCAAGCCAGTTGGTGAAAACGAAGCAATTTTCGGTACTATCACCACCCAAGATGTTGTAGATGCAATTAAGGCAGCCACCGGTCAGGAAATCGATCGGCGTGGAATTACCATCCCCGATATTAACCACCTTGGTACTTATCAAGCCGAAATCAAGCTGCATTCGGAAGTAGCGGCGCAAGTCGATATTCAAGTCGTTGCTAGCTAGGAGACAGTAGTGGGAGCATAGGAAGCAGGGAAAGTAGGGGTAAATACAAACTCCAAACTCCTGTACAGACGCGATTAATCGCGTCTCTAGCAAAATCTCAAAACTAAAATCGTTTATGGCTGAAGAATTGAGTTTTCAAGGCGATGGTAGCAATCGCCTCCCACCACAAAATATTGAGGCGGAAGAAGCGATTTTGGGGGGTATTTTGCTAGATCCAGAAGCGATTAGTCGAGTTAGCGATCGCCTTCTTCCTGAAGCTTTTTACATTAGCGCTCACAAAGATATTTATCAAGCTGCTGTGAGGCTCCACGCTCAAGGTAAACCCACAGATTTACTCTCAGTTACAAGTTGGTTGACTGACCACGAGTTACTGGCTCGAATTGGTGGCAGAAATAAATTAGCAACTCTGGTAGACCGCACAGTGTCAGCGGTGAACATCGACGGGTTAGCCGGGTTGGTGATGGAAAAATACCTGCGGCGACAATTAATTAAAGCTGGCAATGAAATTGTACATCTTGGTTACGAAACAGAAACCGAGTTACCACAAGTTTTAGATCAGGCAGAACAGAAAGTTTTCGGCGTTACTCAAGAACGTCCCCAATCGGGTTTAGTTCACATTTCTGATACTCTAATTAATAATTTCCAGGATATTGAAGATAGAAATCAAGGCATCGCCTTACCTGGAATTCCCTGCGGATTTTACGATTTAGATGCCATGACCAGCGGCTTTCAGCGTTCTGATTTGATTATTGTTGCTGGCAGGCCATCAATGGGGAAATGCCTCAGCCATGATTCAGAAATAGTTTTGGCAGATGGAACAATTACCACAATTGAAGAATTATATAAACAACGTCATGTTTCGACTCCGGTTCCATCTCTACGAGAGGCTACGCCAACGAGCGAAGCCGAGATGCTCAACACAAGTGGCTCATTATTGACGCTAAACAACGACTGGAAATTTACCTTTACTCAACCCTGTGCATTTGTAGATGATGGTATCAAACCAGTTTTTCGAGTAAAAACTCGCTTAGGTAGGTCTATTGAAACTACAATCACTCACCCATATTTGACTATTAAAGGCTGGGAAAAATTAGAAAATCTGACAGTTGGCGATAAGATTGCTGTTCCGCGAAAAATAAATGTATTTGGTACAAAAACCATACGTGAGTGCGAAGTAAAGTTATTAGCATACTTAATTGGCGATGGTGGTTTAACTAACTGCACTCCACGATTTACAAATAGTAATCCGTTATTGCAAGCAGAATTTTCTCAAGCAGTTGCTGATTTTGTTGGTTTAAAAATTCGCTGGCAAGATTCTCAAGGAACATTAGATTTAGAAGAGTTTGTATCTCATGGATTTGCTTGCATGAGCAAATCTCGGAAGAATTCGCTAACACTTTGGTTAGAAGAATTAGGTTTGTGGGGCAAAGATGCTCATTCTAAAACTATCCCAAACATCGTTTTTAAATTAGAGCGATCGCAAATAGCCTTATTCCTTAATCGTCTCTTTGCTACTGATGGATGGGCTGCACTACTTGCTAGCGGTCAATCACAGTTAGGCTATGCAACAGTCAGCGAGAAATTAGCAAGACAAATCCAACATCTTTTATTAAGATTTGGCATTATTGCATCACTCAAAAAGCGGTCTGTCAAGTATAAAAACACCCGCAGACCAGCGTGGCAATTGGATATAACTGATGCCTTATCTATCAAAACTTTTATTGCAGAAATAGGTATCTTTAGTAAAGAAGAAGCAATAGCAAAAGTTACAGCAGCAATATCTCAAAAGAGATATCAAACTAATCGTGACTTGATACCTGTAGAGATTTGGTCACAAATAGCAGCAGCAAAAGGTAATGAAACTTGGAGTAGTTTAGCTAGACGTGCAGGTATTCAAGGGTCAACAAATATGCATGTTGGCAAACGTGCCTTAAAGCGGGAAAGACTTTGGATACTAGCTACAGCTTTGGAGGATTTACCACTTCAACAGTTAGCAACTAGTGATATTTATTGGGATGAAATAGTTGCGATTGAGTTGGTAGGGAACAAACAAGTTTATGACTTAACAATTCCAGAAACACACAATTTTGTTGCTAATGATATTTGTGTACACAATACAGCCTTTTGCTTAAACCTTGCTCATAATATTGCCGCTTCTTATAAATTACCAGTTGCTTTTTTCAGCTTGGAAATGTCCAAAGAGCAACTGACGCAACGTTTATTAGCTAGTGAAGCGCAAATTGAAAGTAGTTATTTGCGAACTGGTCGCTTGAGTCAAACACAGTGGGAACCTTTAAGCCGTGCTATTGGTATCCTCTCCGAGATGCCAATTTATATTGACGATACGCCGAATATTACAGTTACACAAATGCGTAGTCAGTCAAGAAGACTGCAAGCTGAAATTGGAACTGAATTAGGATTAATTGTAATAGATTACTTGCAATTGATGGAAGGAGCAGGTGATAATCGCGTACAAGAATTATCAAAAATTACGCGTCAACTCAAAGGTTTAGCGCGTGAATTATCTGTACCAGTTATTGCTTTATCTCAGTTAAGCCGCGGGGTGGAAGCACGCACTAACAAGCGTCCGATGTTATCTGATTTGAGAGAATCAGGTTCGATTGAACAGGACGCGGATTTAGTAATAATGTTGTACCGCGATGAATATTACTCTCCCGATACTCCCGATCGCGGCATTGCAGAAGTTATTATAGCTAAACACCGCAACGGGCCTACGGGTACAGCGAAACTTTTGTTCAATCCACAGTTTACAAAGTTTCAAAATTTAAAAATTTAGCCAGCCTAAGTAATTATTTGAGCAATGAATGAGCCTGATTTACTCATTAATGATGTATTTTTACCGAATAGCTATTCTCTATACCCTAAAATACTTAATTTATTTGATAGGGCACTGGGCATTGAGAACAGAGAGAATAAAAACTTCTTTTAATAATTCTCCCTTGTCCCCAGTACCCAATCCCTAGTCCCTAATCCCTATTTTACTCCCAGCAATTCCACTTCAAAAATTAAAGTTGCATTGGGTGGAATCACGCCACCAGCACCACGAGCGCCATAGCCTAACTCTGGGGGGATGATTAACTTACGAAGACCGCCTATTTTAATGGTGCTAACTCCTTCATCCCAACCTTTGATTACCTGTCCAGCACCGATTTTAAAGCTGAAGGGTTGACCGCGATCGCGTGAACTATCAAACTGAGTACCATCTTCTAAAGTGCCGACATAGTGAACTTCAACCGTTTGTCCAGGTTTAGGAGTCGCCCCAGTCCCCTCTTTTAACTCCACATACTTTAATCCAGAGGGAGTGGTTACGGCATTAGCATCAGACATAGTATTACTCGCAATTAAGATATTGTTTTCAGTTACAGCTGTGGATACTGGCGGCGTTTGGGTTAACTCGGCAGCAATGGCAGTATTCTGTTTACTGCCTACTTGCCCCACAATCAAAAGCACAACACACACCAGCATGAACGCCACGCTGAGGAAAATTGGTTTCAAAATCAGTTCTCCTTACTTAGGTATCCTGGCAAAAACATTACCAACAGGACACATTTAGTTTAAATCACAAAGGACATTCTAACGCCAAAGCTTATTTTCTAAATCGCGCAATTGCCGCTCTAAACGGTCAATTCTACCCCTCAACTCGTCCACTTCTGACTGGCGAGCCACCCCCAAATCCTGCATCATATTTCGCATTTGCCGTTGCATTTGCACATCGAAGTTTCCCTGTTCCGACTTTAACTGTTGGGCAATATCATCTATTACCGCCTTGGCTTGCTCAGGATTAAGCTTACCGTCTTTGACTAAATCATCGCTGACTTGCCGCAGTTTTTCTGCGACTATAGACGTTGTACCAAGGCCTACCATCATTAGCTGTTGCAACCAGTTGTTATTGTCCATACTCCCTTCCTTTTATCTTATTAACCAGCCGACCCTTGCTCCTGAGTTTAGGCAATCAAGCTTCTTAAAGCGTAGTTATTCTAGCCTACAGCTCTATTTTGGCAAATTGGCAAGCACAAGGATAAGGATCGAAGGTCGTGATTATACAACTCCTCAAGTTTAAGGTTGCCCAAATTTACCTAATTTGCGATGTTATAGGCAATTCCCTATAAATTACAAAGCTCACACTCACCCCTGGCGGTGAATGTGAGTAGTTTATGGGAAGATTTTATCTAGAAGGAGGCACAAATTAGGATAATAGCGATCGCTGAATATCTAAGATCGATCGTTAAAGGAGAAGTTAAATTTGTCTACGCCATTTCTGAAAAGCGATTTCGTAATCCTCTGATTTACTCTGATAAACACTCCACCAATGAAAAAATAATCCTAACCCCCATCCTAATACTGGAAAAATAGCCCAAAAATAACTAGGACTAGTGATTAAATTTAAGAGAATGAGGAATAAATTCACTGCTAGGAAAGAAACAAAGTGTGTCCAAAAGGCTCTGCGTCGGAAAGTATTAAATCTGTGTCGTAAACGTTCTTCTTCTTGTTGAGCCAACCACTTTTGTTCAGTTGCTTCCAAAATGTTAGAAGAAATACCTAACTCAGATGCCATTTCTAAAAGCTGTTCTCGTGAAAATTCACCTTTGTCTTTACGACTGAGTGCTTTTTGCAGGATTTGTTCTACATCTTCGGAATCGTAAGTCATTTTAATTACCTTATAAGTTTGTGTGTAAATGCGCCTTTGATTTCACGAAATTATCAATCCGCTTCGTTCAATTCAATTAGCAAATGCATCCACATTTTGCACCCAATACTTAGTGATATTCACAACACTATTATTTTCTCACAATTGATTTAGGGCTACTGTATTTGTCAATACCTCTATAATTGCTTTGATAAGAGCGATCGCTGTTACGGCATTAAGCCAAACATTGTCATTATGGAGCAAAGGATTCTGGTAGAACAATTCCAGGTAAAAACCCAACTACATTTTGCTGCCTCAATCGAGTCAACATCGCTGAAATCAATATTTTGAATTTCCAAAAATATTAAATTTAATGGAAGATTTAAGATATGAGCAGGGGTGTACGCTACCTAGTAGTCTGTCAAGTTTGATTTGATCGGTTCGTAGTTTGTGCTTTAGCGCTAACTAGAAAACAATCCACACCCCTCAATTATTTCTTGACAGACTAGTAGATGGGAATGCGTCAATAGAGGACTTAATCAATGGGATATGTAATTGCTACTGCCAACATGAAAGGTGGTGTAGGTAAAACCACCCTCACGGTCAACTTAGCTACCTGTTTAGCTAAAAATCATGGCAAGCGGGTGCTGGTTCTTGATTTAGACAGCCAAATTAGCGCCACACTCAGTTTGATGTCGCCTTTAGATTTTGCCAAGCGTCGTAAACAAAGTAAGACATTTAGGTATCTGATAGACGAAGTTATCAATCCAGATCCACAAGCAAAATTCACAATTAAGGATATTGTTCAATCCCAGGTTTGTAATCTTCCTGGACTAGATTTATTACCAGGAGATATCGATTTATATGATGAATTTGTTGTTTCAGAAATGCTGCATCAGCAAGCAACTGCTTTAGGAGAACAGGACTTTGAAACGATTTGGAATCGCTTTGAAAGGGTCTTAATTAATAACATCTTAAAACCAGTACGTCAAGAATATGATTTTATCCTTCTCGATTGCGCCCCGGGCTATAATCTATTGACGCGTAGTGCTTTAGCCGCCAGCGATTTCTACATACTTCCTGCTAAACCCGAACCATTATCTGTAGTGGGTATTCAACTGCTAGAAAGACGGATTGCCCAATTAAAAGACAGTCACGGACATGAAACCAAGATAGATATAAAAATGCTGGGAATTGTATTTAGTATGTCCAGCGCTAACCTGCTCACTGGTAGATACTATAAACAAGTAATGCACCGCGTTGTCGAAGATTTTGGTGTCGATAAAATTTGTAAAGTACAAATACCGGTTGATGTCAATGTTGCTAAAGCTGTTGATAGTTTTATGCCAGCTGTTTTAATTGCTCCCCAATCAGCAGGTTCAAAAGCTTTCTTGCAATTAACTCAGGAGTTGTTGCAAAAGCTATAGCTCTAGTTAATCATTGATGAACAACATGATTTCTGATTTATGAAATTAGAGATATGAATGTAAAGACGTAGCACTGCTACGTCTTTACAATGGTTTCAGGCAATAAATAATTAATTTCTGGAGATGTCTATTAAATTAGATTGTAAATCTGAACCTTTCGATTTTCACAAAGGTCTGAAGAAAGAGAATTTCTATTTACTCCGCGATAAACAAGCTACGTGGAACAAATCTCAAATCCTAAAGTTAAAATTCTTTCTGGAAGAAAAATACTTTAGGTATGGAGTAAATCTAAAATCTAAAATCTAAAATTCCCAATTCAGTAACAAATGAGTTATCCTTTTCTAAAGTTCAGCAGTTATACGGAAGCTATAATCGGTGAGATTCAGCTATTGAGTGAAAAGGTCAGTAAATCTCACTAAGAAACAATGGTTAGTAACGATTCTGCACGGGCGGAGAACAATCAGCACTTGCTAATGCGCCTACCACGGACTTTGAGTTATCTCGAAACCTGGGGCTTCGGATTAACTGGTCATGTTGGATGGATTGGTACTGCTCCAATCATTCATGCAGCGTTAGGGCCGAAAGCTATCTTAGTTTGGTTTTTTGGCACGATTATTTCCTTTTTGCTTAACTTGCAGGTACAAAGTCTAGGTAGGCATTGGTCAGATGTTGCCGGAGGAACACCAAACTATACCACAAGGCTATTAAAGAACTTCCCTGGCTTAGGCCGTTACGTGGCATTAGGATACTTTTTTAGCTGGGCAGCAGCACCAGCACTGTATGCAATTATTCTCACCAACCTAATTAAAGTCAATTTTGAAACATTAGGTATTTCTTGTCCAGAAACTTTCTTAAAAGTCTTATTTACAGCGATTCCATTTATTTTAGCGTTCAGTGGCACCCGTGCTTTGGCGCTTCTACATTTATTTTTTGTATTCCCAGCGATTTTATTACTGTTATTGTTTTGTGTTCAAGGTGTATTATGGTTAGCCTTTTCATCTCCTAGTTTTCAATTTTCCCCAACTAGCACACATAGCCTAAGCTTTGAAGAATGGACAAAGTGGTTTTTTCTAGCTAGCTATTCAATTTACGCTTGTGAAACCACTTCTTCTTTTGTTGCTGATAGTCGCCATCCATATAAAACTTTAAAGTTTTTAACCGTAGCTGCTTGGTTAATTCCTCCGGTGTTTCTAGGTGGTTCTTGGGTATTAATGTGTTCGGCTCCCAATCCGACAATAGGTGACGATGCGTTCTTAAATCTAGTAGCAGCTTCTAAGCCTTTTTGGGGTGAATTTGCCCCCTTTCTAGTAACACTTCTGATTACTATATCTTGCCTTCTAAGTTCTGCTACAGCAGTTTCTAACTCTCCTCGGATATTATACCAGCTTGCCTTAGACAGACAGCTTTCTCCTATATTTGCATTAGTTTCCCGTCAAGGTGTCCTTGGACCTGCTATTTTAGTTACCTTTCTACTCAGTTTGCTTTGTCTAAATCTGGGAAATGTACCTCAACTTGTGACAGTAGCAGGCACCTGTTATCTCATGTCTATTATGGGTCTACATCTGGGATTATGGATGTGTCGTGGCAAAGCATACGTGTTATGGCCTTGGTGGTCACTTGGTTTTTTCTTGGTAGAAGCGGTAGTTCTAATAGTGGGAGGTTTAGCTTGGAATTGGAGAGATTTTTTAGTGGGATTGTTATTACCCATTATTGTGATGAGCGGAGATTTAGTGCTACGTCGCTTAAGATTTGCGCCATTACACCCAAACTGGTGGACACAGCGTTACGATGCTAGGTCTACTAGAAACAATCCAGACTTTGTGGTACTACAAGTGATTGTTTTAGTATCATTGATTTGTATTACTGCCACAATCAGTTGGGTTATTCGCGATTTTTTAGATAGACTTTCTAATCATCCTCAAAATTCTTTCCTAGCGATTTTATTAGTGACGCTTTCTTTTACAGGAGTTGCGATCGCTTGCTGGACAACTTTACCACAAATCATTGCTATTGATGAAGCACGCAAACAAGCTAGAAACCTATTTATCACTACTCTAGATACTGTTCCAGATACTGTTTTAGTATTAGATGAAGACGGGAAAATTTCTCAGACAAATGCCGCTGCTGAAGAATTATTTCAAACAAGTATTCAGGAGTTGCTTGGGCAAAACTTGAATCAACTTCTAATATGCTATCGCGGCAAACCGGAGCAATGGTCTACTAGAAGTGAGCAAAGCTTGAAAATTAACCAAGGTTTGCGAATTGTTGAATCGACGATTTCCCAGCCATTTAATTCTCTGCTACGAGAATATATTGTTATTGTTCGTGATATCACTAAACGAAAGCTAGCAGAAGAAGAATTAGTCCAGTATCGTTATCAGCTTGAGCAGTTGGTGCTAGAACGCACTATTGAACTGATTAGAGTTAATCAACAACTTCAACAAGACATTGTTAAACGTCAAGAAGCACAAGAACAATTACTGCACAATAGTCTTCATGATGGGCTAACTGGATTACCTAATCAACGATTATTTATGGAGCGGGTGCAGCAGGCAATAGAACAGGGTAAACAGCAAAATAATTATTTATTTGCTGTACTATTCTTAGACCTAGACCGCTTTAAAGTTGTTAATGACAGCCTTGGACATCTACTAGGAAATCAACTTTTGATTTCAATTTCTCATCGGCTAAAGTCAGTTCTGCGAGGCGGAGACATAGTTGCTCGTTTTGGCGGAGATGAGTTCACAATCTTAATTGACGAAATTGAGGATATCAACACCGCAATACAGGTAGCCGAACGAATTAAAAAGGTGCTAGCTTTACCATTTCAATTAAATGAGCATCGGGTGTTTACTAATGTTAGTATTGGCATTGCTTTAAGTAGAGCAGATTATGAACAAGCAGCGCAGATTTTACGCGATGCTGATGTGGCAATGTATTGTGCCAAATCACTTGGTAAGGCACGTTATGAGGTTTTTGATCCAAAGATGCACAAGGGTGCAGCTTTGCTCTTAGAGTTAGAAACTGCTCTGCGAAATGCACTGCTCAAGCAAGAAGAATTTCGCCTTGATTACCAGCCAATTGTTTCACTAACAACTGGCAAAATTATTGGATTTGAGGCATTAATACGTTGGTATCATCCAGAACGAGGACTTATTTCCCCTCAAGATTTTATTCCTTTGGCTGAGGAAACTGGAATGATTATTAGTATTGGTCAATGGGTGCTTTATGAAGCCTGTCACCAAATGCACAAATGGCATAAACAATTTCCTACCTCACAACCTCTGACGATTAGCGTAAATTTTTCTGGTAAACAAATTACGCAACCTGATGTGTTTAAACAGGTTAAACATATTTTGCAGCAAACTGGACTGGAGCCATGCTGTTTGAAATTGGAGATTACTGAAAGCTTGTTGATGGATAATTTTGAATTAGCTACCACTGTGCTTTCCCAGTTAACAGCACTGAATGTTGAAATGCACATGGATGATTTTGGAACTGGCTATTCATCCTTAAGTTATCTACATCGCCTACCAATCAAAACCATTAAGATTGACCGCTCTTTTGTCACCAGTATAGGTAGTCGAGGAGAAAACTTAGAAATTATTCGAGCGATTGTGACATTAGCCCATAATTTAAATATGTCTGTAACAGCAGAAGGCATAGAAACTGTAGACCAATTAGCACAATTGAAGGCTTTACAATGTGATTATGGGCAAGGGTATTTTTTCTTACCACCTATGGAACAGGCAGAAGTAGAAATACTACTTGCTGCTAATTTGTGCGGAAAAAACTTTTTAAAAAGATAAAATCTTGGGAGCAAATTTTGTTTAGAGAAAGACTTTATCAAACTGGGCAATAAATTTCACTTGACAATCTATTCTTAGTGTAGCGCTGATTGTAGTTGGAAATTGTCTACGTTATCGAGTAGCCCTTCTTCTAACAAAAGTTCGTTAACAAAAGTATCAATTTTGTGCCGATCGATATTTTGCATGACTACAATGTGTACCCAATTTTCATAAATCGCTAACTGCCACTTTTTAATTAACCTTTGAGAAGGTTTTTGAAACACTACGGTATTAGAAAATTTATTGAGCATACATGGATATTCTCTGATTTTAAGTTGTTGGAAAAGATATTGGGCATTAGCTATACAAGTCTTTGCTTCTTTGGCTAATCCATCATAACCTCTTGTTTTCATTGCATACCAGAGAATCAGAGGGGTATGACCGTTTCTAGATCCGAGAATTGTTGTGTCTGACGATCCAATATATTCAATTTCTGTTTCAACTTTTTCTACCCATTTTTTCTTGGTTAAAACTACACCGCAAGGCAAGGGTGAACCAATGAATTTAGCAGAAATAGCTATACTATCTATGGGTTTTTGAAAGTTAACTTCTGGAGCGCCATCTAGAAAGGGTAATATTAATCCTGAAAGGGCGGCATCACAATGAATGTAGTAATCTTTAATCTGATTGCGTTCTAAGATTTCGAGAACTTTGTCTAAGTTATCAATTGCGCCTTTGACAGTAGTCCCAATATTCAAATTTACGATCGCAGGATAATTGCGATTTTCGCTAATGAGTTGTTCAAAATGTTCATAATTCATCTCTCCATTAATTTGTGAGTTAACAACATTATGTTGAATGCGGAATAACTTTGTTGCTTTTGGTATGGAATAATGAGAGTCTTGTGATGAGTAAAGAATGCCATCGGGATAGATTTCTCTTGCTAAGAATATTCCATATAAATTACCTTCAGTTCCGCCAGCAGTAACATAACCCCAAAACTCATTTTCTGGAATTTTATAGAGTTCGGCAAAAAAAGATAATACTTCTTGCTCAAACTTACGAGAATGGAGACCAAAATCTGGTTCAATATATGGATCTCCAGCATTATTTAACAGAAGATTGAAAAATTTAGCGATCGCACTGTAATCACAACTTAAATTATATGGATAGCCTGCATGAAGCTGCGATCGCTGTTCTATTTGCAGCAGAAAATCAGCCAATTCCTTAGCGACTTTATTTGACATATCTTTGTATCTCTTAAATTTTGATTGAGTTAATGGATGTTTTAAACTACATTGTACGTATTAATCCATACCTTTAGATTTTCTTAATAATCTATCGATTTGGCTCTTTAACTGAAGATAATACAGTGAAAATACTGATAAATATTCAGTAATAATACCCAAATTTTTTCTATAAAAGTATATTACACTTAGAACTTCTGCATAATACGAGATAACCATAATGCGTATTACGTAAAATATTTTTCAGTCGCTGACTGCAACCTGATTTAATCACATATTTAACTTTGTGCCAGTTGCGTAATTTCTGGGAATGACTAGGTTATACAAGTGAAGTCCGCATAAGCCCAGTAATTATCAGGGATATTTTGTGAGTGAAGATATCGTAAGACGCGATAAATCGCGTCTCTACAAGCGTTATCGATATTTTTAGCAGCGATCGCACTATTTATCAATTTTCTTGATTAAATCGCTGAAAACTGCTGTCAGTAAATTCTTCTAGAAAAGAGTCTGATTCATTCTCCAGAGGTTTGAAAAACTGGCTGTGCTGCTCTATTTGGGGTGCCGGAAAACACGAATAACTGTTGATTCTCTGGTAAAGCTGAACCTTCACCGAGATAACGATGAAGTCCTACTGCCATATCTCCTGTAGGAGTGAGTTTAAAACTAACTTCTTCAAATTCAGCTTCACGCAAAAGTTGGCGGACAGTATCAGAATGGCGAATACCCTTGGAGTCTCCACGAGTCCAAATGATCGAGGAACCTTTTTTACTTAATAAACTTAAGTTCCGAAGTAAGCGATTGAGTTCAGCTTCGTCAGTTAGATTACCGAATATACCACACACAATCACAATGTCTGCTGGCACTGCTCCTGCATAGTTGGAGGAATTTGTTGCATCGCCATTAACAAACTCAATTTGCTTTGCCAAACCAGCTGATTCTATAGCTAGTTTTCCACGTTCAACCAACTTCGGGTCTAGTTCAACGAGTCGTGCGTACACATCTTTTGCACGGGAGTGGTTTGATAGGGTTCCCAATAAATCCCTCCCATCACCCGCGCAAACACTGACTACACGAATGATTCCCGGTAAAGATGCATCCAAGCTATGAGAAATATATTCCCGAACAATTTGCAGCCGCTGCTGCAATGTTGGTTCACTATTGTAGAGATCGTGCCATTCAAACCAGTCTTTTGGCATAAGGGTCAATTTCCGTTTAATTTAAACTATCCTCTTGCAGAGTGCGTTGTTCACTCTTAATATAAAAATACGGTAATTTGACGTAGTTACCGTACTTTAATTCAGCCAAAGGACAATATCACATAATTCTTCCAAGATCAAGTCTTGTATCGCTTTTAGTCTAAACTCCAGTAACTGAGAAATGTTTTTTGTTCAGGCGTTTATCTCACTACTTCTATTCGAGTAAGTGCGAGGTTTCTGACCAATTAAGGTACGAGAATTCTTGCTGCCTCGTCTAGTTTTCGGTTTTTTCCTGAAATACTTAACAAAACTTTACTGAACCAAATGAAAAAGACTCTCAATAAGTCTGGTAGTATATCTTCAGAGTTATTGAGACTAATACTCATTAAGTGAGCCATGTATTTCAGCTATTTGCAAACTTTCTGAAAAGATAACGCTTTTGACTTGCGTGGCTGTTCAAACACTGGAGTCGATGCCTTGATGGGCAGGGAACGCTGGATTAACCAACCTCTCAGGGCGACTTTTGAGTAGAGCACACAACTATTTATTTATCAGGTGTCAATATGTCAAAAAAAATTGGTTTGTTTTACGGTACTCAAACTGGCAACACTGAATCTGATGCTGAAAAAATTCGGGATGAGTTTGGTGATGATATTGTGATATTACATCCCATTTACGAGGCGGATACGACCACTTTTGATGAGTATGACTTGCTGATTATTGGCTCTCCCACTTGGGATATTGGTCAACTTCAGAGCGATTGGGAAGGCTTTTTATCCGATCTGGATCAAATAGACTTTAGTGGTAAGCTGGTTGCCTATTTTGGTGATGGAGATCAATATGGCTATAGCGATAACTTCCAGGATGCAATAGGAATTCTGGAAGAAAAAATTTCCCAACGGGGTGGTAAAACTGTTGGTTACTGGCCAACTGAGGGGTATGAATTCGATCAATCTAGAGCTTTGAGAAATGGCAAGTTTGTCGGATTGGCACTTGATGAAGGTAGTCAATCTGATTTAACAGATGAGCGAATTAAAACTTGGGTTGCTCAGTTGAAGACAGAATTTGGTTTGTAGAGATTTGGGGCGCACAGCTAGCTGTGCGCCTTTATTGAAGTTGATAATTTAGAAGTTATAGGTATTTATGTCTGATTCATTTGATATTTTATGGTTAAGTGCCAGTCCTGTTTTGCAGCGTTTTGATAAACCATTACTTGAATATTTATCTAGGTATATAAATGTCGCCCAGTGGGAATACCAGCAAACTAAAGATGAAGCCAGTTCCATAGATCAAGCTGTGGATTTGCTATATGAGTTTTTAGAATGGCGCGATCGCCCCGTGCATTTAGCAGGACATGGGATGGGTGGTGCGATCGCCTTAACCTTTGCGCGGCGATTTCCGCAAAAAGTGCGATCGCTAACTCTGCTGGCTGTAGCAGCTCAACCTGCAAACAATTGGCAAGCTCATTATTACTTTCAACGACAACTTTTTAACATCAGCCGTGAGTTGGTTTTGGCAAGCAGCGTTCGCAGTCTATTTGGAAATCAACCATCTCATACCACTAAGAAGTTAGTAGCTGCCTTAGATAAAGATTTAGAACAATCTCCCACATCACACTCTTTATTTAAGTTAGTTTATTTACCCAAGGGTGGAGTTTCTATGCCAATGATGGTATGTGGTAGCAAGAGCGATCCGGTAGTCAACTCAACTGTATTGCATGACTGGTTGAATTGGTTGAAGCCAGAAGATAAGCTCTGGGAATGCCCAGAAGGATATCATTTTTTTCACTATTTCTATCCTCAACAGGTTGGCGAACAGATTTTGAGTTTTTGGCAACACCACCATCCGCATCTGCTAGAAGCATCTGCACTATCTTTTAGCACTTCTACAAATTAGTAACTTGAGAGTGCGATCGCCTTTGGTGTTGGTGCTGCGATCGCTAATGGTCTGTCCCATTAAATATAATGGGTGAACTCAACTCATTCTTAACTTTTCTTCCTTTGCGCTCTTTGCGTCCTTTGCGGTTCGTTCTTTTATCCCTCAAAATTAATGGGACAGACCACTAATCATTTTACTGCTAATTATTGATGGTTCATCCTCTCAAGCTGGGTGTAATTATTCGGATAGACGTTCTCGAAAATAAAGGCGATATAAATTACAAAGGCATTGAACTTCATTTCCTGTAAATTCAATTAACCCCAGACTGCGTAATTTAAAACTTTGTGCAGAGTCTAACTTAACAGGAATATCACTTTCAATCACTTTTTTCATCGCTGCTTTTAACAACTTGTCTTCTTCTAGCAATGAAAGATAGGGATGTAAAAAGCCTCTAAATAATCCCTCATCGGTGGGAGCAACTTTCAAGAACTGTTCTAAAGTTAAATTACCTGTGCCAATTTGATAAAGAGCAGTCCTTAATAAATAAGGATGACCATCAATCATTCCCCTTAATTGTCCGATTTCTGTATCTGACCAATTTAATTGATGTCGTTGGACTAATTCTTTTATTTGTATGGAATTAAATTCTCCTATTTCGACAGATAAGCCCACATTAAAGGGCGATTGATTGACATTTAGAGAAACATATACTTCTTGAGAATGAGCAATTACTAAACGCAATCTTTGCCAGATTTCTTGGTTTTTACCGTTTTCATGCCAAGCTCGGAGTAGAGCAAAAAATTCTTGAGCAATTTTGGGATAAGGGAAAATTTTGTCAATATCATCTAAGCCTAATACTAGGGGAACATCAATATTTTTTAATAAATAGTCTTTTAAATAGTTAGTACAGTTAACTTGACTGCTTAAGCGTCTTTTCCAAGATTGATCTATTTTATCTTCTAGCCCTAATTCATAACTCAGAGTTGCACAGAATGCCTGTAAGAAATTATTAAGATCGGTAAGATTTTCTTGACTCCATAAATTAAGAGAAACTGTACGATAACCTTTTTGTTTACTATGGTTAAGAATACGGCTCATTAAAGAAGTTTTACCCATCTTTTGCGGCGCTTTGATGCGGATTAACGCCCCTGGTTGCAGGATGGATTCATAACATTTAATTTCCACCTCTGGACGCTCGATATAAAAGGGGGAGTTAAGAGGAACTTGACCATCAGGATTTTCAAAAGTCACTGAGGAGTTGTTCTGTTTGGCTTTTGGTGTTGGTTGTTCAACAATGCCTAGATTAATTAGCAATTGTTGCTTAATAAACTGACTCACTCCCTTGTAGACTAAATTCTCTGTTGATTTTGGCTTGGTGATAGAAAGATGGTCGTCATCTGTAGCAGTAGGTTGGACATCTTTAATGCCTGGATTAGCGCTATCTGGGTCTACAACTAAAAAACCTTGAGTGGGCTTAGTTTCAAAATAAACTTTTGTAGTAATTTCCAAAAAGTCAACATTTTGCCGATACCACTCGTTAAGTTGACGCAGTTGGGGAATATGTGCTTTGAGTTCATCAACACTGACAGAGCTTCGTGCCAAAATACCAATTTTATCGACTAAGTTAGCGAGATGAGAACCAGTGTGAGGAGTGGATAGAAATACAATACCTTTTGTCTGTTGAATAACTGCTTTTTTTTGAAATGTCTGAGCATTCCGCAGCATTTCTTTAACTAATAATCCACCCATACTATGAGCGATAAAAATTATTGGGTATTTTCCAAAATCAGAAACTTCTAAATATTCTTGTAAATTACTAGCTCTATCAAAGAGTGGCATTGTTGACCCTCTCCACTCAAAGGGTTCAGCTTTGTAGCCAAAAGACCAAATACCTAAATCTGGTCTTTCTTCTGCAAGCCACGTTAACCAGAAATTATCATCGTTGCGTAGTTCTTGCGGATGCCAAGTTCCTCGTGCGTGACCACCTAACCCATGAACAAAAATCACATCCCCGCGCCGCTTAGGGTTGTCACATCCCGATATTTTGATTAAACCAGTCATCTCTGCGGGTTCAGGTTTTGGGGTTTGACCAAAAAAAAGGTTAAGGGGCATAGATATTATGGGGAGAATTAGAGGATGACAAGTTCTTCTTATGCCACGGACACAGCGCGACTTAAAACTAGGATACAGCGATCGCGTCACTACTCGGTGCAATAACCGGGAATTTAAATTAACGCGTCACGAATGCCGTCAGGTGTTTCTCTATGCTCTCAAAAAGGCATTGGCTAAGTTCCAATTTAAGCTTTATGCTCTATGTATTATGTCTAACCATGTTCACTATCTACTTAAGCCAGTACAACCGAACGATTTACCCAAAATCATGCACTGGATAAATTGGTACACGGCAATGTGTTTTAACCGAATGTTGAACCGTACAGGACATTTTTGGGAAAAACGTTATCACAGCACAGGATTTGACAAAAGTGACTTTTCACGGCATCTGGAAAACCTCTCTCTAAATCTCTCTCCTAAAAGGAGAGAGACTTTGAATTTTCCCCCTTCCCGCATCGGGAAGGGGGTTAGGGGGTTAGGTTTTTGGTGGACTTTTCCACATAACGTGAAAAGTCAGATTTAACAAAAGTGACTATCAACGGGCATTGAATACGCTGCGGTATATTCACGCCAACCCAAAAGCGGCGGGAATGCAAGAAGGCTTTTTCTATGATTTTAGTAATTATGGAGTCTATGACCGACTTGGGGATGATGGTTTAACAACTTGGCATCCGGCTTTTTTAGCGTTGGGTAAAACTTTGAATGAATGTGCTGCTAAATATCGAGGTTTTTGTAAAAAGTACAAACCAAAAGCGAAAACAGAAAAACGCTATTTTTGGGGTAATCAATTTTTGCCGAAAGTAATTAAAGGCAAAGGCAAAAAAGCATCACCAGGACAGATGCGATTACCTTGGGATACTTGGGAGGCAAATAATTCAGAAATTGTTGATGTGGCTGAGAAATTTATTTTTGCTAATTGTTACAATCCGCAAGTTGCAGGGATGATTTTTAGAAATCGCAGTCAATGATTTGAGATGAAGATAGGAGCAGTGTCTCTATTTATCACTAAAAATGTCTTTTTTAGAGGAATTTGCTACTTAGGTACTCTAAATTAGCTGTTCTCAATTCCCTTTGTGTTGTTTGTTTTTTTTCTTTGGGTTGTGCATTGCCAGAGTGCCAGATATGGAATCTCCCAAAGCCTTATAACTGCGTGGAAAATATCCCATAAATAAATCTTTACAATTCTCTGAAAGCCTTATCTGTTAAAATTTACAAGTCTCAAGTCGTAAGAAGATACCCCTCATGATAACGAGGTTCTCTCCTCTATCTCCCACCGGGAGTTCTCCCTTCATAGATACCCTCCCCGCCCCACTTAGGTTCATGGGTAATTCCTCATATCCCAACCACTCCCCATCCTGTCCTTTCCATCCCACACTTTTTGTAAAATCATTATACCTTTTATCGTTCCCAATTTTTACTCTCTCCTCCCAATTAAAATCGAGAGAAATTTTTTTGGACAAATATATTTTTTTCTGGACACTATAACCAAAATACCCCTTAGAGTTATTAACCCAAAGTGTATCTAGTTGTTTTAAATCCTTACAATTAAAGTTTCTGATATCAGTTAAATCTAAAGAACCTTGTTCTTCCTTTCCTGCCGAATAGAAAATAAACTCCCCATTTTTTAAATTTGCTTCCCTCCATCTTTGTTGCTGCATTAAATAGTCTAATTCATTTAATAAATGTTCCTTTAAAGATTCAGCATAAACTGGATTTGAGCTATCCAGTTTTTTTAGTTTCCGATAAAGCAAAGCTACAATATCAGCATTGCCATTGTAGAGAATATTTAGGTCTAAGGTAAATAAATCAAGACGAGACTTAAACTGAGATTTAAGACTACTGATAGAATCAAATGCTTTCTTATAATCTGCTAAAGCCTTAGATTGATTTGAGCGTTCCTCTAATTTACCTTTAACGTAGTTAATATAAACTAAAGTAGCTAAATTATCGGGAGTTTTATCAATTTTATTTTCTATTATTGATAATTCTTCCAGGCTTTTAGTAAAATTTATTTCAGCCTTCTCTAAATCTAAATCTTTTTTTTGATTTTGATCGCTTTCAGCATCAGCTAGATATTGATACCCTAAAACCAGCGAACTATTTAATAAAGCCTCTTTTAGCTGAGAATTATTAATTTTATTCCGCAAAAGCAAACTTGCAATATTCAAAGACTGATTGGCTTCGTTTGTTTTTCCTTTTTGTTGCAGTTGAGAAGCCACTGCTGATAATTTTCTAATTTTATTAATAAATTGATTGAATTCATTTGTATATCTGTTAGCGGTTTCAAGCCCAATAAATGCACCTATACCTAACAAACCTGTAATTCCTAAAGCAACAGATAAAACTACCACTCCAAAACGCATTCTTCTCCTAGCAGTTACTAATTGCTTTTCTTTCCTTTCTCTTTCTAATTCTGCCTGTATTTCTGTTTCTGCTAGTTCTTCTTTTCGCTGTAGTGTGCGACTAGCGGCTAAAAATTCTCCATCTTGAAAACTTAAACTTTTACCTTTTGCCCAATTTTCCGCTTCTACTAAAGCTTGACCCCGCAATAACCGAGACTCATCCTGTTTTCCTGATAATATCCACTGACGATAATTCTCTGCATAAGGACGCAAACTTGCTAAAGTTTTCTCAATCCAGAAGTTGTCAAAAATGGTTTGATAAATCAGGTTATAAACCTTTAATTTACTCTCTTTTTTAACAACGATTCCCGCTAACTGTAAATCACTTTGTTCAATACTACTATCAATATCAATTCCGCCTAAGTGCCATACTTGTTGATATAAATCTAATAAGTATGCTGCTTTCTGTTCATCTCTTTTTAAGATTCTATCCCGAATCGTTCTAAAATGTTCTGGTTCATCTTGAGATTCCCAATTCTGAATCACTTTATCTCTAACTAAATCCTCTACAAAAGCAGCTTCCTCACCTAGAGGAATTACAGTTGCAGATTTACGGACAAATTCACAGACTTTCTGAGTCAAAAATGGCTGTCCTCCAGTCCAGTCTAAAATCGCTTTGAGTATGGCTTTGGGATTGCTAGTTTGTGCAGACAATCCTTTGATTAAAGGTAAAGCTTCTGCAAATTCAAATCCGGTTAATTCAATTCTTTTGCCAATATTAAAAGGAGTGCGATTTTTATCTTGAATTAACTCAGATGGGGTGGCGACTCCCAAAAGCACAAAAGTAATGCGTTGATATTCAGGATTATCAACTCTTTGATTAAAGAAAGCTCGAATTAAAGCAAAAAAATCATCAACCGGAAATTTTAAACTGAGAATACTATCAATTTCATCTATAAAAATAACAATCTGTGTGGAAACTAATTTGAGTAATTTGTCAATAAATTTACCAAAAATCTGCACATCAGAAAATCGGGAATTTTCTTCCCATAACTCATCTATATCAAACTGCTCACCTAACTTTAAACTTTTAGAACCAGCAATAGTATCAATAATCCCAGAATACCATTGTTCAGACTTTAGCCCTGATGTGCCAATTGCGGTTAAATCAATAGATACACAAGCAATTCCTTCATTTTGTAACTTTTGCATTGTGCGGACACGCAAACTAGATTTACCCATTTGTCGAGAGTTCAAAACAAAACAAAACTCTCCAGCTTTCACAGCTTGATACAAATCTGCATCAGCTTGGCGTGTGACGTAGGTAGGTGCATTAGCAGGAAGACTACCACCAAATTGATATTGATAATCTTGGGGAACAGGCGAATTTATAGTCATACTTTATATGGCTAATAGTTGAAATTATACCTAGAAATCGTGTTGAGGTACTCCAAAGTCGTGTTGAGGTACTCCAAAATCGTGTTGAGGTACTTCAAAGTCGTTTTGAGGTACTCCAAAGTCGTGTTGAGGTACTTCAAAGTCGTTTTGAGGTACTCCAAAGTCGTTTTGAGGTACTCCAAAGTCGTTTTGAGGTACTCCAAAGTCGTGTTGAGGTACTCCAAAGTCGTGTTGAGGTACTCCAAAGTCGTGTTGAGGTACTCCAAACTTTGTCGCACCGCGATCGAGTACCACAAAATGCTCGTGTAGGCAGACTCAGTTACAACGGACAAAATTTTTGTACTCCTCTTTTGTTTCTCAGTGGTATCTTTAATGCATTCGGCTATAACCCAAAGATGCTGTGCAAGTAAAGATTTAAACGAATTCAGAGGTTAGTTCATGGATTTTCTGTCGGATACCGTTGCCCTATCGCGGATGCAGTTTGCACTGACGGCGATCTTTCACATGCTATGGCCTGTTCTCACCACTGGGATGGGGATTTATCTAGTCATCGTTGAAGGAATGTGGCTCAAAACACGCAATTCCGATTACTACTATCATGCTCGTTTTTGGGCAAAGCTATACGTGTTGAACTTCGGTATTGGTGTAGCATCTGGCTTGCCGATGGAGTTTCAATTTGGCACGAACTGGGCACCATTTTCCGAAGCAGTAGGCGACTTTTTTGGCAGCATTTTAGGCTTTGAGGCTTCGATGGCATTCATGCTAGAAGCTGGATTTTTGGGGATTATGCTGTTTGGCTGGGAACGAGTCAACCCAGTGATTCACTATTTTGCCACGATTATGGTTGCCTTTGGCGCAAACCTATCTACCTTCTGGATTTTAGCAGCAAACTCTTGGTTACAGACCCCGGCAGGTGGGGAAATGGTCAACGGAAAGTTTGTTGTCGATGATTACTTTCAGGCAATCTTAAATCCCTTCATGCTCAACAGCGTCTCGCACATGTTTTTGGCGACGCTGGAAACTTCGCTGTTTGTGATTGGGGGAATTAGCGCCTGGTATATTCTCAACAAGCGTCATGAGGCTTTTTTTGCACGATCGCTTAAAATTGTCTTGGCAACTGCGATCGCAGTCACCCCATTACAAATCTATATCGGACACCTCAGCGCCGAGCAGGTAGCTGATTATCAGCCTACCAAACTCGCGGCGATGGAAGCTAAGTGGGAAACTAGTCCAGCCGGTCAACCTGCACCCTGGAGTGTGGTGGCATTACCTAATAATAAGACTGAGCAAAATGATTGGGAAATCTCAATTCCCAACGGCTTAGGCTACATTTTGGAATTTAAACAGAACCTCTCTAAACCCGTTCTCGGACTGAAACATTGGAAGCCTGAAGATCGCCCCCGCATGGTGGGTTTGATTTATTATTCCTTCCGTATTATGAGCGGCATTGGCTTCTTCTTAGCTGGATTGATGGGTATCAGTGTAATTCAGTGGTTGCGGGGGAAACTCTCAGCAGAGGCGATCGCTCAACAGAAATGGCTACTGCGAATCTGGATTTTGGCGGCTCCACTGGGCTACATTGCTGTCGAATCAGGCTGGATTGTGCGTTGTGTTGGGCGGCAACCTTGGGTACTTTATGGGCAAATTCGCACGGCAGATGGAGTTTCTCACCTACCTGCTAGTGAGGTGTTAACATCCCTGGTGCTTTTTGCTGGAATTTATACAGCCCTGTTTATCTGTGCCTTATTCTTTGGTAGTCGAATCATTCGTCAAGGCCCCAATTTGGAACTTCCGGTTCCAGGCATTGACACCGAACCTGTCGCAGAAACTACTCCGGCTGAATTTGTTCCTGATCAACGTCCTGTTGAAGCAGAGCAATGAGGAGTGCTGAGTGCTGAGTGCTGAGTATTGAGTATGGTAAATCAATAGGTAACTGTATGGAGAATCTAGAACACTTTTTAGCGCAGGTTTGGTTTGTCATTTTAGCTCTGTTTCTATTTCTCTATGTCATGTTAGACGGGTTTGATTTAGGCGTAGGCATCCTATCGCTAACCAGTTCCAATGACGACCGACGCGACATCTTAATGACGAGTTTGGGTAATATTTGGGATGCCAATGAAACCTGGTTGGTGTTGATGGGGGGTGCATTGTTTGGGGCATTTCCTCTCGCTTATGGCACCATTTTGAATGCGCTCTACATTCCCATTTTTGGGATGATCTTTGGCTTAATTTTTCGGGCTGTGGCCTTTGAATTTCGAGAGCATTCTACAAACAAAGTGTTTTGGAATGTGGCGTTTGGAGTCGGTAGTTTTATGGCGGCGCTATTTCAAGGATTCGCCTTGGGCACTATTTTAGAAGGCATTAAGGTGGATGAAGCGGGTCACTTTATCGGCAGTATGTGGGATTGGTTCGATTGGCGATCGCTCTTAGTTGCCTTGACATTAATCCAGGGTTATGTATTGATTGGCTCCACCTATCTCATCTTAAAAACTGAGGGAGAACTACAAGCGTCCCATTACCGCACAGCAAAAATCGCTGCTTGGACAACGCTTGTAGGTGCAATCTTAATCACGATCGCCACTCCTGTTGTGTATGAAAATGCCAGGGCAAAGTTATTTCATCAGCCAGAAGTGTATCTATTTTCAATCATTCCAGTCTTAGGTGTACTGCTGATTTGGTTATTGATTCAAAGCCTAAACCGTAAAGCAGAAACTACTCCCCTGGTTTGGACAGTGCTGCTTTTTCTGCTTACCTTTGTAGGGTTAGGATTAGTTGTTTTTCCCTATATTATTCCCCCAGGTATCACCATTTATCAGGCAGCCGCAGCACCTAGCGCGTTAGTGTTCATGATTATCTTCATTGGATTTTTGATTCCCATTATGTTGTTCTACAACATCTACAATTACATTGTGTTTCGAGGGAAAGTGGCAGCTATACATTATGGAAAATAGTTGACACAATAAAGATGCCATAAATCATCACAAAGACGCGATAAATCGCCGTCAAGACAAAAGACCGATTATTGTCTTGACGGCGATTCATCGCGTCTCTTAACCCAAGCGGATTGATTTAAATACAAGAAAGAAAAACGAACCGCAAAGGACGCAAAGGACACAAAGAAAGAAAGAAAGAAAGAAAGAAAGAAAGAAAGAAAGAAAGAAAGAAGTTAACAACTGATTATTGTAGAGACGGCGATTTATCGCGTCTCTTGCCTTAACCGAAGAGCCAAAGGGTTTAGCACAGCTTCACAAATAAATCATGTGTATCCAAAATTTAAAATCTAAAATTCGGTAAGTTTATGTTTTTTTATTGATTAATTCTAGGCAAATATCGCTAATTCAGTTTCCGGGTCAAAAAAGTGAATTTTTTCTGGAGTTAGCGATAACCAAAGTTGCTCACCAGGTTGTACAAATCGGTCTGGTGGAATTCGCACTTGTAGAGATTTGGCTGTAGTAGCAGGTTGAGATCCCGGTTCGGCAATCTTAACAGCGAGAAATGAATCGTTGCCAAGATTCTCCACCAAATCTACTTGCACTGGTAGATTTTTGGTTGCAGGCATACTCAAGTTCAAGTGTTCTGGGCGAATGCCTAAAATTAGAGTTTTCCCATCATATTTTTGTAAAGCTTTTCCCCAAACTTCTGGGAGGGTGAAACGCAACTGGGAATGAGTAATCAATAGAGGGGCATGAAATTCTACAGGAATAAAATTCATCGGTGGTGAACCAATGAATTCTGCTACAAAAAGGTTGGCAGGACGGTTGTAAAGTTCTAGGGGAGAAGCAACTTGCTGAATTTTACCCTCAGACATAATCGCAATGCGATCGCCCATTGTCATCGCTTCGGTTTGGTCATGGGTAACGTAAATCGTCGTTGTCCCCAGTTGGCGCTGCAATTTCACAATTTGGGCGCGAGTTTCCGCCCGCAGTTTCGCATCTAAGTTAGAAAGCGGTTCATCCATTAAGAATACTTGGGGGTCACGCGCGATCGCTCTTCCCAATGCAACCCGTTGTCTTTGTCCCCCAGATAGCTGTTTGGGTAAGCGATTCAGCAATGTTTCGATTTGCAACAATTGAGCAACACTACGCACCTGTACATCTACCGCCCGTTCTTTGTCAGAAGTGTAGCGCAATCCTTTAGGTAACTTTCTGGTCGCCCCCACAAACAAATTTTCCGCCCACGTCCGAAGATAGGGAGTATTTTCTCCTCTGCTCCTCTGCTCCTCTGCTCCCCTGCTTCCCCTACGGCGTAACCCAAAGGCGATGTTGTCATACACCGTCATGTGCGGATAGAGGGCGTAATTTTGAAACACCATTGCGATGTCGCGTTCCTTTGGTGGTAAGTCATTGATCAAGCGATCGCCTATCCAGATATTACCGCCAGTCATCACTTCTAACCCAGCGATTAACCGCAGTAGGGTGCTTTTACCACAACCAGAAGGGCCTACCAGCACCATAAATTCGCCATCTGCGATCGTCAGGTTAATCCGCCGCAAGACGTTGACACTTCCCGCACGATCTTGCGCTACATCAGTTTTTTCCTCAAGCGTGAGAGGAGATTGGGTTTGTGAGGTAACACTTTCCCCTTTACGCGAGGAAAAACTTTTATAAACGTTTTCTAAAACAACTTGGGACACAACTAATTTGGGGATTGGGCATGGGGCAAAACAGTTCTGAGTTCCGAGTTCCGAGTTCCCAGTCCTGAGTAAAGAAATGAGATTCCCCACTCAGCACTCAGCACTCATTACTCAGCACTCTTAAGGGGCATTGGACAAATGACCAATGACCAATGACAGTTTAGCGCCAATCATAATACACGTTTAGGGTAAATACGAAAAGTTAAAAAAACGGCTTGCAACATCAAAAGCAAACTACCCTAAATTTTAGGGCTGTCAGGAGGTGTTGTTATGACTACCGATATACTTAAAAATCTTTCTCAAGACCCAAGTATCAATCCTATCCATGACATTGTAGACGTGCAAACCACAGATTGTTGCATTGTGGGTGGGGGACCAGCAGGATCAGTACTAGCGCTGTTGTTAGCGCGTCAAGGCATTTCTGTGATGCTGCTAGAAGCACACAAAGACTTCGATCGCGACTTTCGCGGCGATACGATTCATCCATCAGTAATGGAAATTATGGAGGAATTGGGACTTAGCGATCGCTTGCTACAACTCCCCCATACCAAAATGCGCCAAATTAGTATTCAAACGGCTCAAGATACCCTCACATTCGCAGATTTTAGTCATCTGAAAACCCATTACCCCTACATTACAATGCTTCCCCAGGTGAAATTCCTGGAGTTCATCACCCAAGAAGCACAAAAATATCCTAGTTTCCATCTGGTGATGGGTGCGAATGTACAGGAATTAATTACCGAAAATGGCGTGATTCAAGGTGTCCGCTATCGGGGAGGCGGTGGCTGGCATGAAATCCGGGCGATACTGACAGTGGGTGCAGATGGTCGCCACTCACGTTTACGCCACCTGGGTGAGTTTGAGTCAATCGAAACCTCGCCGCCAATGGATGTCCTCTGGTTTCGCCTACTGCGTCAGCCAGAAGACTCAGAGGGGGGAATAGGGCGCTTTGGTCAAGGTAATATCATCGCCATGCTTGACCGTGGTGATGAGTGGCAAGTTGCCTATGTCATCCCCAAGGGAGGCTATCAACAACTGCGGGCTGCGGGTTTGGAGGAATTAAAAAAATCTGTTGCCGAAGTAGTGCCAGAATTCCAGCAACGCATTCAAAATTTACATGATTGGTCACAAATAGCTTTTCTCTCAGTGGAGTCCAGCCGCGTCAAACGCTGGTATCGTCCAGGGCTGCTACTCATCGGTGATGCCGCTCATATAATGTCCCCTGTTGGTGGAGTTGGGATTAACTACGCCATTCAAGATGCTGTCGTTGCAGCGAATGCACTCAGCAAACCACTCAATAACCGACAAGTACAACTTAGTGACTTAGCAAAAGTACAACGTCAACGCGAGTTACCTACACGCATCATTCAGGCGTTTCAAACTTTTATCCAAAAGCGGGTATTTGCCCCAATTCTCAACTCAAATCGCACCTTTGTACCACCTGCGTTTTTGCGCTTACCCATCTTGCGCGACCTTCCCGCCAGGTTGATCGCCTTAGGTGTTTTTCCGGTTCATGTCAAGACTTAATTTTTGCCAATAATTTTTTCTATTTCTGAAATGGATGGTACAATTATACTACTCATGCAGAATTGAATGCTCAATTTAGTCAAGCGAAGGTGGCGAACGGTATACTCAATGCTGTTCAAAGCGATCGCTTGGCTTTTATGCTAGAAATAACTAAAAACTCAGAGTGGATGTAGAAAATTTGTTCAAATATTATTAAAAAATGCAAACAATTAAACCTATCTAGATATTAATTGGCCTACATAGAAAAACCCTCTCTTTTTCAATCAGTACTTTTTGCAGTCAGGAGTAATTTTAATGAACAGCTGCGTTTTGATGGCGGAAATTATTAACGAGCCGCAACTCCGCTATACAGCGGATAATCTGGGAGTCACGGAAATGCTAGTACAGTTTCCCAATTCTCAGAAACCAGAAGATCCACCAGCCACGCTGAAAGTTGTCGGCTGGGGGAATTTAGCCACAGAAATTCAGCAAAACTACCACCAAGGCGATCGCGTCATCTTGGTAGGACGTTTAACAATGAATACTGTTGAGCGTCAAGAAGGTTTTAAAGAAAAACGCGCTGAATTGACTGTGCAGCAAATTCAATCTGTTGGAGGTAGTTTTGATACCGATCCATTACCCTCAGCAACCGTAACTCCATCATTCACTGAAACTGCTCCACGACAAACACCTCCAGCATCTCGTCCTCCACAGAAAGACGTTCCCACTTACGAGTCAGCACGTCCAGCACCTACCCCAGCGCCAAGTTACGAACCTGTACCCCAACCCACAAATTATGAGCGAACTACTTATCCAGCAGTGAAAGAGCAAGAACCAGATCCAGATGACATTCCGTTCTAAAAGTTGTTAGTTGAGTGATCGCCTCTCTATCCAATGATGATGAGAAGCGATGCCTACGGCGGGCTACGCCTACGCCGATTTCAACTATTCCTATAACAGAACACTCAAGCTTTCCAGTCCATGCACCAACAGTGTTGGAATTGGTTTAAGAGTCTGGGTTGAGTCAACGCGAAGATTAGGAAATTCTTCCAGCAAACCTTTCAGCGCAATCTTGGCTTCTAGTCGAGCTAAAGGTGCGCCCAAACAGAAATGAATTCCATTACCCAAGGCAAGATGTTTATTAGGTTCTCGATCAATGATGAAGCGATCGCCATTCTCAAACTGATGTTCATCTCGATTGGCAGAAATTATCCACGCCCGCACAAGTTGCCCTTGAGGAATTATCTGGTCTCCAATTTTGGTTTCTACTTGGGTGTATCGTTGTAAGTAAGTAATCGGGGAACTATAACGCAGTACTTCCTCAATTGCCGTCGGTAATAGAGACAAGTCATTCCGTAATCGTTGGTTTTCATCGGGATGCTCATGCAGACACCAAATGCTATTTGTAATTAAGTTAGTTGTGGTCTCATTCCCAGCTACCAAGAGGATGATGCAAAAATCAACGAGTTCCTGTGCGGTCAACTTTTCTCCCCCTTCATAAGCCGTAATTAAATCGCTGATCAGGTCGTTTCCATGATGATCGCGCCGCTCATTCAGTAATTGGCGGAAATAGTCAGCCATATCTTTAATAGCAGTTTGATCTTTAGCCATGATCCCATCTGACCAGCGCTTGAAATCTTCCCGGTCTTGAAAGGGTATACCGAGAATTTCTGCAATCACCATTATCGGCAGAGGAATTGCGAAAGCATGTACTAAATCGACTTGTTTGTGTTGCTTCATTTGCTCCAACAACTCGTGAGTAAGTTCGGTAATCCGAGGAGCCAACGCTTGAACTCGATTTTCAGTAAACACCTTTTGTACTATTGAGCGCAGTGATTTATGTTTAGGTGGATCGCTGGAGGCTAAAGACTGAGTGAAATCTTTTTGTTCGGGGGGTTGCGGCAGTTTAGATGAAAAGGCTTTCCATTCGCTTAATACCTGCGTCACATCATCATAGCGAAACACCATCCAATGTTGATGCTCTCTGTCGTAGAAAACAGGTGCTTCCCGACGCATTTTAGCCAACCAAGAAAAAGGACTGAGTAGGAATTGTGAATCGGTCGGTAAGAATTGTAAAACGGCAGTCATAAAAATCTCCTTCATTGTGTAAAAAATTGCAAGTTGAACTGAGCCTGATAGTGGTGCTATCTGGCACATCATTGACTACTTCTGTCAAGAAATAATTGATGGATAAATTCTTTGTAGAGACGGCGATTTATCACGTCTCTCTAACTTATAGCGGTTCCTACTCAGATGCGGTACACAATTATGTCGCAAGGTGTAGGAGCAATTCATGTAGACGCGGAGCGGCTACTCTTACGAGAACGCTTTCAGCGAACCCGCAGGGTATTGCCCCTACGGCTACACCTCACGTGAACGAGAACCGCTATAATTACGAATTACTCTCGCGCCAGTTTCAGCAGAGTTTCAATTACCTGCTTTTGCAAAGACTCCTCCGGGACTCCAAGACCAAAGAGGTGGGCAAAGGATAGACCATTGATTGCTAGACGAATCACAGTTGCGATCGCTGGATCGAGTCCACTTGCTTCAATTTGCCGTTGGCAATCAGCAAAGTTTTCTTGAGCTGGCTTAAGTAATTCTGGATTTTCAGCAACTGCTGCTAGTAAACTGAATTGAATTGCACTAGAGTGAGCATCAAAGTTTCCATGCGATCGGATATAGGCTCTTAGCCAATGTCCTGGTGTATTCGGTGCATCATCTTGCTCCAATTCATGCTTTAGTAATACTGCCTTTTGATCAATTAGCTGTTGCAACATTCCAGCAATCAAGGCTTCTTTGTTGGGAAAATGGTAAAGTAATCCACCTTTACTAACACCTGCTTCGCGGGCAACTGCCTCCAACGTCAATGCCTTTGAACCATGAGCTACCATCACTCGCCCCGCTGCTTCTAGCAATGCATTACGGGTGACAGACGTAGATTTTGTTTTTTTGGTAGCAGTCATAGAGCTTGAATGATGGAACTAGATAAATTGTCCGGTGAACACAGTTTATCTGACAACGAGATTGTCAATATCTTCTCTCATTGCTTCATCTGTGGGGTAGCAAGGCTAGGATTAGATTTATTGAGACTGCTTGCTCTGTTTGAAAATCGGTAGGACGTAATCATCCAGTGTAAAGTTTCATCCAATAAATCTATAGCAGGTCGAACCTGCAAATTTTGAGACAGCAACGAATTGCTATAGCAACTGAAAGTAGTTTGATTAGCAAAGGGATTTGCAATGGTAAACATAATATTCTCAATCCAAGATTGATAGAGATTGGATTCAAGTATCTACTACTAGAATACCGTCTGGACGGTTTATAAATACATAGTACCGTCCAGACAGTACAGTGTCAAGTAGCCAGTTTGAGATTTTGGATAATTAATTCCTTGGAATTGACCAACTCAGGATTGCAGACTGGCGACGTTCCTTAACCAATTTACGGATTTGCTCTCCTGGCTGTTTTGTCTGTGGTAGCAACTTTCTGTAGTTAATGCTGCGATGTAAAGACTGGAACTCTGAAAAGAGAGGATACCATGAGCCGATCGCAATTTGCAGAGATCGCAAGCAGTTCTACATCGCAAATGCGTGTATATTGTGGAAGTATGGGAAAAACTGCCAAAAAGTGTAAAAACCAAATTTGCCCATACATACATCAAAACAATTGTTAAAATCCAAATAATTTTAAGTTAGAATTCCTACCCAACTCCTATGAGAGAAACTGTCCTAGAGGTTCGCAATTTACAAGTTGAATTTCCCGGTGATGGCAACATTAACAGAGCTTTGGATGGTATTTCCTTTAGCCTACATCGAGGTGAAACTCTAGGAATAGTAGGAGAATCGGGGAGTGGTAAATCGGTGACAGCCCTAGCTGTGATGGGCTTGTTGCAAACTCCCGGTATCGTTGCTGGCGGTGAAATCTGGTTTCGTCCGCAGGAGAATGGCAACACCATCGATTTGGTAAAATTGCCTCCTGAGCAAATGCAGTTACACCGGGGTGGCGATATCGCCATGATTTTTCAAGAACCGATGAGTTCGCTCAATCCGGTTTATGATATTGGGTTTCAGCTAACAGAAGCAATTGTGCGACATCAAAATGTGTCAGCAGCCCAAGCACGACAAATTGCGATCGCAGGTTTACAAGAGGTTAAACTTCTACCTAGCGATGAAGAGATCCAACAGCAATATATCGAGACTTCATCGAAACTAGAACCATCAAAGCTGTCACAGTTGGTTAAAGAACACAAAGAAGCAATGCTAAAACGCTACCCTCATGAACTTTCTGGGGGTCAGTTGCAACGGGTGATGATTGCAATGGCAATTTCTTGCAACCCATTAATCTTAATTGCCGATGAACCAACCACAGCCTTGGATGTGACGGTGCAAGCTACAATTTTGGACTTGTTGCGAGAATTACAGCAAAGCCGTGACATGGCAATGATTTTCATCACCCACGACTTGGGGCTAATTTCAGAAATTGCTGACGAAGTGGCAGTGATGTATAGAGGCAAAGTTGTCGAATCTGGTACTTCTCGGCAAATTTTTAGCAGTCCCCAGCATCCATATACTAAAGGTTTGATCGCTTGTCGCCCCACACTCAACCGCCGTCCCCAAAAATTGCTCACTGTTTCGGACTACATGAGTGCAGAAGAGACAGCAACGGGACAAGTAGTAATTCAAGCGAAAGAACCCGCACAACCCACAGAAGTTACCACCGAAGAGATTGCTGCAAGATTGGCAAACTTCAATGAATTGGAACCCCTGCTGCAAATCCGCAACCTGAAAGTTGGTTTTCCAGTGCGCGGGGTGTTTGGTGGGACAAAACGCTACAATATGGCAGTTAATGGCGTTTCTTTTGATGTCAAACCAGGGGAAACACTAGGTTTGGTGGGAGAATCTGGTTGTGGTAAAACTACCCTTGGCAGAACCTTGTTGCGATTAATTGAGCCGATGAGTGGTCAGATTATCTTTGAGAAACAAGATATTACTAGCCTCAAAGGAGAACCGTTGCAAAAACTGCGGCGGGAAATGCAAATAGTTTTCCAAAATCCTTTTAGTTCCCTCGATCCACGGATGAAGGTTGGGGACGCGGTGATGGAACCTTTGGTAATTCACGCCGTTGGGAAGACAAAGCAACAACGACGCGTGCGAGTAGTTGAACTTTTAGAACGGGTGGGGTTGAGTGCAGATGCAATTAACCGCTATCCGCATCAGTTTTCTGGTGGTCAACGCCAACGGATTTGCATAGCCCGTTCTTTGGCATTGAATCCTAAGTTTATCATCTGCGATGAATCAGTTTCAGCGCTGGATGTTTCAGTACAGGCGCAGGTATTAAATCTTCTTAAAGAGTTACAGTCAGACTTTCAGCTTACTTATATTTTTATTTCTCACGATTTAAGTGTGGTTAAGTTTATGAGCGATCGCATTTTAGTGATGAATCGCGGTCAAATTGTTGAAGAAGGCACAGCTGAAAGCATTTACCAAGAACCCAAAGAGGAATACACGCAAAAATTAATTGCTGCGATTCCTACTGGTAGTGCTGAACGCGTGCGAAGTCGGCATCTGAGGGCTTTATAGAAGCAGAATTCAGGAGTCAGGAGTCAGGAGTCAGAATGGGCTAAACCTTAGCTATCCGCTAACAGCATGAATTCTGTACGAGTGGCGGATAGCGAGTTAGCTAGCGTCTGAATAAACGGTATTTTTGCATCCGCACTAAATACGCAGGTTTAGTTATCTTGATTCTGACTCCTGAATTCTGAATTCTGAATTCTTTTTCAACAGATATTTGTGCAAACAAAGTTAATTACATCTGCAAGTCCAGACTGAGTTTTCAAATTAGTAAAAATAAAAGGTTTATCACCGCGCATTTTTTTAGCATCTCGTTCCATCACACTTAAATCTGCACCAACATAAGGCGCTAGGTCAGTTTTGTTAATCACCAACAAATCAGATTTAGTAATGCCTGGGCCACCCTTGCGGGGAATTTTATCACCAGCCGCAACATCGATGACGTAAATCGTTAAATCCACTAATTCGGGACTAAAAGTAGCAGCCAAATTATCACCGCCACTTTCCAAAAATACTAAATCCAAATCGAGAAAACGTTCCTCTAACTGTTCAATTGCCGCCAAATTCATCGAAGCATCTTCGCGGATAGCAGTGTGAGGACAACCACCAGTCTCTACACCCAAAATGCGATCGCTTGCCAACGCCTGAGAACGCACTAAAAATTGAGCATCCTCTTGAGTATAAATATCATTCGTCACTACCGCAATCTGATACTGCTCACGCAACCCCTTACACAAACCATCCACCAAAGCCGTCTTCCCCGAACCCACCGGGCCAGCAACTCCCACTCGAAATGCATTCATTTTTATTTGTCCTTTGCCATTTGTCCTTTGTTATTTGTCATTTGTCCTTTGTCACTCTCCCTTGGTAGATGGTTATTAGTTCTTAGTTTTTGACTAATGACCAATGACCAATGACCAATGACTAACTCCTAAACAACCTTGTATACTGCGTCTCATGCTGCATACTCGCTAGCGACAAACCCCAACTACAACAGGCGAGTTGATCGTCCTCTAACCCTAGAATTTCCAATGCGGCAGCACTGAGTAATGGTTGCAAATCTAGCAATAACCGTTGTCCTGCTGTTTGTCCAAGGGGAATCAGTTTCACGCCAGCAGTAATTAAATTACTTGCCCAACTATGCAGATATCCCAGTAATGCAGCTTGGATGCTAATTTGCCAATGAGCAACGGCAATACCAAAAGCGATCGCATAATTGCAAGGATTACCTATAGCATCGGCAATAGGTACAATCTGCGGTTCTAGTTTACCAAGTAATTGGATCAGCGATCGCCCCATCTGCCAACTAGAGGCGCGTAATTCTTCTGTTTCTCTAGCGGCGGATAACCACAGATTCCAACGGCATAGGGACTCAATATCAGCAATTTTGGCGGCTTGCTGCGATCGTACCATCACTGCCGCCTCTAACCGAATTGCTCCGTAGAGCAACTCTGCTTTTAACCAATCTTTGAGATGTGTGTGGTTAGCGATCGTACCATTCTCCACCAGCATTTCCAAGCCTTCAGAATAACTATATGCTCCCACAGGCAAAGCGGGGCTAGCCAGCTGCAAAATACTCAAAAGATGACTATCAGTGAGCATGATGGTGTTGTCCATAAGCTCCTAATTCTGGCTGAAACGGTAAAATTTCCTCTTTAACTTCTAACCCCAGTTGTTCCAACATCGCACGTAAAACCGAATCTGAGGACAAGCGTAAATAAGTCGGAGTAATTTCTACAGGTACATGGCGATTTCCCAGATGGTATGCTGCCCGTAATAATAAAAGTGGTGTTTGGGCAAAGGCAGTCAGCACTAATTCTGGTTTGGCAGTAATTCTGATTAAACTGCTATGGGTTTCTTCCAGCAAAATATCGCCATCGTGTAAAACAGTTCCTCTGGGTAAATGTAAAAACACAATACCATCTTCCGTTTCAAAACGATGACGGCTGCGGGTACGTTCTTCTGCTGTCAGCGCCAGAGTAAAAGTAACTGCGGCATCGTAATTAGGTGGTTTAAATTGAGTAAATGTGAGCATACAGAGTTTTGTCTGAACTTCCGCTTTTCATTATGCTTATAATTTAACTAATTATGAATTATTTTAAACTCCATAGTTAGATGCAAATGCTGATTTCAAACATGATATTAGTCATAATTTGCATAAAAAGCGCCTAATTTTTTGAGCAGCGCCTTGAATAAGATTATTTGGGCATTAATTTGAAAAGATTTATGCAAACAAAAAAAGGAGAGTAGCAATACTCTCCTAACGTAATATGAGGGAAAATTTTCAGCTTAGGAATGTGAGTTAAATAAAATAAAAAACTTCATCTTGTATCTACCTTACCTCTCCAATATATAGGAGAGGGATTGAGGGTGAGGTAAGCCAAAGACATAAATTGTCTGTTATTTAATTCTTATTCCTTAGTGATTAAAACGGGTTTGACGTTCACGCAATTCACGAGCGTGTCGTTCACGGGCTTGACGTTCACGCAATTCACGAGCGCGTCGTTCACGAGCTTGACGTTCACGCAATTCACGAGCGCGTTGTTCACGGACTTGACGTTCGTGTTGGGCTTTATTGTTATTAAAAGCTACAGTATTATTACGATTAAAATGCTCTTGCTCAGATTTAAATTCAGCAGCATTAGCATTTTGAGAAAGAGCAGCAATTGAAGCAGCTGCTAATAAGCCTCCAAGAAGAATAGATTTAAAGCGGTTCATATATCCTTTAATTTCCGTTGCATTGATTTGTATGTTCTCAATATAATTGGAATAATCAGGCACAAGCCTGTATCTAAAGTCACCTTTCAATAGTTACTTTAGTCACTAATACTAAGATTTACAGCAGAATTCATCAGGAGTCATATCATGTCCGCATAATTAGTTATGCTAACCACAGTCATTACACCCCACCCCCAACCCCTCCCCGCAGGCGGGGAGGGGAGACAAAGCATAGCTTTGGCGGGGTGGGGTTCTTCAGGTTTAATAAGTAATCTAGCAGACATGATATCAGAATTCAGTTGGGTATTTTGTACGACACTTCGGCTATGCGGTAGTTGAATCTCGACTTCGCTCGATTACCGCGCAGCGATGCACTGACTTGTGCCGAGCGGAGCCGAGGTAGCGCAGTCGAAGTGTGGAAACTCAGTGCATCGCTGGCGGATAAATAACCGGAGGTCAGCTAATAGGCAATGTAAACCAAAATGTTGCCCCTGCATCCAATGTACTGTTTACACCAATTTCGCCACCGTGAGCATGGATGATTTGCTTACACAGATACAAACCTAATCCCAAACTTACAGAATTGCCGATACTTGTACCCCGAAAGTAAAGGTCAAAAAGCCGATCGCTTTGTTGTTGACTAATTCCCACGCCGTTATCACTAACAGTACAATAAATCATGCCATCCTGACAGGTAGCATTGATTGTCAAAAGCAGTTCTGGGGGATTATGTTTGAGAGCGTTGACGATTAAGTTAGAAAAAACTCGCCATAGTTGCGTGGGATCTGCATTCACTAATGGCAAGTCTGCGGATACCAAATTTGTGAGCTTGGCTTGATTTTGTGCTAATAATGGCTCTAAATCTGCGATCGCAGCTTCGATAACTGTCAGTAATTGTACGGTTTGGCGTTGTAGAACTACACCTTGCACCTCACTGATATGAGTTTCCATCAACGAATTAATTAAGTTCAGTTGGCGATCGCTACTTTGAATCATCCGCTCTAAAATTGATCGGGAAATCGCAATATTTTCCTCTGGACGTGCCAGCAAATTCTTCAGCACCATTAAAGTACCCAGTACTGGGTTGCGTAAGTCGTGGGAAACTGCATGGAAAAATACTCGTAGTTCCTCTTCAGTTTGCTTGCGCTGGGTAATGTCTTCAATCAAACCTTCGTAGTAAAGCAGTTTTCCCTGTTCGTCACGGACTGCGTAGGCTTTTTCGCAAATCCAGACAATACTCCCATCTTGGCGATAAATTTGGGACTCGAACTCGGAAACGCTGCCGTACTTTTCCATCAGGCGCACAAATTCTGCCCGGCGGTTCGGGTCAACATACAATTGTTCAATATCAGTGAAATTTGCTGTCACCTCCTGCGCTAAGGAGTAGCCATAAATCCTCGCTAAAGCAGGATTTGCTGTAATGTAACGTCCATTGGGACTGCTTTGAAAAATCCCTTCAACAGCGTTTTCAAAAATGCTGCGATATTTAGCTTCGGCAACCTTGAGTTTTTGGTAGGCAGATTCTAGTTCTTGGCGGGCGAAAAATTCAGAACGTTGCAGGCGATCGTACAGATAAACACCGATGTCACATATCGTACAAAACCAAAAAATGTATAAAATGAACGTTACATTATATATTTCTGGATGGTCGGGGATTGGTGTTTTTAGCCCAAGTGCGGTATTCACACCAAAATAGTAAATCAGGACACTCACTTGAGTCAACAAGTGAAGAATCCAGCAGACGGGCATCAACACAGCTTGGCTCAAGAACAACAGCGACCAGCCGATGGTATCGGGTAGTGCGAAACCTCTGATGGTTGCAAACAACTGCGACGCTAAACTAATTGCCCAAGAAGACCCTAAAAATAATAAATCTGGACGATGACGACCTAATTTAGTTTTATGTAAGGCAAAGCAAATAATTATACTCGCAAGCATTGCAACATTAATTACCAAGCGCTGAGTTCTCAGTACTTCTGGTAATTGCTGCAACTCTGCAAAAGGAAAAAACAGTCCGTAAATATCTCGCAAAGTAAAAGACAACAGACAAATCAGCGCCAGCCATAACCATAAACGTAATCTCTGCCACAAAAAACGGTTACGCCAAGCTCTGTAAAAAGTAGTGATTTCATCTGTTGTTGGTGCAGAAAAGGTTTTTCTCCACCAGCTTTGCACTGTTGTAAATGGAGTAGCCATTAGCATCCGAGCAACTTTGCCCATACCTTGAGGGTGTTTCCCTTACTTAATAGACTTTTTGCAGAAGTAGGGAAAAGGGGAAGGGGTAAAGGTTTTGTATTTCACCCTTACCCTTTAACCTTTAACCTTTTCCCACAAGAGTGCAAAAAGCACTTTTGCAAGAGGTTTTATATTGCTATAAATAACACCCTCTCATTTTTTGGTGATTTATGGGCGATTTGTTGCGGATGAAGTTGCCAAAGGTAGTGTAAACCAGAAAGTTAACCCACGCTTGCGGTTACTCATAACACCGATTTCGCCGCCATGCGCCTTAATAACTTTCCGACAAAGATACATTTTTAAGCCAATGCTTGTAGAGCAACAGTCTTGAGGATCGCGGACATGGAGATCGAAAAGGCGATCGCACTCTACTTTACTCATTCCCACACCGTCATCTTGAATCTGAGTGCGAATCATTCCCCCTTCAACGGTGGCACTCAAGGTAAAATTTAATCCTGGCGGATTATTTTGCAAGCCATGTGCGATTAAATTTACCAAAACTTTCTGTAATCGAGTCCCATCTGCCATTACTAACGGCAAGTCTGCGGGAACCAAGTTCTTCAGAGTCGCTTGATTTTGTGTCAGCATGGGTTCCAACTGGGAAAATGTGCCTCCCAGTAGGGTGCTAAATTGCACAGGTTCGATTTTGATCTCAAGACCCTGTTTTTCACAGGAATTAATTTCTAGCAATGAGTTAATCATTGTTAGTTGGCGATCGTTGCCCTGAATCATCCGCTCAATGATTGAGCGAGATATTGGAATTGAAGATTGGGCACTTGGGATGGGGCATGGGGCATGGGAAAGAGGCAGAGAGGAAAGACTTGCTGTAATTGCTCCCCTGCTCCCCTGCTCCCCTGCCCCCCTGCTCCCCTGCCCCTGCCCCTGATTTAACAAATTCTTTAACACCATCAAGTTACCCATCACCGAAGTTCGTAAATCGTGGGCAACTGTGTGCAAAACAACATCTTTGACGCGATGCAATTTTTCAACTTCTTGCATTTTCTGCTCTAACTGTGCTGTCCGTTCTTGAACTTGGTATTCTAAATTAGTGTTGAGTTCTGCTAGCTTTTGGCATATCTGGCTTTGTTGAATCGCGATCGCTACCTGTTCTGACATCTGCTGTAACAAATCAATTTCTATTGGCAGCCAATGACGCGGTTCTGAGCATTGATTAGCAATTAATGCGCCAAATAATTCGTTATTTAGCATAATTGGTACAGCCAAAGTAGCCTTCGTTTGGAATTTTCGATAGTGTGCTTTTACCTTGGGAGATACTTCTATTTGGGTTATGTCTTCAACGACACGCACAAGATTATCTTTTAGTAAATTTCGTAATTCTTGTAAATAAGCTTCATCATTAATAGACCAACCTGAGACTGATGGATATTTGGGATCTACTGATTCGGCAATGGTTTTTATTCCTAAATTGGCATTATTTAAACCAATGAAAACTCGATCTGCTTGGAGAAATTGCCTAACTTCCGTCACGGTGGTTTGGAGAATTTGTTCTAAGTTCAGCGAAGATCGAATTCGCACTAGGGTTTCTGCCAACAAGCGATCGCGTTGGGCACAAAAGCGTAATTGTGCTTCTACTTGTTTGCGTTCTGTAATGTCGTGATGCACTGCTAAAATGGCAGGTATCCCATTTAAATCGATGACTTCGGCTGACAGCAGCGTTGTAATTATCTCACCAGATTTTTGCCGAAATTCAATTTCTAAGTTACGAGCAACTCCCGTACTTTGCAACTCTTGCACTAAGTTTAGGCGATCGCGATCCTGTACCCAAAGATTTAACTCAAAAGAAGTTTTACCAATTGCCTCATCTCGCCCATAACCGGAAAGATTCACAAAACTGTCGTTAACTTCGATAAAGCGTCCTTCTTGCAGCGTGCTAATGGTAATTGAATCGGGGCTGCAACTAAAAGCTTTAGCAAATTTTTGGGCAAGATTTTGTAAAGCGACTTCCCCTTGTTTGCGATCTGTGATATCTCGGACAATTGCTAGGACTTCATCTGTACCACTAACTACCAACCGCGCCTCATAATCTCTGACTCCCAAAGATGTTGGTAGTTGATATTCACAAGTTTGCAAAATTCCAGAATCTAAAGTTTTAGCGATCGCTACTTGGCTAATGGCTGCAACATCACTCGGCAATAACTCTTGCAAATTTTTTCCCACTATTTCTTCTCTCGAAAGAGTGATATTTGCGCCCTCACTTTTCAAATCTAGATACTCGCCATCGCGGCTGATGCGAAACATCAAATCGGGGATAGCATCCAAAATTGCTTTATACCGTGCCTCACTCTCTTGCAATTTTTCTTGGGCTTGTTTTCGGTCTGTAATATCCATAATCAAGCCATGCCAAAGAAAATCGCCATCTTCTTGTAATTCGGGTTGCGAAGTACCTTGAATCCATTTCAGTTTGCCACTAGGCGTAATAATCTGACCTTCCCAATGCCAAGGTGTAAGAGTATTGCGACAAACAGCAATAGATTCTGTAAAAGCTTGTATATCCTGTGGATGAATCAGTTTACATAACACCCGAAAGTCTGCCTGTACAGCTTCTGGTTCTAATTCATACAAATATTTACAACCAGAACTAATATAAGGGATAAATACAGAACCATCCTGCCGTTGCAGAATTTGGAAAATCATTCCCGGTAAATTGGCAGCAACTGTTTCCAACAGAGGGATCTTCTCTGGTAGAAAATCTGGTTTATGCGCTGATTTTACAATTTCATCCACTCTTAGACCCTTTGATATATAAGCAATTGGCATAATATTCAAGGTAATCATAGCCATTGTAAAAGTTTTTTAGCTGTCGGCGCGTAGGCGTAGCCCGTCCTAGACATCGCTAACAGCAGAAAAAGTGGCTCTACTTTCAGAGTAGTTCTGGATGCTGCGATCGCATTCACCCAATCGGGTGAACCATTTGTCAAATAGCGAATCAGTTCAGGAGTGCTGAGTCACTTTGAGGCAAAGGTTTTAATCCTTTTTTAAACACTAAGTACAGTTTTGCATAAATTCGTAGCTTTTTTAAACGCAAAGAAATGCAAAGAGAATGTAAAGATGTAGCACTGCTACCTTTCTACAAGGGCTATGGATAATAATTAATTTCTGGAAATGTCTAATAGGTGATTAATTAATAAAATTTTGTAGTAAGTTAATCGTCATTTAAATAGCGTCTCCGTGTCTTTGCGTAAGAGTATCAGCACTAGCTTGCGAACTTTCTCGCGGGCAGATCAGGATTACAAAGTTCCGTTTAACATCCATGAAGGCATTGATAGCACTATTTTAATTTGGAAACATCGTCTCAAGGCTAATGAACAACATCAAGCAATTGAAGTTATTACAAACTATGGCAATATTATTGGGATGAAATATGATGTAAAAAAAAATTGATCGTTTATTTACTACTAGAATTGTCGGCAAAGGTACAGGATTAGGATTAGCATAGATATATTGCTTCCACCCAAACTGATAATATGAATACTACCACCGTCAGTTTACCTCCTACCCTCGAATTAAATATCGACTTAACTGACGAGCAATTTTTTCAGCTTTGTCAAAATAATCGAGACTTAAAGTTTGAGCGGACAGCTTCAGGAGAATTAATTATTATGCCACCTACGGGGAGTAGTACTAGTGACCGTAATGCCGATTTAACTTATCAATTAAGAGCTTGGAGTCGTCAAAATAAGCTAGGGAAATCCTTTGACTCTTCTGGTGGTTTCAAACTTCCCAATGGTGCAGAGCGTTCTCCAGATGCTTCCTGGGTGAAAATGGAACGGTGGAATGCTTTAAGCGAAGCAGAAAAAGAAAGATTTGCTCCTTTGTGTCCTGATTTTGTGGTTGAGTTAATGTCTCCAAGTGATTCCTTAGAAAAAACGCGAGCAAAAATGAGGGAATACATCGAGAATGGCGCAAGATTAGGCTGGTTAATTAATAGAGGACAGCAACAGGTAGAAATTTATCGTCTCAATAGAGAAGTTGAGATTTTACAAAGTCCTAAAACTCTATCTGGAGAAGATGTTTTGCCAGGATTTGTTTTAGATTTAGCAGAAATTTGGTAAATAATTGCCTACCCTGAATCATTCGTAATCAAAAAGATCCCCAACAAATTTTATGAAGTCAGGGATATGTCAATACGGTTCAGATAAGGTTTTTTGATGACATGCCCTAGATCGCAAAGACGCGATAAATCGCCGTCTTTACAATAATCAGTCCTTTGTAGAGACGGCGATTTATCGCGTCTCTTGCCTGAATCAGGTAAATACCACCACTCATAAAAACTCCGTTGTGTTGACCTAATTTAAGGTTCCCGGTTTCATCGAGTAGTGAACACTCGTTGAGCGAGTTGGTACATTCAAAAACTGAGACAATCAACTTTGATCGCAACAATCAGATAGAAAGTAGTTTATCAATACATTTAATCTAGTTTTACCTAAAGGAAAAAACTAATAATGAACGCTCCAAAGTAGGGATACTTTGCAATAGATTCAAGGAGACATGAATGCAATTACAACAGACACAAATTTTAGAAGAAACGCTCTGGCAAGCAGTTCTCAATCGAGACTCCGCTTTTGAAGGTAAGTTTTTCTATGGTGTTCGCTCTACAGACATTTATTGCCGACCTATTTGCCCTAGTCGCAGACCAAATCGCAATCAAGTTTGTTTCTTCCAGTCGGTACAAGAGGCTGAAATTGCAGGTTTTCGAGCTTGTAAGCGCTGTCAGCCACAATCTGAAATAGTTCCAATTACAGCCAAAATCTTAGCAGTATGTCGATATATTGAAGCACAAGTTGACCACATTCCAACCCTCTCAGAATTATGCTCTCAGGTGGAAATGAGTCCCAGTTACCTGCAAAGAATATTTAAGCAAATAATTGGCGTATCGCCTTTTCAATATGCAGATGCGCTGCGTAGCCAACGATTGAAGCAGCGTTTACAGTCGGGGGAAGAAATTGCTGATGCAGTTTACGATACAGGGTATGGTTCAAGTAGCCAACTGTATGAGAAAGCACCTAAGCAATTAGGAATGACACCAAAAACTTACCAACAAGCTGGAAAAACAATTAACATTGTCTATGCGATCGCTCCATGTCCACTAGGATATTTACTAGTGGCAACAACAGAGAAGGGTATCTGCGCCGTAAAATTAGGTGATGAAGCAGACAAGCTTGAACACATTTTGAAGCAAGAATTTCACCAAGCGCACATCATACGTGACGATCGCACACACAAAGACTGGATACAATCAATTCTTGACTTTATTGCGGGAGATGCAACCCATCTCGATTTACCACTTGATATCCGTGGGACAGCATTTCAAAAACAGGTTTGGCAAGCATTACAAAAAATTCCCTATGGCGAAACGCGCACCTATGCTGATATCGCCCGTAATCTTGCCAAACCCCAGGCAGTCCGCGCGGTGGGTAATGCTTGTGGCGCTAATCCGATCGCACTGATTGTACCATGTCACCGTGTGCTGCGGAGTGATGGCAGTCTTGGTGGTTATCACTGGGGAATTGAGCGCAAACAAAAACTGCTTACACAAGAATCGAAATTTCTCAAAGATGACTCAAACACCTGAACTAGAATCGTTGACTGAAGAAAGTTTGACCCGTGGTTTAATGGTGCTTGCCAAACTTGATAGCGATTTGGCTCGGATTTTAGAGACACTGGGGCCTCCACCAATATGGTCAAGAGAACCGGGTTTTGCAACGCTGTTGTGTATAATTCTGGAACAACAAGTTTCTGTAGCGGCTGCAAGGGCAGTATTTACAAGACTCTGTGGGGTTGTTGTAACTTTAACGCCAGAAAATTTTCTGATATTGGATGATGTTCAATTAAGAGTAATTGGATTCAGTCGGCAAAAGATTTTATACTGTCGTGGATTGGCGAATGCGATCGCAACTGGTCAGCTTGATCTAACCAAGCTCCAAACAATGGACGAAACTGCTATCAGAACTGAGTTAAAGCGCCTCAAAGGCATCGGAGACTGGACAGTTGATATTTATTTGCTCATGGCGCTACAACGTCCTGATGTCTTTCCTAAAGGCGATTTAGCGATCGCGATCGCTCTACAAAAACTCAAAAACTTGGCAACGCGTCCAACACCAGTGCAACTAGAAGCAATGACACAGCACTGGCGACCGTGGCGAGCAGTTGCGGCAAGACTTCTATGGCATTATTACCTAAGTAATCCCAAATAATTGCTCCTTCTCCCTTGGCGCACTTGGCGGTTCGTATAATAAATATAAACTAAATGGCAGAAAATCAATTAATCCTAACACCAGAAAATGATAAAACTTCAAAAATCCTGCCGATAATCATAGTAATAATTGCATTATTAGCTTTATCTTCAACAGCAATTTTTATTAAAATTGCTGTTAGAGAAATGAGCGCTATTACTACATTATTTAATCGGTTATGGATAGCGACTATTATCTTTGGATTATGGAGTGGAATTAACCAAGTACGGACTCAAATTAAAGATGATAAACCTGTATTACCACAGCAACGTTATCCAATCAAAGAGATAGCCCTTTTAATAGCAGTGGGTCTAGTTCATGTATTAGGTCGATTATCTTGGACTTGGTCGCTAACTCAGACTGGTGCAGCTAATGCTAATGCGTTAGGTAGCCTCAATCCGCTATTTACTACTTTAGGAGGATGGCTATTTTTTAATCAAATTTTTGGGCGCAAATTTATCATCGGTTTGATCTTAGCCATAATCGGTGCGATCGCTGTTGTATTTGAAGATTTGTTACGTTCTAATCATAATTTTACAGGTGATGCTGTTGCCCTCATATCATCGATATTTTATGCAGCAAACTTTTTACTGATTGAGCAGATCGGCAATAAGTTTTCAATTATCACCATCCTCGTGTGGCGCTGTGCGATCGCAACTTCATTGATGATACCAGTAGTGCTAATCTTGGAAAAACAAGTTTTCCCAGTTACTTTGTCAGGGTGGTTAGTAGTATTTGCACTAGCTGCTATTTGCGAAGCCTTGGGTCATGGGCTAATTGTATACAGCCTCAAAAACTTTTCATCAGGATTTATCTCTCTACTCTTACTACTCAATCCCGTGATTGTTGCGATTCTTGCTTGGATACTTTTCTCGGAAAACTTGAGTATTTTTAACTTGTTAGGGTTAACTCTAATTGTCGGGGGTATATATCTAGCAATTTCTAATAAAGAATCTGTGCAATCTAAAATTAATCCTCAGATCCAATCTCCACCAGAAATAGATTCATCCGCCAGTTCCCCAAAATAATATCAATTTGAAAAAATAATGCAACAAATAGACCATATTGTAGAGACGCGATTCATCGCGTCTTTACCCAAAAACGTGTTGCTATGGCATTACTACTTGAGTAATGCCAATAGTAAGTCGGTTACAGTTTACCCGTGAATACTCGTTCAGCCGGGCCTGTCATATAAACTCGTTGGTCTACTTCTGACCATTCAATTTGCAAGGGGCCACCAGGTAATTCTACAGTCGCGGCGCGATCGCATTTCCCGGTTAACACTCCAGCTACTAAAGAAGCACAAGCACCAGTACCACAAGCTAATGTAATTCCAGCACCCCGTTCCCACACCCGCATTTTCAAATAGTCACGGCGTACCACTTGAATAAATTCGGTATTTATGCGTTGGGGAAAAACTGGGTGATGCTCAAATTTTGGGCCGATGGTTTCTAAGTCAATTGCTGCGACATCTTCCACAAAGGTAATACAGTGAGGATTTCCCATATTTACACAGGTGACATCCCAAGTTTGTCCCGCCACCTCTAACGGCTGAGAAATTACTTTTTCTTGGGCGGGTGCAAGAGTGGTGGGAATTTCGCTAGCGAGTAACCTGGGTAAACCCATGTCTACTTTAACTTGACCATTAGATAAGAGTTGGGGAGTCATTACACCACCCAAAGTATGAATGCGATATGAGTCTTGATTTCGGGATTCGCCTTCTAAGTCTGCCAAAAAGCCAGCTAAACAGCGAATGCCATTGCCACACATTTCTGGTTCTGAACCATCGGAATTAAAAATTCGCATGGTGTAGTCAGTGCCGTTTTCTCCCGGTAGGGCAAAAATGACACCATCAGCACCGATACCAAAATGGCGATCACACAACTCGATCGCTTGCTCTGGAGTCACTACAGGCACTGATGACGAGCGATTGTCAATCAAAATAAAGTCGTTGCCTAGACCATGATACTTAGTAAATTCGATTGCCATTTCTTCAAGGATGAATTATCAAGGATTAGTTACTCTTTATTTTGCCTTGTAGGTTCATCTTTACTAAAAATGCTTACCGAATTTGACACCACTTTACCCAGTATTAGACAAGTCCAAAACCTGATTAAACAAACAACGCCAGTTGAGTTAAAGCTGGTGACTCAGGATGTACTCACAGGAAAGGTTGTATGGCAAGATCCACAGTGTATCTGTATTGCTGATGAAAATAGCCAGCAAACCACCGTTTGGAAACAAGCGATCGCCTACATCAAGCCGCAAGTGAGTTAGGAGTGAGGCAGAAACATCATAACCCAATACTTTTCGGATAAACCCAACAATCTCTCTTTTGGTCTGGGGGAAAGGTTACTGGGTTTGGGGTAAAGGTAAATTCAAACCCTTTTCCCTTAACCGACAAGTATTGCAATATATCCTTGGCTAAAGACGCGATGAATCGCGTCTCTACAGATGGACTATTTATCGCATTATTTTGAAAATTGGTATCAGTTTGGGGATATACCAGATGAAGCCTTATTCTTTCTCATAGACTTAGAATTTTGCAGCACAAACCCACCGATTGCGTCCTTGTTCTTTAGCTTTATACAAAGCTTTGTCGGCTGCGTTAATCAATTCTTGAGGTGAACTTTTGTCTGTTGGCCTTTGAATTGCAACACCTAAACTGACTGTCACAAAATATTGAAAATTATCTTTCTTTTTATGGGCAATCTTTAATTCTTGAATAGATTTTTGAATCAACTTAGTTACTTTAATCGCACCTGATTCATTCGTATTTGGCAAAATGACAATAAATTCTTCACCACCATAACGAGCTAGTAGATCGGTAGGACGCTTTAATACAGATTGTGCTGCATGAGCAACTTGTATTAAGCATTCATCCCCAGCTAAATGTCCATAAGAATCGTTATAATCCTTGAAATAGTCAATATCAAATATAATTAAAGATAAAGAATTTTCACTTAGTTTTAGTCGATTCCATTCCTGCTCTAAAAACTGATCGAAACAATGACGGTTGGCGATTTGGGTTAGAGCATCTAGCTTACTAAGTTTTTCTAGCTGAGAATTTGCTAGTTCTAAAGCATTGTTTGCTTGAACAAGTTGATGAGCTTGAGAGCGGAATTGCTCTAATAACTCAGAATGTTCTAAAGCGACATTAAACTGAGCAGCTAACTGGTGGATAAATTGAATTTCCGACTTTTTCCACTCGCGCGAACAATGGCACTGATGAACACATAGTAATCCCCATAAACTTTTTCCTTTCATTAGAGGTGCAACAATTTGTGCCTTGATTTGAAATTGCTCTAACAGTTGAATGTGGCAATCTTTTAGACCAGCTTGATAAATATCTGATAATACCTGTATACGCCCTTGGTGATAAGCAAGTGCATATTTTCTACCAAAACAATTATCTTTCACTTGGATTGCGAGTGTAGAATCGTAGTCAGGTAATACATTCTCAGAGACAAATTCCCCAGAGGTATAGTTAGATTCCGGGTCAAATCGAAAGATACTGACGCGATCGCTACGGAGAGCCTTACGAATTTCGCGTACAGTAGTCTTAAACAAGGTGTCTAGATTCAGAGATTCACGAATTTCAGCAACTAAATTAAACAGAATCTCCTGCTGCTGATTCGCTTTATAGAGTTCTGCTGCTTTTTGTTCTGCTTGAGCTAAAAATTCTGCTTGTTTTACTGCAAATCCTAACTGTGTTGCAATCTGAGACAGAAACTGAATTTCTAATTGTTTCCATTCATGTGGCTGTGAATGTTGATAAGCTGCAAGCACTCCCCACAGTTTTTTTCCCACAAATATTGGTGCAGTTGCATAAGCTCGAATATGGAACTGTCCTAAAATTTCTAAATGGCATTGAGACAAGCCTGCTGCGTAGACATCTGAAGCAATTAAAGTTTCATTATTACGATACCGTCCACCTTGATGTTCTTGTAGATAAGAGTCATTCCAAACTGTATTTTTTCCTAATGTCTCGACATCATCCCATCCAGTCTCTGCAAACTCAAAGTCGCTGACAAATTCTCCACCCCAGTTTTCATAGAAACGATAAACGGCAATTCTCTCAACGCGGAGTAACTTGCAAGTTTCTTTAGTGGCTGTACGAAAAATTGTTTCTAATTCAAGAGAAGCTCGAATTTTGCTAATAACTCGGTAAAGCGCCCTTTCTTGCTCTTCTAGCTGCTGAATTTGAACTTGTTTATCATGGAGTTGAGTTTCTAAATTACTAACACTAGGCTGTCCTAAAAGCTTACAGAGGAGATTAGCAGATACTCTGGTAATAATACGTAAACTTGTGTACAACATTATAAGTATAGTTTCAGTAATATTTTAAAGATGAAAAGAGACAGCTACAACGATGTAAAAACGTAGTTTTTCTTAGTTTATAACTATTATCGCGTAAGAAAGTTTTGTATAAAAGTAAAGCTCAATTCTTAGATAAATTCAGTTATCAAACAAGGTAATCAAATTCAGTAGACCGAAAACTTCTGCGATTGATAAAAATCAAGCAGATGACCCCATTAAATACTTTTCTGCAAAAGAGAACCAAAATTTAGAGTAGTCAAAGGCAAAAGATCGCCAGTCCTCAAGCTTGATTTATCGCCTTATCCTGCAACCACTTTTCAAACATTCTCTTAAGCTCTTACGGATGGACTGTTACCGATACTGAGCTGCAAATTACTCAGGATCTGGGTATATCAAAAGCGATATTCTTCTAGAAGAATATGAAAAAGCACCCCAAATACCAAGTCACTACCATCCCAAAGGTGCGATCGCTATATTCAGCCACTTAGCTTGCGGAGTATTAAAGTTCAATCAGTCACACGATCGGCAGGTAGAAAGTCTTTGAGCGCTTCTGCCTCAGCAGCTTTAATTACTGGAAGAGAAAGGGGTACTGAACTAGCGATCGCAAATAACTGTTCTAGTTGACTCAAACCTGTCAAGCCACCACATAACAATACTTGGTCGCCGACTCGCAAATCCATGCCGCCATCAGGATAGCGGATAAATTTACCATCTCGCCGGATCGCCTGTACTTGTACTCCAAATTGCTTGGCGATGTCTAAATCTGCAAGGGTTTTACCTAGTGTTGGCGCGTCTGCATTGACTGTAACCCACTGACAAGCACTATTTTCTCCGGGAACAGCCGCTTGTCCCTTAGCGAATTCTGCCAAAGCTGCCAGTTCTTCATCAGCTCCCACCACCAGCAAGCGATCGCCTTCTGCCAATTTGGTTTGATTATTGGGATAATCAATTTCTTCGCCGTTAGCGCGGCGAATTGCCATCAAACTCGCTCCAGTTAAATAGCGCATATCCGCTTCTTCTATGCTCATACCAATTAAGGGCGAATCAGCTGGTAAAGGATACCAGCGCTGATTTAAATCGCGGGTGGCTTGGCGCAAATCACGAGCAACTTCAGTTGCAGAGCGCTCTGGCCGCAAATCTAAGTAATGATCGTTGCGGATTTGCTGCATTTCTCGTTGGACGACAGGTGGCGACAATAAGCCTAAGCCAGTTAATAAATAGGTTGCCATTTCTAAGCTGGCTTCAAACTCTGGTTGCACAACTTCCCTGGCTCCCAATTGATACAGCACCTCAATATTTTTATCCTGGGTAGCACGGACAACCAAATCTAATTCTGGGCACAATTCCAAAGCCCGTTTTAAGCAAAGACGGGTACTCATGGGGTCTGGAAGTGCGATCGCCATTCCTTTGGCATGATTCACCCCAGCAGTTTCTAAAACGTGTAAACTCACACAATTCCCATAGACATAAGACACCCCAGCCTCACGCAACTGCTGAATTCTCCTCTCCGATTGGTCGATTACTACCACAGGTAGGTTATGTTGCTGCAACAACTTCACCAAATTTTTGCCGACTCGCCCATAGCCACAAACTACTACATGGTCTTTGAAGGGCAAATCTTCCGATACATCCCGCGCTTCATCTTCTTCTAAGTACGGTTTCAACCAAGGCATTGATTCGGCAAAGTTAAATAAAAATGGCACTAACCGCAGTACAAAGGGAGTAAGCATGAGAGTGACTGCGGTAGTTCCCAAAATTAATAAGTATATTTGTCGGGACACCAGCCCCAAAGACTGCCCTTCACTAGCGAGAACAAAGGAAAATTCCCCAATTTGCGCCAGTCCTAAACCGGCAATTATGGCTGTTTTCAAAGGATAGCGGAACAGTTTCACTAAGGGCGTGATAATCAAAAATTTACCAACGAAAACTATTGCCACCAATCCCAAAATTAATTCTAGGTTGTTCCACAAAAACACTGGGTCAATTAACATCCCAATGGCGGCAAAAAACAAACTGGCAAAGATATCTCGCAGTGGTTCGACATAAGTCAGGGTTTGGTCGGCGTACTCTACCTCAGAAATCATCAAACCCGCGACAAATGCCCCCATTTCAATGGACAGTCCCAAATGCTCTGTCAATAAGGCAATGCCCAAACACAGGGCTACAACTCCTAATAAAAATAGTTCTTTGCTTTCAGTACGGGCTAGCAGTTGCAACAAAGGCGGTATCAGCCAAATCCCCGCAGCTACTGCTCCGGCTGCAAATAAAGCAATCGAACCTAGCGCTGTTAGGACAGCAATACCAATAGTTTCTGCTGGTTGGTTGAGGGCTGGTAAGACTGCTAACATTAGTCCCAGTGCCAAGTCCTGTACAACTAAAATCCCTAACATTACTTGCCCGTGGGGCGTTTCTGTTTCATTGCGCTCCATCAAGCATTTGAGGACAACCGCTGTGGAAGACAGCGACAGAATACACCCCAAAAACATCCCCTTCGCAGGTAAGGCTCCCCAGGCTCCGCTTAACCCGCATACTAAAACTGTTACCAAAATCGTCAAAGCAATCTGGAGTCCACCTCCACCAAGAGCGATCGCTTTTACCTTCTTGAGTTCCGCAAAGGAAAATTCCACACCCAAGGCGAATAACAAAAAGGCGACCCCGAACTGTGCCAGAGTCTCTACTTGAATCAGTTCTTTAATCAATCCCAGTCCCGTTGGCCCAATAACTATCCCGCCAATGAGATACCCCAGCAGCACGGGTTGTTGCAAAAGTGCCGCTAATAGTCCGCCACAGGCTGCAACGCCTAGAACTAAAACTAAATCAACAATTAACCGAAAATCTTCTTGCACCAGTTTTAAAAGAACTATTAAGACCTATTAATTCAGGATACAAAGTTTTACGATCTCAAACAGCTTGTTTGCTAAAGGGGTGACAAAATTTGCTTATTTTAAAGGGGGCGGGCAGTAGGTGAGCAGGAAGGATACATCAAGATTTTTGAAGGTATTTTGATTCACGAGTATCAAAAGTGGATTCATCCAGTTCAAAGACTCGTTAACGGAGATAAAAGGTGGATTCATCCAGTTCAAAGACTCGTTAACGGAGTTCAAAGGTGGATTCATCCAGTTCAAAGACTCGTTAACGGAGTTCAAAGGTGGATTCATCCAGTTCAAAGACTCGTTAACGGAGATAAAAGGTGGATTCATCCAGTTCAAAGACTCGTCAACGGAGTTCAAAGGTGGATTCATCTAGTTCAAAGACTCGTCAACGGAGTTCAAAGGTGGATTCATCCAGTTCAAAGACTCGTTAACGGAGATAAAAGGTGGATTCATCCAGTTCAAAGACTCGTTAACGGAGATAAAAGGTGGATTCATCCAGTTCAAATACTCATGCACGAGTAGCAAAGACTTATTGTCGCATTATTTAATGACGCATCTCTTCTGGCTCCATACCCAATCCCCATTAAATTTTAGGCGAACTGAGGGCATTCAATAACAGCAGTGACCACGGCATTTTTATATCAGGTATGAGCCATGAGTACTTTCTCAGTACGGGTAATGCAGCAGGCAGCACAAAACGCAGAGAGCGTAACGATGCGGGCCGATCGCCATTTTCATCTACAAGATTATATTTCTTAGCTAGTTCGGCAACAATCTGCACGCGTCCTGTATGGCGGATTATATTTGGCTCACTAGCAAGTGCAGCGATCGCTCGTCCAGTAAATAACGGAGTTTCCCAGTTGTAGCGATCGCTTAAAAATGAGAAATTATTTTCAGTAACATTGTTTTGATTCATTTCCGAAGCAAAACGCGAAAAAAGCTCAGTACCAACAATACCCGGCCAAATTGAAACAGAAGTGACGTTATGGGGCTTTAACTCAACAGCCATATTAGCAGCTAGGCGATCGCAAGCTGCTTTGCCAACACCATAAACTGTATTAAAGAGATAAAACATACTACCCCACGAGGAAATGGTGCAAATGAGTCCAGAGTTACGCTTAGTCATCATTCGGGCTGCAAAAACACTCGCAATATAGTGGCTCCGAAGGCCAACGTTGTTGCTAGCATCCCAAAGAGTTGGTTCAGAATCCCAAAAGGGCTGTCCATGAGCGTCTTTTAATGCCTGAACTCCTGAGTAAACATTATTTACCAGTAGGTCGAGTTGTCCATTTTGCTCATCTTGAATGCGATCGAAAAGCAAACGCACCTGCTCATCGTCGCTGTGGTCTACTTGGACGGGAATGCATACACCACCGACTTGCTCAATGGCTGATTTCGTTTCACTAAGACTTCCTGAAACCCCATCACTGGAGGGGTGGAGGCTGCGACCCGTGATGTATACAGTTGCACCTGCTTCACCAAGGCCAATGGCAATTCCTCTACCAATTCCCCGCGTAGCACCTGTTACTAAAGCCACTTTACCTTCAAGATGTTTCATGAGCGCTCATTTCTAATCTTTTAGCGTTAAATATTGATTATTACAATATTCTTTCGTAGCTGTGACTGAAACAACTTCTACTTCGATCGGTTTTTCTTTAGTTCCATCGATCAGAAACTCACTAGCTCCTTCACGAGGTTTTTTCGGATTTCCCCAATCATAGGTGTAACCTAAACCTGTCCAAGGATAATGTTCTTGACTAGCAACTGCATAAGAAGTTGTGTATATCTCTTGCAAAATCGGATAACTAGCAGGAATCGGGATCTCAAAAACATTACAACTAGAATCATTAATTTCTGGATCGACACATGGTCTACTTAAATCTTCAGCTTTCACCCACATTTCGACAAAATGCGTTTTATTTGAGTACCTATTTAAAATTAAGCCTAAATACTGCTGTAACCTCAGAGAAAGCATAATATTACCGGGAATATTTATACCGATCCCCTTACAATTTTGACAAAATTCCTTAACTTGAGGAACAGCTGTTAACCAAGTCCGTGCTTCTATACTTTTTTTTGTACCTACTTTCCAATCCTCAGTTGGGTTTTTGACATATTTCCAACTCGCCATCAGATATTCAATTTTGCTGTTATTTTCTCTCCACTTTATTTGAGAATTAGTTTTTGATAATAACCAAAGATTTTTTACTACTTTCTCTTCACTGGGTCTTTTTGCATCCTCAATAGCTGCATCTAACTGCTTTTTCAGAGCTTTATAACTTTCTGGTTTATTTTTCTCCAGATACTCATTGACATTTGGATTAGTTTCTAATTGCGCTAATAAATCCTTTCTGAGATTTGATGTACTCTGTATGGGAATTTCTGTAGCTAGCAAACTGGAATATCCGACTGCCAAAAATGCACCTGTCAAGCCTAAAAATACTTGAGTCTTTAATTTTTTCATTAAAATAATCCTGTGGATTTACAACAATCGGGTGAATGTTCCAGCCCATGTAATATATGGGTTCAATTCAAAGATTAAATCTGATTTTATATTTATGTTTGGCTAAGATAATATTGTGCTTAATATTTTTAATTAACTCTATCTGTAGAAAAATGAATATCTATAAGCTAGTGGTCTGTCCCATTAAATATAATGGGTGAACTCCTTCTTAACTTTTCTTCCTTCTCTGCGAGACGCTGCGCGAATGCGCTCTTTGCGTCCTTTGCGGTTCGTTCTCTTAATTCTCAGAATTAATGGGACAGGCTAGTAGTCTGCCACAGGCATCACAACAGAATCATAGATTGGTTTATTACCGCCAACCTGTACTAATATTTTTTACTCAGCACTTTCTTTTTCAGGGTGACATATCTGCGACAGGAAGCGATCGCAGTAAAGCTAAAGTTTTTCCGTATAATTACTTACAGAATACAGCCATTTTCAAATAAATCGACTATACTCTACGGATACAGCAATGCTCATTAGTGTTACCTTGCAAAATCTTACAACGCAACACTAACAATAAATCCCCTGCGGAAAACATTGTTTTCTCGTTTATATGAGGGGTCTGACCCCTCTATTTATCATCTGTATCCACCAATGGGAAGGGCTTCTGGTCAAGCCATCCTTATTGGTAATCCGTTTCCGCCTTTATTCACAGGATGACGCTGGCTGAACAAGCGATTAAACTATGGATAATGTTGAGTAATTGTTGCTTTTAACACCACCTAAATAAATTTAATCTCATTCTTAAACCTAAAATCTCATCCTGCTATATAAAATACCACTTATGTCAGCGTATCAAGGAAGTTATGGGGAGACCACTGATGTGATTATTAGTGTTCACAACCAAGAAAACCTCGAATTACCAGCGAATTCTGCTCCTGTGGGTGCTCTTGCCACAAGACAAGGAACTTTTTCTACGTTTCTTGCTCCCTTGACTCAGGATACTTTTAAACAGGTCGTTAAGGATGTCGAGCAAAAATTACAGATTGTTCATCAAACCCTATCAATGCTTGATTCTCATGGGTTTGAAACCATTCTGCAAGAAATGTTGCATTCGATTACCTTGAAAACCGGGGAATTACTGGGGGCAGACCGGACGACGATATTTTTATTGGATGAAGAAAAACAAGAACTTTGGTCAATCCTAGCTGAGGGTGAGGGCGGTCGCTCTTTAGAAATTCGCATCCCCGCTAATAAAGGCATTGGTGGTGAAGTTGCCACTTTTAAAGAAGTTATCAATATTCCCTTTGATTTTTATAACGATCCGCGATCGCATTTTGCCCAAGAGCAAGAAAAGAGAACTGGCTATCGCACCTACACTATGTTAGCTTTGCCACTCTTAAATGAACACGGGCAATTAGTTGCAGTAGTGCAATTACTGAATAAATTAAAATCTAAGAATAATCACGATGCTCCACTTGCAGAGCGCATTGATACCAAAGGTTTTACCTCTGCTGACGAACAATTATTTCAAGAATTTGCCCCTTCAATTCGCCTGATTTTAGAGTCCTCGCGCTCTTTTTATGTAGCCACCCAAAAACAAAGAGCAGTGGCGGCGCTGATGAAGGCAATCAAGTCACTTTCTCAAAGCAGTCTCGACTTAGAAGACACCCTCAAACGGGTGATGGATGAAGCCAAGGAATTGATGAATGCCGATCGCAGTACACTATGGTTAATAGACCGCGATCGCGATGAATTGTGGACGAAAATCACCCAGGATGATGGCTCAACTAAAGAGTTGCGAGTCCCCGTAGGTAAAGGCTTTGCTGGTATAGTAGCGGCTTCTGGCAAGAAACTGAATATTGCCTTTGATTTGTACGATCATCCTGACTCGAAGACATCTCAAGAAAATGACCAGAAAAATGGCTATCGCACCTGTAGCTTACTTTGTATGCCAGTGTTTAACGGTGATGAACAACTGATTGGCGTTACCCAACTATTAAATAAAAAGAAATCTGGTGATTTTCCGCCCTATAATCCAGCTTATTCGCCTAAAGCTCCCGAATGCTTCCAAGCTAGTTTTGACCGCAACGATGAAGAGTTCATGGAAGCTTTTAATATTCAAGCGGGAGTAGCCCTACATAATGCCCAGTTGTTTGCCACAGTCAAGCAACAAGAACAAATGCAACGGGATATTTTGCGTAGTCTTTCCAATGGAGTGATTTCCACTGATAAAACTGGATTAATTATCGCCGCCAATGAAAGCGCCAAGCGTTTGCTAGGACTTGAGCCAGAAGACCGTTTAGAAGGTAAATTAGTTACTGATGCGATCGCCCTCAAAGAAGGTGACTTTAGCAAGTGGTATCAGGATGCTTTACATGGAGTTGACTTAAAAGGCCGCCAGCAATATTACCCCGATCGCACACTCATAACCAATAGCATAAAACCGCACAGTATTAATTTATCGATTAACACAATTGCCGATGCCAGCGACAACGAGCAAGTCCGGGGGGCGCTGGTGGTGATGGAAGATATCAGTGATGAAAAGCGGCTCAAGAGTACGATGTACCGCTACATGACCCAGGAATTAGCCGAAGAATTGCTGAAATTGGATGACGCTAAACTAGGAGGCGCTCGTAAAGATGTTTCGATTTTATTTTCTGATATTCGCGGCTACACCACTTTAACCGAAACCTTGGAGGCAGAAGAAGTGGTAAGTATGCTCAATGAATATTTTGAATCAATGGTGGAGGCAGTTTTTAAACATAAAGGCACCCTTGACAAATATATCGGCGATGCCATCATGGCTGTATTTGGTTCTCCCTTACCATTAGAAGAACACGCTTGGATGGCAGTGCAAACATCCTTAGAAATGCGCGTTCGCCTGCACGAATTTAATCAACGTCGCCATGCAGCTAATAAGCCCAAAATCAAGATCGGCATTGGCATCAATTCTGATACCGTGATTAGTGGGAATATTGGCTCTAGTAAGCGAATGGAATTTACCGCCATTGGCGATGGCGTTAATCTTGGCTCCCGATTAGAAAGTGTCAGTAAACAGTATGGTTGCGATATTATTATTAGCCATAACACTTTTAAACCATGCCAAGATCATATTTGGGCTAGGGAACTAGATTACATTCGTGTCAAGGGCAGAAATGAGCCAGTAGCCATATATGAATTACTGGGTTTGCGTTCCAATCCGATTGAAAGCGAAAAATTGCAAGTGATTGAGCATTATCAGAAAGGGCGCGAGTATTACCTCAAGCGGGACTTTTATCTTGCAAGAGCTGAGTTTGCTAATGTTTTGGCAGCAGACAGCCAGGACAAAGCTGCTATGTTGCATCTGTTGCGTTGTCAGCATTGGTTACAATCACCCCCAACAGAATCAGATTGGGATGAAGGAGTCTGGACATTTCAGGAAAAATAACCCTACCGACTTTTAGGTTAGGGCTTGTAACTAATACCAAGTTCGGGTGATTACTTATAATAAAACTTATCAATGTAGGTTGGGTTGTAGCAAGATCCCTGTAGGGGTACGGCAGTGAAACCCAACATGAACAAGGAGCAAGCGTTGGGTTTCGTTCCTCAACCCAACCTACAAATGTTATAAGTATTTAACCGAAGCTGTATTAATCTGCCTCTGCAAGAGAATGACTAATTAATTTTAACTCACTCATATCATGTCCGCTTGGTTACTTATTAAACCTCAAGAACCCCACCCCGCCAAAGCTACGCTTTGTCTCCCCTCCCCGCAGGCGGGGAGGGGCTGGGGGTGGGGTGCAATGATTGTGGAAATCATAACTAATTGACAATATTCTATAAATATAATGATAGTGAAGCAGATAATATTCAACCTTAAATATATAAAATAATAGGCTGTTTAAATAGACTAGCTTGCTATATTAGGAAACTAAACAATATGTTTAAAAATGACTTTTAGTAAATCTCCTTGTTTAAAAGGCTTAGTTAAATAGCCTGATGCTCTCACCATCTTAGCTTTAGCTCTATCTAGAAATCCTACTTTTTCTGACACCATAATCACAGGTGTATTTTTAAAATATGAGTGTTTACGCAGCAAAGAGCAGAGTTCATATCCATCGAGATTAGGCATTGATATATCCAACAAAATTATGTCGGGTTTTATACGAATAATCTGCATTAAAGCTTTTAAAGAATCAGTGACTCCGATAACGGAAAAGGTTTGCTCATCTAAATAACTTTTAATAGCATTCAATACCGTAGGACTGTCATCAATACACAAGATTGTGTAGATTTTTCTGTCAGCAGGCGGTTGGATGATTTGCTGACCTCTGTGTTCATTAGTATTAATCGAGTAAGATGCTGGCTTATAGCCGTTTATTTTAGGCAACTTTGGCGTAGTTTTGGCTTTAGATTGTAGCTCATTTATTTGGAAAAATTGTGAGGTATGCGATTGATAACTTGATGATGTTTGACGATAAACCGCTTCTCTTTCAGAGACGCTAACGCGAACATTTTGGGGCGTTAAACATCGTTCAACTAATAAACGAACATTTAGATGACAAAACTTTGGCATATCATCCAGAAAACTCTCAGGAATAAATTCATAACTTCCCTCCTCTAAATTTAGAAATGACTCTAGAACTTCTAGCGCCAATTGCTCTATCAGCATTGCTGCTTGAGAAGAACTGATATATTTCTGATTGACTAACCAACAAATAGCCAGATAATCTGGGTTCGGTATTGCCTGATTTTCAATACCAGTTTCAAATATCGCCCGCAACTGATCTTTGATTCCGTCAGGGAGAGTAGAAATTTGCTCGCTCAAGCATTGCAAATTTCTGTAAAGCGGCTCAAACATTTTCTCTGAGTAGCTGGCATAAATTAGTTTCCCCTCATCTACATATATTGACCAAGAGCCTGATGTGCTAAACACCTGTAAACACCCAGTAACCGACTTACCAGTGATTTTTTTCAACAAAGTTAGGGGCTGGAGCTTTTGAAAAAATCTGTATCTACTAATCGGAAGTGTCTTCATTGCGATCGCTTTGGAATAAAATTAACATTTGCAGGCAAAATTAGTGAATTACCTTTTCGGAATTCACCGTGACTTTGTTGGAAGCACTTTTCAGATAAATATAGCGGTCATATTTGAGTTAGTACAGAGATTCCACACCCCCCAACTCTTAATTCACCAATCTCTGTTAAGCTATAATCCACAACTTACAACTAAACCAATTAATGCTACTGACCAATAGCAAAATTGCCCGACTAGTTGTCAGGATATAGTATTTCAAAAATTAGATTGGTTTTCTGTATCTTTAGCTAATCTAGCCAATCTAACAGTAACTCAAGTGCCACACAAAGACCATTGGCTCTCGCCCATCAGTCACAAAAGTATCATTGTTATCCGTATTTGGCAGCCTAAAATTATAGATACTTTAGTTCTCTTGCAAAAGTTTTTTGTCCCTAATCCTAAAGTCTGGAGCGACCAAAATCTACTGTAATGTAAACGTAAATGTTTCTCCATCAAGACTTATAGGCATTAAGTCCGCGCTGACGAAGTATGTTTTTATATCCGTGACGAAAGTCGCCGGGTACTTTTTCAAGAAGTTTATTCTTGAGGGTAACTTCACAAGAGAAAAAGTATTATTCAAAACTAAGCATTCCAAAAGTTCAATATCTTACTTAAGTTTGTGATTGTAGAGCAACTCTTAGTCTTGGGATTCGGCAAAATTATCACTTGCACAACAATAATGGTAAACCTCCGGCCAAGAATGAGTTTGCTGATAATTACCGCCATGATGGTGTGTGGTGAGATGCACAGGCGACCAAATCAGCAGAAGGGAATCTCTTCATAAGTACTGAAAACGGGTTCTAATGTTGTGTGGGGCTAAATACTCATCCTGCACAAATTGGAGTGAAAAATTCAAGAACTTACAGGGAAATTCTTGATTAGTAGTAGATACCTTGCAAAATAGCTGTTTTCAGCTAGATGGTAGATAACAAGTAACATACTCACTAAAACTTAGATTACTATAATTTTCAAAAAAAATTAGCAGGAATATATAAACTTCACGATAAATCAGTAAAGTAAACATGAAAACTAATTAATATCATCTTCCAGAAAATTGTTATAAATATTTATTTGTTTAGATGTCCGGGAAAGCTGAAAATGTACAGTAAAAGATAATTAGATGTCTGCTGATTGAATCACACTTATAAAAAACTGAATCATTTTATGGTAGCAATTCACCCAAAAAATCCCAAGTTTGAAAAGTCACCAATATAAATACAAAATTGTACGCGTAGGCATATAGCGTTTCCTAATCACATGAGGTACATTTTAGCCCCCTCCTCGCTTGCGGGGAGGGGGTTGGGGGTGGGGTTCTTGTACCTCACTCAACCGAGAACCGCTATAGCCTCTTGTAAATATCGTATTCATTAACCCATAAGATATATGTAGCGAAAAGACGCAAAGAAATTCTTTGCGTCTTTGGCGTGAGATTTATAAGTGGACATTCTCACCGTTATACTTCTCCATCTACTTAAAATTGCTCCCGCCAGCACCAGCTTAAAAGTGTACCACCAGCTACCAGCTTCACTACTTCTAGTAGCCAATAACTACCGTGTAGTAAATTCATTGTCGATGGAATGGCAGCAGCAGCTTCAAATAGGTTGAGTTGAACTCCTATAGCGCACATCTGCGGAGTTAATAAATAGGTATCAAGGACAGCTATAGTTAGCAGCAGCACAGATAAAACAATACTACCAATACTCCAGTGATATCGGGTTTTGCTCAAAGCTAGTGCCCCAGTCAGGACTACAGCAGCTGATAATAATTCCATCCGATTGAAGTTCCAAAAAATCGTATAGCCTGCTGTCGTAAAACCAGCTTGACTCATCATCCCAGAAAGATAAAGGCTAGGCATAATTACCCAGTCTAAAACTAGACTAGAACTGAGCCAAAAGCCCAAGGTCAATACGATCGCGGTTTGCCAAATTGGTCGTTTGAATTCAAGGTTAGAAATAGCAGTCATAAAATAATTGCGTGTGTTGTATTTCTTTAGTGTCTAACTTCACCAGCAGTTTGACAACTAATATCAACTAACCTTTACAAAGCGATCGCTCTTATATTCTGAAGTCAATACCAAGATTTTTTAAACTAAGTTAAGAAATCTTAAGTTTTTATAAAAAGTAATTTAAATAGATTTTGTCTGCTTAGAAATACTCAATTTTTTTCTATCGAAATTAACTTGTCAAGCAATATCCGATGTTGAAGCAGACACTTCAGTTATTTTGTACCTCATCTACTTGAAAACTGCTGTATGAAAATTCTTATTTGATTAGCTTCCTATTGGCTGATAGAGTAACCCAGAATATTCATCCATGAATTATCTCTGGCCCGACGATAATCCTACCATCACCAACAATAGTATTTTGGAACAAGGCATTGTTAATGTAACCGAAATCACTAAGGTAAGACCCTTTGAGGTTGGCATTTTCAAATATGGCGCCAATTATCTCAGCATCAGTCACATTAGCACCCTCCAAATTAGTACCAATGAACCTAGCCAGGCTCAATTTGGCATAACTGAGATTAGCCCCACTCAAATTAGCCTCACTCAAATTAGCTGCCAATAGATTAGCTCGACTTAAGTTAGCCCCGCTCAGATTAGCTCCACTCAAGTCAGCCTCTTGCAAATTCATCCCACTAAAGTCTCTTTCTCCAGCAGCATAACGCTTGAGCAATTCTTTAGCATCCATAACTAAGCTAGATTATGCACATTTAAGATAGTCAGCTTCATCAAAACTTAAAAAATTGAGACACAAATAACTTGAATATTTTTTTGCTGTATGAAATAATCTAAACTTGTTGCTTTTGTTTTATTAACCTTATCTTAATTCTAGACCCTTGTAAATCAAGTATTTGACATTTAACTTCTTAACCAAATCATCGTCTAAGTTCAAAATGATACTCTTTGCTGCCCAACGAATACTGAAATATGTTTAGTAAATATCTGGTTGATGCCTAAATGTATGCCTATCAGTCACACACCCCATTTGTCCTTACTAGTAATTTTTACACGAGCAAAAAATAATACTTTCATAGCAGATATTCAGTTATCCAACAACAATACTTAAAAATCTGCAAGAAGTGTCCTAGATAATCAAAGTAGAAACCCATGACAAACTTAGTTCTTCAAAAATCAAGCTATATTCATCAAATCAAAATTTTATTATTAACATTTTTAATAACAATCATTCCATTTTCTTTAATTTCACTATTCCTGCAATTAAAAGTTAATGTACCTACAGAAAATTTGACAAGAGATCCATCTGCCATCATGAATATGCCTTTTTATCTGGGATTTTTCTCAAATATTGGTATATTACTTTGGTGTTCTTCGGCATCAATCTGTCTATTTAGTTACATAGTACTTAAAAAAGATATTGGAGCGAAAGAATATTCATCATTCTTTTTGTTTTCTGGGCTAATAACCTGTTTGTTACTATTTGATGACTTTTTCTTAATTCATGATAGTGTTTTTCCTGATTATTTAGATATTAATGAAAGCGTATTTTACGTAATATACATTGCAATTGCCTCAACGTTTTTTCTTAAATTCAAAACAATTCTGAAGAAAACTGAATTTCTAATTTTGTTATCTGCTCTTTTCTTTTTTGGATTATCAATTGTTTGTGACAATATATTTCCTGACATCCATATTGCCATAGAAGACACGTTTAAGCTACTAGGAATTAGTACTTGGTTTACATATTTTACAAGGATATGCCTACAACGGTTAAGCAGACTTATAAGTTTATCCCGCTAAATTTTTCAGCAATTATTAGTTTTTTGAATTTATAAATATTAAGATTATTTAAATTACCTTTTAAATAAATTTTGCCTGTTAGAAATACTCAACTTTTTATATTGTAAAGTCACTAAGCGATCGCACTCACAGATTCCCCCCTTTGGCAGCTATCTAGCACAACAGTAACGTTGTCAGTTTTCAACGCAGATATGATATAAAACAGCCTATGTTCCATGATGTCTTAGATTACGCCACTTGCGATCGCATCGGCAATATTTTGCTATATATGTGAATTAGTGTACTGTTGAATTCATCCGGTAAATCGCGATCTCTTACCGTGAACCATGCACGCAAAAGTGAAACATTAGACTTCTTGCAGAAGTGGGTAAAGGTATGGAATTTTCCCTTACCCTTTCCCCAACACCTTGTAAAAGTAACTTTTGCAAGATGTCTATTGTATGTACGTGCATCTAGAACCGACAAAGCGACGGATTTCGGGCAACGCAACGCATCATTAAATTCACCAGATGTCTCTTAGATATAGCTACTGCATAAAATATCTTGTTGTATAAAATATCTATCTTTAGACATATTTTTTTGTAGATACCCGGTTATTCAGTACACTTCGCATGGTGGATTGACTTAAATATATTTACAAATGTTATGATTTATATTATTCTAATGTTATGATTTGTGTTGAGCTTTTCAGTAAACTACTAGTAAAATATTTGCTGGTTTAGCCTGAAAAGCCTTAATTTAGGACTAACAAAGCAATTTAAGCAAACTTAGAAACCTCTAACATACACAACTGTTCCTTAAAAAAGTTAAACTTTTGTTACCATTAGCTCAGATATTTAAATTCTGAATCTTCAGGGGTTGCTGAAGTATGTATATTAAATACTGAGCAGTAAATTTACTGAAGATGAGGTATGTACTGACACTATGAACAGAATGCAGTGAGTCATCTTTGTTTTAAGCCATTTTATGGTTTGAGACTAATGCAAAAAACAGCGAGATGAAGATTAATCATGCCTGTAATATCAAATGTCAGCCTGGAGATAGACAATGATAAATAATATCAGTAGTTTACTAAGATATGAGTTTTGCAAGGTCTAACGATCGGAAAGTTGCTAGAGACAAATATAGTTGAGTTAATAAAAATTCAGATAAACTTCCTAAAAGTCCACTGTTATTCTGAAGCAAAGAGAGTGTAGAGAATTTAGTAATATAAGGTTTGAGACTAATGCTCATAAACAGCGAAATAACGATTAATCAGGGTTCTAATCTAAAATTGAAGCTGGGAGATCAACGATACAATCAGTTATCTCGGTTAGATTTTTTGCGGAATCGTACAGTTGGAAAGCCACTAGATTTAGATATAGTGGAATAAATCTGAATTCAGATGAATTTCCCAAAATTAAAGTCAATAATCCACAGAAGAAGCAGGCAAATATTATTTCAATATATTGCTAGTGGCTCTACTTGACTTGTTTGAGGTTATGCCGAATTAAAGGTTAACCCATCTACAGAATTTACTCAAATGAATGGTGTTGTTTAAAAACATTACCAGTCAGTAATAAGCGTTAGCTTTTGATTGAAAGCTAATTTTGTCCTGTCTTTTATCTGAAAGGGTAAAGAGCATGGTTGCTTGCTGGCATTCATTAGGGTAAATCGCAATTATTACCGAAATCTCACAATCTTTATAATTGGAATAAGGGCAACACAATGAATAAAGTTCAAGCATCATTTGAAGCTACTGAAGCTGCGTTTCACGTGCAAGGTTACGAAAAAATCGATTTTAGTCTTGTCTATGTGAACGGTGCATTTGATATTGAAAACAGAGAAATTGCAGATAGCTACGCAAAATTTGGTCGCTGTCTGACTGTAATTGATGCCAATGTTCATGAACTTTATGGCGATCAGATCAGGTCATATTTTAAACACTATGACATTGAACTGACAGTATTTCCGATCATCATTACAGAGCCAGCTAAAACCCTCGCAACCTTTGAAAAAATTGTTGACGCTTTTTCGGACTTCGGCTTAGTTCGTAAAGAACCAGTCTTAGTTGTTGGTGGTGGTTTAGTTACTGATGTAGCTGGGTTTGCTTGCGCTTCTTACCGTCGCAAGAGCAACTATATTCGCATTCCTACCACATTGATTGGTTTGATCGATGCAGGTGTGGCGATTAAGGTAGCAGTTAATCATCGCAAGTTGAAAAATCGCTTGGGAGCATATCATGCACCTTTGAAAGTGATCCTAGATTTCTCATTCTTGAAAACCTTGCCAACGGCTCAAGTTCGCAATGGGATGGCAGAGTTGGTAAAAATTGCGGTAGTTTCTAACTCTGAAGTCTTTGAACTGCTATACGAATATGGCGAAGAACTGCTTTCCACTCACTTTGGACACGTGAATGCGACACCAGAAATTAAAGAGATTGCTCATAAAGTCAACTATGAGGCAATCAAAACTATGTTGGAGTTAGAGACTCCTAACTTGCATGAACTAGACCTCGATCGCGTCATCGCTTACGGTCATACTTGGAGTCCTACCTTAGAATTAGCACCTCAGATACCTCTATATCATGGTCATGCGGTCAATATAGATATGGCTTTGTCTGCAACCATTGCAGCACAACGCGGCTATATTCCCACAGGAGAGCGCGATCGCATCCTAGACTTGATGAGTCGTATCGGTTTATCACTCGATCATCCTCTACTAGATGGGGATTTGCTCTGGGATGCTACCCAATCTATAAGCTTGACACGAGATGGAAAGCTACGTGCAGCTATGCCTTGTCCCATTGGTGAGTGCTTCTTTGCCAACGATTTGACTCGTGAAGAACTTGATGCGGCCCTAGCTGAACACAAACGTCTTTGTGCTAAATATCCTCGTGGCGGCAAAGGTGTTGACGCATACATTGAAAGTCAAGAAGCCAAGTTAGTGGGGGTGTGAAAATATGACCAGTGTTTTAGGACGAGAAACAGCTAGACCGATAACGCCACACAGTATCTTAGTAGCCCAGCTACAGCAAACTCTCAAATTAGCAGAAGAAAACAACATTCCCGTAGAGATATTAGATTCTTTGCGGCAGGCAGTTCAATTAGCGGCGGGTTTAGATCCTTACTTGGATGATTACACCACGCCCGAATCGAGCGCATTGACAGCATTAGCGCGAAAAACAAGCCTTGAAGACTGGAGCAAACGCTTCAGCGATGGGGAAACAGTGCGTCAACTAGAGCACGAGATGCTCTCAGGACATCTGGAAGGACAGACATTGAAAATGTTTGTTCATATCACCAAAGCAAAGCGCATTCTAGAAGTAGGAATGTTCACAGGGTATTCAGCTTTAGCAATGGCAGAAGCATTACCAAGTGATGGACAACTTATCGGTTGCGAAGTAGATCCCTACGTTGCTGAATTTGCTCAAGCTTGCTTTAGTGAGTCTCCCCACGGCGAAAAAATCGTTGTGGAAGTAGCACCTGCCCTAGAGACACTCCACAAGCTGGCTGCCAGAAAAGAAGTATTCGATCTGATCTTCATTGATGCGGATAAAAAAGAGTATGTAGAGTACTTCCAAACCATTTTGGATAGTAACTTACTGACTCCCGACGGTTTAATCTGTGTGGATAACACTTTGTTGCAGGGACAAGTTTACTTACCATCAGAACAACGCACCGCCAACGGTGAAGCGATCGCTCAATTCAACCGTATTGTCGCCGCCGATCCTCGTGTAGAGCAAGTTTTATTACCCATCCGAGATGGTGTAACGCTAATTAGACGCGTGGTGTAATGAAGTTTGTAGAGATGTTGCAATGCAACGTCTCTACAATAGACCTCTTGCATAAGTCGAATACACCCCCCTTAATCCCCCCGATATATTGGGGGGAAACTTGAAATCTTGCCCCCTCCCCAATACATACGGGGAGGGTTGGGGAGGGGTGATTCAAGGATTTTTGCAAGAGGTCTAATAAACACAAAGGAAAAAATTATGGCACAATCAATTTCTTTATCTCTGCCTCAATCTCCAACCTCATCAACGGGTGTTAGCATAAAGGTAGTAGCTCTATTCAAGACTCTCGGTACTCTGACATTATTACTAATAGCATTGCCGTTCAATGCTTTGATAGTATTGATATCTTTGCTGTGGGGCATTGTGCGTTGGGCCCCGCCCCGCCGTAGGCGTTCGCCGTTTACGAAAAAAGCTGTCGTAGCTGCTCATCCTCAAACTATCTTGGTAAGTGGAGCCAAGATGACTAAAGCATTGCAACTTGCTCGCTCCTTCCATGCCGCAGGGCACAGAGTTATTTTGATTGAAGGTAACAAATACTGGTTGTCTGGTCATAGATTCTCAAAAGCGGTGAGTCGTTTTTATACAGTTCCGGCTCCGCAAGAAGATCCAGAAGGCTATATCCAGGCGCTAGTAGAAATCGTCAAACGAGAAAAGGTTGACGTTTATGTACCTGTATGCAGTCCTGTCGCTAGCTATTATGACTCTTTAGCAAAGCCTGTATTATCAGAATACTGCGAAGTTTTCCACTTCGATCCAGATATAACCAAGATGTTGGATGATAAATTTGCCTTTACCGATCGGGCGCGATCGCTTGGCTTATCTGTCCCCAAATCGTTTAAAATCACAGATCCTCAACAAGTTATCAATTTCGATTTTAGTCAAGAAACCCGCAAATATATTCTTAAAAGTATTGATTACGACTCCGTTCGCCGTTTAAATTTAACCAAACTTCCCTGCGACACCCCAGAGAAGACAGCAGCCTTTGTCAACAGTTTACCCATAAGTCCAGAAAATCCTTGGATTATGCAAGAGTTTATTCCTGGTAAGGAATTATGCACACATAGTACAGTCCGGGATGGGGAATTAAGATTGCATTGTTGTTCAAACTCTTCTGCGTTTCAAATCAACTATGAAAACGTCGAAAATCCCCAAATCCGTCAATGGGTGCAACACTTCGTCAAGAGTTTGGCGCTAACTGGGCAAGTTTCTTTCGACTTTATCCAAGCTGAAGACGGTACAGTTTACGCCATTGAATGCAATCCCCGTACCCATTCGGCAATTACAATGTTCTACAATCACCCTGGCGTTGCAGATGCTTATCTGGGTAAAACTCCCCTAGCTGCACCTCTGGAACCCCTAGCAAGTAGCAAGCCCACTTACTTCCTATATCACGAAATCTGGCGACTAACTGGTATTCGTTCCTGGAAACAATTGCAAACATCGGTTAATACCCTATTGCGGGGCACTGATGCTATTTATAGTCTTGATGACCCCATACCATTTTTGACTTTGCATCATTGGCAGATTCCCTTGCTTTTGCTGAAGAATCTGCAACAACTCAAAGGATGGGTAAAAATAGACTTCAATATTGGCAAACTGGTGGAATTAGGTGGCGATTAAATAATTCGTAATTCGTAATTCGTAATTCGTAACTGAAGAATAATTCAGCAGATCATAGCCCCCTCTTCGCTTGCGGGGAGGGGTTGGGGGTGGGGTTCTTATAGCCCACTCAACTGAGAACCGCCACATAAATTCTAATACTATATAGGAAGATGAATAATGTCAGTACTTCGTATCCTTCATTTAGTTGGGTCTGCATATAATGATTTTTACTGTGATTTGTCACGCCTTTATGCCCAAGACTGTCTCGCGGCAACGGCAGATCGATCGCACTATGACTTTCAGATTGCATACATCACACCCGATCGCCAGTGGCGATTTCCTCCTTCCCTCAGCCCGGAAGACATTGCTGATAACAAACCGATGACTCTGTTTGATGCCATAGAGTTTATAACAGCCCAAAACATTGACCTCGTGTTACCACAAATGTTTTGTATTCCTGGAATGACTCACTACCGCGCCCTATTCGACCTGCTGAAGATCCCTTATGTAGGCAATACTCCAGATATCATGGCGATCACAGCACACAAAGGCAGAGCTAAAGCAATTGTTGAAGCCGCAGGGGTAAAAGTGCCTCGTGGAGAACTGCTTCGCCAAGGAGACGTTCCGACAATTACACCTCCAGCGATCGTTAAACCTGTAAGTTCCGATAACTCTTTAGGGATGGCCTTAGTCAAAGATGTTACTGATTATGACACGGCTTTGAAGCAAGCATTTGAATATGCTTCGGAGGTCATTGTAGAAGAATTTATCGAACTCGGTCGAGAAGTCAGATGCGGTATCATTGTCAGAGATGGGGAACTAATGGGTTTACCCCTTGAAGAATATCTGTTAGACCCCCATTCCAAACCCATCCGCAACCATGCTGATAAACTCCAACAAACGGACGATGGCAACTTGGGTTTTGCTGCTAAAGATAATAAGAAGTCTTGGATTGTAGACCCTAACGACCCGATTACCGAAAAGGTTCAGCAAGTTGCTAAGAAGTGTCATCAGGCTTTGGGTTGTCGTCATTACAGTTTATTTGACTTCCGCATCGACCCAAAGGGAGAACCTTGGTTTTTAGAAGCCGGGTTGTATTGTTCTTTTGCACCCAAAAGTGTAATTTCCTCTATGGCAAAAGCAGCGGGAATCCCTTTAAATGAGTTATTAATCACGGCTATCAATGAAACTTTGGGCAGTAATAAAAAGGTGTTGCAGAATTAATCGTGAATTTCTCAGCATAGGTTTTCCTGCTTGTAGTGGGTGAGAGAGCGATCGCTAATTAAGAGTCGGTTGAGACTGCGATCGCTTCTCTACGAAACGCTGCACCTAGCTGTAGGGGTACGCCAAGAGCTTTCTGCATAGATTTGGGAATTATAACTAATTAGCCGGACATGATATTACTCTAACGTTTGTAAACCAAGAAACCCGCGATCGCATCCAAAAGTGCTTCAGGCTCATCTGCGCGGATTAAATGACTGCTATTCTCAAAAATTCTCAAATCTGCATTAGGAATTGCCTGAGCAATTTCTTCAGAAAATTCTGGGGCGCAAATCCAGTCATGCCGACCTGCAATCACTAAAGTAGGTGCGTTAATTTTGTGTAACTGGTCAAGAATATTGTAGTTGCGGAGGAAACCGCCAAAAGCAACATTAATCGCATCAACTGAGAGAATATTCCGCTGCCAAGCAATGGCTGAGGTGGTGGGATTATATTTTAGCGAATACATTGATCCCAACACTTGAAAATACTGTCTTAGCTGTTCTTCATTTTCAAAGTTTCCATCCCAAAGCCGTTGAGCGCTTGTTTTTTGTTCTTCAGTTCCCTTTGATGCGAGGATTTCCTTAGCCCGTTCTAAAAAGCCACTATGGGCTGCCGTGGCAATCACAATCAGATGAGAGACATTCTGAGGATAGCGGACTGCATAAGTCAGAGCCACCATACCACCGTAAGAACCGCCAATCACAACGATTTTGTCCAGACCAAGGTGTTGGCGCAACGCTTCCATATCTTCAACATTATTGTCTAGAGTATAGGTTTCTTTAGGTCCACGAGCAGACCTTCCTTGACCGCGATGGTCAAAATAGACTAGTTGAAGTTTTTGGCTTAAAGTCGAGAAGGTTGGTTTGAAGGAAGTATGATCTGCACCAGGCCCACCGTGAATTAGAAAGGCCACAGGTTTAGAGCAGATGCTCGCGCCATCCACTACTAATGCAGAACCTTCCACATCAAAGAAAATCTCTGTATCTCTTATTTTCGCTCGCATTTTCGGGATTGTATAAAATTACGTGATTTATGCCTAATTATGAATGAGGTTAGCGCAGCGGGACGTAGCCCATTATGAATTAGTAATTATTTGGTTAAGTAGGTGGATCTAAATAAATATAAGATAGTTCATCATTGCGTTCGCCCTTGGCGTTCCCGTTGGCGCAGCCTCTCCAAGAGTTGGGTAGGAAGTGAAGCAATCGCAAAGACTGAGATTGCCACGCTTCACTTCGTTCCGCTCGCAATGACATCTTATATTTAATTGCGTCTGCTTACTTAACTGTCTCTCAAGCATTTTTTCTTAATCAATTCATAATTTACCAATCTAGCGACCTAGTAACCAAAAAAACTGGTAAAAAATCACAGATTAGCACTTATAACTGACTGTTACCAACGACTGCGCCGTTACTGACTAAATTTTGTCAGATTTTTACCAACTTATATGGTAAAAATCTAAAAACCTGGTAATAATAGTGCATCGGGTGTTTTTTAGTACCAACAACTTTAGTAATCAAGTTGGTCTAATAGTATTTGAGGTGTGAGGTTAATGTCTGTTTTTTTACATAATTCATTGTTGATTGCTCCAATCTTATTAGCAGTTAGTCTGATCAATGCTCAAGGTGCATCAGCTATTCCAGCAGATATGCAGACTATTCAGTTACAGGCAAAAGAAGGTGTGGTTGCTCAAACAGATAATCAAGCTGTTTTGACTGCACCTATCGACGTTACTTTATCTGACCAGAGCCAGCAGTTCAACGATCGCAGCAGCAAAAATCCGAACTCAGTCATGAGTCAGGTTACTTCAGTCTCTCAACTATCTGATGTACAACCTACAGATTGGGCTTTCCAGGCTTTACAATCTTTAGTTGAGCGCTACGGTTGTATAGCTGGATATCCTAATGGCAGCTTCCAAGGAAATCGGGCAATGACTCGTTATGAGTTTGCCGCAGGTCTTAACGCTTGTCTGAATCGGGTTAATGAATTGATTGCTACTAGCACAGCAGATTTAGTCACAAAAGAAGACTTAGAAACCTTGCGAAAATTGCAAGAAGAATTCGCTGATGGACTAGTTGAAATACGCGGACGGATAGATGGGTTGGAAGCTCGTAATGCAAATCTGGAAAATCAACAATTTTCGACTACTACCAAGTTAAATGCAGAAATAATTTTCTCGGTTGGGAGTGTGTTTGGTGGGGATAGAGCGCTAGATTCCGATCGCTGGAGAAGAATTGAAGCAGCTCCTGCGGGTACAGCTAGAGAGGCTGCAAGAGCTAACGAGTATACAGCATCGGGTGGACGAAGGCTTCAGGACAATGCGATTTTCAGCGATCGCATCCGCTTGAATCTAATTAGTAGCTTCACTGGCAAAGACCAGTTATTTACCCGTTTAGAAGCGAACAACACCACAGCTTTTAGTGGGGCAGTCACAGGTACAAACATGACCCGTGTATCGTGGGACGGGAACAACGACAACACTATTGTACTAGGCAAATTATATTATCGCTTCCCGGTAGGTGACAAAATCAATGTGATTGTTGATGCTATTGGTGGGGAGTTTTACGACAACTTCAACACTATTAACCCTTTGTTGTCCTCAACCCCGATTGGATCTCTTTCGCGGTTTGGTCGATTCTCCCCTATTTACCGCGCCAGTAACACAGGTTCTGCTAGTAATACAGGTTCAGGAGTCAGCGCCATCTTTAAATTGAGCGACGCGATTACTTTATCTGGAGGTTATCTTGCTAGAAGAGCTAACGATCCCAGTGCTGGTGCAGGTCTATTTGACGGTAGTTATGGTGCTTTAGCTCAATTAGCATTCCAGCCCAACCAAAACTTAACTTTTGCTTTGAGCTATGCACACTCTTACTTTACTGGTAGTAATAATGATGTTTCCGTTTCGGGAGCTTATGGTAGCGCTTTCGCTAATACCCCATTTGGTGCTGGTATTGCCACTTCAGCCAATCATTATGGGATAGAAACCAGCACGCCATAATTAAATCATCAGACGTAATTATTGCCGTAGGCTAAAGTAATTATTGAGATTCTATTAAGGGGGGCAATCAAACTGCCCCCTGTAAAGTGATTGGGTAGGTAACTCTGTACTACAACTTTCCTATCAATAATATGTAGATAAGCTAAACCAAAGCTATTTAGTCTATTAGCCACATCACCAAATATCTGCATAGGATTGCGATCGCACGCTTCCGATGTCCCAAGATTTTGATAAACTGCTGTACTGGTGATTGTTCCAAGTATTCTTTGAGAATCACCAAGTCGTATCGCGCACTAGAAGGGGAATAAATCCCAACCCAAAGGCAGTAGTTATAGATGCCGTACTGATTCCTGCATCAGCCATTCCTGTATATCTCACCAGAAAGCAATATACCTCAAAGACCCCACAGCTTTGCTGTAGGGTTTATTTCATTGGGCATTCAACCCAGGACAAAGAGCAACAATCGCTATATTTGCACATAGCTCTCTTAATGGTGCCTGGAATAAATACCAACTTTACAGGTACTAAATTAGAAAAGTGTATAGACAAATACAATACTTGCTACCAACTAGGTGGTAGATTTTACGACTGATAAAGAGATAAAAAGCGATGAACTTAACACCCAGTGAGTTAGAACGCTATCACCGCCAAATGATGCTTCCCAATTTTGGAGAAGCAGCACAAAAGCGCTTGAAGTCCGCAACGGTTTTGGTTACAGGTGTAGGGGGATTAGGCGGTACATCAGCGCTTTATTTGGCAGTAGCGGGTGTTGGGCGGCTAATCCTAGTTCGGGGTGGTGACTTACGGCTAGATGATATGAATCGTCAGGTTCTGATGACAAATGATTGGGTAGGTAAGCCAAGAGTATTCAAAGCCAGAGAAACTCTGCAAGCTATTAATCCTGATATTCGAGTGGAAGCAGTTCATGATTACGTTACAAAAGAGAACGTAGACTCTTTAGTGCAATCTGCTGATATAGCTGTTGATTGCGCCCACAATTTCACAGAGCGGAACTTGCTCAATCAGGCTTGCGTGCGCTGGCAAAAACCAATGGTGGAAGTTGCAATGGACGGAATGGAAGCTTACCTGACGACGATTATTCCTGGTGTCACTCCTTGTCTATCATGCTTGTTCCCAGAAAAGCCAGATTGGAATCAGCGTGGGTTTGCGGTTATCGGTGCTGTTTCTGGGACACTAGCTTGTCTTAGTGCATTAGAAGTAATAAAGCTGATTACTAAGTTTAGTCAACCCCTATTGTCACAACTGCTGACAATCGACTTGATGCGAATGGAATTTGCCAAACGACATTCTTATCACGATCCTTCTTGTCTGGTGTGTGGTAGTAGTTCTTGCTCGGAAAATTCGTAAATAGTTGTATAGTCGTAGCGATCGCTCTATAAGCAGATCGCCACAACTTATCTACTCATTTCGAGCTATTCTGTAGCAATTATGACATCCGACGCTTTAATCATAGCGATCGCTTGTTTTCCCTCTTGAAGTTGGAGATGCTCTACCGAAATCAGACGGGTTTTCAGAAATATTTTGGTTTCAAAGGAGAAGCAGGAGCAGATAATATGACGATATTTCTCACATTACTAACGTAACGACCTCCAGCTTTGTCACCTGGAACTACTAAACGAGCAAATCCTTCATCTATTAAAGGCACGACTTTACCATCACTACCTTTTTTTTCATATGCAACTAGCACTGTTTTCCCTTCAAAGTTAGGTTGAATTTCACCAATAGCTACGACTGCACCATAGCAATCTGTGGCATCAACTAGAACATATTGCCTCAGAAAAGAGTTTTTAGAATTCACCCCAGAATTCCCAGATTTTAGACCACCTCCGGCTTTCGGATTATTAATCAATTCCCATAGGGGAACTCCATAGTATGTTTCTGTTCGTGGCCCTGAGCCTGTTTGAAAGCTGACAGTGATTTCAGTAACTAATGCTGGATTTTGTTTTTTTAAAGCATCTCGCAAATTCTTCAGGTTTTGCAAGTTATACGTGGTTGGATTATTGAGTTCTCCACCCAAGCGAAAACTTGCTGAAAACCCTCCAAGACACTTATTTTTATCCCAGAGAGAAGGTGTTTTTTCTTCTCGACCCCAGGGAAGATTGCTCCTGGAGTCAGCTAAAGTAGGCTGCCATATAACCAGTATCGATAGTATTAAAGACGCAATGGGTAACTGGCGGGTAAAACGCATAAAACATTTCTCCGTTTACTATTGAATATTGAAACAATTAGATAGTTTTGCTCAAAGCTGTTTGCTCAACAAAAATTAGTATGGTTATTGCCAAAATTGAGCAATTTGACAATATATCCTGTTAGATAAAAAGAAAATCGGTTCTATGGTTAAACTTTCAACTCCTTACAGAACGCTACTAAATAGCTAGTTTTTAATAACTCATATTAAAAACTAATGAATCTTGACGCCAAAGTTAGTCGCAAACCTCTTGTTAGATTTGCGTTTTTCCAAATGGATAAGTGTATCTGTGTAATCTAATTAAGATAATACCAACTTATTGAGGAGAATACCAACTAATATAGTAATCAAACACGAACAAAATTAATTTTTATTTCTTTTTAAAATAGTTCAGCTTAATATTGTAGAGAAACTAAGCTGTCGTTATTTTCCTTATAAATAGGTAACTATCAAGTTAATAAACTCTTTAAATCTCGTCTACCTTGAGAACCGTAGTTTTGTAGGTTGGGTGCAGCGATCGCGTAACCCAACATAAAATTTGGTGGTAATGTTGGGTTGCGTTTCACTCCACACAACCTACATAAATATATCTTTTAAAAAACTCTAGGTTTCAACATAGATGAGGTTTATCTTTAGTAGCGCAAATGGTCATCGGATCGCGGGTAGAAAACTCGATTTCACCAGGTTGTTTGCCAATGCAAAGTCCGTAGGTTGTCAAATCTAGGTAAGGAACATCTTCCTGAATTAACCTAGCGATACAAAAGGCAGTTAGCAGAGTATAGAGTATTCAAAATTGTCATAAAACCACAAGCGTTTCGGCTTTTCTTAGTGCCATTCGCCCTTAACCAAAGTTTGTTTCCCCGTCGCTCAATGGATACTTTTATGGATGCGGATCGAAGTTTGCTATTGGCTTCCGCTACTTTGGCATCTATGTCTGGCACTAAAATTGTGACTACTCAGTTGGCATACTTTGATGTATTTTGCAGCAATTCTCATTTTGAAATAAATAGAGTATTAACCCCCATTTTGAAATTCCCAAAGTAGTATAAAAGAACTAGTTTTTCAGGGAGAGGCGAT